>NC_012691.1:1620833-2329166 GCF_000023065.1 Tolumonas auensis DSM 9187
AGATGCGTGAGCACGAGATAACATTACATCGGGATAGTTACCTGTTATTACGCTGTAATCTGCCTTGCAGTATTTTTATGCAATCCGGCGAGCTGATTGATGTCAGTACGTTATTCAGTGTGTGGGGAGAGGTGGTCATACCGGAACGGGTTATCCCGGATATTAAAAAGATCCTCTGGAAAAATACGCCGCCCCGGCATGTGATCACGGTTGATAACCGGGATGCATTTGTCAGTATGATGTTGCCTCCGGATACCTTGCTGCTGCACGCACCATTAAAAGATACGATGATGGCGGAACATCTGCTCCGTGCTCTGACGGATGATATTCACTGGAGTCAGTTTGCTGATCTTTCCCCGGATAGCCTCAGAAAATCGGCAGAGTTTGCTGAGCGGTTGCAAAGACCACTTTCCTTGTATTTACCTGAAAACTGGCCTGATTATCTACGATTATTAGGTCGGGCACTGGAGCCGGATGAAAAATGGCCGGTGTCAACTCTGTCCCGGAAACAGCAAATCAACCTGCAGTTTTTAATCGAAAATCAGCGAAAAATACCGCAGCAAGTCATGGTATATGCAAAAAAATGGGTTCATGAATTATAGATTTTTAATTTGCTATAGTGGCTTTATCCGTGCAGTGCTATAAATAGCAAAGTTAAGAGACGCATGTTCTCATCCCCCCAACTAGCCAAACAGAAAACAGGACGAACCATGTTTGAGAAGGTGACACAGGCTCCGGCCGACCCGATATTGGGTTTAACCGAAGAATTCCGTAATGACCCGCGTACTAACAAAATCAATCTGGGTGTCGGCATTTATAAAGATGAAGCTGGTGCCACGCCAATCCTCAACTGTGTTAAGAAGGCAGAAAAAATTCTGCTGGAAACTGAAACCACTAAAAACTATCTGAGCATTGAAGGTAATGCTGAGTATGCACAGCTGGTACAGGAACTGCTGTTTGGCGCTGATCATGAGATCGTGACCAGCAAACGTGCTAAAACAGCACAAGCACCGGGTGGTACGGGTGCTCTGCGTATTGGTGCTGAATTCCTGTTCCGTCAGGGAATTTCTAAAAAGGTCTGGATCTCTAATCCGACTTGGGTAAACCATTTCCAGGTATTTGGTGTTGCCGGAATGGAAACTGCTGAATACTGTTACTACGATCCAGCCGGGAAGAATCTGGATTTTGACGGTATGCTGGAATCCTTGTCTGCAGCAGTGCCTGGTGATGTTGTTCTGCTGCATGGTTGCTGCCATAACCCGACCGGTGTTGATCCATCACTGGAACAATGGGAAGTACTGGCAAAATTCTGTGCTGAACGCAAATTACTGCCATTCTTCGATTTTGCCTATCAGGGTTTTGGTAGTGGCATAGAAGAAGATGCGGCTGGTTTACGCACCTTTGCCAAGTACAATAAAGAATTACTGGTTGCCAGTTCATTCTCTAAAAACTTCGGCTTATACAATGAGCGTGTTGGTGCTATTACTGTTGTAACTACTGACGCTGAAATCGCATTGCGTGCGTTCAGTCAGGTTAAAACGACTATCCGTGCAAACTACTCCAATCCACCGTCACATGGTGCAGCTGTTGTTGCTACTGTGCTGAAAGATCCTGCACTGCGTGCAGAATGGGTTGCTGAAGTTAAAGCAATGCGTGATCGTATCTGGGAAATGCGTGAATTGTTTGTTCAGAAACTGAAAGCCAAAGGGATCAAACAGGATTTCAATTTCATCACTGAACAGAATGGTATGTTCTCATTCTCCGGACTGAACAAAGAACAGGTTACGCGCCTGAATAAAGAATTTGCGATTTATATCGTCGGTTCAGGCCGTATCAGTGTTGCCGGTATGACTAAAAACAACATTGATGCCTTGATTGACGGTATTGCTGCGGTTATCTGATTAATCAGTAACCATTCGACTAGAAAGCCCTGAATTGTATTCAGGGCTTTTTTTATTCTGATAATAATCAGCGGATTTATTTAGCAACAGTAGCGTCGATGCCTTCAACAAACCAGTTGATCTGAGCCAGTTCTGCATCGGTCATTGAATGACCAGCCGCAACCACTTCTTTACCAGTGTTGTCTTTCAGCGGGCCAGTGAATGGTTTGAGTTCACCAGTTTTGATTTTGGTGTAAGTCGTGTTGATCGCATCTTTGACGTTCTGTGGCAGATTGTCATTGATAGAACCCAGTTTCACGACGTCTTCAGCAAAACCACCCCAGTAGTCCTGTGGCTTCCAGCTACCGTCTTTAACTGCCTGAATAGTTTTCAGGTAGTGTGGTTCCCAGTTATCAACGATAGAGAAGATATGCGCTTTAGGACCGTAATGAGAAACGTCTGAAGCCTGACCAACGGCGCGGATACCACGTTTTTCAGCAACCATCATTGGCGCAGGGCTATCTGTGTGCTGCATCAGTACGTCTACACCCTGATCGATCAGCGTGTTTGCTGCGTCAGTTTCTTTACCCGGATCGTACCAGGAGTTAACCCAAACGATTTTGATTTTTACATTTGGATTAACAGACTTGGCACCCATGAATACGGCATCGATGTCACGATATACTTCAGGAATAGGGAAGGAAGCAATGTAACCGATAGTGTTGGACTTGGTCAGCATACCAGCCGCAACACCGGCAACATAACGGCCTTCATATGCACGCTGGATATAAGTACCTACGTTTTTAGTCCGTTTGTAACCAGTCGCATGTTCAAAAATCACGTTAGGGAATTTTTTCGCTACTTTCAGCGTCGGGTTCATGAAACCGAAAGAAGTGGTGAAGATGACTTTGTTACCACTCTTAGCCAGCTGAGTGATGACACGTTCAGCATCGGCACCTTCGGCTACGTTTTCCACGAAAGTAGTTGTAATCTGACCTGGCAGCGCTTTTTCCAGTTCTTTACGTGCACGGTCGTGCTCATAGCTCCAGCCATGATCACCAACTGGGCCAACGTAAATAAAACCAACTTTCATTGGTTCTTCTGCGGCTGAAACTGAAGCAATAGAGCAGCCAGCAGTTAATGCGGCTACAGCCAGTAAACGAAAAATCCTTGTCTTCATGCGTATTTCTCCGATCAATGAAAAATTATACTCTGGAATCAAAAGTCTGACCCAACGACATAGGGGCAGACAGTTTTTCTTTCATCCGGTTAGAACCGATAAAAATCATTACAATTAGCGTCGCCAGATACGGCAGCATTGCCAGCAGGCTAGGGGATATTTTCATGCCCAAGCCCTGCAGAACCAGATGCATAATACTGGCAAGACCGAACAGGTAAGCACCCAGTATCAGGTTCTTGGTTTTCCAGGAAGCGAAAACAACCAGTGCCAATGCGATCCAGCCACGACCACCGGTCATGTTTTCCATCCACATCGGAGTATAAACCAGCGACATATAAGAACCGGCCAGACCAGCCATTGCGCCACCGAACAGAATTGCCAGATAACGGACTTTAAGCACCGGTAAACCAATGGCATTCGCGTTATGCGGGTTTTCGCCCACAGCACGCAGAATCAGACCACCGCGGGTTTTAACACAGAACCAGCCAACCACGATGGCAAGCAACCAGCTCAGATAAATCAGCGGGTCATGTTTGAAAAGCAGAGCACCGATGAAAGGGATATCTGATAAACCCGGAATAACAAACGCCTGGAAACCTTTAACCGTCTGGCCGACATAAGTGGAGCCGATAAAGGCGCTCAGACCGGTACCAAAAATAGTCAGAGCCAGGCCGGTAGCAACCTGATTGGCCCGCAGGTGCATACTGATCACACCAAACAGCAGTGACATCAGGGTTCCTGCCAGCATGGCCATCATGATGCCAAAGACGAGAGAACCTGTGTTTGATGTGGCGATAAAACCACATACCGCACCCATTAGCATCATGCCTTCCTGACCGAGGTTCAGGACACCTGATTTCTCACAAATCATTTCACCCAGGGCAACCAGCAGCAACGGTGTTCCGGTTTTAATGGCTGCCGTCAGAATTTGCAGAAGCAGTTCATTATCCATTCTGAGTTTCCTTCGACTTCACTTTAACCAGGCGATAGCGCAACAGAAAATCGCTTGCCAGCAACAGGAACAATAATGAGCCCTGGAACAGACCGGTAATAGCGGTAGGTACACCAAGCTCAATCTGAGCCATGTCACCGCCCATGTAAATCAGCCCCAGGAACAGACCGGATACACACATGCCAAGCGGGTGCAAACGCCCCAGCCATGCCACGATGATTGCGGCATAACCATAACCGGGAGAGACCGCAGGAATCAGCTGACCAATCGGGCCTGATACTTCACTGGCACCAGCCAGACCGGCAAGCGCACCGGAAAAAAGCATAATTCCCCAGCGTAAGCGACGGATGGAGAAACCGGCATAATGTGCCGATGACTCATCATGACCTAATACCCGGATCTGGAAACCCAGCCAGCTGAAGCGCAGTAAGATCCAGGACAGAATTGCTGCCAGCAATGCAAAGAGCACACCCAGATGGACACGGGTATTTTCAATCAGAATCGGCAGTAACTGTGTATCCGCAAACAAGGCTGATTCAGGGAAACCCATGCCTTCCGGATCTTTCAGCGGACCATGCACAGCCCATTGCAGTGTATAAAGTGCAATGTAGTTCAGCATGATGGTGGTCAGAATGATGTTACTGTTAAACCACTGCCGCAATGCAATCGCAATCCCTGACCATGCCATCCCGGCCAGGACTCCGGCGATCATCGCCAGCCAGACACTCATGGAAGAGTCTGCAAATTGCAGACTGACTGCACTACCGACTACCGCGCCCAGCAACAGCTGGCCTTCGGCACCGATATTCCACAGATTAGCCTGATAGCACAGCGCCAGACCGACCGCACAAAGCAGCATCGGCGCGGTTTTGACTAATAACTCACCGACGTTGTAACCATCGGAAAGTGGGCTGATAAAGAACACATACATAGCATGCAGCGGATCTTTGCCCAGAAAACTAAATAATCCCATTCCCAGCAGAATAGTCAGGCACACCGCGATCAGCGGTGAAACCAGCTGCAGATACCATGGGATAAAAGTACGAGGTTGAAATTGCCACATGGTGGTTTATTCCTGCTCCAGAAATTGTCCGGCCATCCACTGACCGATCTGATTCGTGCTGGTTTCCTGTGTTTTAACCAGAGGTGACAGATGGCCATCAAACAAGGCGGCAATACGGTCACTGATCAGGAACAGTTCATCCAGATCTTCAGAGATTACGACTATTGCTGCGCCACGATCGCGCAGTTCCATCAGTTCACGATAGATCGCATTTGCTGCGCCAATATCTACCCCCCAGGTCGGGTGAGCACAAACAAACACATTAGGCTCAAGAGCCAGTTCACGACCAATGATGAACTTCTGCAGGTTACCGCCGGACAGTGAGTGCGCCGGTGCATGTTCGTTATGACATTTCACCTGATGTTGCTCAATCACATCGCGGGTACGGGCAGAAACTTTGTTCCATTTCACCCAACCCCAGCGTTTTAACCCCAGTGTCGCATTTGTTAGCAGCAGGTTTTCGCGCAGACTCATTTTCGGCGCGGCACCATGCCCCAGACGTTCTGCCGGAACATAAGCCATACCGAGCTGACGGCGATTACCGACTTTCAGGCGTCCGACGGGTTTGCCATTCATAATGATTTGATCACTATGAGGGCTGAGCCATTCGCCACTCAGTACGCTTAACAGTTCTTCCTGTCCGTTACCGGCGACCCCGGCAATACCGAGAATTTCACCGCCACGCAGGGAAAAATTAAGCTGTTTCAAGGCACAGGCAAACGGATTCGGTGCCGGCAGAGAGAGGTCTTTCACCGCAAGATTAATTTTCTTGCTGGAACGACGTTCGTAAGTTTCGGCAATAGCACTGTCACCCACCATCATGCGGGCGATACTTTCCGGTGTTTCATTTGCAGGCACGCAGGCACCGGTAACTCGTCCGCCACGCAATATTGTTGCTTTATGGCAGAGTGCAGTCACTTCTTTCAGTTTATGGCTGATAAACAGGATCGTGCAGCCATCCGAAGCCAGCTGGCGTAATACTACAAACAGACTATCCACTTCCTGCGGTGTCAGCACGGAAGTTGGTTCATCAAGAATGAGTAATTTTACCTGCTGGATCAGACAGCGAAGAATTTCGACTCGTTGGCGTTCGCCCATGGACAAGCTAAACACATAACGATCTGGATCAATATTCAATCCGTAATTTCCCGACAGCTCACGGATGCGTCCTGCTAGATCACCAATCTGTTCCCGCATTGAAGGGGTTAAACACAAATCGATGTTTTCCGTGACGGTCAGTGTTTCGAACAGCGAAAAATGCTGAAACACCATACCGATGCCCAATTCACGCGCATGAGAAGGAGAGCGGATTTGCAACTCCTGCCCATCCCACACGATGGAACCACTGTCCGGGGTCACCAAACCATAAATGATTTTGACCAAGGTTGACTTTCCTGCACCATTTTCACCCAATAGTGCATGGATTTCACCACGTTCGAGCTTCAAATTGATCTTGTTGTTCGCAAGACAGCCGGGATATTGCTTAGTGATATCCCACAATTCAAGCTGGTAATGATGTGTTGTCATCCTCTTTACGACACTCCGTTTGCGGGTGTAAAAAATTGATGTGCGAGTTAAGCAAAAAATTGTCCAATTTGCCATTTTTTCTGCATGTAAATTCACTGATCAGCGAAAAAATCACCATGCAGAGCCATGATTACCGGAATAATGTGCCAAACACTATGTGTTGCGTTAAAGATTCAGCCTGAACACAACCTTTTGGTATTTTAGCTGAGGCTGAATCACTCTGTGTATGTTTTATAGCCATGTAATGGCATTTTTCTTTGTGCTGCCAGATTAAGTGCAGATTACAGGCCAACTGGATGAAAGATTAGCTTTTTCCCGTGTTATCTTTAGGTGCGGGCTCTGTACATGAATTATTAAATGAATACTTACGAAATTAAGAACAACTGGCTGACGAATCTGCTGTTCAGGCATCCGGCATCGGTGCTGACGTTGCAGAGTAAAGGACTGCAGATTTCTGATGGTAAGAAAAAGATGGTATTGCCATTCAGCCGTATGAGTTCATTGCCGAAGATCAAGCGGCGTCTGTTCTGGTCGCATTTATCTGTGACTACCGCTAAGAAATCGTATCTGTATAAAGGCTTCTCAGCATCGCAATTACGCCAATTTTCAGAATTACTGAATGATTCGTTGAAACTTCATGTTCAGCAACAATTACAGGCTGAGTATCAGGAAGCAAAACAGCTTAAAACCGAGATACAGACCTTTCTGGATGCGTCATCTTTCCGGCGCTCATCGCAATGCCGGCATTTGGTGGAACGTTGCCGCCGGCTTCTGAAGAACACCTCTGTTTATTTACGGGAATGTTTTGCTACTTCTTCTCAATTGGCCGCATTGAAATATTCGGCTGATTTTGTTTCTTTTGCTGAAGAGAAAGTAAAACGGGCAAACACAAAATTCCTGAAACAAGAGTTACTCCGGTGTCAGTCGTTTTTTGACCATATTGAGAAGAACACATTAACGTTGGCACAACGCAAAGCCTGTATTATCAATGAAGACCATAATCTGGTTTTAGCCGGGGCGGGAACCGGCAAGACCAGCACGATGATTGGTCGGGCAGGGTATCTGTTAGTAACGGCACAAGCTCAGCCGGAAAAAATTCTGATGTTGGCCTTTGCTAAAAAAGCAGCCGGAGAAATGCAGGAACGACAGGATAAGTGCCTGCGACCACTTTTAAAGAACGCAACGCCTGTTATTAAAACCTTCCATGCACTCGGGCTTGAGATCATTGGCAAAGTGGAAGGTAAATGGCCTGTTATCACGCCTTTCGTTGAGAATAATGCGGCATTCATGCAGTTCATTGGTGATGTTATTGGTCAGCTGATGATGAATGAGGCATATAAAAAGAAAGTCAGTCAGTTTTGTACAGATCGTGCCTATCCGAAATCAGCAGCTGATTTCTCCCTGCTGATAGCTGACTTCCTGCTGTTATTTAAACAATCACACCTGACATTCCCGGCATTCGCTACTGATATAAAAAAACAACGTAGCAGTGTGCGTTTTTCTCTCTTTCTGTCACTGTTTCAGCCTGTGTTAGCTGCTTACGAGCAACATTTAACGGAAAGAAATGAAATTGATTTTGCCGATATGATTGGTAAAGCGATCGAGTATGTCGAGTCGGGCCGTTATTGCTCACCCTATCAGCATATTCTGGTGGATGAATTTCAGGATATCAGTCAGGAACGCGCCCGCTTGCTTAAGGCTTTGTTAGCTCAGCGGGATGACACGGTACTGTTTGCCGTGGGAGATGACTGGCAATCGATCTATCGTTTTACGGGTAGTGATATCAATATCACCCGCCAATTTGAATCTATATTTGGTGCGACCGCGACTACTGCACTTGATACCACGTTCCGGTTTAATAATAAGATTGGTGAAGTTGCCTCCGGGTTTGTACTGAAAAATCCGGAGCAGATAAATAAAACAATTAACTCCGCTTCAATAGTGGCGCATCCTGCCGTATCTCTGGTACAGGCATCCGTTTCAGAGCGGGGATTGCATCAGGTATTACATCATCTCAATCAGGATGTGCCTGTTTATTCCGAGCAGAAAACGTCAGTTGCAGTATTGGCCCGGTTTAATTTTCTGCTGGGTGATGATAGTCCAGTCATTCTTAAACGACAGATGGAATTCCAGTATCCGTATCTGGACATTGAGTTTATGTCCGTACACGCATCTAAAGGGAAAGAAGCAGACTACGTCATTGCATTGGGGATGAACAACGGCAAATATGGGTTCCCCAGCCTGAAAGAGACAGATCCGATCCTTGAGTTTTTATTGCCTGAGAAAGAAACGTTTTCTTATGCAGAAGAGAGACGGTTGTTTTATGTCGCGCTGACCAGAGCTCGTCACCGGGTCTATCTGGTATATCACCCTGCAGAACCTTCACCGTTCATCTCGGAATTGATTAATCAGAAATATCCGGTCTGTACGGATGAGTTTGTATCAGCATTCTAAGTTTCCGCTAACCGGACAGAAAGAAAAACAAAATCCGCTGATGTGATTCAAATCACGTTAGAATGTATCTCTCTGGTTTTCTTTATTTAGCAAAAAATTCTTATGGAAGATTCTCAGGCTCTTGTTCAGCCGAAAGCGAGTGATACGCGTTTTCGGGTTCTTGGTGCTATCAGTATGTCGCATTTTCTTAATGACATGCTGCAGTCGCTTATTTTCGCTATCTATCCGTTGCTGAAAGGCAATTACGATCTTAATTTCACTCAAATTGGTCTGCTGACGCTGACCTATCAGTTAACAGCGTCTATTTTGCAGCCGATGGTTGGTTTTTATACCGACAAACACCCCAAACCTTATTCTCTGGTCGTGGGTATGGGGTCAACCTGTGTCGGTCTGTTACTGCTGAGTCAGGCGCACACGTTCCCGCTTTTACTAATAGCTGCCGCCATGGTGGGGCTAGGGTCTTCAATTTTCCATCCGGAATCATCACGGGTTGCCCGCATGGCTTCCGGTGGCAGACATGGTTTGGCTCAGTCCATCTTTCAGGTGGGTGGGAATGCGGGTACAGCGACAGGTCCTTTGCTGGCCGCAGTTATCATCTTCCCATTCGGGCAGGGGAGTCTGGCCTGGTTTTCACTGGCAGCACTGCTGGCCATGTTTATTTTATGGAAGGTGGGAAACTGGTATCGGCAACAACACCGTAGTCAGAAGTTAAATATTACCTCCAGAGAATCCGGGTTATCCCGCACCAGAATCATGATGGCTCTCGGTGTGCTGCTTCTGCTGATCACCTCAAAATATCTCTATCTGGCGAGTCTGACTAATTACTACACCTTTTATCTGATGCATCATTTTGGTCTGAACGCACAGAATGCGCAGTACCATCTGTTTATCTTCCTGTTTGCTGTTGCTGCAGGGACTGTACTGGGTGGGCCTATCGGTGACAAGGTTGGTCGTAAACGAGTGATCTGGTTCTCCATTCTGGGTGTTGCGCCATTCACGCTGGCGTTACCTCATGCCGATCTATTCTGGACATCAGTTCTGTCATTTGTGATTGGCTTTATTCTGGCTTCTGCTTTTTCAGCCATACTGGTTTATGCGCAGGAGTTGGTACCCGGCAGAGTCGGTACTATCTCCGGATTATTCTTCGGCTTCGCATTTGGTATCGCGGGTATTGGTGCCGCGTTGATGGGGCAACTAGCGGATCACTATGGTATTGAATATGTTTATCAGCTCTGTGGCTGGTTGCCGCTGATGGGGGTAATTACCGCCTTGCTGCCTACATTAAAAAGCAATAAATAGTGTTAAAAGAAAGCCTGACTGTAATTAGTCAGGCTTTTTCTTTTTAATGAGGTGAATCTTTATCACGTAATAGCTTATCAAGATAGCCCATCGCAAATGCAGACATAACGAATGTGATATGGATCAGCAGGTACCATTTGATCTTATCATCAGCGATATTCTCCGTGTTCATGAAAACTTTCAGCAGATGAATAGATGAAATAGCGACAATCGATGCTGCAACTTTGTTTTTCAGAGAACCCGCGTCCAGTTTCCCTAACCAGCTCAATTTGTCATCGTGATCGTCCAGATCAAGGCGGGAAACGAAGTTTTCGTACCCGGAATACATGACCATTACAATAAGTCCACCGACCAGCGAAATATCAATCAGCGACAAAATGATCAGTATCAGCTCCACTTCTTTCATGGAAATGATCACGGTGAAGATATGAAAAACTTCCTGAAAAAACTTAATGCCCAGAGCAAGCAATGCAAGGCTCAACCCCAGATAGATAGGGGCCATGATCCAGCGGGCAGAATACATCAAGCGTTCAATAAAGCGTTCCATGATAACTTGTAATCAAAGTGTTAATGATGATGTTAGTTTCGTCGAGACAGTAGCTGTGGTCAACCCTCATTACACTTGTCAGATGCGAATCGAGTGAACTGATTAGCGCTCAGGTTGTGGAGCGAATCACCCGGCAAGGATTTCCCACCGCTATTGAATAGTCAGGAATATCTTTAACTACAACACTGCCAGCCCCAATCACACAACCTTCACCGATGGTGACACCAGGACAAACTATAACGCCTGCTCCCAGCCATGTTTTCGAACCAATAGTGATGGGTTTCGCATATTCAACACCACTGATACGCGTCGCTGAATCGAGAGGATGGGTCGCTGTCACTATCTGCACTGAAGGACCAAACATCACATCATCACCAATGATGACTGGCGCCACGTCTAAAATGGTACAACCAAAATTGGCATAGAAACGTTCGCCAAACGTGATATTAAAACCATAATCGCAATGAAACGGGGGAGTGATGTAAAACTGTTCACCATATGAGCCGATCAGTTTTTGTAATAACTGTTTGCGTGTTTCTTTATCTGACGGGCGCAGATTGTTGATTTCAAATTGCAGATCCGCGGAGGCGTGTCTGGCTGCAGACAGCTCAGGATCGCCGGCATCGTAAAATTCTCCGGCGGTCATTAATTCGCGTTGTGTTTTTGCCATGGCTTCATTCCTTATTCGTTGGTATGACTATATTAAGTCGATTCAGGCTGGTGTTTAGTCTACCAAAGAAACCGGTTACATTTTTGTTACAGAAACAATCTGTGAATAGACTCACAAATCATACAAATCCATCTGGCATAGCGATGGCTACACAAATTGACACTAAATCCTGAAATCCCGATCTATACTTAAAATGCACCTGCGTTCTTCTGGTACCGATGAGGAGCAAGATCATGGGCAAGATATGGCAAAGCAATAAAGAGCAAAAGAAAAAACCAGCAATGACTGATAAAGAGAAAAAAGCTATCAAACGGGAGAAAAAACACCCGCAATAGTGCTTAACATCCTTCCCGGTTTTCATTGAATCAAACCCGGCACTATCATGCGCCGGGTTTATTTTTGCTTTCTTATATTCGTCGTCACAACTATTATGTTCAATATTGTGTGTTTACCCAAAAAGAAAAATCCCCACTACCGAGAAACCATCACAACCAGTGGTCTGAACAAAAACCGCTGGTTGTTAGCCAAAACTAAGAGGGGGAGTACCATGAACTATGCAACGGCGTGAAATTGCATCCGGTAAACTTTTTCCTCAAGTAATCGTGCTGATTCTTCAGGATATTCCGGGTCAACCTTAATGCATTGATTACCATGCAATAATTCAACGCTAAACCAGGACTGAAAAAGACTTGCGACTTCACTGTCGATGACAGATGGTTGTTCAGCAGAAAGGGTATCGATAGATTCGGTGGTGAGCAGTAATAGCTGAATATCTGCAGGCAACATAGTACTAAGATGCCGGACATATTGAATGCGACTTTCAGGTGGCAATGCAGTCAGCGCAGCACAATCGTAGATCGCACTGACACCGCGTAAATCCGCTTCACTGAGATCAAACAGATCACCGCACCAAATCTGAATATCATCGTGCTGCCAGCGGATAAAGCGACCATGCCGTGAACGGGTAGGGACTATATTTCGTTCGGCAAAAAAAGCCTGAATGGCGATGTTGCTGAGCTCTATACCAATAACCTTATACCCTTCAGCCAGGAACCAGCTCATATCCAGACTCTTGCCACACAAAGGTACCAGCACTGTATCGCCGGCTGTTAAATTAAGATTTGGCCAGAATTGTGGCAACAGAGGATTAATGTGTAGTTGGTGGAAACCGATATCATCCTGTTTCCATTTATTCTTCCAGCGTTGATTACTCATCGAAACTCGTCTCCTGTTTCATAATGTGTACAGGATGAGTTCTGCAGAATGCGAACGGACCATGCGAACATAAGGTGGTTTACCTGAAGCTAGCATGGTTTCAGTTCAAATAGCCAACAGTATAAATCTGGCAAGACCGGAAAGCATTGAACCACACATCGCCAAAGCTCTCTGTGTCAGGTTTTAGCCAAACTTCAGAAATAATTTAGAGTAAGGCATTTTCAGTTTGGTGATTGCAGCATGAATGGCCGGTGCATCATTTTTAAATAACGCTTCCCGAAGTGCATCCACAGAAGATTTTTGGCTATCAATTAACTTGGTGAATTCAGCATTATTGCGGTATTGCTCTGGTGCTTCGGTACGAAGTTTTTCACTGAGGTAGATCAACACGCCTGCTTTTGCGGTTAGTTGCTGAATACCATCCGGTTCGGCCAGTATTTTCTTGTTTTCCTCCAGTATTTGCTCCATCACAGAGTGATATGCATTCATATGATCACTATAAATGATCACTTGGTTGCGATGCCGGAGATCAGCAAGTGCTTCCCGGACTTTCTCCAGCGTTTCATGAGACTTAGCCAGTTGTTTCTGTGTCGCCTGTTCTTCGGCCTGGTTATAAACCTGCATTACCGTTTCTAATGTAGCTGCAAATTTTTCGTCACGATCATAAGGGGCAGGGGGTTGAGCCGAAAATTGGTCTGTTATTTTCTTCCAGGCCTGTTTGGCTTGCTGAACGCTTTTTGTTGCCTCATCCGGAGTGCCATTATTTGTTTTAAATAAGGCAACCCGGTATGGCGCATAAGCCTGTTGCATTGCATCGGTAAAAGCATCAGCAGCATAGGTTGTGGACAAAAATAGTGTTAAAGCGCTCGCTATGATTAATCTCTTCATAACACGATCTCAGGACTAATTGATGAATTAGTATCAACTATAGCAATGATCAATGACGGGTATATTAAACAATTCTAATATTTGATTGTTTGTCACACTATTGGGGCACACATCAAGCCTGATAGTGGCAACTTGCGCAGGAATGTTGATTCAGAAGGAAAAACTGACTGGCCATGGCCGGTGACCTGACCAGTCCTGTGCTCTGTATATAGAGCTTACGAATTGTATTCGTCGAAATTTTCTATGTAATCATCAATGTTCTCAATGAGAAGCTGACGATATTTCTCCGTAAAATATTCAACTGCGGACTCTTTGCCAGCTTTTATTTCATCAGCATTTTCAGCTGAGGATGCAAGAAGGTATGCATTAAACCGTGCTGTCGCGTAAAGCAAAGAAGAGCTTACATCATCACTTTCAGCATGTTCTGTTTGTTGATTAGCCAGATCAACAACCTCATCAATGCGGTCCCAGAATGCTTCATCCTGGATTTCTTGTGTTTCTTGTGTTTCTTGCATTTCGTCACTCATATATTTCTCCTATTCAGTCAGCAGGCCAGAACCGGGTAGCGGGCCCTGCGCAGTGAGCAATGTGAAGATGTTTCATGGTTTTGTAAATGAAAAAATAGTTTCCGGTTTAACAAAGTTATTTGAACTGCAGAATGGAGATAAAGACATTTGTAATGCCTCGGATTAATGGCCCCAGTGGCAATATTTCTATCTTCGTATTGCTCTGGATTAATATTATAAGCAGTAATCCCAATGTGCCGTATTTGTACATATTTTGCAGTAACTTGGGATTGGTTTCTTTCAGGAAGGTCATGTAAATATGCGATCCATCGAGCGGTGGGATCGGGATAAGATTAAAGATAAATAACCCGAAATTTATAACGCTCCACAGAATCAGTAAGTTAATCGTAGCAAGACCGACCTCTGTGCCACTGAAATAGGGGAAAAAGTAGAGGCCTCTGGCCACTATTAAAAATAGTATTGCCAGCAAAAAATTAGAAAACGGACCTGCCAGCGAGATCAGAATTTCATCCCGGTGTTTGTTCTTTAAATTGTCCGGATTAAAACTCACAGGCTTGGCCCATCCGAATCCTGCAATCACAATGAGAATGAACCCGAGCGGATCAATATGTTTCAATGGATTGAGCGTCAGACGACCATCATTTTTTGCAGTCATGTCACCCAGTTTATATGCCGTATATGCATGAGCCAGCTCATGTACGGTAAGCCCTATTATTACTGCAGGGAGTGATCTGAAAAGCCAGAAATAGTCAAAATTCATATAAGTATCTACCCGTGTGAAAGCCAGTCAGAATCCGTGTTGAGCATCACATTATGCCGTAATTTACTCAGAATAAAGGCAATCTTTTCGGACTGCTGATGAATCCACGCTGGCTTTCAGGTTTGAGCGGGTTAATCACTGGGCATACTTAAGCTACTATTTCGTATTTCGGCACCACATGAATATCAGCTGCAATATGCTCAGGGAAAATGTATCCCTCAGGATCACGAAGGAACTTAATTCCAATGGACTGAAAGCAGATATCTACAAATTCTGAACAGATATAGGCATCATTCTCTTTATGTGTTCCAAGCCTTAGCGTTACCCTGGCCAGAATCTTGGCTATTTCATCTTTATCATATTTTCTGTTCAGATTATCAGCTGCAGTGCCAAGCATTTTGTTAACTGCATCAGTATCAAGTGGTGTGTTATAGCGGGCGATAAAGAGGCGGCCGTCGTATGGTTTTCTTGAATTTTCATAGTCATTTACATACTGGCTAAGAGGAACAACACGAACACCATCATCTTCAACGCTTTCTAAAAGAAGAATGCGGTCATTCCATGTAAAAATAAAACCCACATGACTAAATATCGAATTTGAAAAATGCTCAATCATCTTGCTGATAGCATAATTTCCTGAAGCAAAGAAAATGTCTCCCGTATGAATGTTTTGGCGAATAGCCTGATAGTGTTCCTTCTTTAAGTGATCAAACTTCTTCGTTGCCATCGTGGGTCTCCATCCTGGTTTTAAACGGATACGTTCAAAGTGTAGTTCAAAATTTTGAGATCCACATCAAGAAACTGTAACCGGTTTCTGTAACCGGTTGCACGGATCGATATAATCAGCCTCAACACGCTATAGAAGCGACCTCAGGAGAGTTTGATTATGAAAAAAATATTTCTTTGTTGTGCTGCCGGCATGTCTACCAGCATGGTTGTGAACAAAATGAAGCAGGCTGCTGCTCAGAAAGGCATTGAAGCAGAAATCATTGCTGTCGCGATGGAAGAATTTGACGCTACGCTGCCGAAATTTGACTGCTGTCTGTTAGGGCCGCAAATCAAATATAAATTTGAAGAGTTCAAGAAAAAAGCGGATGCCGCCGGCAAGCCAATTGCTGTTATCAACAGCATGGATTACGGCATGATGCGTGGTGATAAGATCCTGGCCGATGCACTGGCCATGATGGCCTGAACAATCCAGCAATAACGAATAAGTTAACCGTATTAATTACCAGAAAATGTCATGTAAGGAAGTAATGATTATGACTCATCAGTTGCCGAAAGATTTCTTGTGGGGTGGGGCTGTTGCAGCGCATCAGGTTGAAGGCGGCTGGAACGAAGGTGGTAAAGGTGCCAGCATTTGTGATGTGCTGTCTGGCGGCTCACACACGGTTGACCGTGTTATCACCGGCGAAATCAAAGAAGGCGTCTATTATCCGAACCATGAAGCGACCGACTTCTATCATCACTATAAAGAAGACGTGGCCTTATTCGCCGAAATGGGTTTTAAATGCTTCCGTACTTCTATTGCCTGGACGCGTATTTTCCCGAACGGTGACGAAACCAAGCCGAATGAAGCGGGTTTGCAGTTCTATGATGATCTGTTCGATGAACTGCTGAAATATGGTATCGAACCCGTAATCACGCTGTCTCATTTTGAAATGCCAAATCATCTGGTGAAAGAATACGGTGGCTGGACTAACCGTAAAGTGATTGATTTCTTTGTTCATTATTCCGACACCGTGATGCGTCGTTATAAAAACAAAGTGAAATACTGGATGACCTTCAACGAGATCAACAACCAGAAGAATCACGAGTATCCGCTGTTTGGTTACTGCTGCTCTGGCGTCGTGTTTAATGACTATGAACGTCCGGAAGAAGTGATGTATCAGGTTGTGCATCATGAACTGGTTGCCAGTGCCAAGGTTGTTAAGCTGGGTCATGAAATCAACCCGGATTTCAAAATCGGCTGCATGATTTCTTACGTTCCTCTCTATCCGTTCTCCTGCCATCCGGATGACATCATGTATGCTCAGGAAGCGATGCATGACCGTTACTTGTTTGGTGATGTTCATATGCGCGGCGAATATCCGGCTTATGCACTGAAAGACTGGGAACGTAAAGGTTACAACATCAAAATGGAACCGGAAGATGCACAGATCCTGAAAGAAGGCTGCTGCGATTACGTTGGTTTCAGCTATTACATGTCAAATGCAGTCAAAGCCGACGCGGTTGTTTCTGGTAACGGTATCAGCGGTTTTGCCGGCAGCGTGAAAAATCCGCATGTCAGTGCTTCTGACTGGGGCTGGCAGATTGATCCGGTTGGTTTACGTTATTCATTGAATGCGCTGTATGAACGTTATCAGAAACCATTGTTTATCGTCGAAAACGGCTTTGGTGCAATTGATAAAGTGGAAGAAAACGGCGAGATCAATGACGACTACCGTATTGAATACCTGAAAGCCCACATCGAACAGATGAAAAAAGCGGTCACTGACGATGGCGTGGATCTGATGGGTTACACCCCTTGGGGGTGTCTGGATTGCGTATCTTTCACTACTGGTGAATACCGCAAACGTTACGGTTTTATCTATGTTGATAAAAATGATGATGGCACAGGCACCATGGCGCGTAGTCGCAAGAAGAGCTTTGGCTGGTATCAGAAAGTAATCAGCAGTAACGGCGAAGAATTATAATATTGCTCCCCTCCAAGTGAGGGGATATTTTTTTGGAGGGTGTATTAATGGATGCGTCATCAGTTGAATTACTGGGGTTGATAGCGGGTTGTCTGACGACTGGTTCATTTATCCCACAAGTTTTCAAAATATTGAAAACTCGCGATGTTTCCGGCATTTCGCTGGTTATGTATGTCGCATTTACACTGGGTGTTATGTTGTGGTGTATTTATGGGATCAGTAATGGTCAGATTGCTATTGTTGCGGCGAATGGTATTACGCTGGCACTGGCTTCAGTAATTCTGGGGATGAAGATCCGCTATCGTTGATACTGGTATTTCACAATAGCCGAACACAAAAAAGGGGCATGAGATTCATGCCCCTTTTGCATCATGGCTTTCGCCGGATGATTATTTCTTTTCTACCTGTGGCAGACCAGTACCAGCAGAAGCGGTCAGCAGACCAGTTTCTACATAGTTCATCAGTTTTGCACGGGTATCAGTGATATCCAGGTTACGCATAGTCAGCTGACCAATACGATCATCTGGTGAGAACGTAGATTCACCTTTTTCCATTGTCAGACGTTCTGCCTGATAGGTCAGGTTATCTGACACTGTGTTCAGGATGGTGTAGTCATTACCGCGGCGCAGTTCTAAAGTCACTTCACCGGTGATGGCACTTGCAACCCAACGCTGAGACGCATCACGCAGCATCAGAGCCTGAGAGTCGAACCAACGGCCCTGATACAGGAAACGACCCAGCTGACGACCATGTGCATGGTACAGCTCGATGGTGTCTTCGTTGTGAATACCTGTTACCAGACGTTCGTAAGCGATATGCAGCAGCGCCATACCTGGTGCTTCATAAATACCGCGGCTCTTCGCTTCGATAATGCGGTTTTCGATCTGGTCGCTCATACCCAGACCATGACGACCACCAATGCGGTTAGCTTCCAGCATTAGTTCAACATCATCACTGAAAGTCACGCCGTTCAGCGCAACAGGGTAGCCGCGTTCAAAACGGATAGTCACTTCTTCAGCCGGGATCTTGACGTTCTCATCCCAGAATTTAACGCCCATGATTGGGTTAACGATTTTGACGCTGGAGTTCAGGAATTCCAGATCTTTCGCTTCGTGAGTGGCACCCAGGATGTTTGAGTCAGTTGAATATGCTTTTTCTACTGACATTTTGTAATCAAAACCGGCCTGGATCATGAACTCAGACATTTCCTGACGACCACCCAGTTCATCAATGAAGTCAGTGTCCAGCCAAGGTTTGTATATTTGCAGTTCAGCGTTAGTCAGCAGACCGTAGCGATAGAAACGCTCGATATCGTTGCCTTTATAAGTACTGCCGTCACCCCAGATGTTCACGCCGTCATCTTTCATTGCAGCTACCAGCATAGTACCGGTTACTGCACGGCCGAGCGGGGTAGTGTTGAAATAGGCAACACCGGCAGTGGTGTTATGGAAAGCACCACACTGAATGGCAGCAATACCTTCTGCTACCAGCTGCTTGCGGCAGTCGATTAATCTGGCGTTCTCTGCACCATATTCCATCGCACGGCGAGGAATCGCATCATAATCTTCTTCATCTGGCTGACCCAGGTTAGCAGTATAAGCGTAAGGCACAGCGCCTTTCTGACGCATCCACAGCAGTGCTGCACTGGTATCCAGACCACCAGAAAAAGCGATACCAATCCGTTCGCCAACTGGAAGATGCTTGAGAATCGTAGTCATAATTTTAATCCTGCTCGAAAGAACTATGGATAAACGCATTGCCGGTACCGGATTGTGCATTTATCAACCTGAAACTGTGTCTGAAATCTGAAGCTATCATAAAGCTGGCTTACCGTTTCAGAACGACCAACCACAACTGCGCATTCATGCACGCGGATAAGAAAATATGCCGTACCTGTGCTTGTGGTCAACAAAATATGTGTGCTGTTTAACTAACGCACATCATATAAATTGTCTTTATTTTAATCATGCATATTTATGCATAATAAGTGAGTGAGAATTTAAACATCTTTTCCCGCTGACGGGAAGAGAGGAGAGCGTATTTATTCGAAAAAATTATGTTTTTCCGGTGAATAACTCTCTAATTTCACAGTACATGCATACCGTATCAGTAAATGCGTAAAAATATGAACAAAATCACTCACAAAAACGGTTTCATCTCCGTAAACCCAAGACAATAATCCCTACACTTAATTGATAACAATTATCATCTGCATTATCATCTCTACAATGATAAATAGCAGGTGTTCCTATGTTTGAAATGAAGAATGTTGTTTTCGACATTGGCTGTAAGCGGTTGTTGCATTCAACAAACATCCAGTTTGCTCCGGGTAAAGTTCATGGCCTGATCGGACATAACGGATCCGGTAAATCGACATTACTTAAATTACTGGCTCAGCAAAACAAGCCAACAGCGGGTGTCATCGAGTTTGACGGACAATCACTTGCATCATGGCGAAGCAAATTGTTTGCCCGTCAGGTTGCTTATTTACCTCAGCATCTGCCGGCAGGCGATAATCTGACGGGGCGGGAATTGATTGCGTTTGGCCGTTATCCATGGCACGGATTACTGGGCCAGCATACTCAGGAAGATGCGGCTCAGGTTGAGCGTGCAATCCGGCTGACACAAACGGAGCGGTTAGTTGACCGTCTGGTTGATACCTTATCCGGTGGTGAAAAACAGCGGGTTTGGCTGGCCATGCTGATTGCGCAGGGCAGTCGTTTTCTGTTGTTAGATGAACCATTAGCCGCACTTGATATTGCTCATCAGGCGGAGGTGTTAACGCTGATCCAGCAATTAAGCCGGGAGTTGGGGCTGGGCATCATTATTGTGCTGCATGATATTAATATGGCTGCCCGCTATTGCGATAACCTGGTTGCATTACATAGTGGCAGGATCCTGGCGCAGGGTGCGCCTGCCGATATTATGCGACCTGATACCTTGGCCGCTATTTATGGCATCGCTATGCATATTGTGCCGAATGTGCGGAATTCGCATCCGATCGCAGTTCTGGCGTGAGGAAAATATGCCGTTATTCCATCCCTTTTTTCCCTTGTCGGCTTTTCTGTTTGTGTTCCTGTTTTGTTCATCCGTTACTGCTCAGGAGGCGCCGGCGACATCAGCGCCCAGACTGGTAACGGTAGACTGGACCATCGCAGAAACTTTAATTGAACTCGGTGCTCCACCGGTAGGTCTGGCACAGACGGCGTCTTACCGGAACTGGGTGAGAGCGCCCGAATTACCATCAGGCGTAATCGATATCGGTTTGCGCTCACAACCTAACCGTGAGCTGCTGATGCAACTCAAACCCGATCAGATCCTGATATCGCCCATGTTTTCTACGCTCGAACCTGTGCTTTCTTCTATTGCGCCCGTGACTTCCATATCCATGTATCAACCCGGAGGGGATGTGTGGGAGCATCTTTATCAGGCGACGCGGCGTATTGCCTCTGTTGCAGGCCGGCCAGAAAAGGGAGAGCAACTGCTGACAGGACTGGAAACATATCTTTCATCATTAACAACATGTTTTAAAAAAGAAAATCAGCGATTGCTGATTGTTCAGTTTATTGATGATCGTCATATGCGAATTTATGGAAAGCAAAGTTTATTTGATGCTGTTATCACACGGATGGGACTTTCCAACGCCTGGCAGGAAGAAACCAATTATTGGGGATTCTCCGCCATTGGTATTGAGCGGTTAGCAAAATATCACGATGCACAGCTAGTTATTGTCGAACCTCTGCCGGTCGGTGTTCTGAAGCAATTAAGTCAAAGCAAGATCTGGTCAGCTTTACCGGTGGTTCAGCAAAAAAATTATGTTTATTTACCGCCGGTATGGAGCTTTGGTGGTATTGCCTCTGCGCGCCGTTTTGCATCTGAATTAGCGAAAGCATTATTGCAGGATCGCTCAGTCCCATGCGAAGGATAGAATAATGAACTCATTGTCACTCTGGCACTCGCTTTTCAATCTTGATCTGCAGGACATCAACCAGGTCATTTTTTACTACAGCTGGTTACCCCGAATTGTCATTGCCATCATCTGTGGCGCTGCATTAAGTATGGCCGGCCTGTTGATGCAGCAGGTATTGCGGAATCCGCTGGTCTCACCGGCAACACTTGGGGTAGCGACAGGTGCGCAATTAGCGTTGCTGATGACGACCTTGTTTATGCCTGGCTGGTTGTTATACGGCAGTGAATGGATAGCCATGCTGGGCGGCACAATCGCCGTGTTGCTGGTGTTTGCCTTAACCTGGAGAAGAGGTCTGGCGCCGCTGGTTGTTGTTTTGGCTGGTCTGGTTGTAAACCTGTACTTTTCATCAATCAGCATGACATTACTGCTGTTTTATCAGGAAGAGTTAAAGGGCCTGATGATCTGGGGCGGTGGTTCTTTAGACCAGAACAGCTGGCGCGGGGTGTCTTACCTGATCCCCCGGATACTTGTCGTATTCAGCCTCGCTATACTTTTGCTTAAACCGCTATCTGTGCTGGATCTGGATGAGCGAAGTGCCAAAAGCCTGGGTGTTTCATTACGTTATTTGCGTTTTACGGCATTGGGAATGGCCATTTTTCTGACCGGTTGCGTCGTTAGCGTAGCCGGTATTATCAGTTTTATTGGCCTGGCGGCTCCCGCGATCGCAAAACTACTGGGTGCCCGCACTTTAAAACAACGGATGGTATGGTCTCCGGTATTAGGGGCATTATTGCTGCTGAGTACTGATTTGCTGGTACAGCTTTTATCCGATCAACTTCCGTCACTTATTCCGACGGGGGCAACGACGGCGTTATTAGGTGCACCGCTGCTTTTATGGCTTATTCCCCGATTAAAAATGGGACGGCAAATTCCCCCGGATACACAGGGTGCTCTCGTATCGTATCGCGCCGCTGCTCCTGCGAAAGTATCGGCCGTGCTATTGATGTTGCTGTTCGTGTCGGCTTTTGTGGCATTAATTGCAGGACAGGGAACTGACGGATGGGAGGTGCCATCATGGTTATCTTTGCATGCCGCTTATGAATGGCGTTTACCACGCATACTTGCCGCTGCTGCTGCGGGAATTTTACTCGCTTTGGCGGGAACGATCATACAGCGCCTGAGTGGCAATCCGATGGCGAGTCCGGAGTTGTTAGGTATTAGCAGTGGTGCGGCAATTGGTTTGATAACAACGCTTTTTTTATTCCCGTCAGCGTCCATGATAATGTTATGTGCGGTGGGCGTACTGAGTGCAATGGCCGTTTTGGCAATACTCATTGTGTTAAACCACCGGAGCGGTTTTCAGTCTGATCGGGTATTACTTACCGGTATTGCTATAACGGCTTTATTTGAACCGCTGAACACCATCCTGCTGGCTAATAATGATCCTCGCGGACAGCAAATGCTCGCCTGGATCTCTGGATCCACCTATTACGTTGACTTTAAATCAGCCATTCTGGTCCTGCTGTTTTCTGTGGCCATGCTGTTTGTCAGCCGTTTATTCATTCGCTGGCTGGATGTATTACCGCTGGGCAATGCGACCGTAAAATCGATTGGCATTGATACGAATCAGGCCCGTCTGGTACTACTGGTCTTTGTGGCGATATTAACGGTCGTTTCTACTCTGATTGTTGGTCCGCTTTCCTTTGTCGGATTATTGGCACCGCACATGGCTCGCCTGTTAGGGTTATCCCGGGCCGGAAATCAGTTGATGGGGGCGGCATTGCTGGGTGGCATTCTGATGGTATTAGCGGATTGGGCGGGTCGCCAGATCCTCTTTCCGCAAGAATTACCTGCCGGGCTGGTTGCCTCACTCATCGGGGGTACTTACTTTATGTGGATTTTACGGAAGGCATAAAAGAGAGGAGCCACATCATGTGGCTCCTTAATTATCAGAATGTTACAGAAGCGGAAAGTTTTGCCGTCATCGGATCACCCTGAGTCAGATACCCACCGGTTGCAGATGCCCAGTAATTTTCATTGGTGACATTTTCAACATTCGCACGGATGGTCAGCATCTGTTTTTCCAGCGGTAACTCATAGCGCACACCAAGGTCGAGGCGTGTCCACGGTGACAGTTCTAAGGTATTTGCCGCATTCAGATATTGAGAACCGGTATGAACAACACGAGCAGACGCTGTCCAGCCCTGCAGATTAGGAATATCCCATTCACCACTGGTTACAAAGCGGTATTTGGCAACACCAACGGCCTGATTACCCTGATTTAATCCATCCTGGGTTTTAGTCAGTTCTGAATCAATAAAGGTTGCGCTGCTTAATAACCGGACACTATCTGCTGGTGTGCCGAAAACACTCAATTCAATGCCGCGATTACGCTGCTCACCAAAATAGCCATAAGTATTGGTTGCTGTATTGATGTAAGCATTTGGTTGTTCGATTTCGAAAAGGCTGATCCCGGCACCAAGGGTATTGTTATCATATTTTGCACCCACTTCATTCTGGGTTGAACGCTTGATACCAATGTTATTTCCGGCATTCGTGGTGCCGACAGGTGCGGATTCACCGGGTTGTAATGCCTCTATATGGTTGGCATATAAAGAGACATGTTCGACAGGCTTATACACAACACCATAGACAGGCGTTATATCGTGATCGCTGAAACCATCGCTGTAACTGCCGGAATAATCATAGTTAAACAGCTCTATTTTTTGATAACGGGCACCCAATGTTACGAGGAGTTGATCTTCCATAAACCCTAAGGTATCTGATGCAGATATCCCATGCGCCCGCGTACGTGAACGGACTTCCGGATCATTTCTGTCACCGCCACTCCATACGGTTGGCTGGTAAGCCAAATCGGCCGGAGAATAGATGTTCGTCGCCTGATTGTAAGAATCCATTTCATAGGCAGAGCCTGTTTTACGGAAGAAACCGGAATAGCCCATATTCAGCTGATGACTGACATTATTCGTTTCAACTTTTCCTCTGACACCTGCCTGACCAGCAATGCTTTTCGCCCAATACGGAACATACATGCGGCCAATGCTTGCATCGCCTTGTGAATTCAGCACGGTAGGCGAGCTGTACTGACCTGACTCTTTTGTATCATTCCCACCGATACCGGCATAAGTCGTCCAGTTTTTCGCAAGATCATACTCATTGCGCAACATACCAAAATTGGTTTTAAGATTCGTGCTGGCCCAGTAAGGGGCGTAGTTGGTGGATGCGTCAGGTGCATCCGGTACTTCGGTGAGGGATGAACCGGCATAAACGACAGAGCGTCCGCCATCAACAACACTTTCCTGATGTCCGACATCAAGTGAGGTGCGGGATTTTCCGGAATCATGATCCAGACCGACAAAGACAGAGCTGTTTTCCCGTGATTCGTTATCGATCGCGGTATCGCCTTCACCATGTTTCAGATTTATGCGAACACCAAATTGCTCGTTGCTACCGAAGCGGGTGCCGGTATCAAGTCCGCCGGCAACATAACCATCAGAAGCATAATCGGCAGTGACTTCCGTTTTTTGATTTGCTGCTGCCCGCTTGGGTTCAATGTTAATGGCCCCACCGATACCGGAACCTGAAGGCGAAACCCCGTTAGCGAAAGCACTTGAACCTTTAAATAATTCAACGCGTTCTGCGATATCGGTTAAAACAATTTGCCGTGGCAATACGCCATACAAACCGCCAAAGGAGATATCTTCACCATTGAGTTCAAACCCGCGGATCATGAATTTCTCGGCATAGTTGCCATAACCAAAGCCGCTTTGCACTGACGCATCATTTTCCAATACATCAGCTACTGTTTCAGCCTGCTGGTTTTCTATCAGCTCAGCGGTGTAACCAACCACATTGAATGGGACGTCATTTGCATTGCTTTCGCCTAATACACCGATGCGGGCTGCATTGGCTACCTGACCACCGGCATAAGCACTTTCCAGGGTATTGCCATTTGCCAGAACCGAATCACTGACGGTGACTGTATCCAGCGTTTTTACGTCTTTGGATTCAGCAAAAACGACACCGGAAGTCAGTGTGATGCAACTTAGAATAGCGACAGAAAGAGGGTGGAGACGCAAGCGTTGTAAGCGATCAGATGGGGGCATTACAGAAAACCTCATTAAAAGGGGGATGAATAATACGCCCGATATATTATTGATAACCATTCGCATTATCAATATCGATCAGTGATATTCTTCCTGTAATGTCCTTCCGATGTTATTTATCCGAGCTTTGAAACAGCATCCTGACTCGCTAATGCGCGTTCCTGACCGGATAGTTCAGTTAATTTCCCCTTGTTCATTTCAATTAAACGGTCTGCTTTCTCAAAGTAATGATCATCATGACTGATCGCTAACACCGTTTTCCCCATCTCCCGTAGGTAGTTCAATAGTTCATGATAGAAAACACGCCGGAATTGAGGATCCTGATCGGCAGCCCACTCATCAAGCAAGACAAAATCCCGTTCCTCAGCAATCGCCAGCAACAGTGCCAGACGCTTTTTTTGCCCCTGAGATAACTGAATATTTGTAATCCTCTCACCATCAAAATTCAGTTTTTCTTTCATATTCAAATGATTAAGCCATATCTCAACTAACGCTGGATCTGCCTGCTCGCCCTTCGGACCCAGTAATTCATCAAACAGATGGAAGTCAGTGAAAACAGAAGAAAACAGCTGCCGGTAAGCCTGACGGTTTGCTATATCAATCATGGCACCATCCAGCAGAACAGAGCCTGATGATGGGGTATAAAGGCCGGTTAACAACTTGGCGAATGTCGATTTACCACTGCCATTTCCGCCAATCAGAAATAGTTGCTCCCCATTGTGAATGGTCAGAGAAATCGGGCCGACATCAAATCCGGGTTTATCATCCGTTTGCGGATACTGGAAATGAACCTCCCGGAACTCTAATGTCTGCCAGGAAGATTTAATCCGGTTTACCTCAAACCCGGTTTCATACTCCGCGAGCTCCAGCGACCGCAATTGATTAAAGGCGACCTGAGCACTGAGTAAAGTGGGGATGGCACCGACCGCTTGTAAAAGCGGCGTACGCAAAAACAGCAATGTCAGCGAAAAGGTTGCGGCGACATTACTATTGGCCCAGCCCAGACTATTAGCCAGAAAAAAGACCAATCCGATTGCCGCCAGCATCATGATATTTGACCAGTTCACCGCACTCAGATGAAAAGTATCTGCGAGAATAATATGACGCCGGTAAGTACTCGCGTTTGTCTGATATGTCAGCTCATATAACGCTTTTGCCCGATCGCGATTCAATGCCAGCTCGTTGCGGCCATCAATTACCGACTGATAATTTTTATACAATTGATCTTCGGCGGTACGAACGTGGTTAAGATGACGATAGACATGTGATACCAGATACCAGCTGCCCAAAATGGTGATGATCAGGCTGATTGCCGTGACCGCCAGAATACCAGGTGACAGCCAGCTCAGATAAGCTGCGGCACCAATCGTCAGAATCACGCCCTGAATAAGCTCGGGTAACCGAACGAAGGCGATAGTGATATTCCGGATATCACTGGACAGACTGGCTTGTAATTTTGCACTGCCTAATTGCTCAAGGCGGATGATGTCTGTGTCCAGGATCTGCTTGATGATTTTGTTGCGTAACTGATAAACGAAATAGTGCCCCAACGTGGTCATGGAGAGTTGCGAGGCCAGCGTAATAGCCATCAGTAACAACACCAGACCGAGGAACTGCGGTAATACCATCATCGGTTCACTGATATGCTCAATCAGATACCGGTTAATGAATGCAATAACACTAATGCCCAGACCTGCGCTGGCTAAGCTCAGCAACAAAATACCAATGAAGGGCAAACGATAGTGGCGATATACAACGCGTAACAAATCCATATATGTTTTTTAACCAATACTGATAACTATTCCCATTATCGTTTGGTTGTTGCATCAGATGCAACCCTGATCTACCTGATTGTCCCGATGATGTGCACCATTGTTATTCCATTCTGGTTTACATAATTGATTCGTTCTATAAACTGAAACCGGCAAGAGCAGCACTGGCAGGCAACAAGAAAAGCAAGGGAAGACGGGTAACTATCAATGGAGTCAGTGATGCAATACACCTCAATAATCAGCATGTCACTTTCAATCGCTGCCATCAGCATCAGTATTTTTACTTTTTATAAATTTCATAAATTAAAGCGTGATATCGCCGTAACAACTCATCTGAACAGATATAAACAAGCAGTTAAACAGATCTGGACTGAGAGCAAACCGGTGATCATGGCTATCAATGAAATTCTTGGTGATGAACTGGTTAAGATTGGCCGGAAGACAGATAAAATCCAGGCCGTTAAATCAAAATATTACGATAGCAGACCTTTGCATCATCATTTCTATGAATTACATGAACATTGTGTGGAAGAAATAGAACCTTTATTTACAAAGGATAATTTCTACCGTAGCGAGCAGAAAATTATTTCTTTGCTTAATGTTGTTTATGAAAATGATATCAAGCGTTTTCTGGATACGGGCAAACCGACAAAGTTGAATACATTTTCAGCGATTAAAACCAGAGAAGGCGCTAAAAACTATCATATTCTGAACTCTGCCGAGCAAAGTGAGCTCATAAAAATCAATGCATTAGTCACTGACAAGATAACTGAAGCTTTTTGTATTTATACCCTCAATAAAGAAAAGATAGATAACTGGTTAGATCAGCTGGCCACACTTAAAACAGAAAGCAAATTCGAACGATTCAGCATCGAAGAAAATAGCAGACTGAACGAACGTCTTAACGTTATGCTGAATACATTACAGTTTCTGACGTCAAATGAACTGCGCTATCTGGTGGAAAACAGAAACGAAGATGATTTCAATACCAGCGGTTTATTACACAGTGCAATCATGATGAATGTGTTTGGCAAGCTGGCGAAAAAATATATTTCCTGAACATGTGGCTATATTTTCTGCCGGTATTCCGTCTGGAAAAAATCCGGATCTGAGAAACATTTAACGAATGCATCATAAACCAGGCGGGTTCGGTGTGGAACCGGGCCACTCTGAGGCCGGTATAAAAACAGATCTAATTCCCCCTGATCTTCATAATCTGCCAATACTGGAATTAGTTCGCCACTTTTGATGTAGGGCGCAGCCATAAATACGGCGATTTGACCAAAACCAAGACCGGCCTGGACTGCCGCAAGTTCGGAGTCTGAAGAATCGGTAGTGAAGGCTGGTTTTGACGGGATAATGCTGGGATGACCCGAGAAAAACCATGGCCAAACCTGATTTTTATTTTTATCCAGCAATGCGGTTGTCGGGAGACGATGCAGGTCATCGGGGGTTTCCGGGATGCCGTATTTAGCAATCAGTTCCGGTGTTGCAACTACGACATGCCTGATTTTGCCAACAGAGCGGGCAATAAACCGGGTGCTGGTTAACTGGCTGCCAACGCGTATGCCAATATCTATCTGACCTTCTACAACGTCTGAAAACGTATCTGCCGGACGTACATCAAAATGAATATCCGGATTTTCCGCAGAAATTTGCTGGATCAGTGGCATCACAAATAACCGGCAGATAACAGCTGGTGCAGTAATTCTGACTGGTAAGTCGTCATTGGTCTCTGCTATAAACATCTGGTCAATCAAGCCGAGTGCGGCTTTGGCCTTATCGTAAAATTGCAGCCCGAACGGAGAAATCTTGATGCTGCGGGTGCTGCGGATAAACAAAATCTCACCTAAATCGGCTTCCAATTCCTTGATGCACCGGGTTATGACCTGAGGGGAAACATTCATTTCAATCGCAGCATCTTTAAACGTTTTGTGTTTGGCTGCAGTGCAGAAGAACTTCAGATAATCGAGTCGGTTAAACATCGCAGTGTCCTGAAAGAGCAGTTTTATTATTATAAATGATGTATTTATAGTGAAAACGTGATGACTTAACCATTCCAAAAAATGGAATAGAGAAATCCCAAATCAAGAATTAATTTTGATCGCGAACGGGCGTATTTCTTAGCCATCATATTGCAAAGATAAATCACACAGAGGCAATGTCTTATGGATAACTTCAGCTATAAAAATACAACGCAGATCCATTTCGGGAAGGGGCAGATTTCAAAAATTAAAGATGAAATCCCGTCTGATGCGCGTGTGCTGATTACTTATGGTGGCGGAAGTATTAAAAAGAATGGCGTGCTGGATCAGGTTCAGACCGCACTGGCCGGGGTCACTTATTTTGAATTTGGTGGCATTGAGCCGAATCCGCATTTTGAAACGCTGATGAAAGCGGTCGAAATCGTCAAAAAAGAAAATATTACCTACATCCTGGCTGTCGGCGGCGGTTCGGTGATCGATGGCAGTAAATTTATTGCTGCAGCAGCACTTTATCCGAACGACCCATGGGAAATCATTCAGACCTATGGCGCGAAAGTGACCAGCGCATTACCTCTGGGCTGTGTGCTGACACTGGCTGCGACAGGTTCAGAAATGAATAAAGGGGCGGTAATTACAAAGGCTGAAACGAAAGATAAGCTGTTTTTCTTCTCAGATCATGTGCAACCGCGCTTCTCGGTGCTGGATCCGGAAACCACGTTCAGTCTGCCACCAAGACAAACCGGTAACGGCGTTGTAGATAGTTTTGTGCATGTGGTCGAACAGTATGTGACCTATCCGGTCAACGGAAAGGTGCAGGATCGTTTTGCCGAAGGCCTGCTGCTGAACCTGATTGAAGATGGTCCGAAAGCGCTGGAAAACCCGACAGATTATGATGTTCGCGCCAACCTGATGTGGACAGCCACACTGGCGTTAAATGGCCTGATTGCAACCGGTGTTCCTGCAGACTGGGCGACCCATATGATTGGTCAGGAGATTACCGGACTGTATGGCCTTGACCATGCTCAGACGCTTGCCGTTGTGCAGCCAGCGGTATGGATCTACAAGAAAGAACAGAAAAAAGCGAAATTGCTCCAGTATGCCGATCGCGTGTGGGATCTGCGGGAGGGTGATGAAGAAAGCCGTGTGATGGCAGCAATTGAGAATACTCGTCAGTTCTTCGAGAAGATGGGTGTTCCAACCCGACTGAGCGCTTATGGCCTTGATGCCAGCATCATTGATGCTGTCGTGGCAAAACTGGAAGCGCATGGCCATGTCAATCTGGGAGAGCACGGAGATATTACCGCTGCTGATGTGAAAGAAATTCTGAAACTGGCGCTATAAGTTAAGCGTAACAAGCCCGGTTTATCCGGGCTTATTTCATAGGAATAAAACAGGAATTAAGCGGAACAGCGTTATTGACATTAGAGTAACTCTAACGATTAGAGTGTTATGACTCTAACAACAAAGGGTTATCTATATGAAGCTGTTCCTGAACTCTGTCATCATCACATTAACTATCAGTTCACTATTCAGTGCGACTACTGCTTTGGCGGATGAAGTCATCTTCATAAGCCAGGCATTCGAAACTATGTCAGTCGAAGCAATGTCAGTTAATCGACTAACCGACATTGCTTCAACCAAATTAAAGCTTAGCGTAACAACAGCAATGATACCGGACTCTGGCTTAACATCCGGCTGGTATGACTACCCAGCAGGAATTGACGCAGGCGTGAGTGGCCATAGGCACCCATGATAACCAGATCAATCTGGTGATGCTGAATATGCTCTTTCAAGGCGGCTTCTACATCGCTTTTCAGCTGATAAGTTGTCGTCATAATACCGGCGTTATGCAGTAACGATTGGGCAGAAATAAGCTGCTCATATTCACCGCCAACCATGACCAGATCGCAACTCAGCCCCTTGAACAGAGGGCTGATCGTTAATCGTTCCAGCACTTTTTTACCGGTCTCGCTGCCATCGTAGGCAAACATAATTTTTTGCGGTGCGTTAAATTCACCGACCGAAACCAGGATCGGGGTATGCAATACACGGACTACATTTTCCAGTTGGCTGCCAACCTGGCTGACCTGTGAGCTGATTTCGCCCTGTCGGCCCATGATCACCAAGCGCGTATCAGCTTCAAGATCGGAAAGTGTTTCCACTAAATTACCATGGCGAAGGCAGGTTTTAATGGTGATAGCGTGATCATTGGGTAGTTCAGAATCGAAGAGATCTTTCGCTGCTGCCAGTAGCAATTTGCCTTGCTCCTGAGTAATGCGGCTGCGTTGTTCATCCAGCTTTATCAGCTCAACCATCAGCTCTTCACGACTGCCTAACCCGATGCTGCCGGATAAATCTCCGGCGTCAGTATTAGCAGGTTTCTCCAGCGTATGCAGTAATTTCACTGGCGCATCTAATCGCGGTGCAACCCAGGCTGACCACTGGCAAACTGCCGTTGTAGAGCGAGAGCCATCGACACAGGCAATAATTTGTTCTTTCATCTTATTCGTCCCTTATGATTAATGGCCATTCAGTAATTTTTCTACTTCTTCCGGTTTGTCGTGTATACCAAATCGGTCAACGATTGTGGCACTGGCCTCATTCATACCGATGATTTCAACTTCAGCGCCTTCACGACGGAACTTGATCACGACTTTGTCTAAGGCGCTGACCGCGGTGATGTCCCAAAAATGCGCGTGTTTCAGGTCAATAACGACTTTATCCAATGCTTCTTTAAAATCGAAATACTGGTTAAAACGCTGGGATGAGGCGAAGAAAACCTGTCCTTTCACTGTATAGCGGCGAGTCGCAGTGAATTCATCCAGTTCCGAATCGATCCGTAAAAAGTGCGCAATTTTATTGGCAAAGAAAAGAGCGGCAAGCAATACACCGGCAAAGACGCCCAGCGCCAGATTGTGCGTAAAGACAACGACAATCACCGTAGTCAGCATCACGCAACTGGTTGAAAGTGGATGTTTTTTCAGATTAATGACCGATTCCCACGAGAATGTACCAATAGAAACCATGATCATGACAGCAACCAGCGCCGCCATCGGGATCTGAGAAACCCAGTCACTTAAAAATACCACCATCAGGAGTAACATCACGCCCGCAAACAGCGTCGATAAACGTCCACGACCGCCGGATTTTACGTTGATAACAGACTGACCGATCATGGCGCAACCCGCCATACCACCAAACAGACCCGCGACAATATTGGCAATGCCCTGACCTTTACATTCCCGGTTTTTATCACTGCTTGTATCGGTAAGTTCATCCACAATGGTGGCGGTCATCATTGATTCCAGCAAACCCACGACGGCCATCGGTGCTGCATAAGGAAGAATGATCGTCAGGGTGTGCCATGAAAAAGGCACGTCTGGCCACAGGAATATCGGTAGCGTATCGGGTAATACACCCATATCACCGACGGTACGAATATCTAAATTCAGCCCCATGGAAATGGCCGTTAACACCAGAATACAGACGAGCGGCGAGGGGATAGTTTTATTCACTAATGGAAACAGATAAATGATAGCCAGCCCACCAGCTGTCATTGCATAAACCTGCCAGCCAACATGCGTCAGTTCGGGTAATTGAGCGAGAAAAATCAGGATCGCCAGCGCATTCACAAACCCGGTAACAACCGAACGGGAGACAAACCGCATCAGGCTACCCAGCTTCAGATAACCCGCCAGGATCTGAAATACCCCAGTCAGCAAGGTTGCCGCCAGCAGATATTGAAGACCATGTTCTTTTACCAGCGTTACCATGAGTAGCGCCATCGCACCGGTGGCTGCAGAAATCATGCCGGGTCTGCCGCCAACAATAGCGCTGACAGCTGCAATACAGAAAGAGGCATACAAACCCACTTTCGGGTCAACACCGGCAATGATAGAGAAGGCAATTGCTTCGGGTATTAACGCGAGTGCCACCACGAGGCCAGCCAAAATGTCGCCTCTCAGATTGCCAAACCAATCCTGACGTTTGGATAAAAACAGCATATACAATGATCCTATGTATAAAAGACGAATAGCTTCAACGCCAGACGAGGTCTGGAGAGAAAGAAATTCAATTTTTTGTGGATATAGAAAAACCTTCCTGCCAGCAGGAAAAACAGAGGTGGAAGCCATGTTTGGCTGTAAGAGCTAACAGCTTCCGATAGGGATTGCCAACTAAGGCGGCGTGATCTGCACGGTGATTAAGTTATCAATATGTTGAAAAGTCGCGGCTATGATAGGGAAAAATGGTAGCTGGATCAAACTTTTCACGGCTATCGTTTATGAAGCCAAGAGCCTTACCTGCCATGTACGATGAAATGAAACGAGCCCCGGTTTAACGGAGCTCATTAATTCTTGGGTTCTGTTATCTGAGCTTCTCAGCGTTTATAACGTTCGAGCCAGTGCGCATACGGTGCGGGTAAAACCCATGCCGGGCGATCCAACTTCAGTGCCTGCGCCGCCTGATAAGGCCAGTTCGGATTAGCCAGGTGCGCCCGGCCAATCATCACCAGATCAAGTTGTCCGTCTGCGACGGTTTTGTTGGCAACGACTGGATCATCAATTCCCCATGATGATGCTACCGGCAGATTGGCTTCCTGACGAACACGCTGTGCAACCGGCGCCAGAAATGCAGATCCCCATGGGATAGTGGCATTCGGCGTTGAGAAACCGACACTGACATTGACCATATCCAGACCATTATTGCGGAACAGTTTGATCAGTTCGATTGATTCCGCCAGTGTTTCTTCATCCCGGCCATCATATTCAATGACACCAAAGCGGGCAGTGAGCGGCAGATTTTCCGGCCATACCTCGCGTACGGCAGCCAGTGTCTCCAGCAGGAAACGGCTGCGGCCGGCAAAGTCGCCACCGTACTGGTCCGTACGCTGGTTGGCATGAACAGAGAAGAAGCTCTGCGCCAGATAGCCATGTGCAAAATGCAATTCCAGCCATTCAAACCCGGCATCACGCGCTCGGCGGGCGGCATTAACAAAGTCATTTTTAACTCTGTTAATTTCTTCAATGCTCATCGCTTTCGGCACTTTTGGCAGATTCGCGCCAAAGGCAACTGCGGAGGGAGCGATGGTTTCCCAGCCGCGGGAATTGTCCATAATATGATCATCACCTTCCCATGGGATATTGGCACTGGCTTTACGGCCCGCATGTGCGATCTGGATCCCCGGTACGGCGCCACCAGCTTTGATGCCTTTTGCAACTTTGGCCAGCGCGGCGGCCTGCTCGTCATTCCATATGCCGGCACAGTGTGGCGTGATACGACCTTCCGGTGACACGGCTGTTGCTTCAACGATGACAAGCCCGGCACCACCTCTGCCCAGGCTGGTGTAATGGACTTCATGCCACTCGTTAACCATGCCATCGGTTGCTCTGTATTGGCACATAGGCGGGATGGCAATGCGGTTACGGAGTGTCACATCTTTTAATTGGAACGGTGAAAATAGTGCTCCGGTTTCTGTCATCTTGTTAACCTGTAATGATGTTTGATGGTGTAAGCGTATGCTAGAGTATTCATAATGAAAACTATCCAACCATTATGCATTTGATAAGAGTTCGTTATGATTAATCCCCAATGGTTAAGGACATTCTCTGTTTTGGCTGAACTGCGTCATTTCACAAAGACAGCAGACCGACTCGGGCTGACACAGGCGGCGGTGAGTCAGCATTTACGGCATCTGGAAGGCGAGTTTGGTGCTTTATTTGTCAGAAAAGGGCGTCAGCTTGATATCACACCGGCTGGTCAGGCTTTGCTGGATTATGCTCTGGAGATGGAGCAGGCCAATAACCGGCTTACGCTCAGGCTGACAGAAACGGATGCCGAGCATGGCGAGATCCGCATTATTACACCCGGCAGCATCGGCTTACTGATTTATCCTATGTTGCTGGAGTGGCAGATACAGCATCCGGGATTATCTGTTCGTCATCGCTTTGCACCGGATGCCGAAGTGCTGGATGCAGTGCTGAATAATAAGTATGAGCTGGGGATACTGACATTTAAACCGGATGACCCCCGGATTATGGCCACACCGTTTGCAGAGGAAACGCTGGAGCTGGTTGCACCTGCGGGCCATAAGCTCTGCTCGTGGGATGATCTGATGGAACTTGGATTCATTGATCATCCGGACGGACAGGCGATGGCTACCCGTTTATTCAGCCGTCGTTTTCCCGGTAATGCGGGTATCCGTTCTGTTCCGGTGAAAGGATACTGCAATCAGGTCGGGTTACTGCTTGAACCTGTCGCCCGCGGATTGGGGTTCACTGTGCTGCCTTGTTATGCCCGGCAGGCATTTTCCCGACAAGATGACATTGCGGTCATGGATTGTGGTGTTTCGGTAGTGGATCAGCTCTGGCTTATCCATAGAGCTGAATGGCCACTTTCCTGCCGGGCAACAGTTACGGTTGATTATCTCAGAACGCAGGTCGACAGGGCTTATCAGAGCTGCATACAAGCTTCGGATAATAATGAACGGAACCACTGAAGTTCATCCACATAAATACAGGTAACAGAGAAGCAGGGATCGTAATTTTATGGCACTTCATATTGAAACACCGCTTGTTGAATCCCGTCCGCTGAGTCTGATTGCGGAACGGTCTGTCTATTTAAAACTGGATGCATTACAACCACCGGGATCATTCAAGATCCGCGGGATCGGTCTTGCCTGTGAAACCTATCTGGCTCGGGGGGCACAACGTTTTATTTCATCATCAGGCGGCAATGCCGGGCTGGCTGTTGCTTATGCCGGGCGTCGTCTCGGTGTGCCGGTGATCGTGGTTGTTCCGGAAACCACCAGCAACAAAGCCAAAGAACTCCTTCGCATGGAAGATGCCGAAGTCATCGTATATGGCGCATCCTGGCAGGAAGCTAACGCATTTGCACAATCGCTGCTTGGTGAAACCGATGCATTCCTTCATCCGTTTGATGATCCTTTGCTCTGGCAAGGACATGCCTCCATGATTGATGAAGTTGCTCAGACGGGGTATAAACCCGATGCTGTTCTGCTTTCTGTCGGTGGTGGCGGCTTACTTTCAGGCGTTGTGGAAGGCTTGCAACGTAATAAGTGGCATGATGTGCCTGTATTCGCGATTGAAACCGAGGGTGCCGCTTCATTTCATGCCGCTGTAAACGCCGGTCATACGGTCGAGCTGGACAGTATCACCAGTGTGGCAACATCTCTGGGCGCGAAGCGAGTATGTGAGCGTGCACTACAATGTGCGAAAGAACATCCGATCCACAGTGTCGTCATTTCGGACAAAAATGCGCTGGCTGCCTGCGAACGTTTTCTGGATGATCACCGGATCCTGGTTGAACCTGCCTGTGGTGTGAGTCTGGCCATGGTTTACGATCACGCACAGATGTTAGAAGGTTATAAAAACATACTGGTTATCGTGTGCGGCGGAGCTACAACCACGATTGATCAAATCCGGGATTGGTCTGGGAAAAATAGGATACAACCATGCTAAAAGAAAACATCAATGACCTTCTCTCGTTTCTTGTTGTAGCGCAGGAGAGCAGTTTCACCAAAGCGGCGGCAAAACTGGGTGTATCACAATCGGCGCTGAGTCACTCAATCCGGGGGCTGGAGGAGCGGTTGAATTTACGTTTGCTTAACCGTACAACACGAAGCGTTTCTCTCACCGAAGCCGGAGACAGATTGCGTCAAACGCTATCTCCGCGTATTGAAGAAATTGAAGAAGAATTAGACGCCCTGAATGAAGAGCAGAATGGCCCATCAGGGAGTATCCGGATTAGTGCCCCTGAATACGCTGCACAGAATATTCTCTGGCCGGTATTAGAAAAGTTTCTGGTTCAGTATCCGGATATCCGTGTTGAAGTGAATATCGAAAATAGCTTTACCGATATTGTGGCGGAACGTTATGACGCAGGTATTCGTCTTGGCGAACAAGTGGCGAAAGATATGATTGCGGTTCGTATTTCGCCTGACCTGAAAATGGCTGTAGTAGGGACACCATCCTATTTTTCCAACCGGGAAATACCTTTAATCCCTGAAGATCTGCATCAGCACAGATGTATTAATTTAAGACCATCTACTGCCGGTGGTGTCTATGCCTGGGAGTTTGAAAAAGAGAACAGAAATATAAACGTGCGTGGTGAAGGGCAATTGATCTTTAACACCACGACTCAAAGTCTGAAAGCATCATTGGCCGGATTCGGTGTTTCGTATGCCCCCGAAAATCTGATTAAGGGCTATGTAAAAGAAGGAAAGCTAATCAGCGTATTAGAAGATTGGTGTCCTACCTTTCCCGGCTTTCATCTGTATTACCCCAGCAGAAAGCAGCATAAAAAAGCGTTTGCGCTATTAATTGATGCTTTGCGTTACAAAGGTGCGTAGCACCGCGAAAGCCTGACGATCACAAACAACAGAAGCGGGGAAAACCTGCCTCAGAAATTAATGATTCAGCGGCCAATATGCCAAGACCATCAGAAGAGCCGGTAATAAATATTCGTGACATTCAGCGTTCCTCATTCTGCGGATTTGTTCATCGTATGTTGATATACGATGAACAAGACCCATATGTGAGATTGTTATTTACTCAACGAGTTCCAGAATTCGCACTGGTGCTGACTGGCGAACTTACCAGCAGCCGCTGTTGCTGGTTTAGGCTGTTGTAGTAATTGCCAGTGATCAGTACCGGATTTATCTTTATAACTTGGCCAATGTGGTGTTTTCTTTGAATTCGGATTACCGTTTTTGGCAAACGTTGTCCAATACGCCACCATTTGATCAGATAAATGTGTTTGTCCTGCATTGAGTGGATGTGGAGTCCCCGTTGAACCATGATAGAGCGGGAACAGATATTGGATCTCCGATGTATGCGCAGCCCCATAAGGGAATGAAACCGGCTGCATATAAGAAGGCGCAGTTTCATCCATAAATTCATATGCATAAGTATTTGATTCATAGCGTGCAACGTCTTGAATCATTTCTCGCATTGGACAGCTGAATCCCCCATCTGTTTCTGCTGCTGCCAGTGCAACACTTGCTGAAGGGTATGCACTCAACGGGTAATGACGAATGATTTCCTCTGCATTTTTGGCGCCGAATGTTGCTGCAATAGCGGCTGGATAGTCTGCTGCTTTCATCGGTTTACCAGAACCAATTTCAACAATACCTCTGAGCCAACGCCATTCGTCCTTGTTCATCCCCATGATTAATGGCATATGGTTGAATTGACCGGTAGAAAAGGCTTTGGCATAAGACAGAGGAAGAATGGCGCCATCGACAATATGCTGGTTTGTTTGAAATTCTCCGCTCCGTTTCAAAATATCAGCGGCAGAGAGCGCACGCAGGCATTCGGCTGATTGGTCTGGACAACCAACGGCATCAGCAAAACGTTTGCCGAATGTTTCTGCTGTCGGTAAGTCTTTATTCCAATTACCTAAAATCGGGCTGACAACCGGCCCACTTTCGACAATTCCCCGATGAAATAAACCGTGTGCTGCTGGGGAGACCATATTAGCCAGTGTACTTTCACCTCCGGCAGATTCACCAAACAACGTGACGTTATCTGGATCTCCTCCGAATTGTGCAATATTGTCTCTGACCCACCGAAGTGCGGCTTGTTGATCCAATATGCCGTAGTTTGCAAATGGATGACCTTCATTATCTAACGCGGGATGAGCCAGAAAACCAAAAACATTAAGTCGGTAATTGAATGTGACAACAATGGTATGCCCATCTTGTACCAGTTTAGTGCCATCATAATCATCGCCGGAACCGTTGAAATGACCGCCACCGTGGATCCACACCATAACAGGACGTTTTTGTTTCAGATCTGTTTTAGCCGGTGCAAACACATTCAGATAAAGACAGTCTTCCGACACGCTCTGAGATGCAAAAACACCAAAAGTGAATGATTGGGCACATTGGTTGCCATATTTATTTGTTTCTATTAAGTCGTGATTAGCGACAGGCGCAGGTGGCATCCAGCGTAGTTTACCGACTGGCGGTGCCGCATATGGAATACCTAGAAACAGAGCTAATCCATTTTTTTCGATACCACGGATCGGACCGTTGGCCGTTTGAATAACAGGGCGTGTGTTTTCAGCCTGCTTATTTTTATCAAGATGTAGACTCTCTGCCGTGGCAGAAAACACGATGGCTAAACCTGTCAATGTAGCAAACAAGTAACGGGCCAATGAGGCTGTGATTTTATTATTTCTGATCATTTATTTCTCTTTAGACGAATGTGTTTTACAGACATTGTATTGAAGCGTGGTAGGTCGTGAGCGTTAGTTGTTTTTTCGGGATGCCTTTACAGTGTTGGTTACTTCAACTGACAAATTGAGTATAACGAGCACCTATATATGTCGGTAGGTGGTATATTTTGTTAATCGTTATGACAGGAATTCATATATGAATGACATCGACCTGAATAATCTTTTGGCTTTCATTGTGGTTGCTCGTGAACGTAGCTTTACACGAGCAGCAGCACAGTTGGGTGTTTCTCAATCGGCGCTCAGTCATACCATTCGCCGACTGGAAGAGAAAATGGGGATCCGACTTCTAACACGCACCACCCGAGGTGTGTCTACCACGGAAGCGGGTGAGCGGTTATATATTAATCTGGGACCGCATTATGAGGGAATACAAACTGAGCTTTCAGCGCTTTATGCTTTGAATGATAAGCCTGCCGGGACAATACGTATTAGCACGCATGATCGTCCAGCAGACACAATCCTTTGGCCCAAATTATCAAAATTATTACCACTGTATCCCGAGCTTAATATCGAAATTTCCATTAATTATGAGTTAATTGATATCGTGGCTGAACGCTTTGATGCAGGAGTCCGTCTCGGAGATCAAGTGGCAAAGGATATGATCGCGGTCCGGATTTCCCCCGATGTACGAATGGCAGTCGTGGGGGCACCATCTTACTTTAAGAACAGAGTCATACCACAAACACCGCAGGAGCTTACTGGGCAGAATTGCATCAGACTACGTTTGCCAACACATGGCGGTATCTATGCCTGGGAATTTGAAAAAGGCGGGCAGATTTTGCATGTGCAGGTTCAAGGACAAATGATATTCAACCAATCAGTACATATCCTAAATGCAGCCCTGCAAGGTTATGGTATTGCTTATTTACCTGAAGAGCAGATCAAACCTTATGTCGATCAGGGGCAATTAATACAGTTACTTGAGCCGTGGTGCCCGACATTCCCTGGCTACCATTTATACTTTCCAAGTCGTCGGCAATCATCACCCGCTTTTTCACTGGTCGTCGATACCTTACGCTACAGAACATAGCGCTTTGCCATTACCTTATCTCTATTTTGTTGTCCCTGAGCGTATTTAATCAGCTTAGGGCAATGAACACTGATACGACAATATATGAATTATTGTCATATCAATATCAAAAATACCCCATCTACCGTCATTAATTTAACCTTCCTATACTGAACATCCTGATAAGGGAATTGAGTAGTTTACAGGCTGATGCCCTAAGTAATTCTGACTTCTTTTCTCATGGGAAAGCGCTACTGACACCATGACAATTCGGAGCGTAGCCGCTTTTTATCTTGGTATTTTGCTGAACTGTATATTAAGGAAAGCACATGCAAAAACGTAAATTAGGTAACGGTGGTCTTGAGGTATCTGCCATTGGTTTGGGGTGTATGGGCATGACCTTTGGCTACGGTCCAGCAATGGAAAAAACGGCAGCGATCAAACTGATTAGAGATTCATATGAACTTGGCGTGACCTTTTTTGACTCGGCAGAGGCATATGGCGAAGCTAATGAAATATTAGTGGGTGAAGCATTGGCTCCTGTGCGTAATCAAGTGGTAATTGCGACCAAATTCGGTTTTAAAGATGGCATACCGACAGCCGGATTTGACAGTACACCAAAACGTATTCGTGAAGTGGCCGAACAATCACTAAAACGCATGAAGATAGAGTGTATCGATCTGTTTTATCAGCACCGTGTTGATCCGAATGTACCGATTGAAGATGTTGCAGGTGCAGTAAAAGATCTGATTAAAGAAGGCAAAGTTAAACATTTTGGACTGAGTGAAGCCAGTGTTGAAATGATCCGCCGAGCTCATGCAGTACAGCCAGTGACTGCATTGCAAAGTGAATACTCTATGTTTACGCGTGAGCCGGAACAAGAAATTATCCCGACTCTGGAAGAGTTGGGGATCGGTTTCGTTCCTTTCAGTCCTTTGGGAAAAGGATGGCTGACTGGAAAAATCGACACCAGCACGACCTTCCAGGACGGCGATATCCGTAATGTATTACCTCGATTTACCGACGATGCGCGTGCACATAACTTGCGTTTAGTGAGTTTGATCGGCGAAATCGCCCAGAGAAAAGGTGCTACACCAACGCAGATCGCTCTGGCTTGGTTACTAGCTCAGAAACCATGGATCACGCCAATTCCAGGTTCAACCAAATTACATCGTGTTCAGGAAAATATTGGTGGTGCAACTGTTACTTTGACAAGTGCTGATCTTAGTGAGCTGGGTGAATTACTGGCAAAAATGCCAGTAGAAGGTGCTCGTTACAACGCACAAATGCAGAAACTGATCACGCCTAATAAATGACGCTGTATCCGGCTTATTCGCCGGATACATTTTCTAAGTACAATATTGAGTAATTCACAGGAATACTATGACTACTTTGCATAGTGAAACCCGTCATATCGTTTGTACCGTTCATGCACAGACGGCGTATCGCGAGCAAGTAAAGCAGCTGTTGTTCGAGTTGGTACAACCGGCGCGTGACGAAAAGAGCTGCCTTTATTACGACCTGAATCAGGATATCAAGAACCCTGATTTTTTTTACATCATGGATGGATGGGTGTCTGATGAAGCAATTGCAGCGCATATGGCACATCCTAATGTACCGCGAGTAGTTGAACAGCTAAAGCCGTTACTGGCAGAGCCATTGAGTTTGTCTATAAGCCATCGAATATCTGCAGGCACAAGTTGTGGCGGCTAATCAGACGTCTTGACCTTATTTCATTGATTCAGCCAGCATCTCGCGGAGATTTTCAGCCGCCGCTTTCCCTACTTTGGACGCAATGACGGTGATTACATCGGTTAACAGGGCTGGCGTTAACCCCGTATTCAATCCAACGTTTAAATGACGTCGTAACTGTAAATTGACTCCACCCAGATTGGCCAGTGCCGCGATAGTGACTAATTCTCTGGAGTGAAAATCCAGGTTGTCACGCCCCCAAATATCAGCGAACAGATGTTCTTTAACGAAAGCATCCATCGCAGGAACAAAAGTTAAAGCGGGCGAAGTTTCGGGGGAACCCAGTAAAGCGATTTGAATTTCAGTACCTAATTCAGATTTGCTTTTGTGCGCTGGCAGCGGGTTGGGTTCCTGACCCACAGCATCATTAATTCCCTGTGAGCGCCGGGTTTCCAATACAGCCATAAACGTGTTAATCGCATTTAAACTGCGGGGGAAACCGGTGTACGCATACAACTGGATGAGAATTTCCTTTATTTCATTAACGGTTAACCCAGCATCAAGCCCTTCAATCAGACTCTTTTTCAGCCGGTCTAAATCACCACTCGCCGTAAACGCGGCGATGGTAACGATAGATTGCTGTTTTTCGTTTAAAGACATCGTATTAGCCATAAATGCTCCGATTGTCCTAGTCCATAATCGAATATCTCATCTCCCAGCGTCACCCGCTTGCCACCTTGTACTGCTAAGCCCAAACCCAGACCATAAATACACGGCATCGGGTCGGTTACTGCACCACGCCGATACAGCATCAGCGCCGGAATTTGCGTGGTGTAGTCCCCGTCAGTTTGGAGCTGATCACTCACCAGAAAAGCCAGTGTACTGACAACCACCGATTAAATTGAGGTGTCGTTTTTCATGTTTCACCCGCAGAAATAATCACAACGTAAGCCTAGCAGTTTCGATAACCCCTTTCTGCCTATCTGATGCAGATCCATCAGATCAGGCAAAAACATCGTCAAATCAGGCAAACGAACTCCGGTCTTTATGTATTAATCGATATATAGTGCTTATCGGGCTGGTTTATGTTTTTCCGCGCCGGGTGTAGGTAGTGTGCAGCAATTCGTGGGCCTTGTGACCGCACGGCCCACCTTGCAGGAACTCCCGGTAGATTTGCAGTACCTGCGGATTCTCGATTGACTTGCGAACCTCATAGTGAGCATCTTCGCTGTAGATGGCTTTTGCCCGTTTAGCCCGGATCTCAGGGCTGGTCGGGATCGGCTGGCCACCGCCACCGAGACAACCGCCCGGGCAGGCCATCATTTCAATGAAATGGCAGGTACTGAAAAAACCGCCACTTTTGATGTCATCCATCACTTTCCGTGCATTGGGGGTACCGTGAGCAACAGCGACCCGCAGGGTAACGCCTTTCAGCCATTCAAAGTCGGTGAACAGATGCCCGAGCAATTCGGGGACGGGGCCGACGTCCGGGATAGGAACCTCGGCCAGACGAATGCCTTCAAATCCGCGAACCGGAATGATGTCCGCATGCACGTAGAAATCCTCGACCTTCTTGCCGGTGACTATTTCAATCACGGTGCGTAAAGCCGACTCCATGACACCGCCTGTAGCGCCGAAAATGATGCCGGAACCGGTAGGTGTCTCAAAAGGATCGTCGAAATTAGTCTTGGGTAACTTAGGCAGATCTATACCGGACTCCCGCATCATTCTGGCGAGTTCACGCGTCGTGACAGCAAAATCGACATCCTTAAAGCCGGAAGCTGTCATTTCAGGACGGTTACATTCGAATTTCTTCGCAGTACAGGGCATCAGAGCCACCGAAACGATGTCCTTGGGATCGATGCCTTTCTTCTGCGCGTAGTAAGTTTTGATTACAGCGCCGAACATCTGTTGTGGACTCTTGGCTGTGGACAGGTGATCGAGCATCTCTGGATAGAAGTATTCAATGTATTTAATCCAGCCGGGCGAACAACTGGTTAGCAGCGGCAACCGGACCGTGTTGCTCTTTTCAACCAGAGCCTGATGCAGACGCAGAAGCAGTTCTGTGCTTTCCTCGATGATAGTCAGGTCGGCGGAAAAATTGGTGTCGAACACCGCATCAAAACCCATCATTTTGATCGCGGTATTCATCTCGAATGTGAGCGGGGTGCCGGGTTCCAGCCCGAAGCATTCGCCAATCGATGCACGGGGGGCTGGTGCGGTCTGGATCACGACATGCTTGGTCGGATCGTCAATCATCTTCCAGATTTCATCGGTTTGATCGATTTCAGTGAGTGCGCCGGTCGGACAATGGACAATGCATTGTCCACATTCAATGCAAATAGATGAAGCCAACGCCTTATCGCCGAAAGTAGCAACCCGGGATTCTGCGCCCCGTTCCATAATGGCGAGACAACCCACGTCCTGAAACTCATTACAGGCGCGAACACAACGGCGGCAAAGTATGCACTTGTTCATGTCGCGTACGATTGACGCGCCAGAGCAGTCAATTACGTATTCCGGTTCGGTGGGACGGCCGAAGCGGAATGTGTCGACGCCGTATTCTGCCGCCAGAGACTGCAACTCGCAGTTGTGATTGCGCTTGCAGGTGTTGCAGTCGCCATAATGGTTGGCAAGCAGCAGATCGATGATATGACGGCGCGCCTTGCGTACGGTAGCACTGGTGGTCATCACCTTGATTGGCCGGGTGATTGGGTAGGTGCAGGCAGTCTGAAGACCGTGCTGACCCTCGACTTCGACCACGCAGATCCGGCAAATACCGGCAGGCTTAAGATCAGGGTGATCACATAATGTTGGTATTTGCAGGCCGATGCTTCTGGCTGCGCTCAGAATGGTGGTTCCTGACGGTACTGTCACTTCAATACCATCAATGGTGATAGTGACGGGTGGAGGAATGACTTCCGCACCAGCAGCAGTTTCAGTTGTGGAGGACATTTATGTACTCCTTGCAGAATGTTCTGCGGTGAGGTGAGCATTGATCTCGTTCCGGAAATACCGGTTGATCGAAAGCAGCACCTTCGGGCTGGATTGCCCAAGACCACATTTTGAGGCCACACAGATGGTTTCGGCGAGGCTGAGTAACTCGTCCAATTGCTGACCGGAGCATTTGCCGTTACGCAACGACCTGATGCCATTGAGCAGAACCACGTTGCCATCGCGGCATGGCGTGCATTGACCACAGGATTCCTCAACGAAAAATTCCAGGTAGTTTTCTGCCACTTCAAGAAGATCACGGTCAGGACCATATATGATCACCGAACTGCCAGCCCCCAGATCCTCGTAAGCCAGCTTGCGGCCGAACTCAGCGGCCGGCAGGAACCGTCCTGAATATCCGCCGATCTGAACAGCTTTGGCTCCTTCTCCGCCAGCAAGAGCCAGCAAGCCGGATACCGTGGAGCCCCATGGCAGCTCATAGAGGCCGGGGCGGGCACACTCACCGGAGACGCTGAATAGCTTGAAGCCTTTTGACTTTTCGGTGCCGATGCCAGAAAACCATTGAGCACCGCGAGCAAGAATAACGCTGACCGTAGCAAGTGTCTCGACGTTATTCACCACCGTTGGCTGGCCGAGAAAACCGGCTTCGGTCGGGTAAGGTGGACGATTACGCGGCTCGCCCCGGTTGCCTTCCAGTGATTCAATCAGCGCAGTTTCCTCGCCGCAAACATAGGAACCAGCGCCCATCTGAATTCGGATGTCGAAATTAAAACCTTCTTTTCCGGAAATGTCGCAGCCCAGCAATCCGGCTTCACGCCGGGCTTTCAGCACTTGTTCTAGGTGAGGCAGGAGATAGGCGTATTCGGCCCGCAGATAGACGATGCCCTGGCTTGCCCTGATGGCATAGGCGGCAATCGTCATTCCTTCAAACACCAGATCCGCAAACCAGGACAGGGTGATCCTGTCTTTGAAAGTGCCCGGTTCTCCCTCATCCGCATTGCAGATCATGTATTTCACATCGCCATTTGCGTCAGCTGCCATCTTCCATTTCGTACCGGTAGGAAAGCCGGCGCCGCCGCGGCCACAAAGGCCGGATGCGGATATCTCTGCAATAACTTCGTCAGGTTCCATGGCTGCCGCTTTCGTGATGCCGGCGTTGGCGTGGTGGCTGGCATAGGTCAGGGTCGTAGTGAAACTGTCGCCGACCATGCCGGTTATCGGGCGGTGAGAATAGAATTTCTCAGTACATTGTCTGATAATCTGAGGGATGAGGAGAGGGGTGAGATTAGAAAATACCTCGCTGTTGATCATCATCGCTGGTGCCTGATCATCCATGCCGATGCAACTAGTCCATTGCAGAGTGAACAGACCGTCCGGAGTCGTTTCCCCGAACCTGATGCCGAGAACAGTTTCGAGTTGCCGGGCGATATCGTTTGCGCCCTTCATGATGGAAGAGATATCCCGGCTGAGGCGGATAATGAACTTGCCCTTGGGCTCGGTGTTGATGAAATGATAGAAAGTGGCAACGCCATAGACTTTGGCAGCATGAATGCCCAGTAAATCAGCGACATATTGCATGGCGAGTTCGGAGACGTAGCCGTATTCCTCTTGTATAACCCGGAGGATCGGCAGCAGCGCTGAACGCTGGCGGTCGTATTTTCCCACCACCGTAGAGATGAATTCTCTGAGTTTTTCCTGTTCAGTCAGCAACATTCCTATCTTTCCTCCGTGCATTTGCCGGATTACGGGCTGCCGGTTCAGGCAGAATGTGTCTGTGCTGCGCTTGGTGGTTTTTAGTTTCGTTCGTGTTTGCTCACTATGAGCATAGCATCATAAGAAACGCCATCTTGATTAACAGATAGTAAAAAGCCTCTTTAATGAACTTAAAGAGGCTTTTTTTGATCAATCAATTACAGCGCCAGTTTCAGAATTTCTTTGACATCTTCAGGTGTAATATCACCGTACTCACCCAACTTAACATGACCATGCTGAGTCAGTTTCTCGGCAACAGCAGGAATCACAGACGCATCTAAGCCATAAGCGGACAAGCGTGGCGGATTGCCCATACTTTCAAAAACTCTTCCGTTTTCTTGATAGCAGCATCAACACGTTCATCATCGCTGCCGGTACGCAGATCTAATACACGTTCCGCATATTGCAGTAATTTGGCTTTTTTCTGCTCTTTTTTGTATTTCCATACCGCAGGCAGAACAATCGCCAGCGTTTGCGCATGATCCAACCCATACAAACCGGTAATTTCATGACCAATCATGTGGGTTGCCCAGTCGGTTGGCACACCGGTGTTCAGCGTACCATTTAATGCCATGGTGGCTGTCCACATCAGGTTAGCTCGCACGTCATAATCAGTTGGGTTAGCCAGCGCCGCAGGGCCATCTTCAAACAGGTTATGCAATAACCCTTCCGCAAAACGATCCTGAACCTTGGCATTGACCGGGTAGGTCATATATTGCTCAACGGTGTGAACAAAGCTATCCACTACGCCATTAGCAACCTGACGGGTAGGGAGGGAGTAGGTTGTTTCAGGATCAAGCACCGAGAAACGTGGTTGCACATGAACAGAATCAAAGAACAGTTTGTCTTTTGTTTCCGCTTTAGTAATCACCGCGCCGGAATTCATTTCTGAACCGGTTGCCGGCAGTGTCAGCACACAGCCGAGTGGGATCGCATCAGCGACATGCGCGCCATAAGTCTTAAGAATTTCCCATGGATCATTCGGATAAAGAGAAGCCGCAGCGATGAATTTACTGCCATCAATTACTGAACCACCACCTACGGCCAGAATGTAGGTAATGTTTTCTTTTTTGACGATTTCGACCGCTTTCATCAGGGTTTCAAAATGCGGGTTAGGTTCAATACCACTGAATTCAAAACAGGTGTAGCCATTCAGAGCTGTATGAACCTGATCCAGCACGCCATTTTTTTTGATGCTGCCGCCACCATAAGTGATCAATACACGTGCATCAGCCGGGATTTCATCTTTGATCTTAGCGATCTGACCTTTACCAAAATGGATCTGCGTTGTATTACGAACACTGAAATTATTCATCATATTACCTTTATAGATTGTTATGACTTTGATATCCGGTACGGATTAACCCGGGCGTTATAACTGGAATAATCATCTGAACCATTGTGAAAAACGTTGTGCCGGATTGTCGGATTGAACCAGCTCGCCAATCATCGGTGTCAGCAACCGGTATGATTTTCCTTTGCTGGCTTCGCTGATGCGGATGAGCGGATCATTCCAGGCATGATGAGCCAGTTTGAATTTACTGTTATGGGAAGGCAGAACCGCAGATGCGTTCAGATCTTCACCTGCCTGCGCTGTTTCCTCCGGCATCATGTGGATGAAACGCCAGTTTTCGTTATATTGTCCGCATTCCAGAATGGCCAGATCAAAACGACCGAACTGCTTTCCGATCTCTTTAAAATGTGGCCCGTATCCGCTATCACCGCCAACATAAATCTTATGACGGGGTGTCACTAATGCAAATGAAGACCATAACGTTTTATTTCTTGTCAGCAGACGGCCGGAGAAATGACGCGCAGGCAGGATATGAATTTCCAGACCATTTTGACGTTTGATGACACTACGCCAGTCACCTTCCTGAATGATATTTTTTGCAAATCCCCACTGTTCAAAATAGGAACCCACACCCAATGGTGTTATCACATTTTTAATTTTCGATTTCAGCCCGTTTACTGTCGCATAATCAAGATGATCCCAGTGATCATGCGTCGTAATTAAATAATCAATTTCCGGTATATCATCAACAGTGTAGATATTACTGCCTGGAAATGCCTGGTTTGTTGCCGGGACAGGGGATGCGTTATCACTAAATACCGGATCAATCAAAAAACGGATACCATCCAGCTGAATGTAATAAGATGAATGTCCCATCCAGACAACCGTGTTTTCTGATTTATTTAAACGATGCAAATCAGTTTTGACAGAAGGTAAGGGTGCTGTCGGGATTGAATTATGATCCTTACCGAATAAAAACTGCGTCATCGTTGCAATCCTGCTCTGATTGCTGGTTAATACAGGCGTTTCAACCTGATTCTGAAATACGCCGGCATCATAAGATGAAACCAGGTTTCTGTTTTCAAAACTAATCTCATCCGGCAATTGTGCAAACTGAGGTTGTCGCAGATAAAAAAAGGTAAATACGACCATCATCGAAATAATGGAAAGGAATAAAATCAACATTTTGAATGCAACCTTGCTGTAAGGGCCGTAAGATTCCACTGCCATTTCGTTTTTTGCCATCACCAAACCTGTTACCGCCAAACACAGAATTAATGTCAGAGCTTAGCATGCCTGCAGGCCCCTGATTATATGTATAAAACTAATAAGTCTTGTGAGCCCAATTCATGAATCATGGGCGCTGAGTTTTCTCTGCATTTATGAGTAGCATGCATAGCTCTATTGTCATTTTGCGGTATTAAGTCTGCTTATTTTTCACCTGTGAACTATGCTGAAAAGAACTGCTCAGTTATCAGGGTTTTTCAGAATCCGCACAGGTGAAAATGATGAAAAAGCTATTGATACTTAATTTATTCTTCCTTGGAATTGTTGGGTGTGTTGCACCGAAAGCTGACAGTGCACCACCCAAAGAGGCAACCATCACTGCCAATGTACAGCAAGTACACATTGACGGTGGGGCGTATTTCTTCAAGCCAAATCACGTAATTGTTAAAGTAAATATACCAGTGGAATTAATCGTCAAAGTAGAGAGTGGATTGATTCCACATAATTTCGTTATCCAGGCACCTGAGGCTGGAATCATGGTCAAAGAGAGTCTATCCAGTGATGCCAAGACCATCCGTTTCACGCCTAAAGCCGTCGGCAAATATCCTTTTTATTGTAGTCACGGGCTGCCATTTGTTAAAAGTCACCGTGAAAGAGGTATGGAAGGTTTAATTGAAGTAGTGGAATAACCTGATGTTATTAATTTCGGTTTTTGTTGCTGCTCTTACGGGTATAGCCCCGGACGCTCTGACTAAAGCCATTGATAATTATCATCGGGTCGAATCTTATTCTGTCACTATTCGCTCTTCCGGTGAAAATGGTGCCCAGAATATTCGCTATTACTACAAAAAACCCGGTTTCGTGCGCATGGAATTTATTCATCCGCATGAAGGCGCGGTACTGATTTACAGTCCGGATACCCGGCGGGTTCGCGTGTGGCCATTTGGCATAAACCATTTTCCGGAATTGAATTTGAGTCCTGACAATCTGTTGATCCGGGGTTCTGGTGGTCAACAAGTCGATAGCTCGGATATCGGGGCGTTATTCATGAATATTCGCACTCTGGCAACCGGCGGTACTTCTGAGATCGTGAAAGAAGAGTACGTGTCAGGGCGTACGGATCTTCATATGGTCGTAACGGGCGCTGACAAATTTGTTGTTGGCGGGGTACATCGATATGAACTCTGGCTTGATACAGGAAATCAGTTTCCTATCAAAGTAATAAGTCATGATCAGTACAATACCATTATTGAGACTGTGATAATGGAAGCTCCGGAAGTTAATGCTCAACTGCCGGATCGGTTGTTTAATCCATAGTAAGGAGCAGCATGGAGTACAATATTGTAACTGTCTGGCATATTGAAGCTCCGCTCGAAACAGTTTATGAACTGATCAGTCAATCTCTGAATTGGCCTCAGTGGTGGTGTAATGTGAAAAGTGTCGAGGAAATTGCCCCCGGAGATACAAAGGGTATTGGTAACATCCGACGTTATACCTGGCAAGGCGTCCTGCCATACAGGCTCATTTTTGATATATGTGTGACCCATATTGAGCCGCAAGTTGTGATCGAAGGTATTGTCAGCGGTGACCTGGAAGGCTACGGTCGTTGGTCATTTAGTAGTCATGAGACTATGACCATCGTGCGCTATGAATGGCTGGTACGTACGACGTCTTTCTGGATGAATCTGTTGGAGCTGTTTGCATACCCTTTAATTAAGTGGAATCACAACCTTGTCATGCGACAAGGAGGCAAAGCGCTTGCTCACAAACTCAACTCACGTTTAATTCAGGTCGCTCATTACTCAAGATGATAACTTGAGAGTATCCAATGTGTACCTTCTTACGCTGGCCGATAAATTGGCATCATTGATCAATGAGCGACCATAGGAAGGTATCATTGTTTTCAGCTTGTCTTGCCATTCAGCGGACTGCATTTGTTGCGGGAAACATCGCTCCAGCACGTCTAACATGGTTTTGACGCTAACGGATGCGCCTGGCGAAGCCCCGAGCAATGCAGCCAGACTTCCATCTTCCGCCGCCACAATTTCAGTGCCAAACTCAAGTTTTCCCCATTTATGATGGCAGCGTTTTATGATTTGTACCCGTTTACCTGCGTGAGCGAGTTGCCAGTCTTCTGCACGTGCATTTGGAATAAAAGCTTCCAATGATTGCATCCGCTGACTGTGCGTCTGGAATACTTCTTTCACCAGATATTTTGTTAAATCAAAGTTGTTTTTACCTGCGCCAATCAGACTTTTCAGATTGTGTGGTCTCACCGATTTAGCCAAATCGAATGGGGAGCCGTGTTTTAAAAACTTAGTCGTGAAACCAGCATATGGCCCGAATAACAGGCTTGGTTTACCATTAATAATCCGGGTATCCAAATGGGGGACAGACATCGGCGGGGCACCAACAGCTGCCAGACTATACACTTTGGCATGGTGCTGCCGGATGAGATCCTGGTTTTGACAAATCAGCCATTGTCCACTGACAGGAAACCCACCGTAACCGGCCGCTTCTTCAATACCTGAATTTTGCAACAAATGCAGGGCAACGCCACCGGCACCCAGAAATACAAAGGGGCTTTCGATGGTTTGTTTTGCAGCGCTATTCTGATTTTTGACTTTAACCGCCCAAGGTTTTTTTGCGCCATGAGCCCGGTGCAAGTCAACAACCCTGGTATTGGTTAACAGCTCGAAATTGGCATTTTTCTGAAGATAACTGACGAGTATGCGGGTCAGTGCACCAAAGTTAACGTCCGCACCATGCTCAACGCGCGTTGCTGCTAACTTAGGTTCCGCCTGACGGCCTTTCATCATTAAAGGCATCCAGTCAGCCAGCGTCTGTTCGTCTTCCGACCACTTCATTTCCGAAAATAAATGATGAGACTTAAGCAGCGTGTATCTTGCTTTGAGAAAATCGATGTCTTTCTGACCCCAGACTGCGCTGAGGTGAGGAACCCGGTTGATAAATGAAGAGGGAGTTATGTTTTCACGGTCTGCATTGACTAAATGCGACCAGAATTGCAAAGAGACTTCAAACGCCGCGTTGATTTCTAAAGCGCGCTGAATAAGTACATTGCCATCTTTATCGTGTGGCGTGTAGTTAAGCTCGCAATACCCCGCGTGGCCGGTTCCTGCGTTGTTCAGGGCGCCGGAGCTTTCAAGGGCGATATCGGGTAATTGTTCAATCATACAAATATGCAATGCAGGATCCAGGCGGTGAATCAGCATCGCCAGTGTTGCACTCATGATCCCACCGCCAACCAAAGTAACATCTGCATGAATTGAAGCCATTCAACAACCCTGTTAAGCATGTCAATGATAGATGGATTATAAATACATTTTTACTAATATGATATGCATGTAAGTTTTCTTTAAATATTAATAAGTCCGGTTATGGCGTATAAATATAGTGTCTTATAAGCGATTTAATCGGGATATATATGAATCTCAAACTACTGGCTATAGCGGCTTTGCTCATTTCTGGCACTGCATCAGCTGACAGTACATTACGTTGTGGCAATTCACTTATTACCGTCGGTGATACCAAGTTTGAATTGATTATGAAGTGTGGCGAGCCGATCGGCGCCAAAAATAAAGAGATAATAGTAGTAAACGAATACGGGATGAGAATGGCCGTAATCAAAGAAGAGTTGATAATCGATATGGGTAATGATCGGCTTATCGGACTGGTGTCGGTTGTAGATGGTGTGATCACATCAATAGAAGATGGCCCCAGAAACAATTAATCAGGTTAAGAGTAATTGGCCGGCCCCAAATAACAAAAAAGGCGACTATCACTAGCCACCTTTTAAGACAATTTCATATGACAGGATTTCAGTCGTTTTTAACGACCGATAGTGACGGTCTTTTTTTAATATGAACGGGCGGTTCTATCGGTGCGATTTGTTCATCTTCGTTGATAATATATTGAAAATGTTGAGAATCAACCAGCTCTTTACCATTCAAACCGTTCAGGCTGATCAATTGATCAGTGCCGAATGAAATCTGAGTAACCATGTTCTGAATTCTGCATTCAAAACTGATTATGTTGTCTTTGTGGATGAAATATTTCATCGCCATCGGCGTCAGCGACAGGTTCACGAACCATAGATGTTCATCTTGATGTACGTGAGCAACCAGAGGGGCAGGGATCCATGGGCTTAGTTTCAAATCACCATTCTGATCAAGACACGAAGCCAGAACAACAGCATGAATGCTTTTTACTTCATTATTCTGGCACATGTCTTCATAGACGATATCAAATACCGCTGAATTGACTTTGGCGCATCTGCGCATTTGATGGTTAATATCTGTCATAACATCCTCTGAACAACAATCAGTAACTATTCGCCAGTTCGGACGGCATCCCGGTATCCTGAACTGCCTGCTTCACCGCTTCACCAAGCTGCCAGACAGCCATAGAGTAGTGTACGCTCTTATTGTAGCGGGTGATGGTGTAGAAGTTCGTCAAACCGTACCAGTATTCATAGCCGGTACCGACATCCAGACGCAATACACTTGCTTCGGTATGATTACCAAGACTCTGAGTTGGCTGTAAACCTGCAGTCATCAGTGTCTGTACCGGATAGCGGTTTTCAAAACCATATTTGAAGCCAGTAGCCTGACCATTTCCCCGGATAGCGATAGCATCGCCCGGTGTCCAGCCATGAGCCCGGAAGTAGTGGGCGACACTGCCTATTGCATCTTCCGGATCCCACAAGTTGGTATGGCCATCCTGGTTGAAATCGACGGCATAGCTTTTATAAGAGGACGGCATGAACTGGCTATAACCCATGGCGCCCGCGAAGGAACCGCGTAGTTCATGAGCATCAATGTGTTCATCACGCGCCATCAGCAGAAACGTTTCCAGTTCTTTTGTGAAATATGCAGAACGACGCGGGTAGTTGAATGACAAAGTGGCCAGCGCATCCAGCAAACGGGTTTTGCCGGTTACACGTCCCCAGCGGGTTTCTACGCCAATGATCCCCACAATGATTTCCGGTGGTACACCATATTGCTGGTATGCACGATCCAGCACCGCGGCATGTTGCTGCCAGAAAGCGGCGCCGTTCTGAATATTACCCGGAGTGATAAACTGCTTGCGATAACGCAGCCAGGCACCGGTAGGGCCAGATGGTTTTGTGCTAACACTTGGAGCCTGGCGATCCATCAGACGGATCACAGAATCCAGACGTTTCGCGTTACTGATCCAGTATTCCAACTGACCACGGTCATAGTTGTGTTTGGTCACCATGTAGTCAATAAAGCGACGTGCGTTTTCGTTGTTTCTGAAGTCACCGCTGGTGATCCCGGTTCCGCCCGACGGCTGGCTGTATTGCTGCTGCGTGATCATCACAGTTTCATTGTTTGCCGGGGTAGACTGTCGGTTGTCGTCAGTATTATTGCTGCTGCAGGCCGACAGCAGGGAACACAGGGCCAGTAAAGGTAGAGTAGTGCGCATTGGAATTCCGTATCTCCGGTGTGAAAACTGAGCAAGGCGTCCCGTCCTTGCCGGTTCGGCCGATGCCTCAAGACGGGGAGATGCAGACTTTACAGCTGAAAGAGGGGCAATGGAACATTAAAAAAGAATTCATCGACATTTCCATGGCGGATCCAGTTTGGATCCGCCATCTACTCCTTATTCGCTTACAGTAACAAACGAGGCTTCAGTTGTACCCTCTGGCAATGTCAATGCACTCGGCGTTGTCTTGCTGACCACAATCTCTTTACTGACAGTAAATGTGACCGGTTGAGTATTAGATACTTCCGATGACGGCGCTACGTAAACATTGTACGTACCAGGTTCAATAATCCATTGATTATTAGCAGAATCGAAACTAGATAGCGTCTGAGCAGAGATACTGAATGTCAGCGTTTCAGACTCACCGGCCGCTAATAGATCTGTCTTATCAAATGCCTTCAGCTCAATAGTCGGTTTTTTCAGTTTCACTTCAGGCGCATTCACGTAAACCTGAGCGGCCTCTTTACCGGCTACATCACCTGTATTGGTGATAGTTGTCGTTATTGTTAGCTTGCCATCTGTAGCAAGTGTATTGGACGTTACAGCTGTATTGCCATAAGCAAACGTGGTATATGACAAACCATGACCAAATGGATAGGAAACCTGCTTATTAAATGAGGTGTAATAGCGGTAACCGACATAAATCCCTTCGTTGTAATAAGACTTATCTGCCAAGCCATCGCCATCTATATCAGTACCGGGGAAGGTCGCTGATGACGGCACATCGCTATAGGAAGCCGGCATGGTTTGCGCCAGCTTACCACTCGGGTTGACGGCTCCGGATAATACATCGGCTACTGCACTACCAGTTTCCTGTCCGCCCATATAGGCCAGAAGAATGGAGTCTACCTTATCAGACCAAGCGGTTGTATCAATCACACCATTGACGTTGAGTACCACAGTGACCTTTTTGTCTTTGGCATGGAACGCAGCTGAAACCGCATTGATCATTTCCAGCTCTTCGGCGCTCAGGAGGTAGTCACCTTCACCACTGTTGCGATCACCACCCTCACCAGCCTGGCGGCCTATCGTGATAATGGCAGCATCATCACTCTCAGCTGCGCTAGCAATCAAATTTTGCAATGCCGGAGTTGCTGCAACCGAAGGTTCTTCAATGACATAACCAGATGCGAATAAAGCAGGATTAGGTACTTTGTTAGTATCCCAATAATCACTAAAGAACGTTACTAAACCATCATTGACCTCAAATTGTTCAGCCAGTCCGCTAGCAATGTTTTTAACATAGGCCGCATTAACATCACCGCTACCCGTTCCGCCTTTAAAGGTATTGATTTGAGTTGTTCCAAATGTAGCAACTTTTTTGCCTGCCGCAATCGGTAATGCTGATGTCGTATTTTTCAGCAGCACCATACTTTCACTTGCTGCCAGGCGTGACAAGGCAGCATGCGCATTCAGATCAGGATTTTCGGAATAGTTATAATGGTTGTAAGAAGGGGTTTTCTGCACCTGGGTTAAAATGGCAACAACACTCTTATCAATATCTTCTTCTGTCAGTGTTCCATTGTCATAAGATGCCTGCAAGTCCTCTTTAAGATTGCCGGGCTCTATCAGGTTGTTACCAGCCGTGATCATTTTTGCTGCCGACTCCGGATCGCGGCCAACGTTACCCGTGAAATTGGAAGTAAGTCCGGTTACGTTGCCGGCAAACCAGTCAGACATCACTAAACCCTTGAAATGCCATTCATCTTTCAGGATATTAGTCATCACATCTTTGCGGTGATTGGCATAGGTACCATTTACCAAGTTATAAGAGCTCATGATTGCCCAAGGCTGCGCGTCCTCAACGGCGATCTGGAAACCTCTCAGGTAAATTTCCCGCAGGGTTCTTGGTTCGGCAATGGAATCGTTAAAGAATCGGTTGGTTTCAGCATTATTAGCAAAAAAATGCTTGATAGTGGTACCCACACCGTTAGATTCAACGCCGTTCACCATTGCCGCTGCAATTTTACCCGATACCACCGGATCTTCTGAATAATACTCAAAGTTACGGCCAAGCAGAGGGTTGCGTTGAATATTCATCCCTGGAGCCAGTAAAAAATCAACTCCGTATTCTTTGACTTCATCACCAAATGCCTCACCAACTTTCTTCACCAAGTCAGTATCCCAGCTCGATGCCAGTAATGAACCGATTGGCCACGCTGTGGCATAAAAAGTACCGCTGTTACCCTCTCTGGTTGGACTGAAACGCAAACCTGCAGGACCATCGGACAATTTAGCTGCCGGGATATCGAGCACCTCGTTTTTGACGCCGTTAATATAACCAGCAATACCGGGTACATCTTTTCCTTCTTCCAAGTTAATAGGCGGTATTCCAGCATAGGTTGTCAAATCCATTCCCGGACCCTGTAGAATATCGAGTTTCTCGCTCAAGCTGAGATCTTTGAGCATGGCCTCTGCTTTCGCCCGGTATTGCGCATCCTCATCTTGGACTTGCGACGTGTTATTATCATCATCATTACAGCCGGCGAGAGTTCCGGCTAATCCAATTGACACGGCGACTGCGACAACACTTAACTTTAACTTCTGTTGGTAAGCTATCATCATTTATTCCTTTAAAAGTAGGATTATTCGAATTTAAAATAATGAAGACATAAATCATCCGATCTTTTAACCATTAATGATTACCAGATCTTTATTTTTATGGAATGAGAAATTTAAAATTCCGAATTTAATCTAATTGATTTTTAGCTGAACATCTTTGCATTTTGGTGGGATTGCAAAAAACACTATAGCGATCTACTCTTTACCATTTGTTACAAATAGAATAACAATGTTTTCATATTTTGTGATGGCAGTCACTTTTAAATGTTAAAAAATGAAATATTTATCTTTAATGATTTTTAATAAATTTATCAATGCGTTACATATTTACTGTTTATCTTAATTTTTGTGAAACTGTCATTTTATTTCGGCGAAGAGATAAATCGGGAGCATCAGTGATCGCTATGGAGAAAAATGTTTCAAATAATATAGCCAGAGGGATACTAAAACTGCTGGAATTACATGATGTTGACACAAAGAAAATACCTGAAAAATGCGGAATAAGTAGTTATGAGCTTGAAAGCAACGGGGGAAGGCTTTCAGAAGATCAACACTATAGATTTTTGATTGAAGCTGAAAAGCATAACCAATTTTTGACTGAGGATATGCTGGAGCACTGCATCTCATTTGGCACTGTAAATTTAAGCTATAACACGTATCCCGACCTATTGGGCTTTTGCCTTAATCAGACATCAGCAACTGATGCAGTTAATGGATTTATTGATAACAGAATAGTAATTGGAAATTGTGATTCTGTTATTTTGACCCGGGGGGAAGAAAAAACCAGGATTGAATATATCAACAGCGGCCCTGGCCAGATCGGGAATCAATCTGCAATTGGTAATTTTATGATGTTGTATAGTTTAATAAAGACATACGTACCAATCAATAACATCAAGATAGGGTTTTCCGGAGAAAGACATGAGAAAAAAGGGCTGTTAAATACTTTTTTTGAAAGTAAATGTGTATTTGACAGCAACATGAATTATATGTTGATCGATAATGATTTACTGGATGCAAAAGCAGAATCCTTTAATGAAAAACTTCATTCAATACAAAAAACAAATTTAAATAGTAAAAAGATCGAGTTGGAGCATACAAAATCACTATCAAGTTTGGTCATGAATTTAATTGAGAACTCAATAAAAATAATAAGATCAGAGTCTGAAAGCAGCATTATGAATGATGTATGCTCAAATTTAAGAATGAGTCGGTGGACACTAAATGAAAAGTTAAAATATGAAAGAACCACTTTTACCGAACTCTTAAAAAGCGTCAGAGTAAATATGGCTTGTAAGCTACTCACTGAAACAACGACAAGCATACAAGAGATAAGTGAATTGATTTGTTTTTCTTCACAATCCGTATTCTCACGATTCTTTAAATTGAACTTAAATGTCTCTCCATTGGCATACAGAAATAGATACAAATGTTAACAATCAGCCAAGCCAAAGATAATTTTGATTTCGCTTATTTGCCACCCGGTTTCCCGCTACTTCCCGCAGGATTTATGCATCCTATGCATAAGTCTTAGTGTCTCTGACGCCTTTATTTCTGCGTCTGTCAGTCCGACAATAGTGCTGAACTGATCAGCACACACTTAAAAGAGACAACAACACAACGATAAGGTGACAAAAATGGAATACGTTAAGCTCGGTAATACAGGATTAGATGTATCACGTATTTGTCTGGGATGTATGGGCTTTGGCGATCCCAATAAGTGGGTGCACAGTTGGGTTCTTCAGGAAGAGGACAGCCGGATCATCATCAAAAAAGCGCTGGAATTGGGCATCAATTTTTTTGATACCGCAAATGTCTACTCGCTGGGTGCAAGCGAAGAAATACTGGGCCGCGCCATCAGAGATTATGCAAACCGGGATGAAGTCGTTGTTGCGACTAAAATTCATGGCCAGATGCATCAAGGCCCGAATGGCAAGGGGCTATCCCGTAAAGCCATCATGAGTGAGCTGGATAAAAGCCTGAAACGCCTTGAGATGGATTATGTCGATCTCTATATCATTCACCGGTGGGATTACAATACGCCAATCGAAGAAACCATGGCGGCACTGCATGATGTCGTGAAATCAGGCAAAGTACGTTATATTGGCGCTTCCGCTATGTATGCATGGCAATTCCATAAAGCACAAAATATCGCCGAAAAAAATGGCTGGACGCGTTTTGTGTCGATGCAAAATCATCTGAATCTTATTTATCGTGAAGAAGAACGTGAAATGATCCCGCTGTGCAGAGATCAGCAAATCGCAATTACACCTTATAGCCCGCTGGCTTCAGGGCGATTAACTCGTGACTGGACGGCAGAAGCAACGAAACGTTCAGAGTCAGATAAAATCGCAATGAGTAAATATGATGCAACGGTAGATGCTGACAGAACAGTGATTGAACGGCTAGCTGAAATTGCGGAAAAAAGAGATGTTCCACGTACTCATATCGCTCTGGCATGGCTGCTGCAAAAACAACCGGTGGTCGCACCAATCATCGGAGCCACTAAAATTTCTCATCTGGAAACGGCAATTGGTTCACTGTCGCTGAAATTAACCGCAGAAGAAATTGACTATATGGAAGCGCCTTACGTTCCGCATAATATTGTTGGCCATAACTAGTTAGTAAATAAAGAGCCAACCAGATGGTTGGCTCAATGTAAAAATTTTCCGGAAGATGCCATCACACTTAAATGCGCTATAAAAAGCATTTATATACACTTTTATGCGCGTATATATGTAGATTTTATCATTTTAACGCGCCAATAAATGTAATAAATACTCCGGTTACGGAACTCAAATCATTGATCAATGACCATCAGATCTGCATCCAAAGAAACCATGTAAGCACGTTCAGTTAGCGACCAGTTTTTCTCTGAATACTCAACTCCGCCAAGGACTAATAGATACGGAACTTCGTCAGTCGGAGCTTCAGTACATTGGATTAATTTTTGCTCCAATAACCAACTCAAACTTTTTAATATTTCGCTTTGGGAAAATTCATCGAAGAGCGCATCACAAACCAAGTCATCGACACTAATTTGTTTTTCTTGCCTCATCCAGTGAATAATGGCTGCGGTACAATGATTAATATACATACAGATCCTTGCTACAAAAAATGCAACAAATGAATCCTGCCATCCTAAAATTTGACAGGCTACAGTACTCATCCAGTAATCTTAGTTCATGAACCATCATACGGATCACGCTACGTGAAAAAGCTGCATCTAAAGTACTAAACCCTGCCGCAGGCCACTGTGGCTCGTTAACCAAATAACACAAATCTGCGCAAAATCATTCACAAACGGCTCTGCATTTGTCATTCTGATAAACAAATGTGTATACCTGTCAGAAGTATGGGGAAGGGATGTCGCAACCAGCTTCGATTCATAATGAAAACAGCAACTTTTATGAGGTAAAAATGCAAATTGACCCGATTGCTGCTGTAAGTCTTCTCGTTGCAGTTGCTGCACTGGTTTTCAGTATTGTTAGTTTTCGCCGCTCTGAACAACTGAATACCCAAGTGGCGTTACAAACACATCTGGCTGAACAGAAAAATGCGATTAAGAAAATCTGGCATGAGAGCAAACCGGTTATTGAGCAGATAAGCCAGATATTGGGCAGCGGATATTGCTTAACCGACATAGGAAAAACCCTAAATTCAGTAGAATCAAAATCGGAATACGCCGAAGGTCGGCCATTACGTCATCATTTTTACGATCTGTATTCGGATTGTTTTTTACAAGTTGAAGATGCTATTACTGCACCTGAACCGCATAAAGAAGTTCGGTTAGTCGTTTCGCTATTAAATATAGTTTATGAGGGCGATATTCAGCCGCTTTTGTCTGGTAAAACACCCAAAAACGACTTCAAAACCTTCGATATTTTACATACCAAAAGTGGCGCAAGAAAATATGCTGTTCTGAGCAGAATCAGCAGAAAAGATCGTGAATTGTTCTATAAACAGATTGTCAATAAAACGACTGAGGCTTTCTGTGTTTACACAATCCATAAATCAAAGATTGACGGTTGGTTGAGTGAATTAGAAATTGTAAAAATTGACAACGAACTAGATAACTTCAAAATTAATCAAAACAGCAAATTACAACGTCGTTTTAACATCATGTTCAATATGCTTTCATTCTTCCAATCAATGGAACTGGAATATCTCGTCAGACCTTACGAAACAAGAGACGTCGATGCAGGATGTATTCTTCATGGAGCAGTAACTTTGTATCTGTTTAGCAAGCTGGCCGAAGCATATATGCAAGGGGATTATCAGAAAATAGAGCAATAATGTCATCATCAACATTATGTTAAATTTAATCATGAACTGGAATACTATACTGAATAGCAGGCACGAGAACAACTTTGACACAGGCTGTTTATTACACAGCGCCGTGATGATGAATCTATTTGGCAAGCTGGCAAAGCAATACATTTCCTGAAAGACACAATATCAAAGAAGATAAAGACATTAGGTAACATACAATAGGCTCAAAACCAGATCACGCTACGTAAAAAAGTGGGAAGAACCATAGCCAAATTCTGAAACTTTTCACGTAGGAACGCGGCACATAAGGACGCTAAGTGAGACAACCCGGATGAAAACAGAGTTTTATCGAAAGAACACAGTTTTGTGGCGAATTTATAAGGAAGGCACAAAAGGCTAGGCATGCATCTTTTAACTTAGATAGTTAATTTAACATAATATACATTATGCGAAATCAATTATACCTTGTAATACAATGTTTTTCCACAGATTTCATCCTTCGGGTCACAATGATTACTGAGGTTACCATGTCACACACTGATAATGCATGAACAAATTCACGGATTCAGCAACAGCATTTGCAGCAAAACATCGTGCGCCAAATCAGCCCGAATGTGACACAGAAGCCGCAGCCCGTTGCTCGCATTGGTGAAGCATCACAGCTCAGTGCGCAGGAAAATAAGGAAAGAAACTGCAACTTGGCAATTCTCCGCTATTCACAAACTAATTCAGCAGAAGATAAACAACAGGTTTATAAGCTGTGCCCTGAAGAATAATAATATGAGATTCGACTTAACTCATTGATCTAATGCCGATAAATTGCGTTATCGGCATCGTGATTATTATATGTAATTTATAGCTATACTCAGGTAAGGATATCCAGGGCGATCATATCTATGCGGACCAGAATACCTCTCTATGTTCATATCGCGACCCTATTTCTCTTGCTATTCCTGGTATTAGGCTTCTCTCTGGTCTTTCAGGGATACCGGCAGACCCTCTCCGGCAACTTTGCGCATGAAAGACAGAATTTTGCTCACCAAAGCGCAGAAGTTGAACAATCACTGCAGCTGACCATCCGTCCGGTAAGCACTTCCCTACTGTTATACAGTCGCTCTCGTGCCGTAACAGCGCAAACATTAGAGCAGCGCCTTTCGGAATTGCCGCAACTCACTGAACTATTACGCAGTAACGAAGCTGTATCTGCTGTTTATATTGGCTACAACAATGGTGATTTTTTCCTGATCCGAAAACTCACTATTCAGGCGCAACAGGCACTCCAGAAAAAAGCACCTGAAAATGCCCATTTTCTGGTGCAAAGCATTGATAGTTCTCAGGGCAAATCTGAAGGCATCTTCCTTTTTTATGATGCGCAATTACGGCTGCTGGAATCCCGCGCGATGCCTGACTATGTCTTTGATCCACGGAGTCGGATCTGGTATCAGGATGCACAGCAGCATTCCGGGGTTGTCATGGCCCGCCCCTATATTTTCTATACCACGCAGGAACCGGGAAGTACGCTGGCGATCAAGGCAGATTCAGGTAATGCAGTAATCGGTGCAGATCTCAGTATGCAGAATTTGTCACAACTGCTGGCCAATATGCCGCGCCCGCAAGGTAGTGAACTGGTTATGTTTGATGATGAAGGGCAATTAATTGCGGCAGCCCGGGAGCTCACTGGCAATGTGAAAGATAGTCATACCCTGCCCCGGCTTGATTTGCTTAACGTTCCTATCCTGAAAAAACTGTATGAGGAAATGCCGAAGCAGAAACCAGCAATTGGAACGCAACAAGAATTAGACCTGCAACTGACCGATGATGCCCGCTGGATCGGTTATCTGACCGCCATGCCATCCGGTAGTGAACATACCTACTATCTGAGTTTGCTACTTCCCACCGACTCACTTTATGCACCAGCCAGAAACAACGCTCTGGAAAGTACTTACGTAACCCTATTTATGCTGCTGATTATGTTGCCTTGCGTCTGGTATGTCGCAAAACACACCGCACGTCCGTTATCGGCGTTGAAACAAAGTATTGAAGCTATCCGGAATTTCGATTTTGAAGAGGAAATTAAACCCCTGTCACGCATTCTGGAAATCAATGAATTAGCGGATGCAATGACCAGTATGCGGCTGACCATCCATAACTTTATTTCGATCGACAAAGCGTTAGTAGCTGAACACAAATTTGACCCTCTTTTGACCCGTATTCTGCAGGAGACGCTCAAGGTGGTCGCAGCCAGCGGTGGCGTGATTTATCTGCGGCAAGATAAAGACAAACGCATGGAACCGGTTCGGGCTCTGTGGCAACAAAATGAAATATCCGGGCTTTCCGGGTTCTCGTTGTCCGGGGAACAGGAACATTCGTTACGACCAGCCATCAATGGTCGTCAGGTCGCTCATCTGCTGGACGAAGCCTCCTGGCGGCGTGATTTTATGCCTCTGGCTCCCTTTGATGAACGTTACCTGTTAGTCGCCGAACCATTACTGAGTCGCCGAAAGGAAGTTATCGGCATTCTCGTCGTTGTGTTACTTCGCAACCGCGAAGCACGTGATATTAATGCGAGGATCAACCTGATTAGCGCGCTTGCCGGAACGTCAGCAGTCGCTATTGAAACCCAGCGATTAATCGAAGAGCAGAAACATTTACTGGAGTCGTTCATTGAACTGGTTGCCGGCGCAATCGACGCGAAAAGTGCTTATACGGGCGGACACTGCCAGCGCGTACCTGAATTAACACGCATGCTTGCACAGGCAGCCTGTGAACAACACGAAGGTCCGTTTACTGATTTTAATCTTGATGACGAACAATGGGAGGAACTACATATAGCCAGTTGGTTGCACGACTGCGGTAAAGTCACAACACCTGAATATGTCGTGGATAAAGCCACAAAACTGGAAATGCTTTACGACAGGATCCATGAAATCCGGATGCGTTTTGAAGTGCTGAAACGCGATGCCCATATTGCAGCACTGAATGAACAGTTGTCTGAGGCACAACGGCAAACCATCTCTGATTCTCTGCAATCCCTCTGGAAAGAACTGGATGAAGAATTTACGTTTGTTGCTGAGTGTAATCTGGGTAGCGAAGTTATGGCCACAGATCGACTTGAACGTCTTCGCCAGATAGCAAACCGTAAATGGATGCGGACGCTGGATGATCGTTTAGGTGTGTCGTATGAAGAGTTGCAGCGCAAAATGCAGGTTCAGGAGCAAACGCTCCCCTGCATGGAGCCATTGCTTTCTGATCGCCCGGAACATCTCATCCCCCGGCCAGTATCAGAACAACTCTCCAGTGACAACCCTTGGGGATTCAGGGTGCAGGTTCCGGAATATCTCTATAACCGCGGCGAGTTGTATAACCTGTCAGTGACTCACGGCACACTGACCGATGAAGAACGTTACAAGATAAACCAGCATATTATCCAGACCATCATAATGCTCAGTAAGCTGCCATTCCCGCAGCATCTGAAAAATGTACCTGAGATTGCCGGCGGTCATCATGAAAAAATGGATGGTAGCGGTTATCCGAAACGCCTTGTGCGCGATGAGCTGAGCATCCCCGCCAGAATGATCGCCATCGCCGATATTTTTGAAGCCCTGACAGCCAGTGATCGACCTTATAAACCGGGCAAAACAACAAGTGAAGCACTTCGGATTATGCAACGGATGGTGCAAAATAATCACATCGATCGCGAGCTGTTTGTTCTGTTTGTACAAAGCGGGATCTGGCGTGTTTATGCCGAACATTTTCTGCTACCGGAGCAACGTACTCCTGTTGATCAGGAGGAACTGCTGGCGGGTATTACCGCAGATCGCCCAGCCGGTTGATCAGTTTACCTGCTGCGGTTTCATGTCGTTCCGTTTTAGTGGTATGCAGATATTGTGATGTCGTATCGATACTGTCATGTCCGGCATCCGCCTGCACATGCGACAGTGGCCGGCCATTCAGATTAATGTCATGTGTAATCCCCGTATGACGAATACTGTGCGGCGTCATTTGCCGCATTTCCTGCGCGTCTTGCTCAAATCCATCATCCAGCGCCGAATCTGCGGCGGTCTGGATCAGATGATTGATCTCATCGCGGAGCTGCCGGATCCCTAAATTAGCATTCCGTAAGCCCACATCACGACCACGCCCAGCCGCTTTGTGACGCATGAATAATGGCGTATTTTCGTTCGGTGCCGGTAACGCAGCTAACCCCAGATATTCCCGGTAACGTTTCAGTGCACTCAATAATTGATTGGAAACCGCAACGGTCCGGCGTTTTCCACCTTTACTGACCGGAATAAAAAATCCCCAGACACCACTGTGACTATCACGCCGGAATTGGCCCATCACAGGAGAAAAACCAGGTCTGGCCGCGACTTCTGAAATGCGCAGATAACAGCTGTACATCAAACTCACCAGAAACAGCGTCCGCTCATGCAGATCCGGCTGTTCAGCTGCCATGTTCTCTGCGGCAGACATAATGTAAGACCACTGTAGTTCACTGAAGGCTTTGATGTTTTCATCATCATCCAGACTACGCGATTTCATCGGTTGTGACGCGAAACGGCTGTGTTTCATCCACATCATGGCCGGATTGCGCTCGGTATATTCCTCATTAATCAGATAACCATAAAATGATGATAATATTGCCATTTTTGTCTTTAATGCTTTATCACTCAGACGATATGGCAACACCTGTCCGTTATCTTTTTTCCCCAGGAATGGTCGCCATAAAGGATTAGGCGCCCGTTCTCCCCATTCTTTAATCGTGACAAATTGAGCAACGTTACGATATGCGATTAATTCAGCCGGCGGATCAAGACAGTAATCAACATACCGGTTCATCATACGGCGATTAATTTCAGCGACTGAAATGCCTTCAACATCAAAACACCAATGCAGAAATGTGGTTAATTCGCTGCGGTAAGTTTTGTAATTATTCTCGTTGAAACGTTGTTCCGACAGCCAGTCGACCGCATGTTCATAGACCAGCGCAGCATCATTTACCTGGTTAATCGTGATGGCGGCTAAATGCTGATTAATGTTTGGGTTGCCTTCATCCAAATATTGAAAGGCATCAAACAATGGGATAACCGGCGGTAGATTTTGCATGACAGACTCTGATTATTTCTTATATTTTCATTATATATCAATGAGCTGATGCAATACCGGTAAATTGCGTTATCTGCGTTAACATCCGGATCCGCCGCCAGAAATAAAATGTTATGATGTCCTTTAAGCTATATGGTTTTCACTCGATTATTTCAATAATACAGCCGGAGTTCCCCCAGCATGTTTCAACACGTAGACATCTACCCAGGCGACCCTATCCTCTCGCTGGTAGATACTTTCAAAAAAGATCCCCGCTCCCATAAAGTTAATCTCGGTATTGGCATTTATTACGATGAAGCCGGCAATATTCCGGTTTTAGGTTCAGTACAAAAGGCTGAAACAGAAATCGCACAAAAAATCACTCCTCGTCCCTACCTTCCAATGGAAGGCGCAACTGATTACCGCACAGCGGTACAGGAATTATTGTGGGGCGTGGATCATGACGCATTAAAAGCGGGCCGCATTACCACGATCCAGACACTGGGTGGCTCTGGAGCCCTGAAAGTCGGTGCTGATTTCCTGCATCGCTACTTCCCGCAAAGTGAAGTCTGGGTAAGCGATCCAACCTGGGATAACCATCATGCTATTTTCCAGGGTGCCGGTATCAATACGCATACTTATCCTTACTATGATGAAACTACCGGTGGTGTTCGTTTTGCTGACATGCTGGAAACCTTCCGCCAGTTACCGCTGAAAAGCATCATTCTGATGCATCCTTGCTGTCATAACCCGACCGGTGTTGATCTTTCCCGCGCACAATGGGAAGAGCTGCTGCCGGTTATCACAGAACGCGAGCTGATCCCATTCCTGGATATTGCCTATCAGGGTTTTGGTGACAGCATTGTCGAAGATACTTTTGCAGTACGCATGCTGACTGACGCTAAGATCAGTTTCTTTGTCAGTAACTCCTTCTCTAAAAACCTGTCTCTTTACAGCGAACGCTGCGGCGGTTTATCGGTAGTTTGCCCGAATGCTGAAGAAGCTGATCGCGTGCTGGGCCAACTGAAATTGACCGTTCGCAAAATCTACTCCAGTCCGCCAAGTCATGGTGCACAAGTTGTAGCTTCAGTGCTGACTCAACCTGAACTGCGTGCTGCATGGGAGCAGGAAGTTTCGGAGATGCGTGAACGTATCAAAGCAATGCGCCAGAAACTCTATGAAACCCTGACCGCGAAAGTACCAGGCAAAGACTTTAGCTACATGATCACACAACGTGGCATGTTCAGTTACACCGGTTTGACACCGGAACAAGTTGATCGTCTGCGTGAAGAATTTGCGGTTTATCTGGTCAGAACCGGTCGTATGTGCGTGGCTGGTCTGAATACCCGCAATGTTGAATATGTGGCCAATTCCATGGCAGCAGTGTTACAAGACTAATCGGTATATGTAATAAATTGCCGGAATGCCGCTTCAGAATGCGGGTTCCGGCACTCCTCGATGTCAAACAAATAAAGTTGTCACAATCTTATTCCAATTTTATCCACCGAAATTGTGGATAACATCTGAGATCCACCCTGCCCTGATTTTCACTTTCATCTGCCAACCTCTAAAACCTTTCTAAAAAATCGAAAGATAAGAGCTATTTTTTGCTATTTTATTCTCATAAATAGACTGTAAAGTGTTTATTAAGGCGCTAGGCCACTACTGAGGAATAAATAATGAGCAACGTTTTAGTGATTCAATCAAGCATTCTGGGGTCTTACTCACAATCAGCTAAGCTGCTGGACAATTTTGCTGTTGAGTGGAAACAAAAACACCCAACCGACAATATCGTTATTCGTGATCTGGCAGCAGAGCCATTACCAGTGCTGGATGGTGAAATCATTGCTGCATTAGGCGGTAATGGTGAATTGAATGAGCGCCAGAAAGCTGCCGCTGAACTGTCACTTAACCTGATTGAAGAAGTAAAAACAGCTGATTACGTCGCGATTGCTGTACCAATGTATAACTTCGGTATTCCGGTTCAGCTGAAAACCTGGATCGACCTGATTTGTCGTGCCGGTGTGACGTTCTCTTACACTGAAAACGGCCCGCAGGGTCTGCTTGTTGGTAAGAAAGTGCTGGTTGTGACCACTACTGGCGGTGCGCACCGCAATACAGCAACTGATCTGGCCCTGGCTCATATTCAGGCAGTACTGAGTCTGGTAGGTCTGAATGATATCTCTGTTGCTTATGCTGAAACACTGAACATGGGTCCTGAAGCGCAGGAACGTGGTCTGGCTGAAGCAACAAAAGCAATTCAGGCATTTATTGCTGCACATTAATTAATGTTATGCTGAGGGAAGTCATTCTTTCCTCAGCATTTTTTTATGACCACAATCTCAGCTCTGTCTTTCCGCTCTGCAATCGAAACCTATATTCGTCAACATGCCCTTCCGGTCGATAAATACAGTCATCAACCCCGTCTCTATGCTCTGACACAAGCGCTGGCGCAATCAGAAAATCTCGCTTTTGACGATGACATTTTGCATGCCGCTGTCTGGTTACATGATCTTGGTGTGTTTGAAGGTCACAGACCTGCCAGTCCTGAATTGCTGGCCAAATGGGATAATGTCGCTTATGCCTGTCAGGTGATCCCGGCTTTACTCACTGGCTGGAATTTTCCGGCTGAAAAAATCCCGGCTGTAATTTATGCCATTGAGCAACATGCAGCCCCTTGCCGTCCGGTTTCACCTGAAGCAGTTCTCCTGCATGATGCCGATATACTCGAGCAATTGGGCTCAGTGGGTATCATGAGGACACTTTGCAAAGTCGGACGCGACACCCGTTACGCCACTCATGGCCTGGCAGTAAAAGTGCTCGAATCGGCACTGCAACTACCCGACTTTCTGCTGCTACCTGCCGCAAAAACACAGGCTGAAAAGCGAATAACAACGCTGCAGCAGTTTTTATCCTCACTTTCAGATGAAACTTTTGGTGTTTCATATTAAAAATATTATAAGCTTCTGCAAAGCAGATCACAGGAGATGGGGGATTTATTTGACCAACATCTACCTTTAAAAAATTAATAAATGGTTATATACGCTTGTGTCGATGAAGTTAAAAACTCCAGATACAGGTGGTGAACGTCAGCATAATCAATTACATAAATATACTGTCATTCGTATCATGAGCACCTTTAGTGACGAGAAGCATTTTATGCATCCAAGACATTCGGTTATTTTAGAACTGGTAAACAGCACGGGACGGATCAGTGTTGCTGATTTATCCATGCAACTCGGTGTTTCAGAAGTGACAGTCCGGCAGGATTTGACGCAACTGGAAAATCAGGGTTTTCTGAAGCGGGTACACGGTGCGGCCACCGTACTTGATAGTGAAGATCCGGAACATCGCTTGTGGGCCAACAGTAAAGTGAAACAAGACATTGCCAGTTACGCCTACTCGCTCATCAATCGTGATGATTGTGTGCTTATCGAAGGTGGCAGCGTTAATGTCATGCTGGCAAAGTTGCTGGCAGATCGTTCAGACATCACCATCATCACTTCCAGCTCTTATATTGCACACCAGTTACGTACCAGCAAGGCCGAAATAATACTTCTGGGCGGACAGTATCAACCCAGCAGCGAAAGTCTGGTGGGACCATTAACCCGTTTATGCATTGAACATGTACATTTCAGCAAAGCATTTATCGGTGTGGATGGTTTTGATATTCAAACCGGATTCACCAACCGGAATATGATGCGTGCTGATATTGCTAACGCCATTCTGAACAAACATCAGGATGTCTTTGTACTGACCGATTCCAGCAAGTTCGGACGAATTCATACCGCACCAATTGGCCCGACTTCACTCATCAAGCATGTCGTTACAGATAAAAATGCGCCTGATGAATCTTTGCAATGGCTCACCCGGCAAGGGGTGCAGGTTCATATCATCTGAGATCAAAATGAAAAAGCCCCTTCCGGGGCTTTAATTTTAATCCTGATCAATCCGACTGGCGACAGCGCCTTGCTGACTTTTATATTTCGCATTCGTCCGCTTGTTGTATGGCCGTGCCGCAGAACCTGACATTGTTTCAAAGTTCAGTGCACCGATCACCATTCCCGGACGCAGAGCCAGCGGTAAACGACCGCCGTTATAAAACTCCAGCACGATTCTGCCAGACCAGCCCGGATCAATACGGTGTGCAGTCACATGCACCATTAATCCCAGACGGGCCAGTGATGAACGACCGTCCAGCCAGCCAACAATATTGTCTGGCAACGTCACTGACTCGTGAGTCACAGCCAGCGCAAGCTCACCCGGATGAAGAATGAATACTTCGCTATCTTTAATATAGATTTCATCGCTCATCACCCGATCAATAGCGGCAGAAACTTCTTCTTTAGGGCCACTCAGATCAATATAAGGTGCGGTATGAGCCTGAAAAACACGGAATTCATTACCAAGCAACACATCAACACTGACACCACTGATACGTGAACTGTCAGGACGCGGCTCAATCACGATTTTACCTTCTTCAAGGTGCTGCTCTATGTCGCGATCACAAAGACGCATGTTTTCTCCAGAATAAATAATCAGCTCAGTAATAAATGACGGATACGCGATTTCAGCATTTCAATCGCGATACGGTTACGGCCACCGCGCGGGATAATAATATCGGCATATTGTTTCGATGGCTCAATAAATTGTAAAAACATTGGTCGTACCGTTTTCTGGTACTGCTCCAGCACAGAGTCCATGGTTCTGCCACGTTCCTGAACATCCCGGGCCAGACGACGAACCAGACAGATATCCAGCGGCGTATCCATAAAAATACTGACATTCAGTAATTTACGCAGGGCCGAATCATTCAGCAGCAGAATACCTTCCAGAATAATGATCCGCTTTGGTGTGAAGCGAATGGTCTGGTCAGTCCGCGTATGCTCGGAATAAGAATAGGTCGGAATATCAACCGCCTTCCCTGCCATTAACTGCTTCAGATGTTCTGCCAGCAGTGCATGATCAAACGCTGCCGGATGGTCATAGTTCGTTTTAATACGTTCAGCCATGGGTAAATGGCTTTGATCTTTGTAATAGCAATCTTCTGTGATCACGCCGATCTGATCTTCACCCAGCTCAGCGGTTAGTTCATTGTATATTGTTCTGGCGATCAGACTTTTACCTGACGCGGATGCACCGGCAATACCTATTATCACGCAGTCAGGATTTGTATCAGACATGGACAGATCTCTTTTTGCTATTTCAAGCGGCGCATTATATATAAATCACCGCCTGAAATAACATGTCATTACTTAGCTATTCACGGTAAAAATGGTGCTTGGTTCCGTTTTTCCTGAAAAATAAAGCGAAGAAGCTATTTTTCTCGCAATCCGCTTATAAGTGCCTGCCAGTTTACCCGTCGGCTCTGCCGCAACAATTGGTGTCCCGTCATCCGATTTTTCCCGGATCTGAATATGCAACGGTATCTGACCAAGCAATTCAATACCGTACTGTTCAGCCACTTTGATGCCGCCACCTTCACCAAAAATTTTCTCTTTATGGCCGCATTTACTGCAGATGTGATAACTCATATTTTCAATGACGCCCAATACCGGAATATTCACTTTTTCAAACATGGATATCCCCTTCCGGGCATCAATTAACGCCAGATCCTGCGGTGTAGTGATCACAATAGCGGCCGTCGTCGGCACTTGTTGTGCGATTGTCAGCTGAATATCACCGGTTCCGGGCGGTAAATCGACTACCAGGTAATCAAGTTCTCCCCAGCGGGTGTCATACAAAATCTGTGATAATGCTTTGCTGGCCATCGGGCCACGCCAAACCGCAGCCTCGGTCTCTGGCACCAGAAAGCCGATACTATTACAAACTATCGAATGTGCCTTTACCGGACGCATATGTTTTTCATCAATAATCTCAGGGTGCGCCCCAGCCTTGCCAAGCAGCACAGGAATAGATGGGCCATAAATATCCGCATCCAGTAATCCGACTTTTGCCCCTTCCTGATGTAAGGCCAATGCCAGATTCACCGCCGTCGTTGATTTCCCGACTCCGCCTTTACCAGAACTAACCGCAATAATATTTCTTACACCCGGAATAGCCGGAACACTGTTTTTACGGGCAATTGTTTCAACCTGAACATCGAACTGCCACCACACCCGGCTGATATCGGCGACCTGACGAATCCGCTCATCCAGCAATTCTTTGATCTCGTTTTCCCATGACAAACCGGCAAATGGCAACTGAATGTGTATATACAGTTTGCGATCAATAAGTTCTGTTTTTTTTACAAAACCGGCAGACAGTAAATCTTTATCCCATGATGCAGGTTTAAACTCACTTAACAACTGGCGTACAGTTTCAATCACAAAGACCCCCTTGAATGGAGAAAATCATCTATTAATGCATGAGATAAAAGGCATTGAGCCTAGGCAGTCAGCGCTTAATTCAGGTAACATTGCCATTATTTCCATTCAAAACAAAGTCCGAACACTATGTCTAGCGCATCAAGAAATATTCTGGTCACCTGTGCCTTACCTTACGCCAACGGTTCTATTCATCTCGGTCATATGCTGGAACACGTCCAGGCAGATATCTGGGTTCGTTTTCAACGCATGCGCGGGCATAACATTCATTTCATCTGTGCTGACGATGCGCATGGCACGCCAATCATGCTTAAAGCGCAACAACTCGGTATCACACCGGAAGAGATGATCGCCGCGGTATCGCAGGAACATCAGACCGATTTCGCCGGTTTCAAAATCAGTTTCGACAACTATCACTCTACCCACAGCGATGAAAACCGTTATTTCTCTGAATTGATTTATACGAAGCTGAAAGATAATGGGTTCATTAAGAGCAAGACTATTTCTCAGCTGTATGATCCTGAAAAAAACATGTTCCTGCCGGATCGCTTTGTAAAAGGTACTTGTCCGAAATGTAAGGCTGTAGATCAATACGGTGATAACTGTGAAGTTTGTGGTGCAACTTATAGCCCGACTGAACTGATCAATCCGAAATCTGCGGTTTCTGGTGCCACACCAGTAATGAAAGAAACTGAACACTTCTTCTTCGACCTGCCACAATTCGCTGACATGCTGCAGGCATGGACGACGTCCGGAGCCCTGCAGGAAGAGATTTCGAACAAACTGAACGAATGGTTCACTTCTGGTTTACATCAGTGGGATATCACCCGTGATGCGCCTTATTTCGGTTTTGAAATTCCGGGCGCACCGGGCAAATTCTTCTATGTATGGCTGGATGCACCAATCGGTTACATGGGTTCTTTCAAAAACCTGTGCGACAAACGTGGCGATATCGATTTTGACGCCTTCTGGAGTCAGAACAGTGATGCCGAGCTATATCACTTCATCGGTAAAGACATCGTTTACTTCCACAGCCTGTTCTGGCCTGCGATGCTGGACGGTGCCGGCTTCCGCAAACCAAGCAATATATTCGTGCATGGTTATGTGACCGTGAATGGCGCGAAAATGTCCAAATCCCGCGGCACGTTCATTAAAGCCTCAACCTATCTGCAACATCTGGATCCGGAATGTCTGCGCTATTACTACGCAGCCAAACTGAACAACCGTATCGACGATCTGGATCTGAATCTGGATGATTTCGTTGCGCGCGTTAACAGCGATGTCGTTAACAAACTGGTTAACCTGGCATCCCGTACTGCCGGTTTCATCACCAAACGTCTGGACGGTAAACTGGCTGACACCCTGTCTGAGCCAGCGCTGTATGCTACTTTTACCTCAGCCAGTGAACGCATTGCGGAAGCTTACGAAAATCGTGAATTTAGCCGCGCCATTCGTGAAATCATGGCATTAGCTGATGAAGCTAACCGTTATGTTGATGAAAAAGCACCTTGGGTTATCGCCAAGCAGGAAGGTCAGGAAGCTGAGCTGTCTGCCGTATGCTCCACTACACTTAACTTGTTCCGTGTACTGATGACGTACCTGAAACCGGTTATGCCAGAACTGGCTGCCCGCGCCGAAGCATTCCTGAATGTGACACTGAACTGGAATGATATTGAACAGCCATTGCTGGCACACAATGTTGCCCCGTTCAAAGCACTGTTTAACCGTATTGATCCAGTTAAAGTGACGGCAATGGTTGATGCATCAAAAGAAGAACAGCAAACTGCAGCACCGAAAGCGACGGGTCCGCTGGCTGATGAACCGATTGCACCGGAAATCACCTATGACGATTTCGCAAAACTGGATCTGCGTATAGCGCTGATCAAGAAAGCAGAAGCTGTACCGGAAGCAGATAAACTGCTGCGTCTGCAGCTTGATCTGGGCGGTGAAGTTCGTCAGGTATTTGCTGGTATCAAGTCAGCATATTCCCCTGAACAACTCGAAGGTAAGCTGACGGTGATGGTTGCTAACCTGGCACCGCGTAAAATGCGTTTTGGTATGTCTGAAGGTATGGTGCTGGCAGCCGGCCCAGGCGGAAAAGATCTGTTTATTCTCGAACCTAATGCAGGCGCAAAACCTGGCATGCGTGTGAAATAACAAGGACATAACATGAAATTAAAAACACTGGCTACCGTTTTATTAGGCGGAATGCTCTCTTTCAGCACCATCGCGGCTGAAATGACTAAAACTGAAGTTGAAAAAATAGTGCGTGAATATCTGGTATCAAATCCGGAAATTCTGATTGAGATGTCAAATGGGCTGCGTGCCAAACAGGAAATGCAGCAGGATGAAACAGATAAAGCATTACTGAAAAAACATGCTGATCAGCTTTTCCGGCAAAAAGATGATCCGGCAACAGGCAATGCTAAAGGCACTCTGACTATTGTTGAGTTTGTTGACTATAACTGCGGTTATTGCAAACGTTCAGCGCCTTTGGTTCAGGCGTTGCTGAAAAAGGACCAGGATATTCGTTACATCTATAAAGAATTTCCTATCCTGAGCGATACCTCCGTTTACGCATCTAAAGCGGCGCTGGCCGTGAATGCGCTGTTCCCGGAAAAATATGCGGCCTTCCACGATGCGTTGATGTCGCACAGTGGCGCATTTAAAACTAATGACGATATTGCTCTCGTTGCTAAAAACCTGGGTCTGGACTGGGACAAAATTGCAGAAAAAGCAAAAGATCCGGCCATTGAAAGTAAAATTGCCACCAACCATGCGCTGGCCCGGACATTGAACATTACCGGCACACCTGCATTTATAATCGGCGATCAATTGTTACGTGGCGCGCCACAGACATTAGAGATGCTGGAAACAAGTGTTAAACAGGCTCGTGGTAAATAATTACTCACATCCTTGAGCGAGGCATTCTGTCTCGCTCTTTTTACCTTTTATCTAAGGTGTTCTGTGAATCAGCTAAATCTTGATCTTGCCGCATTTATGCGGGAATTCTGGCAAAAAAAACCGACTGTTTTACGTGGTGCCTACGCCCCTTTTACTGATCCGATCACGCCGGATGAACTGGCCGGATTAGCCACCGAAGAACAGGTTGAAAGCCGTCTGGTAACTTTTGCTGATGGTAAATGGACTGCGGAACATGGGCCGTTTGATGATTACAGCCAGCTTGGTGAAAGTCACTGGGCATTATTAGTTCAGGCTACTGATCACTGGATCAAGCCTGTCGCTGATCTGATCACCCCCTTCCGTGGCCTGCCGAACTGGCGTATTGATGACGTCATGATCTCCTACTCGGTACCCGGTGGTGGCGTCGGTCCGCATATTGATCAATATGATGTATTTATTATTCAGGGCTCTGGGAGTCGTCGCTGGCGTGTTGGCGCTGATACTCCGGCCGAGCAATTCGTTGCAACACCGGGTTTACTGCATGTTGAGCAGTTTGAGCCGATCATTGATGTTGAACTTCAATCGGGCGACATACTCTATATTCCGCCTGGATTCCCGCACGATGGTTATGCCATTACCGAAGCCATGAGTTACTCCATTGGTTACCGGGCACCGAATCAGCAGGATCTGTTTTCTTCCTTCGCTGATTTCCTGTTACAGGAAAATGCAGGACAAGTACGTTATACCGATCCGAAACGGGAACTGACTAAAACGCCGGGGCTGGTGACGAATAAAGACGTGAATGATTTACGTGATCTGATGCGAACGCTGCTACACGATGAGCAACTGTTCTCAAAATGGCTCGGTACGAATCTGAGTCAGGCAAAACATGAACTGAACATTCTGTCGCAGGAATGGGATCTGATCCCGGATGAATTACTCCCGGCTTTAGAAGCTGAGGATGAGTTGTATCGTCTGGGCGGACTGCGCTGTCTCTATTTCGCCGCATTGCCTGACTGCTGTTTCGTCAATGGCGAACAGTTACAAATCCCGGAAGGCGGTCGTGCATTAGCGCATCTGATGTGTAACAGCACAGTGCTGACACACAAAGAATTACAACCTTATCTGGACAACCCAATCCTGGTGGATTGGATCTGTTACTGGTTCAATCAGGGATACTGGTATCTGGCTTCCGATGCCGAAGAGTAATTCATTGCTCTGCCCCGGCATCTGAACCTGACCGACCCAGTCTAATTCAGTAAATAACGAACAGCGGTGCGCATATTCGATGCGCGCCCTTTTACATCCCCCCGACAGTCACAGGCTAGAAACTCACTGCCGGCTGCATCGATCTTCACCTCACCAACCCGGCATGGCCAGCCACGGGAATCCTGCTGACGAATCATCCACTGCTGACCAACGCGTTCTTCTGCGAATACGCCCGGATAAACCTCATTACCTACATAAAATCCATTAACAAAAACACTCATAATGCGCTCCTGTGGACTGATGTCGCTGAAGTACAATCTACTGTATCTTTATACAGTATAGCAAGTATATTTTGTATCTCCGTTCTCAGATTTAGATGCACCAAACAAAAGCAATTCATTCGTTCCACTGTCAAACCAATCAGGTTTTGGCATTAAATCATCTGGAATAGCGCTCTTATGCAGGATAAACAAACAGTATTTATCGGTTTCATCATGATGTGCGTTTGTTTTTCACACCAAACTTGCGATTTTATGGTGCACAGATACCCAAAACAGGTCGTTGACAAAATATTTTGGCCACGAGCATTTAAATTTAACTAACTGATTAACATGGAGATTTTGTTTTTGGTTCCGGGTTGGCACATCCTTTGTAATACGTAGATGTCGTGATTGAGATCACATAACAATACAGAGGAACTGTCATGCAAAAGGACACTGCTGCACCGGGGCTGAAACGTACACTCGGTAAATTCCATTTATGGGGTATCGCCGTTGGTCTGGTTATTTCCGGCGAATATTTTGGCTGGAGCTATGGCTGGGCCCAGGCCGGAACATTAGGTTTCATGGTCACCGCCGTACTGATCGCAACCATGTATACGGCTTTCATTTTCAGCTTCACTGAATTAACCACCTCTATTCCGCATGCAGGCGGTCCATTCGCCTATGCGTATCGTGCTTTTGGTCCGGTCGGTGGTTATATTGCCGGGTTTGCAACGCTGATTGAATTCGTATTTGCTCCGCCCGCGATTGCCATGGCAATTGGTGCCTATCTGAATGTGCAGTTTCCGGCCATTGACCCCAAATTGATCGCGGTAAGTGCTTACATTGTATTTATGGCGTTGAATATTGTCGGGGTCAGCATCGCCGCAACCTTCGAATTATGCGTAACCATTCTGGCCATTGTTGAATTGCTGGTCTTCATGGGCGTTGTCTCTCCCGGCTTCTCTATCACTAATTTTGTTGCTAATGGCTGGGCCGGTAGCAATGAATTCTCAGTCAGTGCTGTTTCTGGCATCTTTGCCGCCATTCCGTTTGCAATCTGGTTTTTCCTGGCCATTGAAGGCGCAGCGATGGCAGCGGAAGAAGCAAAAGATCCAAAGAAAACGATTCCGATTGCATTCATCTCCGGCATTCTGACCCTGGTTGTTCTGGCTATCGGCGTTATGATCTTTGCAGGTGGTGCTGGTGACTGGAGTAAACTTGCCAATATCAACGATCCTCTGCCTCAGGCAATGAAAATGATCGTCGGTGATTCCAGCGGCTGGTTACATATGCTGGTCTGGTTAGGCCTGTTTGGTCTGATTGCCTCTTTCCACGGCATCATCATGGGCTATTCCCGTCAGATTTTTGCACTGGCACGTGCTGGTTTTCTGCCAAAACCACTGGCTGCAATCAATAGCCGTTTCCAGACCCCTCACTGGGCTATTCTGGCGGGTGGTGTCGTTGGTATTGCCGCTATTTTCTCTGACAATCTGATTGTGATTGGCGGTTTGCCATTAACCGCAAACATCGTAACCATGTCAGTGTTCGGTGCCATCGTTATGTACATCATCTCTATGGCTGCACTGTTTAAACTGCGTCGGACAGAACCAAATCTGGAACGTCCGTTCTTTGCCCCACTCTATCCTTTTGCTCCGGCTTTAGCGCTTGTACTGGCGGTACTGTGTCTGGTTGCCATGATTTATTACAACACACTGCTGTCATTAATCTTTGCAGGACTTTTTGTTGCCGGTTTCATTTACTTCAAAGCAACACACAGCACAGATGAAATGCAGGACGGTAATGAATTGCTACAGGCTCAGGGTTAGAGGAATCAGTATGTATCGGACGTCCATAGGCCAACGCACTTATCAGTTCCCTGACCTGAAAAGCCTGATGGCTAAAGCCAGCCCGGCCCGTTCCGGGGATTATCTGGCTGGTGTGGCGGCAGCTACTGCTGAAGAGCGCATGGCGGCAAAGATCTGTCTGGCAGATCTGCCTTTAAAAGCATTTTTAGAAAATGCATTGATCCCCTATGAAGAAGATGAAATCACCCGGCTGATTATGGATGAACATGATCTGCAGGCATTTTCGCTGATCAGCCATCTGACAGTTGGTGATTTCCGCGACTGGCTGCTCAGCGAGCATGCCGACAGCTTTACGCTGGCGCGATTAGCACCAGGGCTAACGCCGGAAATGGTCGCTGCTGTCAGTAAATTGATGCGTAATCAGGATCTGATCCTGGTTGCCAAAAAATGTCAGGTAATAACCAAATTCCGCAGCACTATCGGCCTCCCGGGGCGCTTAAGTGTACGTCTTCAGCCCAACCACCCGACTGATGCGCTGCCTGGTATTGCCGCCGCTATGCTGGATGGTCTGTTATACGGCAGTGGTGATGCGGTGGTCGGCATCAATCCGGCAACAGACAGCCTGCCCGGATTGGCAAAACTCAATCATATGCTGGACGAAGTGATCCAGCGTTTTGAGATCCCGACACAATCCTGTGTACTGACACACGTCACCAATACCATTGAACTGATCAATCGTGGCGTACCAATCGATCTGGTGTTTCAGTCGATAGCCGGAACAGAAAAAGCCAACTCCGGTTTTGGTATTAACCTCTCGCTCCTGGCAGAAGCAGAAGCTGCAGCACAAAGTCTGCAGCGTGGAACGGTCGGAAATAACGTCATGTATTTCGAAACCGGTCAGGGTAGTTGCCTTTCTGCTAATGCTCATTTTGGTGTAGATCAACAAACCTGTGAAGCCCGAGCCTATGCTGTTGCCCGTAAATTCAAACCGCTGCTGACAAATACTGTTGTCGGATTTATCGGTCCGGAGTACCTCTACGATGGTAAACAAATCATCCGGGCAGGGTTAGAAGATCACTTCTGCGGAAAACTGCTGGGTGTACCGTTAGGGTGCGATGTTTGCTATACCAATCATGCCGAAGCGGATCAGGACGATATGGATACTCTGCTTACGCTGCTTGCAGCCGCCGGCCTGACGTTCCTGATCGGCGTTCCCGGTGCTGACGACATCATGCTGAATTATCAGAGCACCTCGTTCCATGATGCTCTTTATATCCGCGAATTGCTGAGTCTGAAACGCGCTCCGGAATTTGATAGCTGGCTGGAAAAAATGCGCTTGATCGATACACAAGGCCACCTGCTTGATCCTTCAAAACAGCATCCGTTGCTGATGCAATTACCATCACTGGGGAGTGCAGCATGAGTAACGATGTAATACATCAGAATCCATGGGATGAATTGCGGCAATTCACTGCAGCCCGCATAGCACTTGGGCGCACAGGCAACAGCCTTCCAACTAAAGAATTACTGAAATTCGGCTTGGCGCATGCGCAGGCGCGTGATGCCGTACACCTGCCTTTTGGCGCTGAAACGCTGGCTGAAGAGCTACAGCAACAGGGCTTTTCTACTTTACAGGCTCATAGTGCAGCACCGGATCGTGAAACCTATCTACGCCGCCCTGATCTGGGCCGTCAACTAGCCAATGACTCACGTGAATGGTTAAAACAACACGCAGCACCTGTAGATTTGCTCATTGTTGTCGGAGACGGATTATCCTCTACCGCCATCCACCGTAATACAGTGCCATTTTTACTGGAATTACGTCCCCGGCTCGAGGCATTAGGCATCACGCTGGGGCCTGTTGTTTTAACCCGGCAGGCCCGAGTTGCTGTTGGTGATGATATTGCTGAAACCATGCAGGCCAAAGCGGTAGCGGTATTGATCGGTGAACGCCCCGGATTGTCTTCCCCCGACAGTCTCGGCATTTATCTGACATGGGCGGCAAAAGTTGGCTTGCTGGATTCTGAACGCAATTGCATCTCAAATGTAAGACCCGAGGGACTTAATTATCCGGAGGCTGCCCACAAACTTAGCTGGTTATTAAGCGAGGCCTTCCGCCGTCAGTTAAGCGGCGTGGCGCTGAAAGACGAAAGCGATGATGTACCAGATATTCTCTTGCAGCGTAGAACATCAGCTACACTGAATATAACGTAGTTGTTCATTACCCTTCCTCCTGTTGTGTTGTTTGTTGTTAATTCGCTTTGTTTGATTTTCTTAAGGAGCCTTGGGCTCCTTTTTTTTGTTCTTTCAGATCAAAATAACCATTTTGACCGTATTTTTTTGATATGAATCACAATATGTTGACGACACCGTAATTAATGGTGTAATTTTACTACATCTTTTAGGTGGAGACGTACCTATGAAAATCGCATTATTCAGCGCTAAAGCATACGACCGTGATTATTTCGAACAAGCGAACCAACAATTCAGCTATGAGCTGGATTACTTCGATGTCCGGTTAGATCTGAAAACTTCCCGATTAGCTCATGGTTATCCGGTGGTCTGTGCTTTTGTGAATGACGATCTCTCACGACCTGTTCTGACCGATCTGGTAAATAACGGCACCCGCTTATTAGCAATGCGTTGCGCCGGATACAACAATGTCGATTTGGTCGCAGCAAAAGAGCTTGGGCTGACTGTAGTCCGTGTTCCTGCATATTCCCCTGAAGCTGTTGCAGAACACAGCGTTGGCCTGATGATGACCCTGAATCGCCGTATTCATAAAGCCTATCAACGTACCCGTGATGCCAACTTTGCACTGGATGGTCTGGTTGGTTTTAATATGTTCGGCAAAACAGCCGGGATCATTGGTACCGGGAAAATTGGTATCGCAACCTTAAGAATTCTCAAAGGTTTTGGTATGCGTTTGCTGGTCAATGATCCATTCCAAAATCAGGCTGCGATTGAGCTGGGTGCTGAATATGTTGATCTCGATACCCTGTTCCGGGAATCGGATGTCATCAGTCTGCACTGCCCGCTTTTCAAAGAAAACCATCATTTGCTGAATGCCGAGTCATTCGCGAAAATGAAAAAAGGCGTGATGATCATCAACACCAGCCGTGGTGCATTACTGAATGCACAAGATGCGATCCAAGCCCTTAAACAAGGCAAGATTGGCGCACTGGGTCTGGATGTTTATGAAGAAGAAAGTGAACTTTTCTTCGAAGACAAATCGAATGAAGTGATCACCGACGATACTTTCCGTCGTCTGTCTGCATGCCATAACGTACTGTTCACAGGACATCAGGCCTTCCTGACCCGGGAAGCACTGTTATCGATTGCCGGAACAACGCTCAATAATGCAAAAATCTTTGCAGCAAACGGAACAAGCGGCAACGAAGTGGAATAAATTTACAATATTCCAACATCATACAGGGGAAGCTGATGCTTCCCTTTTGTTTTAGAAAAGTCCGTATATTTACTACATAAAAACTTCTTTGATCTATCTCTCAAATTCACTTGCACATGACTGATCAGCCCTCTAGAATCGCGCGGATTTTTACATAAATCTAACGTTCATCAGGACGATGAACCCTTTGTGTGAGTTATTAACCGGAGAACTTCTCGTGAGCGAAAAATTGGCAAATCCAGCACCATTAGGTCTGATGGGTTTTGGTATGACCACTGTGCTGCTGAACATCCATAATGCAGGCTTCTTCCCTATCAGCGCTATGATTCTGGCAATGGGTCTGGCATATGGCGGTATGGCGCAAGTGATCGCTGGTATCCTGGAATACAAAAAAGGTAATACTTTTGGTGTTACTGCTTTCACTTCTTATGGCTTTTTCTGGATCAGCCTGGTATTCCTGATCCTGATGCCAAAATGGGGTTGGGCTGAAGCGGCTGACGAATTCGCAATGGGCTGCTACCTGCTGATGTGGGGTATTTTCACCCTGTTCATGTTCTTCGGTACGCTGAAAGCACCAAAAGCACTGCAAGTTGTATTCGGTTCTCTGGTTGTCCTGTTCTTCCTGCTGGCAGCTAAAGACTTTACCGGCAACGCGGCGTTAGGCACTTTCGCTGGCTTTGAGGGTATTTTCTGTGGTGCATCAGCCATCTACCTGGCAATGGCTGAAGTACTGAACGAAAAATTCGGTCGTACCGTACTGCCAATCGGTGAAGCTAAATAAGCTGAATTGATAATTAAAGAGACGTCGCTTAATGCGGCGTTTTTTTATAGCTGAAAACAGTAAAAACAAAAAGCCGGCATCTCAGCCGGCTCTCTTTTATCAAAAACTGAATCAATGCAACTTCAGGCGTGGACGTAAAATACGGTTCAGCTGACCAACCAGCATGATCAAACCTGTTTTCACATAACCATACAGCGCAACCTGATGCATACGATACAGAGAGATATACATCATGCGTGCAATACGGCCTTCAATCATCATTGATCCACGCATCAGGTTACCCATTAAGCTACCAACGGTAGAGAAATTACTCAGGGAAACCAGTGAGCCGTAATCAACATACTGATAAGGTTTCAGTTCACCACCATTGATCTGTGCCAGAATATTCTTCATGCACTGTGTTGCCATCTGGTGTGCAGACTGGGCACGAGGCGGAACCAGTTTGCCATCTTCCATCGCACAGGCAGCACAGTCACCGATCGCGTAGATATGATCATCAACTGTCGTCTGCAAAGTACCTTTCACAACCAGCTGGTTGGCACGGTTCGTTTCCAGACCACCGATTTCTTTCATGAAATCAGGTGCTTTCACACCGGCAGCCCATACCATCAGGTCAGCTTCAATCAGCTCACCGTCTTTAGTCATCAGGCCTTTATCCGTCGCTTCGCTGACAAAAGTTGCGGTACGGATATCCACTCCCAGCTCTGTCAATTCATGATGAGCAGCAGCAGAAATACGCTCCGGCAAAGCAGGCAGAATACGAGGACCAGCTTCAACAACGGTCACATTCAGGCTACGGCGGGACAGGTTTTTATAACCATATGCCGTCAGCTCTTCTACTGCATTATATAATTCGGCAGAAAGTTCGATGCCGGTTGCACCAGCACCTACGATAGCAATCTTGATGCTACCTTCCTGAGGAATATCAGTATTGCTGGTGGTACGGGAACCCGCAAAACGCAGGAATTTATCCATCAGAATATTATGGAAACGGAACGCCTGATCCGGGCTATCCAGGAAAATACAATTATCACGAACACCCGGCGTATTGAAATCATTAGAAACAGAACCCAGTGCAATCACCAGATAGTCATACTCGATTTCACGTTCACCTAGAACTTCTTCGCCCTTCTCACCATAAATAGGTGCCAGAACAACACGTTTTTCCTGACGTTTGATATCGGTCAATGTGCCTAACTGGAATTCAAATGCATTGTGGCGTGCCTGAGATTGATAGCTCAATGCATCAACCCCTGCATCAAGCGAGCCGGCAGCTACTTCGTGCAGTAATGGTTTCCATAAATGGGTACGGTTACGATCAACCAGCGTGATCTGAGCCTTACCATTTTTACCCAATTTACGCCCCATACGAGTGGCCAACTCCAGGCCACCGGCTCCACCGCCAATAATGACAATTTTGGTCATACCAGAAATACCTTTTTCATTACTTATGTTAAGGATGCGTTATACGTCCTCAAAAATCACTTGCTTAAGCCTGCATCTTTAAATGCTTTGATTTGTTGCAAGTGAGCTGACAGATCCTTGAATTTATGGGTTTGTTTCTCATCCCATATAATGTCGTAATAATCTTTCAATGTATCTGCAATGCATCTATTATCCATGACTTCATCGTTAACAGAAAGGATACAAATGCACTTTCCTGCATTTTTTTTACGGAATTCAGTTACACATTTAGATGCAATATCTGTGTATTCTTCCGGTCTTTCAATCCTGCCCTGCATATTCTTTTCAGGGGAAAGATTAGGATTAATCAGTACTTGCCGGATACCACATAAAAAACCAATACGCTCACTCCAGTACCCCCCAAGACCCACGCCACAAATCAGCGGAGCCGGATCATCAGATGTCGTGATATGGCGATGTACTTCTTTCAATAAATCACTCATATCCTGACGAGGATGGATAGTGCTGTAACTCACCAGGCGGACATCAGGATCGATAAAGCGAAGTTGCATTATTTTTTCAAAATTGCCAGGGCTGGTGGCGTCAAAGCCGTGCAGATAAATAATCATGATGGATCCCTCAATCAACAACCTTGTCAGGGATCCACCATAGCAGGTCTTACGCTAAGCGGTCACTGCCAAGCCTCGAAAGGCTGCTTAAGATCAAAATATGATGTTAATTAACAAACTCTTCGGTAAAAATCTGCACTCTGTTCTGCGTGTTTTTCCAGCGGGATGTCGACGTTAAACGAGACCAGTCACCATTATTTGTGCTGAGTAATGATTCTGCCCGGCTTGCCGGCGGATTTTGCAACCCATCCAGAATAGCCACTGCACCCGCTCTGTTATTACAGGCAAGCAGCATGTCACAACCGGCATTGAGGGCAGCCTGTGCGCGTTCAGGATAACCGCCGGCAACAGCCGCACCTTCCATGGTCAGATCATCACTGAAGATAATACCATTGAAACCATATTTTCCCCGTAACACTTCCTGTAACCAGAAGCGCGAGAAACCGGCCGGTTGATCATCCAATTCGGTATAAATAACGTGTGCCGGCATGATGGCATCCAATTTCCCGGCAGGAATTAACTCCCGGAAAGGCACCAGATCAGTTGCTTCAATTTCTTCCCAGGAACGATTGTCGCGTGGGCTTTCCAAATGTGAATCCGCTCTGACACTGCCATGACCAGGAAAATGTTTACCTGTCGCCTTCATGCCTGCCTGGTGCATACCATCAATAAAAGCAGAAGCAAGCTGGATAACCTGCTCCGGATCGCTACTGAAACTACGATCACCAATCACATTGCTGCCCCGCTCTAAATCCAGCACAGGCGCAAAACTCAGATCAATATCATGTGCCAGCAATTCAGCGGCCATCAGCCAACCGCACTCTGTCGCTAAGTCTGTAGCCTGATTCCTAGCCTTATGTAATATCCCCATAGGTGGAATCCGGGAAAAACCATTCCGGAAACGTTGAACCCGTCCGCCTTCATGATCAACTGCAATCAGCAATGGTTTATTTGCTGCCTGACGGATCGTCTTTACCAACGCGGATAATTGTGACCGGTCATGATAATTACGGCCGAATAAGATCACCCCACCCACAGTCGGATGTCTCAGTATTTCCCGTTCTTCTGCGTCCAGTTCACAACCCTGAACATCTAACATCAAAGGACCCATTACATCCCCGCTTATAATTAAGACATGATTTCTTGTGACTATTCTATATATAGGCAGACAGGAAGTGTTACCATTTGCTGCATCAGAATGATTTACTTCTGATGATGTTTTCTTTAGTTTTCATATGCGTAATGATTATTGAATTTATACAAGGAGAGTAAGCCATGGCCACACTGGATGAGATCCGCCAGTCCATAAATGAGATTGACACCCAGTTGCTCGCTCTTTTTGCCAAACGCCGCGCAATCAGTCTTGAAGTAGCAAGAAATAAACTATCTAGTCAGCGTCCAATCCGCGATCAACACCGTGAGCAAGAATTACTCGCCTATCTGACACAGGTAGGTCGCCCGATGGGGCTTTCAGCACATTTCATTCAGCGTGTATTTCAGCTGATTATTGAAGATTCTGTTTTGATTCAGCAGGATTTTATCCAGCAACAGCAAAACCCTGAAATAAAAGAAACCGGAACCAGTGTTGCTTACCTGGGGCCTCTGGGTTCGTATTCCAGCCTCGCTGCCCGCAAATTTCTGGGGCGTCAGCTGTCGGATATCCGGGAAGTTGGCTGCAGCAGTTTTAACCAGGTTTTTCAGGAAGTCGAAAGTGGTGCCTGCAGCTACGGCGTATTGCCAATTGAAAATCTAACGTCAGGTTCGATTAATGAAGTTTATGACCTGATGCAGCAAACCAGCTTATCTATTGTTGCCGAGCTCACCTATCCTATCGATCATTGCCTGTTGACTGCAGTTGATACAGATATTGCTGATATCGACGTTATTTATGGACATCCACAGCCCATAACGCAATCATCCCATTATCTCGATAATCATCCACATATCCGCAAAGTATTTTGTGACTCATCATCAGCAGCAATGCTGAAAGTAAAAGAGTTGGCTTTACCGAATGCAGCTGCTATCGGAAGTGCAGAGGGTGGTGAAATTTACGGCCTCATTAAATTAACCAATGGATTGGCCAATCAGCCCGAGAACTGTACCCGATTCTGGGTTGTCGCCCGTGATCCTGTGCGTGTATCACCATTAGTGCCGGCAAAAACGACTTTTATTATGTCGACAACACAGAAAACCGGCTCATTAGTTGAAGCATTGCTGATATTACGTAACCACAATATCAATATGACGAAACTGGAATCCCGTCCAATTCCCGGGAATCCGTGGGAAGAAATGTTTTATGTCGATGTGGCTGCTAATCTTGAAAGTGATGAAATGAAGTCAGCTATTAATGAACTGAAAGCTTCAATCAGATACATAAAAATTCTGGGATGTTACCCCAGCGAAGATGTTCATCCGGTTAATAGCCCGACAGCAGAATAAGAAAAAGCCCCGGACAAAATCCGGGGCTTTTTCTTATATATCCACAATATATTTACGCCATTTTAGACAGATATTGGGTCGCAGCCTGATATGGTAAAAGCTTACTATTCATTAATTTACATACAGATGACTGCCTCAGCGATTTATCTGCATCTAATTGGATAGCCTGACTAATTACAATACAGAGAGACGCATTACTACCTGGCGAAATAATCATCACATCACCATAGGTGAATTCTGTTACGACAGAGAATACTTCACCAAGCTCCGGCTCACCAGACAGCATATCGACATCCCGATAATACCAACTCTGACTTACTAGTGGCCTAGTGTATTTCACAGCAGCAACAGCATTCAGCACAATCTGAACTCTTTCCGGGTCAGTAAACGGAAATTCTCCGAGACATTCCAGAAAATGAAAATACAGAGACGAGTCGTCTAAAGAAAAATGCTCGGTGAATGCTTGTTTCTGCGCCAGCTGTTTTGGCGGCACAGACACAACAAATTGCATATCATCCGACAAATCAAGTAGAAGAGATTGGCGCTGCTCATCAAATACCCAGCGCCAATTTTCATCAGGAAGTAATATCATCCGTTTGCTCTCTATCCCGTTTTTTTCTTTTATAAAACAAACTGGAATATTTTTCAAACTGACAATGATATTTTCTGCAAATATCAGATGTTATTTACAATATTCTTTACCAAATCCGGTCCGTGATAAATAAAACCGGAATAAATCTGTACCAGCTGAGCACCTGCCTGCATTTTTTCTCTGGCAGCCATCGCAGAATCAATACCGCCCACACCAATGATCGGAATTTGCCCTTTCAGATATTCGTGCAATGACCGGATGATTTCTGTGCTCTTATTTTGCAGTGGGCGACCACTCAAACCACCGGTTTCAGCCGCATGTGGCATGTCATGGATCAACTCGCGATCCAGCGTAGTATTGGTTGCGATTACCCCATCGATACCATAACGCAGTAATGACTCTGCAACTTGCTTTAATTCTTCCTGAGATAAGTCAGGAGCAATTTTAACTGCCACCGGAACATACTTATTATGTTTCGCCGCCAGTTCTTTTTGACGCTCTTTAAGCGCCTTTAATAAATCATCCAGTGCTTCACCATACTGCAACTGACGCAAATTAGGTGTATTAGGTGATGAAATATTAACCGCAATATATCCGGCGTAGGCATAGACCTTATCCATACAGATCAGGTAATCATCCTTACCATTTTCGATAGGCGTGTCTTTATTTTTCCCGATATTAATACCCAGGATCCCTTTATAATGGCTTTTTTTGACATTCTCGATCAGATTGTCTACGCCCTTATTATTGAATCCCATCCGGTTAATAATTCCCTGAGCAGGAATAACACGGAAAATCCGGGGTTTATCATTTCCCGGTTGCGGACGTGGCGTTACAGTGCCAACTTCAATAAAACCAAATCCCATAGCGCCAAACGCATCAATGGCATCGCCATCTTTATCCAGTCCAGCGGCCAGACCTACAGGATTATCAAATTTGAGCCCCATAACTTCAACCGGGCGAGAAGGCAGTTTATTACGGAAAAACAACTCAAATGGAGTCCCTCCCATCCATGCCAGCTGATGAATACTCAATTCATGAGCAACTTCAGGATCAAGTTTAAACAGAAAATGGCGGGCTAACGGATAATAAAACATCAAGGTCCTCTCTCGAATGCGTTGGGGTCTCAGGCATTTGCTCTTTTCCCGGGTATTTTAGCCCGAAAAGCAGACCTGCGCATCTTTATGCAGTTGTATGAAAGATATTAATGACCCCAGAATATCAGTGAAGATATTTCCGGGGAAAATGTATACATAATGATTTGAAAGCAGGCGTGAATGTTCACACCTGCAATATTTTACTGCGCCAGAGCGCGGGATACTTTTTCATACAAGTCACGGGATAAATCAGCCCGCTCAGATAACCGCTGTAATTCCTGTCGCATCAACGATTGGCGTACAGGATCAAAACGTTTGAACTGTAGCAATGGTGTAATCAAACGCGATGCCACCTGCGGATTACTATGATTTAACTCATCCAGCATTTCTCTGAGGAAGGCATATCCTGAGCCATCAATTGCATGGAAGCGGTACGGATTAGCCGCACTAAATGTCCCGATTAGTGCACGCAACCGGTTCGGATTCTGCATACTGAAAGAAGGATGCGTGAGCAACGATTTCACAACACTCAGGCAATCAGTCGCTGGGGATGTAGCCTGCAAGCGGAACCAATTATCCATTACCAGCCCATCGTGCCGCCATTTGGCTTCAAATTCTGCCATCATTTTCTGCAGAACAGGCAATTCGCCCTGCTTTGCAGCCTGCATGGCAGACAACACATCTGTCATATTATCTGCAGCCTGGTAATGCGCAGCGATAATACTCCGATCGGTGTCATCACCATGCAGAGCGAGATATGTGAGACAGACAGCCACCAGATCACGTTTTGCTATTTCCTGCTGATTAAGCTGATAACTCGCTGATTTATTCTGCCGATATGTTTCCAGGAATACCTCATGCAGTTGTGTTGCCACTGTCTGTTCAATAAAGCATTTAACTTTGTGGATAGCATCAATATCAATTTCATCAAATAATTCAGCCATGCTACTTTCTGACGGCATCCGCAAGATTTCAGCGATGAGTGATTTATCCAACTCCGGATCGCGCAAAATTCCCATCAGTGCATTCAGCAATCCCTGAGGAAGTTCAAGTTCCTGTTGGTTGTGAATATGTTCAACATTAAGACGGATATACTTATTCAGCAGGGTCTGTGCTGCATCCCAACGTGTGAAAGCACTTTTTGAATGTTGCAATAAAACCAGCAGATCCTGATCATCATATGCAAATTCCAGTTTTACCGGTGCAGAAAAATCCTGCAGCAGAGCAACAACAGGCTTTTCAGTAATTTCGGTGAACTCAAATGATTGCTGATCACTGCAGACATTCAACACCTGATCATATTGATCACCAAGATAACCACCCCGCTGATCATACAAAGCTACACTCAGCGGAATATGCAAAGCAGACTTCTCATTCTGACCGGCCGTAGCAGGAGTATGCTGTTTAACATGCAGACTGTATCTTTGACTGTCGGCATCAAATTCATCGGTTACTGTCAGTACCGGAGTACCAGACTGGGCATACCAGCGTCGGAAAAGAGTCAAATCGGCACCTGATGCATCCTGCATTGCCTGGATAAAATCATCACAAGTTACGGCCTGCCCATCATGCCGATCCACATATAACTTCATCCCGGCCTGGAATTTATCTTCACCAAGAATAGTATGTAACATGCGGATCACTTCTGAACCTTTCTCATACACCGTCAGCGTGTAGAAATTATTCATTTCCATCACAACATCCGGACGGATCGGATGAGACATTGGACCAGCATCTTCTGCAAATTGAGGACCACGGATGATTTTGACGTTTCTGATGCGATTGATCGCTCTGGAACCCAGATCAGATGAAAACTCCTGATCCCGGAACACAGTCAGCCCTTCTTTTAAACTGAGCTGGAACCAGTCCCGGCAAGTGATCCGATTGCCCGTCCAGTTATGAAAATATTCATGGCCGATCACCCGTTCAATATCAAAATAGTCGGTATCGGTTGCAGATTCCGGATTTGCGAGAACAAATTTGGCATTAAAAACATTAAGCCCCTTGTTTTCCATCGCACCCATATTGAAGAAATCAACCGCAACGATCATGTAAATATCCAGATCGTATTCAAGTCCGAAACGCTGCTCATCCCATGCCATTGATTTTTTCAGACTCGCCATAGCATGATAACTTCGGTTCAGATTGCCCTTATCGACGAATAACTCCAGTGCAACAGTCCGGCCACTTTTTGTTTCAAAGGTATCTTTGAGAACATCGAAATCACCAGCCACCAACGCAAACAGATAACAAGGTTTAGGAAACGGATCACTCCACTGCACCCAGTGAGTACCGTTCGGGTTATCGCCTGCAGCGATACGATTTCCATTTGAAAGCAGAATAGGATAAGCCGTCTTATCAGCCGTTATTCTGGTAGTAAAACGGGCAAGGACATCCGGCCGGTCAAGATAATAAGTAATGCGTCTGAAACCTTCCGCTTCACACTGCGTACAAAAAGCATTTCCTGATTTATATAACCCTTCCAACGCGCTATTTGCAGCCGGATTAATCTCCGTCACAATTTGCAACTCGAATGAGTCAGGAACACCATCAATGCATAACTGATTATTTTCAATACGATAATCGGCTGTTTTTTTATCAACTAAAACAGAATGTAAAATTAATTCTTCACCATCAAGTACCAGTGAATTGGGGTGATTTCCCTGACGTTTAACCCGGCTCGTTGCAATGACTTTAGTGCAGTTTTCATCCAGTGAGATATCAAGATCAATCTGATCAATTGTGAAATCGGGCGATTTATAAGCTAAACGATGTTTTTCCTTTGCTACGACTGCCATTGCGCAACCTCCGATAGAAATCTATTTCACGTCATGAAATCATTATTTACATCAATAGCAAAGTAATTCCTCTTCACTTTTTTACTGTCAGCCAGCATACTGAAGACGGCAGGAAGCATGTTTTATATACATATGTAAGTGTGTATCCGGTGTTTACTATAATTTGTTAAACATCCTTCTTAGTCATAGGCGGAGCAACTCGATTGATTAGTGTATTTCTTGTGGATGATCATGAGCTGGTACGCACAGGCATTCGCCGCATACTGGAAGACGTTCGTGGTCTTCGGGTAGTCGGAGAGGCCGTGAGTGGAGAGCAGGCAGTCCAATGGTTCAGAGAAAATCAGGCAGATGTTATCCTTATGGATATGAACATGCCCGGAATTGGCGGTCTGGAAGCAACAAAAAAAATCCTGCGATTTAATCCTGACATCAAAATTATTGTTTTAACCGTTCAGACCGAAACGCCTTTCCCCCTGAAAGTGATGCAAGCGGGTGCCGTAGGTTATCTGACAAAATGTTCAGCACCCGATGAAATGATCCAGGCCATTCGCGCCGTTAACTCCGGACAGCGTTATATTTCCCCGGAAATTGCTCAGCAAATAGCACTGAGTCAGGTCTGCACACCGACAACAGACAATCCATTTAAAGCACTGTCTGATCGGGAAATGCAGATCACCATGATGATCACCAAAGGTGACAAGGTGCAGGATATTGCAGAGAGTCTCAATTTAAGTCCGAAAACAGTTAACAGCTACAGATACCGGCTTTTTGAAAAATTAAACATAAGCGGTGATGTTGAATTAACCAGAATGGCTATCCGTTACGGAATTTTGGACGCAGAAACGCTGTAAGCATCCAAAGGATAAGCATTGAAAGAGACTATTTTGCCTGAGTTTGATTACCGCAGATTTCTCAAAGTAGTAACAGAACAGCCCGGTGTTTACCGAATGACCGATAACACGGGCTGTATTATTTATGTTGGGAAAGCAAAGAATCTTAAAAAAAGATTATCTTCCTATTTCCGCACTAATGTTGATAGTGCCAAAACCCGCGCGCTGGTCAGCAACATTGCCGACATTCAAATTACTGTCACCCTCACAGAAACTGAAGCCCTGATACTTGAACATAATCTGATCAAGCAGCATCGTCCTAAATACAATATTTTACTGCGCGATGATAAATCCTATCCTTATATATTTTTATCCTCCCATCCGCATCCCCGCCTCAGCCTGCACCGGGGCGCCAGAAAACAAAAAGGTGAATATTTTGGTCCCTACCCTAGCGGATACGCTGTAAAGGAAAGTTTGCATGCGATGCAAAAAATATTTCCGATACGGCAATGTGAGGACTCTTTTTACGCTAATCGTTCACGCCCGTGTCTGCTTTATCAGCTGAAGCGGTGCAGTGGCCCCTGTGTTCCCGGATTGGTCAGCGATGCACAATATATGGAACAGGTTAATCTGGCGCGGATGTTTCTACAGGGAAAGGATCAGCAAGTTATTGCGCTGTTAGCCAATAAAATGGAACAGGCCAGTACTGAATTGCGTTTTGAGGATGCGGCTAAATTACGCGATCAGATACAGAATATGCGTAAAATCCAGGAGCAGCAGTCTGTCAGTGGTAACATCTTTGATGATTTAGATATCATCGGCACAGCAATCAGGAATGGCATTGCCAGTGTACATGTCCTTTTTATCAGACAAGGGAAAGTCCTTGGTAGCAGGAATTATTTCCCATCGCTACCTGCAGACAGCGATATTTCAGAACTGCTTTATGCTTTCGTTCAGCAATTTTATCTTTCTGATATTTCAGGAAAGCAGTTACCGAAAGAGATCATCCTTGATCATGAGTTAGAAGACGAAGATGGCCTTTCTGAGATGCTAAGCCAAATTTCAGGTGCCAAAGTAAGAATTACCAGCCGCACACGTAGTGAACGTGCCCGTTATTGTCAGCTTGCCACAACGAATGCAGAAGCCGCACTAAACAGCAAACTCGCACATAAAACAACCGTTGAACAAAGATTCCGGCAATTACAGGAAATTCTCAACCTCACCACCCCAGTACAACGGATGGAATGCTTTGATATTTCGCATACTCAGGGTGAAGCAACTGTTGCATCCTGCGTCGTATTCGACCGTGAAGGACCAAGAAACAGCGAATACCGGCTGTATAATATTGAAGGTATAACGCCTGGTGATGATTATGCTGCAATGAAACAGGCATTATTCCGCCGGTTCAGCAAGCAACAAGATGCAGAAAAAATCCCGGATATACTGTTTATTGATGGTGGCTTGGGACAATTAAAACAGGCGGAATCCGTAGTATCAGATTTGATTCATCTGGTACAGAAGCAACCCCTTCTTATCGGTATCGCTAAAGGCGAATCAAGAAAGCCGGGATTAGAAACCCTGATTTTCGGAAATACGCATGAAGAAATTCACTTGCCTGCAGATATGCCCGCATTGCATCTGATACAACACATTCGCGATGAATCTCACCGCTTTGCGATCACTGGGCACCGGCAACGCAGAAATAAAAAACGAACCGAAAGTCTTCTGGAAAAAGTTCCGGGTGTTGGAGCTAAACGTCGACAAGCTTTATTAAAATATCTTGGCGGTATGCAGGAAATAATTCGTGCAACCCCCGATGAATTAGCAAAAGTTCCGGGTATAAGCCCTGCCTTAGCACGGGTCATTTATGATACCTTACATTAAAAATAGTCTGGATCGCTGATCATGCTAAACATACCTAACCTTTTGACACTGTTTCGTCTCGCTCTGATTCCTGTATTTGTGGCGGTTTTCTACTTTCCGGTAGAGTGGAGTTACTTTGCTGCTGCAACGTTCTTTGTAGTAGCAGCAATTACTGACTGGTTTGATGGTTATCTGGCCAGAAAATTAAATCAAAGTACGGCCTTTGGTGCATTTCTGGATCCTGTTGCGGATAAAGTCATGGTAGCAACTGCACTTGTGCTTATTGTGGAACATTACAGTTCGGTTTTTATCACCATCCCTGCGGTTATTATGATCGGACGTGAGATCTTGATATCAGCCTTACGGGAATGGATGGCCGAATTAGGAAAGCGCGCATCTGTTGCTGTCGGTCTTGCTGGTAAATGGAAAACGACGATCCAAATGATTTCACTGACCGGACTGATCTGGCAATACAACATTTGGATGATCTGGTTATCATATGCCCTGCTCTATGTTGCTGTTATTTTGACCTTTTATTCAATGATGCAGTATCTTAAAGCAGCAAAACCAGAGCTACTCAGAACAGCCAAATGATATTTTGCATAAAAAAACACCGAACAAACGCGTTAATATGAAATGATGTTGACTCTGCGTCAGATATATATAGAATTCAACAACATTGAAAGCGGGAATAGCTCAGTTGGTAGAGCATAACCTTGCCAAGGTTAGGGTCGCGAGTTCGAGTCTCGTTTCCCGCTCCAAAATATGGCGCGTTAACAAAGCGGTTATGTAGCGGATTGCAAATCCGTCTAGCCCGGTTCGACTCCGGGACGCGCCTCCAAAATATGCCGCTGTGGTGAAATTGGTAGACACAAGGGATTTAAAATCCCTCGCTGGTTACAGTGTGCCGGTTCGACTCCGGCCAGCGGCACCATCAGATTCAAAGAATTAAGGCCACTTTTATAGTGGCCTTAATCTTTTCCGGCTTATGTACCATTATCAGTGACGCTGTAAACGACTTCTATTGAGATCCCACTTGGCTTCGTCGATCTTCGGGTTATGCCCTTTCAAAGTGACAAGAAGCGCTGGAATCAATTCCGGTACGCTATATTGAACGCTTACTGCTGGCTATCCTGCCGACCAGAAACAGAGCAATTCAAACTGACTGAATCAAGCAAAAATCGAATTATATACACAAAAATCGAAGTCGAATAAATCCACGCATTCCCCATCAGGACTAAATTATTGTTCAAAGTTATCTAAATAACTGATCCTAATTGTGCTCCACCTATTTATTCTGTGCTGCTATTGCAAACGGGCTGACATGATCTAAAAAATACTTCACCTTTCGCAATAATTCCCACATCGCCCGACATCGGTGGTTTCTGGTGACCATCTCGTGCATTGAGCGCCAGAGTAGTTCAATCCGATTGACCCACGGTGAGTAAACAGGTTGAAACAGTAACTCAAATTTTGGATTGTTCTTGAGCCATACCTGCGTCTTTTGGCTTTTGTGGATCACGTAATTATCAAGGACCAGGATAATTTTCTTCGCCCGACGGTAATGCCGTTTCAGCTTTTCCAGTAGTTGAATAAATAGGTCTGAATCCTTACTCAGCCCTGTGGTGTAAATTACCTTGCCCGTCTGACTATTAAGTGCACCGGCAACATAGTGTTTTTCGTTTTTCCCTGGTGTGGGTATTCGTTTTTGTTGATGACGACGCATCCAATCCGCACCAATTTTAGGATTCAGGTCGATATCTGCTTCATCGACATAAAAAACCGGTTCATTAATAGAGTGACTTTGTAATGCATTGTTTATTAATGCCATTTTCTCATCACGATGTGGGTCACGAATATGGAGTGTCGGCGCAGCTCTACGCCAAACAATGCCCATTTTAGGTAACCAACGGCGGATGGTAGAGGCAGCAATGTTGAGTTCTGGACACATGCGATGAATAAGCGATGCAAAAAGCTCTGAACTCCAACGTGAACGTTGATAACCAAAATCTTCTGGCGAGAACTGAATAAGCAGCTCTAAAATGAGTCGAATTTGTTGGTATGGCAAAGAACAAAATCGTCCGCGTTGTTTACTTTCGAGACCGGAAATACCACATTCCTGATACCAGCTGAGCCAGCGTTGAATAGAAGAACGAGCAGCGGCAGTCAGTTGATGAACCATCGAAACAGTCTGCCCCTGATGCAGCATGAGAATAGCAGTCAGACGCCGGGCATGTTCTTTATCGTTGGTTTTATAAATGATTTTTTCGATGCGTCTGCGTTCGGCGCGAGATAAAACTGGTAACATAGCGGTAACTCGGTTTTGGGCGATTGTTTAGTTTGGCGACGATATGATCGCATAACTAAAACCGAGTTACTCCCACCAAGTGATCTACATTTCGGAACAGTTATTTAGTATAGCTACGTATACTTTATCAATATGCAATCAAACTCATTGATTGTTTTTACGCAATCTAATTCACATTTTTTATCAATTTCTCAGGTAAAATGCATAGCGCTTTATGAACAATCCGGAATGACATGACGTATATATAGCCTGGTTATGAAAGTCAACATATCTGTCAGATATGAACATATGGACTAACTCAGCACTAATTAAAGTCATTTTTAGCAGTAAAAATAAAAATAATCCTCTATTTGATTGACTATTTTATTAATCATTTATAAATTAACAATGTAACCCAATTATTTATATAAGGTCATTTCCATGTCTGATTTTTTAAGAGTTTTTTTAAATGTTCGCAGTCTGCGAGCTGTTACCCGCGAATTGACTTTGGAACAGTTAAATGAAGGTTTTGAAAAGTTAGCTGCAATCGTTGAAGAACGTCGCGAATCAGAAGAAAGCATGCGTAAACAGCAGGAAGAGCGTACTCGTAAAATCACAGAGTATAAAGAATTACTGCGTGCTGAAGGTATCGACATTAATGAATTACTGCAAGGTCAGCCAGAAGTAGAAAAAGTCAGTAAACGAGCACCGCGCCCTGCTAAATATCGTTATACCGATTCTGATGGCCAGGAACAAACCTGGACCGGTCAGGGCCGTCAACCAGTACCAATCCGCGAAGCTATTTCGCGTGGTCAATCTCTGGATGATTTCCTGATCGAAAAACAATAAGTTTATGACCGCACATAATTCTATTACCTGTTATGTGCGGTATATTCTTTCCCGCCCCAATATTGTTTTTTTCCTGACTGCATCCCTACTTCTGTTTGTTTTCCAATTTATTCAGCAATTTATCGTAGATCTCGCTTACCATCGGGCGCTAATAGAAAACCAGGAATACTGGCGATTATTAACTGGAGGGTTGGTGCATGCTAATACTGCCCACTTACTTCTTAATATTGCAGGGTTATTCTGTCTGCTCATGTTATACGAGCATCAAATCACAACCCAGGTATGGTGTGGTATAAGCCTCTTACTGGTGTTTTGTGTAAATATTGCGATATACGTACTCTTACCCTCAACAGAGTTCTATCTCGGCTTTTCTGGCGCATTACACGGGTTATATGCCTGGTACTCAATAGTTGAGTGGGCCCGAAAGCAATCCTGGTTTCCTGTATGCGTTATTTTGTTACTAATGATCAAACTCGGCATTGATGCCCAGTCAGGTAACAACTTTAGCAGTGAAATAATAGGAATGAGAGTTCACTGGCAATCTCATTGGATTGGTTCATTAGCTGGGGCCGTACTGGCATTGGCTTATAAAAGAAAAGCCGCATAAAGCGGCTTTAATGGTTACATTAGCTAATCAGGCTAAAGACAGGTTAATCTTCCGTAATACATCCAGAGGATGTGCAGCCTGCGTCACAGGACGGCCAATGACCAGATAATCAGCGCCAGCCTTGATAGCATCAACCGGAGTCATGACACGGCTTTGATCATCGACTTTTGTTGAGACATCCAGTCGTATACCCGGAGTAATTAATTTAAACTCATTACCTAATCTGGATTTCAGTACAGAGGCTTCCTGCGCTGAACATACCACACCATCCAGACCAGCTTGCTGTGTTAATGTAGCCAAGCGCAATACCTGCTCAAAGGGTGGAATATCAAGTCCGATGTCCGCCAGATCGCTCTGCTCCATACTTGTTAATACAGTAACAGCAATCAGTAAGGGAGCTTTGTCCCCATAAGGTAATAAAGCGCTACGGGCAGCCTCCATCATTTTTCGGCCGCCGGATGCATGCACATTGACCATCCACACGCCCATTTCTGCGCTTGCTTTTACTGCTTTGGCCACTGTAGTCGGAATATCATGAAACTTTAGATCCAGAAATACATCAAATCCTTTCTTAACCAATTGTTCAACGAACTGTGGACCATAATAAGTAAACATCTCTTTGCCAATTTTTAAACGGCAATCTGATGGAGTAACCTGATCAACAAAAGATAAAGCTTCTTCTTTTTTTGCAAAATCAAGCGCAACGATAACTTTAGGTTCTGTCATATTTCCTGCCAATATTAATTAATCACCATCCAAACCCTGGATTGGTGAAATACTTCCCCATTGCTTACATGATGGGCAATGCCAAAAGATGACCTTGCTGGAAAAACCACAATGTTCACAACGATAGATGGGCTTAACTGCCATTTGTTTTTCAACCAGAGAGCGCAATAAAGAGATGCTTTCTGCAGCCTTATCATCATGCATAGCCTCCAGTTGATATGTCATTAAACGGTGAAATCCTTTCATTGTAGGATTTCTTTTTATATGACGTAAAATGAACGCTTCCGCATCACGAACACCCTGTTGAGCCTGAATAGACTCAGCTAATGCAAGCGCGACAGTAGTATTTTGGGTTGATTCAAGCCAGCGAACTAATATTGCAGCAAAACTACGATCATCAAGATGAGATTTACATTGCTGCAACAACTTCCATGCTTCACTCGCAAATGCAGATGATAATTCAGGGATTTGATCGATATGCTTGATAGCTTGGTCGTATTGTTGCTGCTTAATATACAACTGAGCTAATAACATCTGAGCCCGAACACATTGCGGATCTGACTTTAATGCTCGCTTTAATCTTGAAGCAGCGGTTTTAAAATCTGACTGTGAAGCATCATTTTCTGCCAGCTGACAATAATAATGTGCGACAACGCGGTGATGTTTTTTACTGGATAGTTTATCCGCTATATCAATCGCTTTTTGCCATTCATTTAGTTGCTCATAAATTTGCAACAACATCTTTCTGGCATCATCTGCTAATTCATCATCATTTAATAAACTTATCAGCACATTTTCTGCACGATCGAGCAGACCCGCAGCAACAAAATCTCTGGCCAGTTCAAGCATAGAAAGATTTTGTTGTTCTGTAGAATCAAGACAGCGGGCAACCAGATTTTGATGGATACGAATTGCACGATCAACCTCACCTCTCTGGCGAAATAAATTTCCCAGGGCAAGATGAGTGTCAATAGTATCTGTATCGACTTGTAATAAGTCTATAAATAGGTCAACAGCCTTATCTGGCTGTTCAGAAAGCAGAAAATTAATACCAGCCGCATAATTTCTTGATCGTTGTGAGCTTTTCCGATCTTCATCAATACGGACACTTCTTCTTCCCATATACCAGCCATAAGCCACGGCAACTGGCAGAAGCAGGAAGAGTAACTCCAGCATTAATTCAATTATTCCTTAACTGACGAACTGATTTGCGAAGATAAGCGTGAAATATGATTTTGCAATTTTCGTAATTTCAATCGGGTAACAATATAGCTGAACCCTAATGCACACAAAGCAACCAGAAACCCGGAAAAAAACGCGCCAACAAGGAGAGCCGCAAGACTGAAATCGTCTTGTGCAATCAGAAAATTAATATGTATCTGTTGACCGTTAACCGAACCCAAAGTCACTAAAAACATGGCCAACGACAAAACAGCCATGAAATACAATATGGATTTCACAAATTTCATGTCAACACCAAACAAAGTTGAATTACAAAGAGTTTACGCGTTCTCTTAACTCTTTGCCGGGTTTGAAATGAGGGACACTCTTGGCCAGAAGTTCAACCTTCTCCCCAGTTTTAGGATTACGACCTACTCTGGGTGCTCTGTAATGAAGGGAAAAACTACCAAAACCACGGATTTCAATACGATTCCCGCTTTCAAGGGTCGCAGCCATACACTCCAGAATTTCCCGGACTGCAGCCTCAACATCCTTAGCGGCAAGATGTTGCTGACTAGAAGAAAGACGCTCAATAAGATCAGATTTCGTCATAAATATTCTCCGCAGCGTAAATAGATTAAATGGAGCGGCTTTCACCGCTCCATTTTTAAGAGCGATTATTCGCCTTTAGCAGCTTTGAAAGCTTCAGCCATTGCATTACCGAAACCAGCTTCTTCTTGCTGATTCAGGGAATCCATTGCTGTTTTTTCTTCAGCTTCGTCTTTAGCACGAACTGACAGGCTCACTGTACGGTTTTTACGGTCAACGCCCATGAATTTGGCTTCAACTTCATCACCAACAGACAGAACCAGAGATGCGTCTTCTACACGATCACGTGATGCATCAGCAGAACGGATGTAGCCTTCAACACCTTCTTCCAGCTCGATGGTAGCGCCTTTGCTGTCAACGGCAGTTACCTTACCTTTAACGATAGCACCTTTTTTGTTATCTGACAGGTACTTGTTGAACGGATCTTCTTCGATCTGTTTAACACCCAGAGAGATACGTTCACGCTCTGGATCTACCTGCAGAACAACTGCTTCGATTTCGTCGCCTTTCTTGAACTCGCGAACAGCATCTTCGCCAGTTGCATTCCAGGAGATGTCTGACAGGTGAACCAGACCATCAATACCACCATCCAGACCAATGAAGATACCGAAATCAGTGATAGATTTGATCTTACCGCTTACGCGATCGCCTTTCGCATGAGTTTCTGCGAACTGCTGCCATGGGTTAGCTTTGCACTGCTTCAGACCCAGGGAGATACGGCGACGTTCTTCGTCGATGTCCAGAACCATAACTTCAACAGTGTCACCCACGTTAACAACTTTAGATGGGTGAATGTTTTTGTTAGTCCAGTCCATTTCTGAAACGTGAACCAGACCTTCAACGCCTTCTTCGATTTCAACGAAGCAACCGTAATCAGTCAGGTTGGTTACACGGCCAGTCAGACGTGCACCTTCTGGGTAACGTTTAGCGATAGCTACCCATGGATCTTCGCCCAGCTGTTTCAGGCCCAGAGACACACGAGTGCGCTCACGGTCGAATTTCAGAACTTTAACGGTGATTTCATCACCTACGTTCACGATTTCAGATGGGTGTTTAACACGTTTCCATGCCATGTCAGTGATGTGCAGCAGACCGTCAACACCACCCAGATCTACGAATGCACCGTAGTCAGTCAGGTTCTTAACGATACCCTTAACTTCATGGCCTTCTTGCAGAGAAGACAGCAGGCTGTCACGCTCAGAAGAGTTTTCAGTTTCAATAACTGCACGACGAGAAACAACAACGTTGTTACGTTTCTGATCCAGCTTGATTACTTTGAACTCAAGCTCTTTGCCTTCCAGGTGAGCAGTGTCACGTACTGGACGCACGTCAACCAGAGAACCAGGCAGGAATGCACGGATACCGTTCAGTTCTACGGTGAAACCGCCTTTCACTTTGCCATTGATCAGACCAACAACAGTTGCCTGTTCTTCGTATGCTTTTTCCAGCTGCAACCATGCTTCGTGACGTTTAGCTTTTTCACGAGACAGCAGAGTCTCACCGAAACCGTCTTCCACAGAGTCCAGAGCTACGTCAACTACGTCACCCAGTGCAACTTCCAGCTCGCCCAGTGCATTTTTGAACTGTTCAGCAGGGATTGCAGATTCTGATTTCAGACCAGCGTCAACCAGTACGATGCCGTTTTCGATAGCAACAACAGTACCTTTAACGATGGCACCAGGACGGGTTTCCAGTTGTTTCAGAGACTCTTCAAAAAGTTGAGCAAAAGATTCCATCATGTTTAAAAACACTTAAAAGTTAATAACGTCCACAGGGCAATCCGGCCGCTATGGGGTTGTGGTTATTTAGCCATCCCTTCCTTGGTCTGACCGATCCAGACTGACTACTCAGCCCGGATAAAACGCTGATTTACAAGCTCCAACACCTGATTGAACACCGAATCAACGGACATTGTTGTTGAATCGATAATTATTGCATCATTGGCGGGCTTTAACGGAGCAACAGGACGGTTCCTATCACGGAAATCGCGTTCCTGAATTTCTTGTAAAAGGTTATCAAAACTAACATTTATTCCCTTTTGCTGCAACTGCAATTGTCTACGTCTTGCTCGTTCTTCAGCGCTGGCATCAAGAAATATTTTCAGTGGAGCAGCAGGAAAAACTACGGTGCCCATATCCCGACCATCGGCAATTAAACCGGGATGCTGAGCAAAACTCTGCTGCCGAAGTAATAACGCTGCTCTAACCTCTGGGTAGGCGGCAACCTTGCTGGCCAGATTACCTGTCGCTTCTGTTCTGATTTCATCAGTTACATTGACACCGTCCAGAACAATCAGTACCTGTTCATTTTCAATTGGAAAGCTGACATTCAGATTACTGGCCAGCACGGAAAGAGAAGCAACATCATCTAATGCTGTTCCGTGCTTTATTGCTGCAACAGCCAATACGCGATAAATGGCTCCGGAATCAAGCAGATGCCAGCCAAGATGTGTGGCCAGCAACATGCAAAGTGTGCCTTTCCCTGCCCCGCCTGGCCCATCAATAGTTACAACAGGAAAATGAAAATTATCTGTCATTGTTATTATCCTGAATCTTAATGAATTAAGAGCAAATACAAATCAGAGCTTCCAGACAACGATGTGCTCTTCCCAGTCGCCACGATTACGCTCATGAACTACTTTACCTTTTACCGATTTGCCATATCGGTACATTTTCCGTTTATCACCATTTAATAGCGGATGCCAGAACGGTAACGGTTTATTTTCCGCAATACGCCGGTATGCGCAGGTAGATGGTAACCAAGGCAACGTTTTAGCCAGATGAACATCCAGTTTAATGCAGTCTGGCTCGAATTTATGGCGGTTCAGATAGTCAGAACAGCTGCAACTTTCCAGATCGAGCAGATTGCATGCAACGTTGGTATAAACAAGCTCATCCGTATCTTCATCAATTAACTTGGTAAGACAGCAGTGGCCACATCCGTCACAAAGCATTTCCCATTCATCATCAGTCATTTCTTCGAGCTGTTTATGCTCCCAGTAACGACTCTTGATCAGCGCTTCTTTACTCATGATCATTCTCCCGGGACAAATAGGTACGATGCTGTGTCAGCAGATTCTCTTCTTCTTGTCTGATCCATAACCAATAGCGGTTAGTGGTTAACTCCTGAAGAAGTTTTTCTTTAGAAACTGAGAGCACTTTTTCTAATTTATCTTCCGTCAGTAACATGACTAACTCCGGTCTGCCAAAAACTTGCAAGAGCTCGGCAGGAATGACTGAAAAATCGTCTTTTTTGGTCAGGAAAAGATAAGTATTAGGTCGCTTACTACTCCGATAGACAGCACAGATCATGATTCTGATTAATTTCCCTAGGGTTTGTTGCTATGAATAGTCCGGAAATATAACATGTGATGCCATTAATACTCATGTATTGTTGTATGGAGTGGACGGATGTCCGAACGCGGTTACGAGCTGAAAGGCAGTGTTTTTACAATGACTGTATTACATCTGGAGGATGCGATACCTGAGCAAATCCAACAACTTCTGGAACAGAAAGCAAGTCAGGCTCCAAAGTTTTTTGATTCTGCCCCCTTAGTCATTAATGTTGAAATGCTTACTGAAATCCCCGATTTTTCTAAAATCATGTCGGCTATTCTGACCGCTAACTTTATTCCCGTTGGTGTAACCGGAGTAAAAAGCAATGAAATGCGCGAAGCAGCCAAGCAAGCCAGGCTGGCAATATTAACAGCTGGAAAAGAAACAAACACTGATGCTGTTGTTTTACATACACCTAAAGAAAGCATTTATAAAACACCTTCAGAGTTAAGAGAAGAACAGCAAACATCGCCAGGCACTACTGCTGATCCAGACAATCTGGTTCCAACTAAAGTTGTGCAGGGTAACGTGCGTTCCGGGCAACAAATTTATTCTCCCGGCCCTGTAGTTATATTGGGTTCTGTGAGTAATGGCGCTGAAATTATTTCCAATGATAGTATTCATGTATATGGTACTTTAAGAGGCAGAGCGCTTGCCGGTGCACGGGGCAATCATGATGCCCGAATTTTTTGCGGGCACCTTGAAGCCGAATTAATTTCAATTGCAGGACACTATCTGCTAAGTGATAGCCTCCCCGAGCCGCATGTCGGCCAAGAGGTACAGATATCCCTGGAAAATGAAAAAATTATTTTTGACAAATTAACCAGCTAACGGTTTACAAGGGTAATATTCATGGCTCGAATTATTGTCGTTACATCCGGGAAGGGTGGTGTTGGTAAGACCACAAGTAGTGCTGCGATCAGTACCGGTCTGGCACAACGAGGTAAAAAAACCGTTGTCATTGACTTCGATATAGGTTTGCGGAATCTGGATTTGATCATGGGTTGCGAACGCCGGGTCGTTTATGACTTTGTTAATGTCATAAATGGTGAGGCCACATTAAATCAGGCATTAATCAAAGATAAACGCGTTGAAAACCTGTTTATTCTGCCTGCATCGCAGACTCGCGATAAAGATGCCTTAACTAAAGAAGGCGTTGAAAAGATCATCAATAAACTTCAGGAGATGGATTTTGACTACATTATCTGTGACTCTCCTGCTGGTATTGAAACCGGCGCTTTAATGGCGTTGTATTTTGCTGATGAAGCAATTGTGACCACGAATCCTGAAGTTTCTTCAGTTCGTGACTCTGACCGGATCCTCGGCATTCTTGCTTCTAAATCTCGTCGTGCAGAGCAAAGTCTCGAACCCGTTAAAGAACATTTACTGCTAACCCGTTATGCTCCAGGCCGTGTTAACAGAGGTGATATGCTGAGTGTAGAGGATGTGCAGGAAATTCTGGCCATTCCTTTATTGGGCGTGATCCCTGAATCTCAGGCAGTACTGCGCGCATCAAACTCTGGTGAGCCAGTAATATTCGATCAGACCTCAGATGCTGGCCAAGCTTATCTTGATACTGTTGCCCGATTACTGGGAGAGAAACGTGATTTCCGTTTCTTGCAGGAAGAGAAAAAAGGCTTCTTTAACCGCCTGTTCGGAGGATAACACCTGATGTCATTGCTTGATTTTTTTCTGAAATCCAGAAAAGAGAACACGGCGAAACTGGCTAAAGAGCGTCTGCAAATTATTGTCGCTCATGAAAGAACCAGTCGTAGCGGTCCGGATTATCTGCCTCAATTAAAGCAGGATATACTGGATGTTATCAGGAAGTATGTTCAGATTGATCCTGAACAGGTAACTGTCCAGCTGGATAAAAAAGGTGAGCAACTTTCTGTTCTTGAACTCAATATTATGCTGTCAGATGATAAGCCGCAAAATGCTGACGATAATACTGAAGAAACAAAAAGTTAAACAAGAAGGGCGCGAAAGCGCCCTTCTCATTACAGGTTTAACAGTTTATTTCGCCAACCCGATGTAATTTTAGGCTGTTCCACATCAGAACTCTTACCTTCATAAGTCCAGAGTAAGTATTGGTTAATCAGTTTTCGTGAGCCTAATAATTCCACCGGTAAATTATTATCTTGCGCTGCAATTTCGACTCGTTGTTTTATTTGCTTAAAATCATGTTTGTAATGAGGGAAATCCATAATCCGTTTTATTCTTGCCGGATGTAATTCAACAGGACACTCCATACCTTTTTGAATACATTGCAGGATTGCATCCGCATAACGATTTTTTTGCTGATAAGAAATATCGGTTTGCGCAAGTTCACGTTCTGTCTGAGGACGTTTCCGACTCAGGTCTGCCAGTACTTCTTCCCGTACAATAAAGTTTTGTGGCTTATCTTCTGATATTGCAGTCTGATAGCGCCATTTTGCTAATTCACGTAATACCGCAAGTTCCGATGGGTATAACTGCCAGGCACCACTAATTTCTCGGAATAATTCATCGGGAATAACAGCTTGCTGTTTAGCTTCAAGCAATGCTGTCATTTCTTCATTAAACCACTCTGTTTTTCCTGTGGTATTGAGTTCCTGACTAAGATGGTCATATAAGTATTGCAAATAGGAAACATCTTTAGCTGCATAAAGTTTCTGCGCGGCAGTTAGTGGTCTTGCCAGCCAATCGGTTAAAGTCTGATCTTTCGCAACGGTGACATCACAGACCTTTTCTACTAAACCTGCATAACCTAAAGATGCACCGTAGCCAAGAAATGCGGCTGCAACCTGTGTGTCGAACACTCTGCCAGGCAGTTTCTGAGCACAAACCTGTAATACATCCAGGTCTTCTTTGCATGAATGAAAAACAAAAAGTCTATGGTCAGAAAAAATTGCGTCCCATAATAAGTTTATGGAATTGATCGCCAATGGATCTATCAGATAGTCGACAGCATTAAGATGAAGCTGCAGTAATCCTAATTTAGGAAAATAGGTCGAGACCCGAATAAATTCGGTATCCAGTAACAATGTTGAGGCTGAGCTGATTTGAGCCAGCAGTGGTTGTAATAAAATATCTGAATCTATATAGCTATATGACATATTGGCCCGACCATCCGGTTATGCAGGATTATCAATATCGATAAAGTGCACTTCCAGATCACTGAATTGTTGCTGTAACCATTCTCCCAGTGCCTTGATGCCATAACGCTCTGTTGCGTGATGACCTGCAGCATAGAAAACCACATTATTTTCCCGGGCAGTATGAACTGTATGTTCTGAAACTTCGCCACTAATATATGCATCAACACCATATTCTATGGCTTGCTGAATATAGTTCTGTGCACCTCCGGTGCACCAGGCGATATGTCTGAGGGTGAATTCCTGATGATGACTGATTAATGGGGTTCTGTTCAAAGCGAGTGAAATATGTTCAGAAAAAGCAGACGTCAAGGCCGGTTCAGGCAAATAACCATGAAAAACCAGGCATTGAGGATCATCTGGTTGTATAGGTGCGATGCCTGTTAACCCTAATTGTTTTCCCAACTGTGCGTTATTACCTAAATGAATATGAGCATCAAGCGGTAAGTGGTATGCCAGCAAATTAATATCATTTTTGATTAAGCTACGGATCCTCTGCCCTTTCATCCCTCTGATTGGCTGGGATTCTCCGGGCCAGAAATAACCATGATGCACAAGCAACGCATCTGCCTGTAACCGGATTGCTTCATCGATTAATGCCTGAGAAGCAGTGACACCGGTAACTATTCTTTTTATTTCTCTTTTCCCTTCGACTTGCAGCCCATTAGGGGCATAGTCTTTGAAAAGAGAAACCGTCAGCAAGTTATTGAGATATGACTCGAGATCCGTATTTTTCATTCTGTTTCTTAATTACTGATAGCTGAATATGCGATCACTCGGGCTGATGTACCGGCAACACGGTTAATACCACTTAGCATAGATTGTAATTTGTCTTTTGAAACATTAGGTCCGACAACAACACGAGTCAATTGTCCCGATCTCTGGGCTGAAGCACCATATCCGGCACTGCGTAATTTGGCTGCCAGAGCTTTAGCATTTTCAGCATTAGAGAAAACACCAACCTGAATGATCCAGGAACCGCCGTTTGTAGCAACAGTGGTTGGTTGTGATGCAGGTTTATAGGATGAATTTGTTGAAACTGAAGCGCCAGACTTAAGGGCTGCTCTTTCTGCCTCAACCTGTGCAGGCGTTTTGATTATGAGGCCATCTTCATCGCGTTTGACTGTCATCTGTGGTTCAGCAACAGGTTTTTCTGTTATTGTCTCCACTGGCACTGATTGCATCAACGTCGCCTGTTCAGCTTTTCTTCTGGCTTCCAGCGCAGCTTCTTTCGCCTTCGCGGCTGCGAGCAGCTCTTTTTTCTTAAGCTCCAGCTCACGTGCTTTATTTTGGGCAATTTCCGCAGATTTCAGAGCTTCGCTATTATCTACTATTGTCTCTTTTCCACTTACTGCACCGTTCTCAGTAATAGTCACAGGAGCAGCAACTTCTTCTACTTGCCAGTTTTCATTATTATTAGCTACCACAGCTGGTGCCGCGGATACTCCGGTTGTAGGTGTTGCAGTACTATTCGCCACAACAACCCCAGAACCATTATTGGCTACAGATAATGTTGGGTCATTAGCTACTGCAGTTGAAGTGGCAGCAATCCCCGGATTTTCAGGTGTAACGCCAGCCAGCGATTGTTCAGGCCGGAGAGGAATGCTGCCTGCGGGTGCTGATATATCATTTTTCTTACCCATTAATAAATCAGGAAGAAAAACTACGCCTAATGAAACCAAAATGACGGTACCGATTAAACGGTTTTGAAATTGTGTAGCCAAGATAGTTAACCTCTGAATTATCTCTGCTTAGTGTTGTTCAGTGCAGGCTAATACACCTGCGACGGTGAAAAAAGAACCAAAAACAATAATCAGATCATGCTCGTTAGCTTGAGTTAATGCAGCCTGATAAGCATCTTCTACGCTACCATGGCATCTGAAAGTGCTTTCTGGTGGTAAAAGTGCGGCCAAATCCCCCGCCGCCGCGGCTCTGGGGCCGGATAAATCAGCCAGATGCCAGGCAGATACATATGGCACAACATGCTGCAGTGTATGCGCTATGTCTTTATCTTTAAGCATACCGACTACGGCAATTATTTTGTCTGCTTTTTGCTTTTCTAATTGCATTGCCAGGTAACGGGCAGCATGAGGATTATGCGCAACATCAATAATCACCGTTGGATGATTCTGTAATGTCTGGAATCGGCCAGCTAATTGAGCATTTTCCAATCCGGACCGGATAGCACTTTCAGATACCGATAAAGGAACATGTTCCAGGACTGCCAGTACGGTTGCCGCATTCTGTAGTGGCAAAGCCGGAACAGGTAAATCAGTAAATTGCCAGTGCTGGCCAGTGAATGTCCATTTATCTTCTGTTAGCTGGTAACTGAATTGTTCACCAACCGTGTATAGCTGAGCATTAATTTGGTTTACTGCTGCATATAATGTTTGCGGAGGATTAGGTTCACCACAAATTGCCGGTTTTTCTGAACGATAGATGCCCGCTTTTTCTGTAGCAATTGCATCTCTGGTATTACCGAGCCAATCGCAATGGTCCAAATCAATACTGGTAATGACAGATATATCAGCATCAATAATATTAGTGGCATCAAGCCGGCCACCCAGTCCCACTTCAAGAAGAATGACATCAGGCTGGTATTTTTTAAAAACGGCAAACGCCGCGAGTGTTCCGAATTCAAAGAAAGTCAGGCTGATGTCTGCTCGTTTCTGTTCAATGTCTGCGAACGCAAAGCACAAATCTTCATCACTGACTTCATGACCATTTATTTTCACCCGCTCGTTATAACGCAGCAAATGCGGGGATGCATAAACGCCCGTTGTATATCCGGCGGCCTGTAAAATACTGGCCAGCATCGCACAGGTAGAGCCTTTACCATTTGTACCACCTACGGTGATTACAATGCCCGGTAATTGCGTTAAAGCTGCTCTTTCTGCCACCGTTTTGACACGCTGCAACCCCAGCTCAATTTGCTGAGGATGTATCTGCTCTAAATAAGAAAGCCAGTCGGATAAAGACTGGCTTTGAGTCATGACTGGCAATGTCATGCGTGACTTTCCCCGATAACGCTCAGATTCATAAATTTACTCAGAATTGAGGCTAATTTATCGCGCATATCACGTCGATCGACAATCATGTCAATAGCACCCTTTTCCAGCAAAAATTCTGAACGCTGGAATCCTTCAGGCAATTTTTCACGCACTGTCTGTTCAATAACACGAGGACCAGCGAAACCAATCAATGCTTTGGGTTCACCCACGTTAATATCACCCAACATAGCAAAGCTGGCAGAAACACCGCCCATCGTTGGATCTGTCAGAACGGAGATATAAGGCAAACCTTCTTCGCTTAAACGCTCCAGTGCAGCACTGGTTTTGGCCATCTGCATCAGAGAGAACAGAGCTTCCTGCATACGTGCGCCACCGGATGCTGAAAAACAAATCATACCACGACGCTCTTTAATGCATTCTTCCACTGCGCGCACAAAACGGGCACCCACTACAGAGCCCATTGAACCGCCCATGAATGCGAATTCAAATGCACAAGCTACAACAGGAACACCTTTGACAGTTCCTTTCATGACAACCAGTGCATCTTTTTCATTAGTATCTTTCTGAGCTGAAGTCAGACGATCTTTGTATTTTTTTGAATCTTTGAATTTCAGAATATCCTGCGGCTCAAGTTCAGCGCCCAACTCGCTGCGATTATTAACGTCAAGAAAACGCTCTAACCGGGCTCTGGCACCAATCCGCATGTGATGACCACACTTAGGACAAACAGATAAACTACGTTCTACTTCGGCTTTGTATAATACCTGCTCGCACCCATCGCATTTCGTCCAGATACCTTCAGGTATGTTGTGACGACGAGAGTTATCGCTTTTGGGAAGAATCTTTTCAAGCCAGCTCATGGGATTCCTTACTTTAGTCTTAACACGACCAAAACTTACTGATTAATCTCGTTTTGATCGATAGCATATCAACCGTGCATTAAAGCACAAAAGACACAATTTGTTTACTTATCGTTATAATTTATGCGTTAAACCATAACGGCCCTAACGGTGGTTTAGGTAACCCGTAATGAAGTGGGTATGTAACATCCACCAGGTACAAACCTTCAGCTTTTGCTGTGGCACCTGACACCGTTCTGTCTTTGGCGTCCAGTATTTCACCAATCCATTCCTTTGGTTTTTCACCAGTACCAACAAGCAATAATGAACCCATAATATTTCTGACCATGTGATGCAGAAATGCATTCGCCTGAATATCCAGAATGACATAACTTCCGGCCCGATGAACCGACAGGGACATAATATTCCGGAATGGCGTATTGGATTGGCATTGTGCAGCACGGAATGATGTGAAGTCACGCTCACCCAGTAAAAGCTGACCCGCCTCATTCATCTGATCTGCATTCAGCGGATGATAGTAGTGACTGACACCTTTTGCCAGAATACCGGGACGAAGCGGTTCATTATAAATGATATAGCGATACCGGCGTGCTGTAGCAGAAAAACGGGCATGAAAATTATCATCAACAACATGAGCCCAACGTACTGCAATATCATCCGGAAGCTGTGCATTTATACCCAGCGTCCAGGCGGACATTTGCCGGTTGGCTGTTGTATCGAAATGAATCACCTGCCCTGTCGCATTGACCCCGGCATCTGTGCGCCCTGCGCACTGTATTTCTACAGGATGATTAGCGACCCGCGATAATGCAGTTTCCAACTCTTGCTGAACACTGTTTACTTCCCGCTGTCGCTGCCAACCATAGTAGTCAGCACCGAAATACTCTATACCTAGCGCAATACGCATATTTTTCTCCGAACTTTATCGCGCGGGATTATACGTCAGCAAGAGATAAAAAAAAGTGGTGATCTCGGTCACCACTTTTTATATTTATTTATACAATCCGGGAAAGTAATTTTTCAGCCTCTTTTATCTGTTCGCTGCTACCCATAGCCTGCACTTCAAGCAATAACACTTTAGCATTCGCTTTATCATCAATTTCGAGATAGGCACGGGCCAGATCAAGTTTGGCGCCGACACCGCCATCATCGTCAATATCAATACCATCGTGCTTCGGTAACATGTCCGGAAATTCATCCAGACCGACATCCAGATTTGGCTGTATCATTTCAGGATTAACTGATGCGCCGACTTCCTGTTGTTCAGCCTGAGCCAGCAACTCGTCAATAGAAACGTAATACTCCTGCGTATTCGCATTTTTTTCTGTTTTAAAGAGTTCAGAATCAAACTGCCGCAACCAGGGTCTGCCGGAATCATTATTAACTTCTTTCAGATTAACGCCCGGACCGATAGTTGCGGTTAAAACCGCAGAACTTGCATCATCATCTGCAGATAATTCCCAGCCATCCGGTTCAGATATGACCTGATCTGACATCTGGAGTCCGGGATCAGACATAACCTTATTAAGGTTTAGCAGAGAAGCTAAGGAAGCATCGTTCATTTCAGGTTTGGATGTCAGTTCAGAATCCGGTAGTTCAATATTTTCTACCGCAACGACTTCCGGTTCCGGTGTTGTAGCCGGGAATGAAAGGTCTGTTTCCAATGCGTCAGTAAGTTCAGCATCAGACAGGATAGTTGCAAATTCCTGATCCTCTACTTCTGGTACAACTATCGCCGGTTCTTCATCCGGCAAATCAGGAGTAACTTCCGACTTTTCTGTAGCAGAAAAAATATCGTTATAATTTTCAGAAACCACATCTGCTGATAAAGGTGTTTCCGCTGGTGCAACGCTGACTACAGCTTGTTCAGGTTCATGCGGAATGAATACCGGGATGCGTGGTTCGTCCACCACTAAAGTAGCCGGTTCTGCTGTTGGCTGTTCATGAACAACCACTTCTCGTTTTGTACGGGAACGCAGCCAGAGGCTCAGCACAACTAAAAATGCCAATAGCGGCAAGGAAATCAGTAGCTGTATGTTAAGTGGCAACGCCAATATATCGATTGGCTCTGTGGTTCCAGAGGATGGAGAAACAGACTCTGGTTTCTGTTCCTGCTCTTTTAATTTAGCCTGCAGTGAAGCCAATTCTTCTTTTAGTTTTTTCTGTTCATTCACTGTCGCCTGTAAACTGCCAATTTCAGTATTCAGGCGTTGAAGCTGTTCTTTTAACTCTTTGTTTTCAGTCTGATATGCAACTAAATCTTCATTAACCACCGGAGGTTGCGTCGTTACACCAGAGGACGCAGGTTGTGTAACTATTGGCTTCAGTTCTGTTCCATTCACCAATTCAGAAACTTTACTATCGATTAATGAAAGCTCTGTGGATGCAACAGGTACTGCCCCCGAAACAGGTAAAACAGGTGCAGTTACAGCTGTGTCTGCTGTTGGTACAGAAGCAGATACAGCAGGCACGGTTACAGTTGTGTCTGTGGTTGAAACAGAAGTCGATACGGCAGGCACAGTTGCAACTGTGGTGGAAGCAGAAGATGTTACGTTTACAACCTGAGCAGGTTCGGTGGTTTCAGGTTGTACTGTCTGGGAATTTTCAGTACTTTTTGCCGTTTCCGCAGACGCAGTCTGTTTTGCTGGTGCACGATTCGTCGCAGTTTTAATTTCATTCAATGACGGAATAGCGAGCCGAGCACCCGCCAGCAGAGAATCCAGCCGGCCATCGGCAAACGCATGCGGATTCTTCCGGTATAAGGCAAGCATCACCTTGCGGGTGCTGAGACCCTGCCCTGGATGTAACATTCTGATCCTGTTAGCAATTGACCAGGAAGTATCCGTCGTTTTCACCGGACCATATATTTTACTCTCCGCAGTGATAATTGATTTATCCATGCGGTCCGGGATATATGGCTGAGCTAACCGTTCTCCGGCTGATGGTGTAGTCTGTTGCTGCTGCACACTGCTGTCAGGCTTTTTTATTTCGATATAAAAGTCATCTGCTTTATCAGCTGCAATAGCGGCGGTCGAACATAAGACTGCTGCCATTATTGCCTGAGCCAATCGAGATAGCTTAAATCCCATATTCGACGTCCTTTTTATTTTATTATCCGGCCCTTCAGGTCCAACCACTGACAATCTGGGTAGCTCGCACCACAAAAATCACATTATTTCATTTCGGAAATAAACAGATTCATTCAATACACTTTATCATAATGGCAGCATATCCCTGCTGCCATTATTACATTCGCAATTTATGACATGACAGGGGTAACTAGTTGTTCTGCCAGTGATACCGCATTCTGAATACGTCCGCAGCGTAATGGATCGGCGATCATCAGCAGACGGAATGTCTGTAATTCGTCCAACTCACCAGCAATGAGCTGCAAGTACACTTTATTCTGATTTGACCCATGCGTTACTGGTGTAAGCACCTCGTCAGAAAGCGTCACATTACTGATAGATGATAAAATTCTGGTTATATCTTCTTTTGGTAATGCATCTTCCAGAACGATGTCAGCTACGACGGTAGTGCCAAAGAAAACTGGTGCCTGCAGCAAGGTTACTGATGTATTCAGTTTTTCTTCAGGGAACAACAACTGCAATTCAGAAACTAAATGAGAATCACCCAATACCGGTAAAATATTGAATGCCAGCTGTGACGAAAATAAGGTATTTTCCAGAGGTCGGCCATTCATGAGATGAGCTGTTTCTCTCGCCAGTGCTTCAGTTCCTTTCTTGCCATGAACTGAAACAGGTTCCAGCGCCACAATGTTCAGCTGAGTGATCGCGGTTTCGTCAAAAAACGGCTGAATAACATGAGCAATCAGAACGGTTAAATCATCCGGACATACATGAACAGATGATTCCAGATCTTCTTTTTGTGCGAGCAGACTCAGACCATGCAATGAGCTCTTATGTTCAATATTGCGCAAATCAATGATTTTACAACCATTCTGTTCTGCAGCGCTAAAAGCCGCCACATATTCATCTGTATTTCCAACCAGAAAAACCAGCTCAGCCTGTGACCAGTCAAAACTGGCCAGATCCTGCACATAGATGGTTTGGTTATTAAAACGGATTGAATCCTGATCTTCCGCATCCAGAGCGGTCAGTAAAAATAGTTTTCCAACAGGAAATTGTTTTTCCTGTAATAACTCGAGCAGATTTTCACTGATTAATTCTTCACTGCCAGCAACAGCAATATTCATTGGCATTTTGCCTTTCTCCTGAATATGTTTAATTACCTGAAACGGAAAATCCCAGCTTAACAAGCTCGTCATTATTCTGTTCAGAAGAGATGGTTACCGAACTCCACTCCCGGCGTTCAGGATATTTCTTGCGCATTTCATCGAAACGACCGGGCAACCCAATTTGATGCCGGAATCGTGCATCGTCACGCCGGACGTCGTATACCAGATGGATTAACTTTTTCAGCACCACCTCATCCGTATTGGCATTTAATGTCAGAGCATTAATATCGGCAACAGGTAACAGTTGTTTCAGCTGTTTTGTCACTGTATATCCGAATTGCTGACAGAATGCTTCATACAGCATATATGTGCCGCGATATTTTCCTTCAAGACTGTACCCGGCAATATGCGGGGTTGCGATATCGGTATATGGTACAAGCTCATGCAAAATATCCGGCTCATTTTCCCAGACATCCATCACAAGCAGCAGCGGTTCAGCGGATTGCTGTCGGAGTAACATAGCCTGATTATCCCAAACCTCGCCGCGGGAAGCATTCAACAAGATCTGCTCTGAACGTAATGCCTGAATATATTTTTTATCCAGCAAATGAAAAGTAGCATGTTCGCCCTCGCGGGATAACGGCACATGAAAGCTTATCAAATCACATTGCAATGCTTCGTCATAAGAGACAAAACTACGGGGATCACCCGCCTGTTCTTTCAATGGATCGCATAATTTCACCTCGATCCCCAGCGCGGACGCTCGTTCAGCAACTGCCGTCCCGGTATTCCCGGCACCGATAACTCCCAGTGATAAGCCTGACAGAGAAAACTGATACTTTTCTGCCATCACCAGTAATGCACTGATGATGTATTCACCGACAGAGACCTTATTACAGCCTGGTGCACTGGTAAAATTAATCCCTTTTTCTGCCAGAACAGCTTTATCAATATGATCGGTTCCGATCGTTGCTGTACCCACAAATTTCAAGTTAGTGGCCTGAGATAAAAGCGCTGCATTCACTTTGGTCACTGAACGCACCAGCAAAATATCAGCATCCGCCAACTGTTCCGCAGTCATTGTTCTGCCCGGCACACGCACTACCTCGCCGAATTCAGCAAATAACGCTTCGGCCAGCGGCATATTTTCATCCACCACAATCTTCATATCTGTCGCCTGAAAAAAAGAAAAAGGGGCTATAAGCCCCTTATTATGCCATTTAGCTTAATGAAATCATTAGCCTTTATATTTGCTGAATACCAACGTGGCGTTGGTGCCGCCGAAACCGAAGCTGTTTGACATCACAGTGTTCAGTTCTGCTTCTTCATATTCAGTAACGATTGGCAGACCTTCTGCTTTCGGGTCTAAAGTTTCAATGTTGATGCTTGGTGCAATAAAACCATTTTCCATCATCAGCAAGCTGTAGATAGCTTCATGAACACCAGCAGCGCCAAGAGCATGACCACTCATTGCTTTGGTTGCAGAGATCTTCGGAGCTTTATCGCCGAATACGTTATGAATAGCTTCCAGCTCTTTCACATCACCAACAGGTGTAGAAGTGCCGTGGGTATTCAGGTAATCGATTGGCGCAGCAACAGTCGACATGGCTTGTTGCATACAACGAACAGCGCCTTCACCTGATGGAGCAACCATGTCATAACCATCTGAAGTGGCACCGTAGCCGGTGATTTCAGCATAGATATGTGCGCCACGTGCCAATGCGTGTTCCAGTTCTTCGACAACAACGATACCGCCGCCACCAGAGATAACGAAACCATCACGGCCAGCGTCATAAGTACGGGAGGCTTTTTCCGGCGTGTCGTTATATTTGCTGGACAGTGCGCCCATCGCATCAAACTGCATAGCCAGTGTCCAATCCACTTCTTCACCACCACCGGCGAAAACGATGTCTTGTTTACCTAACTGGATCTGTTCCAGTGCGTTACCGATACAATGTGATGACGTCGCACAGGCGGAACTAATGGAATAGTTGATGCCTTTGATTTTGAACGGCGTAGCCAGACATGCAGATGTAGTAGAAGACATAGTCCGTGGCACCATGTATGGGCCAACACGACGTACACCTTTTTCACGCAAAGTGTCACAAGCTTCGATCTGGTTTTTAGAAGACGCGCCACCTGAGCCAGCGACCAAACCAGTGCGAGGATTTGAAACCATATCTTCGGTCAATTTGGCATCAGCGATTGCCTGCTGCATGGACAGATAAGCGTATGCTGCAGCGTCACCCATAAAACGCAGTACTTTGCGATCAATCAGTTCAGCCACATCCAGCTTGATATTGCCCCATACACGGCTACGCAGACTGTGTTGTTCAAATTGATCTGAATAAGTAATACCTGATTTACCCGCTTTCAATGAAGCCAGTACTTCAGCCGCGTTGTTGCCCAGACTAGAAACAATCCCGATACCGGTGATAACAGCTCTTCTCATTAACTTAAGTTCCAATATGACTTATAAGACCTGGGTATAGTTTACCTGTTTTATCTCAACAACTGGTCTGCTTTCCCGTAAAATCCGCAGTACTTTTGTGAATTAGTCGAGATTTTTTCATGCAGACCTCGTTGCAAAACGCCAAATTAAGCTGGAATGAAGCTGGCGCTCCTATTTCAGACTCCTTTGGGGATGTATATTTTTCCAACGATAATGGCCTGCAGGAAACCCGGTATGTCTTCCTGAAACAGAATAAATTACAGGAACGCTGGTTAAATCATGACCATGATTTTTTTGTCATAGCCGAGACCGGATTTGGCACGGGGCTGAATTTTTTGGCTACCTGGCAGGCATTTCGGCACTACCGTGAAACAACCCCGGAGGGTAACGTTTCACGTCTGCATTTTATCAGTTTTGAGAAGTTCCCTCTGACTCGGCAGGACTTAAAACAGGCATTAATGGCCTGGCCGGAATTGACGTCATTCAGTGAACAGTTAGTGACTGCCTACCCTTCTGCCATTCCGGGCTGCCAACGAGTACGGTTTGATAATGGATCTGTTGTATTGGATCTCTGGTTTGGTGATGTAAATGAATTACTCCCTCAGGTGTATACGCCAGCCGATGGATTAGTCGATGCCTGGTATCTGGATGGCTTTGCTCCCAGTAAAAATCCGGATATGTGGACAGATAACTTATTTGCGAATTTATATCGGCTGAGCCGCCCTGAAGGAACACTGGCAACATTTACTGCAGCCGGATTTGTGCGGCGCGGACTCGCTGATGCCGGTTTCGCCATGTTGAGAGTTCGCGGGCATGGCAAAAAACGGCAGATGCTCACAGGACGTAGTCAGAAACAAACATCGCCCCAATCCCCGGATATAAAATCAGTCGTGATTGTTGGTGGTGGCATCGCGTCTGCCTGTCTGAGCTATTTACTGACTCAGCGTGGTTATCCGGTGGAATTATTCTGTGCCGATAAAGATGTCGCGCAAGCCGCTTCAGGAAATCCTCAGGGAGCCATTTATCCGTTATTACATAAACCGGATGACTCACTCTCACAATTCTTTGCGGCTGCATTCCATTTTTGCCGGCAATTAATCAATGAAGTAAATTCGCAAAAATCAGTTTCTCATGACTGGTGTGGTGTATTGCTGAAGGCAATTGATGAAAAATCTTCACGTAAAATTGATGCATTATCCAGTTCCGGTTTTCCGGAGGAATTGATCTATCTTCTTGATGAAGGCGCACTCTTTCCTCACGGCGGCTGGGTTGCGCCGTCAGAATTGACTCAAATTCTGTTTCAATTAGCAGCAGCCAGCGGTTTACTGACTCAGCACTATGAGTGCGGGATCACCTCGCTTCAAAAACAGCGGGATAGCTGGCGCCTCAGTAGTAAGGATGGTGAATCCTGGTCAGCATCGCAGGTTGTTTTAGCCAATGGTGCAGATATCGGTATTTTTGAGCAAACCAGAGAGTTACCCATCACACCGGTTCGCGGCCAGATATCCCTGCTGCAATCTTCTGAATATGAAGAGATCAGCCCTTATGTTGTTTGTGGCGATGGCTACATCGTGCCGGCACATCAGGGGAAACAAGTAATAGGCGCGACTTATATCCGGCATGATAAAGATCGGACAGTAAGAGATGATGAGCATCTGGAAAACAAAGCTAAAATGCAAAAAACACTTTCCACAGATACCTCATCATATCGGGTGATTGACGGACGAGCAGCTATCCGGGGCGTTACACGGGATCACTTGCCATTGGCTGGTGGACTACGTTCAGAAGAAAAACTCCGGAGCACGTTAGATAACATAAGTAAATCCGGTTGGTTACCAGAAACAGATTCCGGATTATTTGTTTTAGCGGGTTTCGGTTCCCGAGGATTGTGCTCCGCACCACTGGCCGCTGAATTACTGGCTGCATTGTTACTACATGAACCACTTCCCTGTGTACTCTCGGTGCTGCAGGACATTGATCCACAGCGCCGCTGGTTAAAACCACACTGGCGGAAAAGTCGGACCCTGTAATGAGGCCAAAACATGGCCGGATACTGCTGATTATTCACTGAAATTACGGCCATATTTTCAGCAAACGGAGCTAAATGACCTGACTTTGTAATAAAGGGCAGGTATAGTGCCCGCAGAAAATTAGACCCCAAATTTGCCTTTCAAGGGGGATCCCATGATTACCGCCTACATGCTGCGTAATAAAGTTCTGGATGTTGTTCAGTTAACAACTCAGGACGTATTACCGCCCGATACTATCTGGCTGGATGCCTATAAGCCTGACGATGAAGAACGTGAATGGCTAAGTAGTCTATTTCTGGAAGAAGTTCCGGAAGAAGAAGAGCTGGATGAAATTGAAGCATCTGCGCGTTTCTACTGGGACACGGATGGTCTGCATATTTTATCTCTGTTCCCACAACGGATCGGTGGTGAAACCCGTGGTGTAAACATGTCGTTCACACTGCGTAATAACCTGCTGATCAGCTTCCGTGAAGAAGATATCGGGATTGTCCGCCTGCTACGACACTACATGCGTCACGATCGTGTTGAAATCGAAGATGCTATGGACATCCTGCTTGAACTGATGGATCTGAAAGTCGAATATCTGTCTGACCTGATCGAGGATGGATATACCACGCTGGAAGAAACATCTGAGCTTGTTCTCAGCGATGAACAAATTCATGAGATGTTACAGGAATTGATGGAGCAGGAAGAGACGAACAGTCAGATCCGTCTTGCATTGCACGATACCCGACGTGCATTGCGTTTCCTGCGCCGAACCGTTCGCCAGCAGCTGTTATCTGAACAGAAAAAGACCATTGATGAAGTGCTGCACGATATCGAATCACTGTTGCCACACACGCAGTTCCTGTTCGATAAAATCAACTTCCAGTTGGAAGTTGCAATGGGCTTTACCAACCTGCAACAGAACAAGGTTATTAAAATCTTCTCCGTTGCCGCGGTTGTATTTCTGCCGCCGACACTGATTGCCAGTGTGTACGGTATGAACTTTGACATTATGCCTGAATTACATTGGCAATTTGGTTATCTGGTTTCGATCGGCATGATGCTGGCATCTGCTTTTGGTACCTATTTCTTCTTCCGGAAGAAAGGCTGGTTGTAATTCCCGGAATATAAAAATTAGTGGCACCGATAAATCACACCGGTGCCACTCTCTCATTCCCTACACATTTATCTCACTTTGCCGAAGCAGCTAATAACGTTGCTAATGTATCCGCCGCCTCTGCCCACTCTGCATCATCAGTAAATGCCTGTTGTAACAGATCAACCTGTGATGCACTCCAGAATGGTGCATCCAGTAATGCCATTCCCTCAGTAAGCGGATGAGATTCAATAAACCGCAGAATGCTCGGTTCATCATTTGCTAATCCCAGCTGACTAAATAAAGCCGCAAGGTCATGTGTTCCAATGTCCATTTCAGGCAACCCTCGCTGATAGGAACTATTATCATTATAGAAGAATTATCCCTCGTACAGCGATTATCTGCGGGACATTGAATAGGAATATAACTATGACCGGACTACGTTATGAAACTGATTCAATGGGGAGCATCCCGGTTCCGGCAGATAAATACTGGGGGGCACAAACACAGCGTTCCATTGAGCATTTTCCGATCGGCGTTAACCGTTTTCGTTGGGAACGCCCTATGATCCGTGCACTGGGAATATTGAAATTAGCAGCAGCCAAAGCCAATGCTGAGTTAGGGACGTTGCCAGGGACGATTGCCGATCCGATAGAACAGGCAGCTCAAGAGGTGGTTGACGGTAAATTAGATGAACATTTCCCGCTGGTAGTCTTTCAGACCGGGTCAGGCACGCAATCAAACATGAATGCCAATGAAGTAATCGCAAACCGGGCCATTGAAATATGCGGAGGTGAAATTGGCAGTAAAAAACCCATTCACCCCAATGATCATGTGAATTGTGGTCAGTCATCAAATGATACGTTTCCTACTGCTATGTATATAGCCGTCATTGAAGAGCTGGAACAACAATTAATTCCTGTGATCGGGCATCTTAAACAAACGCTTGATGCTAAAGCGGTGGCTTACGCCAATATAGTCAAAACGGGCAGAACCCATCTTCAGGATGCAACGCCCATTACACTGGGCCAGGAAATCAGTGCCTGGGTAGCACAACTTGATTTCGCGTTAGCAGGGATTCAGGCCAGCAAAGCCGGTGTACTTGAATTAGCCATCGGTGGCACCGCGGTCGGAACCGGATTAAATGCTCACCCTGAATTCGGTGAACGAACAGCCGCTTATATTGCCAGTATTACCGGTTATCCATTTCACGCGGCAGATAATAAATTCTTTGCCCTGTCAGCGCATGATGCATTGGTTCAGGCATCGGCTGCATTACGTACGCTGGCTGGTGCGTTGATGAAAATAGCGAATGATGTGCGTTGGCTGGCCAGTGGCCCCCGTTGCGGAATTGGTGAGTTAGTCATTCCGGAGAACGAGCCGGGCTCTTCTATTATGCCAGGGAAAGTAAACCCGACCCAATGTGAAGCGCTGACCATGGTTTGCGTACAGGTTTTTGGTAATGATGCTGCGGTCGCATTTGCGGGAAGTCAGGGGAATTTCCAACTGAATGTTTATAAACCTGTGATGGTACATAACGTGCTGGAAAGCATCCATTTATTGGCTGATTCTTGCCGGGCGTTTGATGAACACTGCGCAAGTGGAATTGAACCTAATCTAGCGCGAATTGAAGAACATCTGGCTGATAATTTAATGCTGGTGACGGCATTGAATAAACATATTGGTTATGACAAGGCAGCAATGATTGCAAAAACGGCACATCATCAGGGATTGCGTTTACGTGAGGCAGCGATAGCTTCGGGTTATCTTACTGCAGAAGAGTTCGATCTTTGGATTTCACCATTGGAAATGGCTGAGCCGCATAAACACAAGTAGTAAAAATAATTGTCCGGAGGGATTTCTCCGGACAATATTAAAATTAAGTGTTACTTCAGCGAACCGGATAGAAACTGTTTCAGACGCTCACTTTTCGGATTACCTAGTACATCATCCGGATGGCCTTCTTCTTCAATTTTCCCCTGATGCAGGAAAATCACGTGATTCGAAACATTCCGGGCGAACCCCATTTCATGGGTTACGACCACCATGGTTTTGCCTTCTTCCGCAAGCTTTTGCATGATCTTCAGCACTTCGCCAACCAGTTCCGGATCTAACGCTGAAGTCGGTTCATCAAACAGCAGTACTTCCGGCTCCATCGCTAATGCACGGGCAATGGATACACGCTGTTGTTGTCCACCTGATAAATGCGCCGGATACTTGGCTCTGGCTCTTTCATCAATACCCACTTTTTCCAGATACTGAATGGCCTTGGCTTTTGCTTCTTCTTTATCCATCCCTAATACTTTGATCGGCGCAGCCATAACGTTTTCTAAAACCGTCATATGGCTCCACAAGTTAAAGTGCTGGAAAACCATCGTTAGTTTGGTCCGGAGTAACTGCAGCTCTTTTTGATCGACAACGTTTAGCTGACCATCGGAATCCATCGTCATATGGATTTCTTTACCATTAACGAAAATGGAACCGGCACTCGGTTTCTCCAGAAAATTCAGGCAACGTAAAAAAGTACTTTTACCTGAACCGGATGAACCGATGATACTGATCACATCACCGGCCTTTGCGCATAAAGACACACCTTTAATAACTTCATGCTGGCCATATTTTTTATGCAGATCGTTTACAGCCAATTTGTAATTGTGCATTTCATAACCTTTCTAAAATGAATCTTAATGCGCAGACTGTGGTCTCAGATGTTTCAGCCAGCGTTTTTCAGCCAGACGGAACAGGCCAACCAGCAGGAAAGAGATAATCAGATAAATCGCTGCCGCAGTACCAAATGCGTGAAACGACTTATACGTTGCAGCATTCACATCCCGGGCTATTTTCAGGATATCCGGTACCGTCGCCGTGAATGCCAGCGAGGTCGCATGCAACATCAGAATGACTTCATTGCTGTAAGCCGGTAAGGCACGACGCAATGCTGAAGGAATAATGATGCTGCGATAAAGTGTAAAACCAGAGAAGCCGTAAGCCCGGGCTGCTTCAATTTCACCATGCGGGATCGCTCGGATCGCGCCGGCCAGCATTTCCGTTGTATAGGCACAGGTATTCAACGCTAATGCCAGCACAGTGCAATTAAAGCCGCTCCGGAAAAACAGGTTCAGAAAGTCGACATCCTTAACAATACTTAATGTATATACACCGGAATAGAATACCAGCAGCTGCACATACAGCGGTGTACCGCGGAAGATATAGGTATAGAACCATACCGGCATCCAGAGCGCTTTTTTCTGCGATACACGGGCAATCGACATCGGCAATGCCAGCATAAACCCGAATACCAGTGACAACACTAACAACCACATGGTGACAGCTACGCCGGTAAAGCGATAACCATCACTCCACAAAAAAGCCTTACCATACTGCATCAGGATTTCAATCATAGTTCAGCACTCCGGACACCCATTGAATAGCGACGTTCCAGCCAAAGCAAAACCAGATTCGACACAGTCGTGAAAATCAAATAAACCACGGCAGCAACAATCGTGAAATAGAAAAACTGATAAGTTCCCTTCCCTGCATTCTGGGTTGCTTTAACCACATCGGACAACCCGATAATCGAAACCAGGGCGGTTGCCTTCAATGTAACTTGCCAGTTATTAGCAATGCCGGGTAATGCAAAACGCATCAACTGAGGGAAAAGGATATAGCGGAATGCCTGCCACGGCGAGAAGCCATACGCCACTCCAGCTTCAAGCTGACCTTTAGGCACCATTAAATAAGCACCACGGAATGTCTCCGTAAAGTAGGCACCATAGATAAAACCAATCGTGATCACACCGGCAGCAAATGGATCAATATTGAGTTGGGCGATACCCAATGACTCAGTAATACCATTCACCACAATCTGCAGACCATAAAATATCAGCAGCATCAGCACCAGATCAGGCACGCCCCGGATCAGAGTGGTATAAATGCCGGACAGTAATCTCGCCAACTTACTTTGCGATGATTTTGCCGCAGCACCTATTAATCCCAGCAGAAAAGAGAGCGCGACCGAAAGCAGTGCCTGCTCTATCGTCACCAGAGCTCCGTCGAAAATAATGGAGCCATACCCATACAGCATAACGATATACCTGATTTATTTTGAAACTGAAAAACAACGAGGCTCCTCATCCGAAGAGCCTCGTCATCAAATAACAGTTAACGCGAAGCGTTATTCACCGTATATGTTGAATTTAAAATACTTTTTAGCCAGTTGGTCGTAAGTACCATCTTTGCGCATATCAGCCAGTGTTTTGTTCAGTGCATCTTTCAATGCGCCGTCTTCTTTACGTACACCGATACCAGCACCAACACCGAAGTATTTCTCGTCGTTAATTTCAGGGCCAGAATATTCAAACTGTTCGCCCTGCGGTTTGTTCAGGAAGCTCTCACCTGCAGTCACAGCATCCTGGAATGCGGTATCAATACGGCCAGAGACCAGATCCGCATACACCAGATCCTGATTCTGGTAAGCTACCAGTTCAACGCCTTTGCTCTGCCAGTTATCTTTAGCATAAGTTTCAGCAGTAGTACCCTGCATCACACCCACACGTTTACCTTGCAATGATTCAGCTGTTGGCTGAATACCTGAACCTTTTGCTGACACCAAACGAGCCGGAGTACCATACAGTTTATTGGTGAAATCAATTTCCTGCATACGTTGTTCTGTAATAGACATTGCAGACAGGATGGCATCGATTTTCTTCGCTTTCAGCGATGGGATCAGGCCGTCGAAATCACTTTCAACCCACTCACATTTGGCTTGCAGACGTTTACACATCTCATTGCCTAAATCGATATCAAAACCAGTCAGGGAACCATCAGCCGCTTTCACTTCAAATGGTGCATAACCAGGTTCTACGCCAAAACGTATCTCTTTAATTTCCGCCGCATTTACATTTACAGCAAAAGCGAGAGCAGCGAACTGCATGACTTTGCGAAAGTTCTTCATCTTTATTCCTATTCTTAGTGATCAGTCCCGGAATGCACGCATCATCAGCCTTGATCGTGCCACATAAAAATCTTATCAAAAGAATGCCACAAACAAAATCTTCTGCATCCCATTTATTTCGCAGAATTAAATATATTTATTCAGAATCACTGTCTTAATATGACATTAGCCTGCAAATTGGCAGCTATCTATGCAATTACAGTAGTACAATCGACTGTCAGACCGGCTCATACACCGTAACGGGCACGATCTGTAGCGATGTAAAGCAGCGCCATGATCGTCAGACTATCGGTGATGATCCCCTGCTGAATCATTCGCAATAATTCATCAAAAGTATGCAATTCGACCAGGATGTCTTCTGTGTCTTCAAGTTCCTGTTTACCAGCTTCTAGTTGGCGGGCAATAAACAAGGCGCCACACTCATTAGTTACAGAGTTAGAAAGATAGAAATTTGTCAGTAAAGGTTCTATCTCTCCCGCGGTATACCCGGTTTCCTCTTGCAGTTCCCGCGTAGCGGTCTGTTGCCAGTCTTCACCTTGCGGAGCACCACCTTCCGGAATTTCCAGTGAACTCTGATTACCAATGGCATAGCGGGTCTGTCGCACCATCACGATCCGGCCATCATCAAGCACCGGAACGACACCAACCGCCCGGTTTTTAAACTCAACCACACCGTATTGTGCCGGACTGCCCATCGGGGTCAGAACGTCATCATGACGGACTTTGATCCAGGGCGTTTCAAATACCACTTTTGATTTTAATGTCATCCAGATACTCATATATTCCTCATGAGTTTTACTTGTTCGCTTTAATGGAAACGTTCATAATTTGCACAATTTCAACAGGAGGTCCCGATGAAGTCGAAAACATCACATACCGGATATCAGCATCAACGCGGTGCTATTACCGACAATCATTTACAAGCGCTGGTCACTGACAAATTATTCCGCAGCCGTGTGGAAGAGAATATTAAAGGAAAAGGTAGTTATCGTCGCCATGCGAAACACCGTCGGCAAGACGAGTTCAGCTTAAAAATTGCTGCCTAGTTGTTTTTAAACTGAATTTGTCTCTGCTCACTAAAAGAGCAAACGAATCATTCGATGCTGTTTTGCTCTTGCCTGAATAACTTCATCCCGCTATTATGCCCGCACATCGAAACGATGTATGTGCGCGTCCTTAGCTCAGCTGGTTAGAGCACCACCTTGACATGGTGGGGGTCGATGGTTCGAGTCCATTAGGACGCACCATTCTTTCGATAGCAAAAAAGTTCTCAAGTGCGTCCTTAGCTCAGCTGGTTAGAGCACCACCTTGACATGGTGGGGGTCGATGGTTCGAGTCCATTAGGACGCACCAATTCTTATATATCAATTAGTTATCTTCTCTTATCCCCTGCTTTTCTGACCACAAATTGTTGTGGGCACCATTAATTTCAAATTAGTCACAAATTCCAATTTTTCGGTCTCATAAGAAGCCTAATTTTCGGAAATTTTGGAAAAATCCGTTTTCGTGCCCAAACCGTGCCCAAAATCTTCACTGACCGATCATTTTGTTCGTGCCCAAATTGGGTGTGACGACCACCACCGCACTGACCACCACCCTGTTTTTGGCGATTTTCGGAAGGCCATTTCATATGGATAAAGCTGCTATCACTCACTCTGAGAATCAGCCTTTCGACTAAATAAAACGATGTCTAGATTCCGCGCCAGAATATGTTCAAACATGCTAGTTGTATTTACACAGCAGCATATAATTTAACCAGTGACCGTTATTTTGATGTATAACTGCTAATATCCTGCCAATATTAATTTAATCATAGAATATAGCGATGCTACCAAGCGACCAACAACTTGATATAAAAGCACTTTCAAAGCTATTTACTAATACAACAAACTCTTACAAATTACTTTTCTTCATGGCAATTTTAAACCATGTCAAAACAAGCGAATCACAAGCATCCACTAAGATTTGTGTGTCTGAACTTACTGAACACATGTTATATCTAGCGGCTTACCCAATAAGATACTTCAATTTGAATTTTGGCCTACAAGATCAAATGGAGTCACATCTTTCATCTTTATCAATTGATGAACTTAAGGTGCTAACGCCTAAAATAGCACCTGCATTGAATGAAAAAATTCATCGGGCTTTCGCTAATTCATCTGCAAAGGAACTAGAAAATTATGTTCCATTTCGATTACTTCAACCGTTCTTTTCAAGTGAACTAAAAGGTTTAAACGATGTTGAAAAAAATGACAAAACCTTCGAGCTAGCAAAACAATACTTTGATGAGAGAAAACCTCTCTATAAACTAGAAAAGTGCAAACAGGAGCTTTTCTTAATTCTCCATCCTCTATGGTTAAAATACCTTCACCAAAACTACTCAATTGTAAGGGCTTGGGCTGAGTTTGCTTGGGTATCTTATTTGCAGCGAAAAAACCCAAACTCACCAAACATTATATGTAAAATTTTGCCCCCGCTCGCTCGAACGCAACTAACCGCACAACGTAAAATTTGGGATGAGTTTCTCCAGATACATACGGTAAGTTGCATCTATTCCGATGAACAGTTGAATCCCGGAGAGTATGACCTAGACCACTTCATTCCGTGGAGCTATATAGGACATGATCAACACTGGAATTTGATTCCCGCAAGTGCACTTGCCAATGGTCAAAAAAGTAACTCATTACCTCATGTCGATTATTTCGATAAATTCTGTGTACTCCAGAACCAATACTTTAGCTTCCTTCATGCCAACAACATGAGAGCTGCTTGCGAAGATTATGTCTCTGGTCTTAACGCTTCCCTTACTGCTTTAACCTCTGAGCAAACATTTAGGGGTAGACTTAGAGCAACCATCACCAACCTCTGTTCTATGGCTCAATTACAAGGCTTTACCCCTGATTGGAAGTTTGGGATAGATGCTGTTTAGTCGAACAACTCAGAGGCAATCATTACTGTATATTTACCATCCAATTAAACTGCTTTTCTAAAAATAGACAATTACCCGCTTATCATTTTGTTAAAAATGACATACCATTTAGCTCAGAATAACATACCACTGTTACTGTTATGCATATGAATGATTCTGGATATTGTTACTCGTTCCCCGCTGTGAGAGGGATACAGGCTGGACGTCCGTTTTATATTGCGACCTGCCCTCTTCGGATAGTCCCAAAGATATTTAGTTACAATGAGGATGATGTTCCTCCAGAGCTTCGCGCTCAGCGCACCCTAAACAAAACACGAATCCCTGATATGGTTAAGTATCTTCTCGATAATCCAAAGGATTACGTTTTTTCTGCGCTGACAGCGTCCGTTGGTACATCGATATCATTTGAAGAAATAGGCGAAGCACCAAATCTTGGCATTCTTCAAATCCCAATGGATGCACAAATCCTGATCAACGACGGGCAACATCGAAGAAAAGCAATTGAAGAAGCGCTTAGAGAGAACCCTGACTTAGGGCAGGATAATCTTCCAGTACTCTTCTTTGTTGATGAAGGACTTACTCGCAGCCAGCAAATGTTTGCTGACCTTAACAAGTACGCCGTAAAACCAAGTACATCTTTGGGAACACTTTATGACCATAGAGACGAAAGTTCAGAACTAGCAAGATACCTTGCGATGGAAATAGAGCCTTTCATTGGCTTCACTGAAATGGAAAAGTCAAACGTAAGCCCTAAGTCGAATAAGCTATTCACTCTAAGTGCCATAAAACAAGCAACAAAGGCTCTACTGAGTAAAGGTCCTCGAGATGGCTTCTCTGAAGAAGAACAAAGATTGTCAATTGAATACTGGAAAGCAGTGACCAAATATATACCTGATTGGCAGATGATGCTTAACAAAAAAGTATCGCCAAGCCAACTGCGCCAGGAGTTTATTCACGCACATGGTGTCGGGTTACAAGCACTGGGAATCGTCGGTAAACAACTCTTAAGTGAACACCCCAACGACTGGGAATCCCGATTGAAACCGTTACAATCCATTGATTGGCGAAAAGCGAATCCTGATTGGGTAAAACGCACAATGAACCATGGTCGTATTTCTAAGTCAACGACCAGCATTCTACTTACCAGTAACGCGTTAAAGCTCAAATTAGGCTTGGCACTAACACCTGATGAAAAAACACTAGAGAAACAATTGTAATGACAGATCAACTCCTACTGGCAGAAGACCTCGAAGGATATGAAGAGTTTATTAATCAAGAATATTTCGCAGGTTTAAAGCTCAACCATTATATTGCTGATGTCCAGCGAATCTATTGCGCTGATAAACGCCCATGGGTTATTGGCTATAGTGGTGGCAAAGACTCTTCTGCAGTCATGTCTCTCGTTTATATGGCACTGTTAGGTTTACCAAAAGATCAACGGCAAAAACCAGTGTTTGTTGTATCGTCCGATACCTTGGTTGAAACTCCTGTTGTCGTAAATCATATAAAAAACTCTCTTAAAGCGATCGAATCTGGCGCTAGGCGAGATGGTTTGCCAATCACGACTCATCAAGTCGTTCCAAAGAGTAATGATACCTTTTGGGTAAACTTACTTGGCAAAGGCTACCCGGCCCCAACACGCTCATTCCGTTGGTGTACCGAGCGGATGAAAATCGATCCAGTCAGTGATTTTATTAAAACTACAGTTTCAAAATATGATGAAGTAATCGTTGTACTGGGTTCTCGAAGCCAAGAAAGTGCCTCACGTGCGCAAGTGATTGCTAAACATAAAATAGATGGTTCCCGGCTCGCTCGCCATACCACGCTTGCAAATGCGTTTATCTTCACACCAATCGATACATGGTCTGTCGATGATGTTTGGAAGATCTTGCGTCTTTGTCATTTAGAGACTCAAGACTCACCTTATGGAGTTAAGAATATCTGGAAAGATATCTACGATCTTGAATGGGAAAACCCATGGGGCGGCAAAAACCTCACTCTTTGGAATTTGTATAGAGACTCATCAGGCCAAGGTGAATGCCCGATGGTAATCGACGAAACGACACCATCATGTGGCAATTCTCGTTTTGGATGCTGGACTTGCACCGTCGTGACAAAAGATAGAGCAATGGAAAGCTTAATTGAAAATGGTGAAGAGTGGATGAACCCACTTTTAGAATTCCGAAACAAATTAGCTTTTACTACAGACCCTGAAAACAAAGATGAATTTCGTAATTACAAACGTCGTACCGGAAGAGTCGCCTACCAATATGCCAAAGAAGGTGAAAATATTGCTACAGAACGTAAGCACGTACCTGGTCCATATTGGTTGAAATATCGTAAGCAGTGGCTTAAGGAACTTCTGGAACTTGATAAACAATACAAAGATGAACGCCGAGAGATTGAACTAATTACCGCGCCAGAGTTGCACGCAATTCGACAGGAATGGCTACGAGATCCTAATGAGCCAGATTGGAATGATTCTCTCCCCTCGATTTTTAAGGAAGTGTACGGCTTCGATCTTGATTGGATCTATGATGACGGAGCAAGTTTTGGTAAAGACGAGGCTGCACTGCTGCGTGAACTAAGTTCTGATTTCGATGCTGAACCAGAAATGGTGATGAAGCTTATCGAATTAGAAATTTCGATGGAAGGCTTAAGTCGTCGCAGTGGCATCAGCGATAAAATCGCATCCCTGTTGAAGCAAGATTGGGGCAGTCTAGAATCGATAAAGGACAAACATGCAGCCTTGCAAAGTCGCGCAGAATACGATGTACACCAAAAAGAAATCGATCGATATAACCAAGAGCTAGCAGAAATTGAGCTAGCCCTTAAGAAGGAATTTTAGGCCGTAACGATGCTAATAACCAAACTAAGTCTTAATAACTTTCGCGTATTTTGTGGATTGCACGAGATCGACCTAACGCCATCAAGTGCAGCTCATAATGCTAAAGGTGAAGAAATACCCGGAACAGAACGCTCTATTATTCTATTTGGTGGGTTAAACGGCGCAGGGAAAACTTCGATTTTAACAGCAGTTCGTCTAGCTCTTTATGGCCGTCTCTCTTTTGGTAAGCCACTTCATAATAATGAATACATCGAGGAGCTTTCCGAGCTAATTCACAAGGGGAATGGCATAAATTCACCAGAAAATGCATATATTGAACTTGCATTTACCCATAACCAAGCAGGTTCAGAAAATACGTATAAAGTTACGAGAAGCTGGAAGAAAGGCAAAGCTGATAAATTGATTCTTGAACAAGATGGCAAGGATCTATCAGAACTCAGCTATGATCAATGCCAAGGCTTTTTAAATGAGCTGATTCCGAACGGTATTGCTGACCTATTCTTCTTTGATGGTGAAAAGATTGCGGAGTTAGCTGAAGATGAATCGGGAACTATACTGAACACTGCTGTTAAACGTTTACTGGGGTTGGATGTTATCGCCAAGCTTAAAAGTGACCTAAATATCTATCTAAAAAAACAAGGCGCGACATTACTCGAAACGTCTATCAAGCAACAATTAGATAATTTGGATGAGACTCGAATCAAGCATGAACGTAATGCTGAAAAGTTACGTCATGAGGCTAATCAAGTGCTCATTCAGATTGAGCATGTCTCGCAAGAGATTCAAAAACTTGAAGCTGAACTATCAAGTAGCGGTGGCGCTTGGGCTGAAACACGCGAACAAGAAGAACAGAAAATTGATCAGTTGCTTAAAGAAAAACTCGAGCTGGAAAAGCAAATCCGTATGGAGATGGAAACCAGCCTTCCCTTTGCTTTAGCACCGAATTCAATGAAAGCACTACTGTCTCAGATTGAAAAAGAGAGAGCACTTAAGCAAAAGCAACACTTTGCTAAAGAGCTAGATGGATTTCTGGATACTTTGAGAAAAGACCTTTCATTTCGTTTAGCTGATTCAAACGTTGCCATGGATGCCATTGCAGACTGCTTCAACTACTATGTTTCAGATGATTCTAACCAAGCACTTTTGTTAGATATCTCTGATCGCCAAGCTAACGCCATCGAATACCAAGTAAATCAAAGTAGTCATCGTTCATACGAGCGTTTCGATAAGGCTCGTTCTAGACTAGGTCAAGTTGAGGAGTTACTGGATAACATTTCTCAAAACGTTGCTCGAGCACCGGAAAAAGAACAGTTACAAGGTACACTAGATAAAATTCGAGCAAGAGATAAGAAGAAACAGGAGCTATGCTCCGACTACCAGGCACTTCTAGAAGATGCTAAACAAGAACTACGTTTGGCACTCGAAACAGCTCGTCAAATACAGAAATTGCATGACAAGCACAGAGATAACGCAAATAAAAATGCGAGTGTCGAGAATGCACAAAATACAATTTTATTATTGAGTAAGTTCGCAGATCAACTAACTAAGTCTCGGGTTAAGTCTCTGGAACAGCACTTTGTTGAGTCTTATAAAAAACTGGCTCGCAAAGAGGATCTACAGCTCTGTGCTTTAATCAATCCCAAATCTTTTGATGTTGAACTTATTGATGAACATGGAAATAAGATCAATCGCAAGGCAATGTCTGCAGGTGAGAAACAAATCTATGCTATTTCTATTCTTGAAGCATTGGGAAAAACCTCAGGCCGTAAGTTACCTATTATCATCGATACACCTCTAGGTAGATTGGATTCTCATCACCGCGATAAGCTGGTAGAAAACTACTTCCCAACAGCAAGCCATCAAGTCGTGATTCTGTCTACGGATACGGAAATTGATAAAGACTATATCAGGCTTATTGAAGATGACATCGCCAAAACTTATGAAATTTGTTTTGACGGCAAATCAAAATCATCTCATATAAAGCAAGGTTACTTCTGGAAACAAGTAATACAGGAGGCCGTGTAATGCTACCGAATCGAATGAACTTAAGCCTATCAACAGAAGAGCAGCTCAAGAAATTAAAAAGCTATACCGGTATTACGCCTAATATTTCTGCTCGTATCGCTTTTTTTCGTTCAATAGAGAGTGATTTTCGTTATTCTGGCCAAGAAGCAAAGCTGGATGGTACTTTAGTTTTGGATAAGTTTACTTGGCTTGGGGAAACCAGTGATATAACCGAGCTGATGTTAAAACTCTACTATCCAAACTTAGATGGTAAGAAATATCAGCAAGCATGGGCTGCTCATGTTGAGTACGGTATATCCTCTTTGAGGAACCATAAATCACTATTAAACTTAGGAATAAAATTGTAAGCGTCATAAACCCAGTGTGGCGAAATTATGCCGCACTGGTACTGACAACTATTTATGTACAAAAAGCATCAAGCCATTATTTGAACATTTGCCAGGATGAGAAGTATCAACTCATATAAATTCCAAGTTTCTTACGAATTTTAGAAAAGAGCTCCAAACTATCCCCATAATTAACAGCTAACTCTGCAAATTCTTCGATCCTCTTAATTTCTCTTTTGAATAAGCCTCTAAATATATTTAGATCCCCTTTTGAAAATCCATCCATATCAGAATTAGGTGGAACCGCAATGTAGTCGTATATATATGCATATTCTTTATTGGGCGAGTTTCTTAATACTCTACCTCTTCTTTGAATATATTCTCTAGGATTTGTGGATGACGCTAATATGTGAGCATATTGAGTCGAAGGAACATCAACTCCTTCATCTAAACACTTTATGGCAACAATTACATCTATTTTCCCAAGAGAGAAATTTTTTAGTATTGCACTCCTGTCTAATAGTTCAGTTTCAGCTGTAAACTTATTACAAGAAATGTCAAACTCTGTTCCTAACCGTTTAGTAACATATTCCACAGCTCTAATTCCATCTTCTTTTGTATCACCAACATACACAAGAGTATGTTTATTTAATCCTACTTTAGACACATATTCGAAGAATGCCTTATATTTATTTTCCATAGAGTTAATTATTCTTGCTCTTTTTAACAAAAGTGGTTTGGCTCCATCAGAGAATTTAAATCCACCATTAGAATCAATTTTAATGAACCTACAAAGTTGGATTGATAACTCTTTATACTCATCCCATTCTTCAGCTGTAAACTCAACAATAGTCGGGTAATAAAAATATTTTGTTAAGCAATGATTATTAATTGCATCTTTTAATGAGAAATTAATGACTTCATCACCAAAATAATCATAAATAGCTTGTGTCCCTTCATCATCATTATGGCGCCGAGGTGTTGCCGAAAGACCTAATCTATAGTTTACATCGTTTGGTAACAGTTTTAGACATTCTGGAGAACCAAGATTGTGCATTTCATCTGCGACCAACAAAGACGTTATTTTTTTAAAGTATGAATCGAAACATCTAAACGAATTAGATGTAAACGTAGCATTAGTGCATACAGCTACCGTAATTCCTCTTTTTTGAATTAAAGATGATGTTAGGCTTTGTGAGAGTTGTTGACCCCATTTTGAAACACCATCAAAACACTTAATAGGGTTAAAACCAAAAGAAGTAATTTCATCACACCATTGCATAGCTAAATGTATATATGGTACTACAATTAGTACAAACAAATTAGTTTGATTATTGTCTACATAATCAGCCAACTTTACAACAGCTGATAATGCTGTAACAGTTTTTCCTGATCCTGTAGCCATACAGAAAATACCTCTTCCGTTAGCTTTAAACCATTTATTTACAGCTTCTATTTGATATGGACGGATTTCGCCTTTTTCATTGAGAAAATGTTTAGGAATGGAAAATCTACAAGGCTTTTTATAAGGTCTTTGTGTGTTTTGAGTAAAATCCAAAAATGGTTTTAAACATGATTGAGATGGGGTAAACACTTTTAAATTTCGATCATATCCATTCCACATCATATCAAAATCAGATTCTATATCTTGAGTTCGCAAAGCAGACTCTTCACTAAAATAAGAGGAAAAAACATCGATTCTTTCCCAATTTCCTTTTGCTGAACCAGTAAGATTATATGAACCAGAAAATGCAACTTTGTTTCCATAATCATCTTCAAAAACACCCATTTTTGAATGCATGATTCCATCTAGGTTATTGCAAGGCACTGCTATTCTAAACTTCAATATACCGTCAGTAATTAACCAACTTATAGTTGCCAATGTTTCTTCTTTTAACGAATCAAATAACTCCTGAAAACTTTTCTTGAACAACCTTTCACTTAAATCAGAGTTGACCTCCCCCTCTAACAAAGCATTGTAATCCTCTTTTGTAAGCTGAGGAGAAATAAGCCAACAAGCATTTCCTCCATTAGACGCAAATTGCGCAACCCCGGCAGCAACATCTTTAATCCATTTTGAAGAAAAATATCCTACGGCCACTTTGTATGACACAGAAGATGATAACAAAGGCTCAAAAAAAACATCATTAGGATTTTCTTTTGTTGTCTTGATAAAAAGTGGAATATTAATTTTTTTAAAAGTCATCAAAGCCTATCTCCTTTATAATTTCAGAAGACCCAATGCTGTTGGAATCAATATCATTTTTATTGTCAACATGGATTTTATTATTAATAGATTCAAGCTTATCCCGTATGTTTGGTAGATCAAATCTTAATACAACATCACTAATCCATGATTCAATATCAATAAGTTTATTTAAATTAGCAAAATCATCTTTTATCTCAATAATATCATTATCTTTTTTGAGATAGTCAACAAACGTCTCATATTCTATTGATTTATAGTATGATTTTACTTTGTCTAATAAAAAGTGAATTGTTCTACTTTTGTTTATCAAAAAAACTATTGAAATAAACTCAGCTATAATTAGTCTTTCAAGATCGATATGTACTCCTATTAGTCCATACAACCCTCTATCTAACCTGACAATGTTTTTATTTCTAGCTAGTTCAGTAACAATAGTTTGATCATGATAATCTCCATATTTATTAGCTTCAATTTGTATTTGTCTCAAAGAAAGAGGGCCAAATCTATTGAGAAATCCGACTAACATCTCACAAGCCGCAACCAAATCTTCACCACTAAAGTTACTGGAAAGACCTATTTTTTGACCATATCTATGACAGTAAAATCTATCATCATCTTGAAGTAAACCATATATGACATACCTAGAAAATTCATGTGGCTTAAATTGAGTTTTTAAAAAACCACACAAAGCTATAGAAGTAACATACTTTTTTGAGGAATTAGCAGTTAAAAATTCAAATGCCTTATTTCTTATATCTAAAACAACTTTTTCATCAAATGGCAATATACTATAAGTACCATACGTGCCTCTATCCATAATTAAAAATTTATCAGAATTCATAATTACATTAGAAACGGTTCTTATATCACGAGGAAAACTTACTGAATCAATATATTTAGAATATATTTCATCTGTTTTCATAGGGTAGCCATAGAAATCAATTATGTTAAAACAAATTTCTTCTATAGACCTTTTATGACCTAATGAATCGCGATTTTTTTTAAAATAACTTAAGGCCTTGTCGGTCAAAAAAGGAGCAATTGTTTTTATATGGCTAGAGGATGAATATGGCAATGAAAGCGAAGCCCTAACATCACTAAACCAATTATCATTATTGATAATTAGATTAAATTGTTCTGCTTTAAAGAAATCCTTGATGAGAAAATGCCCATTGTATTGAATAGTCACTTGATTCACATATTTTTCATATGAATTTTGAATATTTAATAAATTTTTAACCCAGTTTGGAAAGCATTCGAATAACATTCGGACCTCTCCCTTGCCAATAACTCCTGAATTTTGTGCTAATTGTTCAACAATCTCGTCATGATGTTTTAATAAATACATATCAAGAACTATCCAACATAAACATGATGGGTTCTTTAATAATTTTGCAATAGCTAAACTTTCGAGCTGTCTAATTCTCTCTCGTGTTACCCCATATATGGCACCTAGTTCCTCTAGGGTTTTTTTATTATTCGATAAAAGTCGACAAACAATAGTTGCAAGTTCTTTTTCATTTTTCACAATAGAAGCAGGTAAAAGTTTTTTATAAGCCGAAATATCTTGTAAATCTATTCTACTTAATAGATTTACAGCCGAAATATACATATCATCTACTCTATTGATAGTGTTCTCTGAAAGTTGATTGTTATTTATGTATTTAATAAAATAATCATATAAATCTTTTATATCAGCGTGGTGCGGATCTATTTTATTTATTTCTATTTCAAAGTCTTCGAGTGTTAATTCTATTATTTTTTTGTATTTTATTTCTTGGTTGCTTATTAGTAAGTCAAAAAGAATTGATAATCGGCAGTAAGTGAGGTCTGAATCATTATGTAATCCATCTTCAAACTGGGTTTTTATTATTTCTAAAATTGTAGTTTCTTTAGGGTAAAAACAAAAAACACTCTTAATATATTTTTTTTCTGAGAAAACTTTAGCAGCCAGAAAATATTCTAAAGTTAATTGACACACAGAGTATTGATGATCATTTCCAACATTGAGCAATCTATGTACTCTTACTAAGTCTCTAATTTCTTTTTCTGACTTCAATCCGCAGTTCTTAAATTTATTTCTAAATTCAAAATTCAACTCTGATTTTTTTAAATGAATAAGGTTTTTCTTTGCATCCTTAATAATATTAGAAGTACGAACCGAACAATCAATTATCCCTTTAGAAAGTAAGTTATATAATAAACCAATTAGATCAGGCTCTTCGATTTCAACTTCATCACAAATACTATCCAATGAAATGTTTGATATAGCAAGTCTAATTTCTTTTTCTGTTTTTTCCCCACAGTTTTTAAACCTATTTTTTAATGGATTATCTAAATCCTTCGGATACAGTTTTTCATTTTTATTATGAGCTGTAAAAATAACATTCGTAGCTCTAACACTAAGCTGTAATCCATTCTTAATTGATAATACCAATGAAGAAATTAAATCCTCCGGATGCCTTTCAACTTCGATAAAATCATGTGTAACACTCTCAATCGATTTATATTCACTTTCATATAGACCTTGAGTAGTAATTTCTTCGCCTTTCTTGAAGCGAGCGTATTCATTTTCAGTTATAAAATACCCATTCTCTTTTGCAAATGTAAATGGAAATAGTTTCAGTGCTTCAGAAAACTCTAATCCAAGCACGATTCTTCCCTCGACTTGATTTCCTCTATAATCTATATGAGTAATTGGTTCAGAGAATGAGTAATTCTTATCCATGTTAACTCCTAATATGCAAGAGACGAAATATCACCTAGCAAATTTTTATCCGCCTCTTCATCTGCTAATAACTCTATAAACGATTCAAGTACACTTTTACCTCTGCTTAAAACTTCATCTTCTATTATTTGTAATCCTGCGGCAGCATACTCCTCGAAAATCATAATTTTTCTTTCTTGATTCTCTTCAGAAAGGAATTGAATTTCATAATCATTTTGCTCTGTTATTGCTATAGCATTAATCACTGCCATATCAAACTCTCCGCTGAATATATGTAAAGGTATTGGTTCTGAGGATTTTAAAAATGGCTCTCTTACCTGCCTTGATTTTGCCAAACAAGCAGCAAATATTAATATATCTTTATATGAAGAAAATATTTTTTCTTCTTCCTTTAATTGCTTTAATAAACCTTCAAATTTTTCAGGCTTCCTCACTCTATCTATCATAATATCCATCCATTATTTCTGTTCTTTCAAAAGAATCACTTCGTTTCAAATATTTAGTTTCTTCACCTTCTAATTTTGGAGAAAAATACACAAGACTATGATGTAGGCCTACAGATCCCTTACACTCATGCTCGACACATCCCTTCCATTGTGAAGATGAGACAAATACTATTATTTGCTCGGCCAGTTCGGGAACATATCTTGCTATCAATGTACGATATTCATCGTCTAAGGCTCCGAATGGCGAGTCCATAACAATAGGGAAAATACCACCTTGTGCTAAACCACTTTTTTTCTCTTCATTCTCTTTAGCTAAATTAACAATACATGATATAAACGATAAGCTTGTAATTTGACTCTCGCCTGTGGATTTTTCAGTAACAACTTGCTTACCGCTAACAGGAATATTTTTAAATATCTGCAGAGTATACTTGTCATCAATCTCTGCCCAGTAATCCTTACGAATAATTTTCTTAAAAATATTATTAACTTTTTCAGAGAGTTTAATCTTTATATTATCAGACAACGTTTCAAGTAATTTACCCAAAACAACAGAGCTTTCTTCAGCCATATCTAGTCTTTTCTTAACAATAGATTTTTCTTGTTGGCTTTCTGATATTTTCTTGGTTTTATTTTTGGCATCTTTTAACTGTTCTTCAATTAATTTAATATCACTTTTTAATTTCCCAATAGACTCAACCGTTTGATCTCTATCAGAGTCTAGCTTCTTCCGTTTCTCTTCTAATTCAGAGGCATGTTCAATAACACCGACATCATTAGATATAGTATCTAACTCACCAATAAGTTTATGTCTCTCATCTTCAAGTTTTACTCTATTATTTTGTAAATTTCTTAGTGAATTAAATAGAGATTCTCGTCGGTTTCCTAAATGTTTTAGGGCTCCAGATAACTCAATAAATGCATCTTCCATTGATTTTGAGGAAGCTTTTGATTTATATCTTCTCAAATTTGCAGCAGCCTCTGTTTCTGGTGAGATATCTGTACCACAGATGCAGAAGCCTTCTTCTAGTAGATCGTCGATAAACTGTGCTCTTATTTTATATGGTAATTCGCCCTTCTCTCTTTTTTCATCGAGAATTTTTTGTACCGAATCAGCCGTTTTGTTAAAAAAACCTAAGAATCCTTTTTTAGATATTTCTAAACTTAAAGCAGTTTTATTTTCATCTAACTCTAATTTTATTGTTGATATTCTGCTTTCAATCTCATCTCGCCTTTTTTGTAATTGCGCCGATTCTTTTATATCTTCCAGCCTAACACCTATATCTTTAATAGCTTTGTTTAGTTGTTCTTGTGTCTTGTTAAAATTTTCTAGTTCATTTTTTTTATTTTTAAGTTGTTCATCTATTTTTTCCTCATGCTCCATGGCTTTCGTATACTCAGAATCACCTGCAAGGGATTTCATTTCTTTCCTAAAACTATTAATAACATAGTCATCTAGGTGTTTTTTCCCTCTTTCAATTACTTGCAATCCCATAATTGATTTTATCGCATGTCTTATATCTTCTGATGATGAGGCGCTAGCCAGTTTTTCTATTCTTTCTCCATTAAAGAAGAAATAGCTGTGTAACGACTTAGGTAATATTTGATTAATATGAATCTCTGGATTATTTGAAATTTTTTTTTCACCAGAATTTTTATCTATCCATTCTAGAGAAAAATCTGATGCACCCATTTTATCAACAATACTATTTTCGAATTTCTTATACGACTGTCGTCTGATAGCAACATACGTTGTGTCTTCATGACTAAACTTTACTGAGATACCACAATGAATGATATCATTAGTCTTAGCTTCTACAATTGACTGCTCATTTAGTAAGTTTTCAGTTCCAGTGTCGAAATCTACCTCTCCATAAAAGCACCATTTAAAGGCATTTAAAATTGAGGTTTTCCCTGCGCCATTTTCACCATGAATTACAGTTATATTTTGTTTCGGATCTACAGAGAACTTAAGTGTATTTTCCCCGAAAAACTGCCTGTAATTAATTAATGAAATATTTATTAATTTCATTTCGATTTCCCTTCAATTAATTTTTTTATTTGTCCCGCAATTTGTTTTTCCTTTTCTTCTATAGTATTTTGATAATGCCTATATCCCTTTTCTATTTTTATTATTTCCATAATTACCTCTCTAACTTCAGCTGAAGCAGAATCCAATATTTCTTCTGGTGTCATATGATTCTCCATGCAAGATATTATTATCATCGATAACATTTATCAGTAATAGTCTCTACAGGTAATAACCACTAAAATATATCTAGCCTCATAATTTAACAACAATAATCCCAGCAAATATTTATCTTGATTTTGCATTAAGTTAGTTGCAAACTTAGGCCACCATGGTTGTCCACATTTCTTTTTGTAGAATAGATGGCTCCAATAAGCTAAAATTAGCTTTTCTAGGAAGGGTTCAGCAAAACTTGAGCGACCTTCTCCGTCCGAAAAATAGAATTTTGTATAAGATTCAAAATCAAGAAAGGTATTGTTCTCTGACGTTTGATTACCAGCTAAGAATACTTTTATAAATGTTTTGATATCATAATTCTCATTCGAGCCTTTTCTCGAATAATGACCAAACATAACTATATTGACACCGATAATTAGCGGGCGATTATTCTCTTTAAATTCCGAAAATTTCTCGTCAAGAGCTTGAATTGCTGTTTGATGCAGACTAAAAGAATGTGTTGCATCTAGGTGGAAATCCTTAATCGACTTGTAGTACTTGCTAAATCGCGTAAGTATTTTGGACTTACCATCACCACTGCTTCCGCATAAAAAAACCACTTCATTACCACTAGATTGAAGCAGTACTTTTTCAAAATTAGCTTCTATATCTGTTTTTATGTATTGGTAATCTTTATATGATACAAGAGTGGTGTCATATTCTGTGCTTACTGCAAAGGGCGATGATTTGGGGAGCAGGCTTAATACCTTTATAAATTCCATTTTTAACCTACATGCTTAATTATTTTCAAAGTCTAGAGTGACTTATATTCTTATAGCCTCATATATAACCACAAATCTTGTGCATTTGGTAGATGAAACTAACTCGCTGGACTTACAAAATAGCTGTTCCTAAATACAAAACACCTAGTGATGATCTGTCGCTGCGCCGGCGCAAACATTGGTTTTCACCAGTATCGCGTTGAGCCATCGTTCATTTCCACGACTGGGTCTTAGATCACCGGTTTACCAGATTTCTCGAATACGCAACGACAATCTCGCTGAGATCTTTTCCAAACCAGTTTCAGTGAAACTTGAAAATACTCTGCCATCGCGTTCAACCTCATCAGCCCCATATTTAAAAGAGCAATAGAACAGGCCATCTCGTTTGAGTAGAGACGATAAGTGGCAGAAAACTTGAGATAATTTGTCTTTAGGTACATGTAGTAGCGATGCGCACGCCCAAATTCCGTCGAAAGTTGTCTCTAAACTATATTTGTCAAACTGACAGACCGAGACTGGACGATAAATGAGTAGGCTGGCTAATTCTGCACTTGCATCAAATGCGAAAACATCAAAGCCTTGATCGAGAAAATAACGACTGTCTCTCCCCGAACCACAACCAGCATCGAGAACTCTTCCTCTTACGGACAGGTATGGCTCGAAACAGAGGAAAAGTGAAGACATATCTACACTTAGAGTACCGTCATAAAAGGATTGAGCATTTTGGTTGTAGTAGCTAACTGGCATAGTTGAACCAGAGAGTTTATGTTTGAGTCTTATTTTACCAAAAACTGACTCAGAATCGGGGTGGTTTGTAACCAATAACGGCATCAGCAGGCAGAGCCCTACATATAGACATCACGGAACAAACACAGCCTCATTAAACTTTTTAACAATTACTCATCGTCTCGTTCATTGAATAGTTCAATCTGATCGTCATCGATATAAACCATCAAATCCCCAACTTGGCATCGAAAATACCGACACAGGGAATCTATAGCCTGAGTGGTCGTTGAATGTCGATTGGCCGGATTCTGCATTTTGGATAAAGATGACCGATTCACACCTGTCTTTTCTGCAATTTCCAGCAAGGTGATCTTTCGTTGTTCCCTAAATTCTTTTTCTACGATCAATTCTTTTAATCGAAATCTAATCATTTTCACCCCTAGAAAAAAAGTTACTCATAAATGAAAAAGTGCTTTGACAGAACTTAAAATAGACATTAAAGTTCTTTGTATGAACTTTTTCATTTTAAGTGAACTTTGGAGCACCTAATGAACAGAACGCTACTCACAGCATCAGAGCTCGCTAACAGAATTCATTTTAGCTCAACCTACATCAATCATGCATTAAAAGACACGATCTTTTTGCAGGGGCAACACTACATCCGCCCATTTGGTGGGCGCAAAATCTTCTACATCTGGGAAGAGATTGAAAAGGAAATGTTCAAGACCACGGTCAGGCCAATGATGGCTATTCCTATGGCTAAAGGAGGGATCTGCCGTGGGTAGTATAAGAGCTCGGGATCAGCGGTTGTTTTTCGACTTCCGCTACCAAGGTGTTCGGTGTCGCGAACAGACATTGCTAAAAGATACGAAGCTCAACCGGGCTCGTCTTGAAAAAATCATGTCAGATATCGACAAAGCCATCCATCTTGACCAGTTTGTATACTGTGATTTTTTCCCTGACAGTATCCGTTGTGCTGCTTTTGAGGTTATTGATGCAGAAACGAAGCAAAGACTGGAACAACGGCCTGAACATCTTACATTTGCATCAAATCTGCCGACTTTTGCAGAATTTAGCTATGAATGGCTGTCAGAAAATGAAGTGCACTGGAAACAAAGCCATTTAGCCAATGTGAAATCGATTTTTGAGAATTATCTTTTACCAATTTTTGGTCATCTGCCACTGGATCAGATCACCCGTGAAGATATTCTTAAACTCCGGACCTCGTTGGCCAAAGGCAAAACGGCCAGCCAGCGCTCAATCACAAATGATCGGGTTAACCACATCATGACACCGCTGAGATGTGTGTTTTCAGAAGCAGCTTTGCGATTTGATATTCCGAGCCCTTTTCACAATATCAAACCCCTCAAGATTGGACGCAGCAACATAGAACCGTTTTCGCTGATCGAGGTCAGGACATTCCTGGCTGGTGTTCGAGCTGATTTCCGGAATTACTACACCGTGCGCTTTTTTTCCGGAATGCGTACTGCGGAAATAGATGGGCTTCGCTGGAAATATGTCGATCTGCCTAATCGACAAATCGTCATTGAACAAACACTGGTAAACGGTCGGCCTGAAACCCCAAAGACACAAGCATCTTACCGGGTGATCCAAATTTCCGAGCCCGTCTATCAGGCTCTGTTACATCAGCATGATGAAACAGGTCATTATGAGTTTGTATTTTGTAATGAGGTTGGGAACCCGCTTGATCATCGCAATGTCACAAAAAGAGTATGGAACCCGACGCTCGCGATGCTGGGTTTAAAACGTCGCCGTCCGTATCAAACACGTCACACCACCGCAACGCTCTGGCTGGCTGCGGGTGAAAACCCGGAATGGATAGCTAAACAATTAGGACATAGCACCACCAAAATGCTATTCGAGGTATATAGCCGTTATGTACCCAATCTGACTCGCCAGGATGGCAGTGCCTTTAACTCTCTGATCTCATGTAACTGAGGTGAAGAATATGATGACGCTATTATGTTGGCTTAAAGAGATCGAACGCAGTGGCCATTTACCTATCTGCAGCAGCCATTTACTATTTGGTGACAAACCGATAGCTGCCCTAATGACCAGTACACTTGCTAATACATTTCCAACAGAACAAGGGCTTGCTGAAATCAAGCTTGAGATGAATAAGCAAGGCTATTTCATCGCAACCCATCTTCGTTACGTTGCGCCTGTGATTAATTACGTTCTCTATGCCAAAGCTATTTCATTACTATATAAAGGCCGTCTCCCCCTCTTTTGTCGGTTTGTTCAGTTATTAGAACGGGTGACCACACCAGAATTAATGCCTTTTGTTGAATATTGGAATACACACCCGGAACAATTTGAAGCGTATTTAGTTATGTCCGCAAGCTACCGGGATCATCACGCTTACCGACATGGTTTATTCCAACACAGTGTAGAAGTTGCAGAGCTGGCCTATAGCAATGCCATTAGTCTCGGGCATTCTCCTATTGAATGTCAGATCGCACTTTTAGCTGGTCTTTTTCACGATATAGGCAAGGTCTACAGCCAAAGTGAAGCTAATCTTAAAACTTATCAAACTGGTGCGCATGAATGCCTGAATTTTTCATTATTAGCAGAACCATTAAAGTTTCTGGCGACTCATGATTGGGATGCACACCGGATGTTTTCCAGTATGTTGGCACCCTATCAGCAGCACCGTAGTGAACAGTATGCCGTTGAATCAATCTTCCGTTTTGCAGACCATGCTTCATGCTCATCTAACAGAACGCACGTATTATTTTTCGGCAAACCCGCTCATTTCCGTTTCTTAAAAAACGGCGACAAAATGGTGCGCAGGTTACCTGCTTGATGATTGCCTGTAGATTAACTATTAAAGGGACAGCATATATGACAGAAAACACGCGGAACCAGAAAGCAGTATCAAGTCACGCTTATGTTATTGGCCTAGATGAAAACGGTGATGCCATCATCCAATTTAGCGATGAATTTTGTGTATTGGCCGGATTACAGATCGGCGATGAATTCGAAATTGAAATACAATCTGGGCAAATCATCCTTTCCAAGATTAAATCTTAAGCTGTATTTCCCAACTAATCTTTCAATTCGATTCAAACAGAATATTACCTTCCCCATCCACGGCGATGACATGATGAACATCGCTGACGCGAGGAAACTGATATTTCGCGATTTGTGCTGCAACAATTTCTTTCGGCACGGCATGTGCCCGGTTGGCGTTTCCACTATAGATAGCTGTTTCTGATGCCAGAAAGATCACCAATGTGATTAATGCATGTTGATCCCGTGCCATCGCATAGAGCGGTTTGCGATAGTCTTGCCGCAGATTGGTAGCATCCCAAACGACAGTGTGCTTTTCACGTAAGTAGTATTTCAATTTTTGCTGTGCCATGGCGACAACTAATTCGGGGTTATCTTGGCAGGCGCGATTGCCCCAAAGCTCTTCTCTGATCGCATCAAGCGATATGACCGACATGTCATGACAATGGCGCGCTACATAGCGTGATTTACCGATGCCACTTGGCCCACACAATAAAAATAAGTGAGCATGTTCATCTTTATGACGAGACAATTTCGCGATAGCGCCTTTTAGCGAAGCTAAAGTGCCACGCTGCATGGTATCGACCACCAGTGATTTCAAATATCGTTGTGCACTCGGTGACTCGTGGGCAATCAATCGATAAAGTTCATCAATGGAGAAAGATTGATGCCACAACCCATACCCTTCACAGAACATGCGGTATTGTTCGATATAATCCAGTTGCAGGGGAATTGCTTCGCCAATTCGCCCCTGCATATCCGCGCGTTCAAGCCAGTACAGTAACGCCGGATCAGCTCGACGTGACAAAGCGATATACGCACCTTGATTCATGTTCTGTACGACCAGCATTTTCGGTGTCTGATGTTCACCCACCAATCCGAGTACCGTCCAGATCACCGAAAACGGTAACGGCAATTTCATTAACTGGAATGCCAGATAAGAGCGCCCCTTAGCCTCATGATCCGGAGAGCCGATGCGTTCATGACCTCTGACTATCATTTTACGGGTACAACGTGTTTTCCCTATATCATGAAAAATCGCCGCTAAAATCAACGACTGGCGTTTTTCCCCTTCAATATAGGCTGCTCCTGTTACCAGCAATTGATAGAGTTCGTCCAGCACCATACCGGTATGAATATGTACGTTACCCTCTGCATGCCAACCAGGATCTTGTGGTGTTTTTTTTAAATCATTTAACCACGGAATGACCGGACCAAGTTGTTGCACACATTCATCAATGGACGGCGTTGCCGAATGACAAAGTTGCTGAAGCCATTGTTTCATGCGTTATTTCCTGCCATTAGTGCATTCGGTATAACTGAAATATGCTCTCAATGTTGTTTTCTGACTGAACATGGTTGTGGACATTCTCGAGTTAGAAATGGCCACATACCGAATCGAACATCACCATCTTAGTTTGATACTTCAATACTCAGCATGAGACTTATTCCTCTCCTACAAGTGGTCAGAGCAAAAACTTTTCAAAAAGACCCTTTACCCAAGCAAATTTTCGATGTAAATTTTAAAAATGCTTCGGCATAAACGAAAACCTAAAATCTAACCGGCCTTCGTGTCTACTTGATCTCGGTATTCTCGGTCTCCTTCGGGGTTGGAAGTTAGCTAACGCACTCCAATCGCTTAGTTAGTACAGAGGTGCATCATGTCTTACATCACTTAATTGCTTTAACAATCAGTCTTGCCACTGTCACAGGCTTTTATTATTTCTACGTTATTTATTTAGCGGGGTTTAATTCGCCCCAAGGAAAATATAATGTCTCAAATTTCGCAAGGAAAAGATGTTAAAGCGGCTTTATTGGTCAAATTTGGTGAAAAGGCCAGTAAAGTTAAGGAAGAAACAGAAAAGCAACTTCAATTTACCATTAGAAGCTCGTACATCCTACAGACCTTCGGAAGATTGATGAATTGTGAGTCTTATGAACATGTGGTTGCGGAATTAAAATCCTATCCGCCCTATATGCAAGCCAATCCTCATATTCTGCCGTGTAAGTGGGATATCAAGACTGCCAAAAAGTTTATTGAATCTAATGTAAAAGGGGTGTCTATCAACACGGATGAACCCGTCGAACTTACGCCCAAACAGCGTAACTGGGTATTATCCCAAATTGTCGATAGCATGGATGACATCTTTAAAGATTTCCCATATGACACTCAACCTATCTCGGAGCTCAATCTAGTGGGCAAGGCCGTTAATGATCAACTCTTCAATCAAGCGTTGGGTCATTTACAGAAAAATAATTATCCGGTGGAAAAACGTCATAAGTGTTCAGACACTTGGATCTTTCTATACAGTAAAATCCCGGTGAATGACTTCTGTGAAGTTATAATAGTGACTGATTACAACCGGGTTGAACAAAGGCTGATGGCAGAGCTTACTTCCTTTAAACGTACCGACCCACGACTGGATGATGTGATTATTATTGGCAACAGTCTGGCCGCTAGCGGAGAACTGCCGGTGCAATTTCGCAGCCTGATAGTGGAACCGGAAAACAAGGATGAAAAGCCTTGTATCTTTAGAACCCCAAGCAAAAAAATGACAGCGGTAAGTACCGTATTGTCGTCAGGGAAATGCATGCAGCTTGCAAAATACGCAGGCAGACCCATTGAGCCATCACAGGTGCCATTTGTCGTCGGGATCTTAAAAGAACTGACGTTATATTTGGAAAGTTTGCTCGATTGATCGGGAATTGGCGGCCTAAAAAGCCGCCTTTTTCATCACAACACACAAGAAAATCGGTGTTCAATTGGCGGGTTTCGATCTTCCTAGGAAAGACGTTCACGTTCCAACCTGTTCATAGCAAATCTTTTGTTTTCGGTTGAAGATCCTCATATATACGCCATACGCGCAGAAAAGCCCGTTTCAGTGGTTACATTCATACGTTATGAAACTTAGGAGTTCATTATGGGAAGTGCATCAAACAAACCTGAAAATCTAAAACAATGGGAACCATTCAAAAATCGGTTAGAGTCTATTGGTTTTGAGCGTGTAAATGATGTCGTTGAAAGCGACGCATTTTACGTGGGCTATCAGAAGAACATAACTAACAACTTTATTTTGGTTGTCTGGACTAATATTTATTTTGCACGATTTAATGTGAGAGCTGAAATTACAGCTCTCACAGCATCCTTTGAAAATACATTGGCATTACAAAGAATGACGCTCAAAGGGAATTCTGCTGCGACATTTAAAAACTTCACAACAATTGATCCAGAACTAAGCGAAAGAATTCCTGAGCTAGAGCGTTTAATTGTGAATCGGAGCATAGCTAACAAAGATTTTGCTGCCGAACACTCTGAAATCACTAAGGTAATATTTCAGTCTGCTAAGGGATCGATCGTTAGTGCGAAATCCTTGATTGGTGGTATTCGTGATCGCGCATCAACACAAGTTGCGAAATATATTAAAGGCGTCAAATTTATGGAGTTGGATGACGCCATAAAAAGTAGCTTTTTGGCGACAGAGTGTTGTTCACTATTATAATGCCAGTTAGTCGCAATTACCCAACCAAATTTGAATGATGTTGCATTAGATAATTTGAGGGTAATTTATTTATAACATTTACTGAATGTTGGGTGGAGCAAACACACGTATAGGCAGCAGCGTGTTAGTTGATTGATCTTACACGCTGCTGGACAAAAGCTTGTTTGAGTATTTGCTTAGTGATATTACATTTCGATGCCAACTGTCATGATTTTGGGAATTACCGCCCCGCATTGCATCATTATCTAAGCCTCATTATGAACTAAATAATCCTTTTCATACTGTTCCCTATCTAGTACAGCTAAAATCCCTCGCTTCTCTTCCTCGGTCAGGGAACAGAACGCCTCAATATTCGGTAGTATGTTCGATAAGTAAGGGGACAGAGAGAGGCGCAATACATCTTGTTCTAGATCCTGCAAAGCTTGGAAGGGGTACTTACTACCAAGGCGGACTATCGTTCTGTCTTTTCTGAAAGCCTTGTTGACAGCTCGTGTAGGCCCTAGTTGCAGAGATGCAAAATACACATCCAGTGACTGCTCTAATCGACACAGTGGGTTGCAAAGTAGGCCTCTAACGGTATCAGGTTTTGCAAATCGAGTAATGAACTCATTGTAAGCTGAAATCAGCATATATTCGCAAGCTTGTCCTTTATAGGGTTCGCTGTGCGTATCCCAGAATATACATTCTGCTGCTGCATTCGCATTGGGTTGTACAGTATCTTCATTGTATCTGAAGCAATAAAGGAACACGGCAAGTGTATTGCAGGACTCTCCAGCATGGCCCTGAATTGCTACCTCACTGAGCACTTTTGTGAGGACCCGAATGATTTCTCGTTCAGTACTAGGTTGTAGCTCATGTCCTTGGATTTCATCTCTCACCAAACTAAGAGATGATTCAAAAAACTCAGGTACAACTCAGTTTACTAACCTTTCAAATGTCATCACGCTTGAAAGCAATGCGCGTAAAACATATCCAAGTCCATCTAATTTCTTGAAGTAGTTATCTATTAAATGGTCATCTTCAACCCCCGACTTTTCAAACAGGTAACTGAGGCGTTCGATTTTTTTCCCAATTGTTAGATCGGATTTGAATTGTTCCTGCAACACATAGGGCATAAACAAGCAATTATTGTATTTGATCAGCGCTGTAGTGGCAGCAGCTTTACCTAACTGTTCCCTATGTTCAGACAAAAATACTGCTGCATCTTTGTGAACAACTGCATGCGCCATAGCATTATAGTAAGTTTCAAAGGGGTGTGAGCTATTTTCAAAAGTCAACATTTGCGTACTGTAGAAACTAAACCCATTGAAATCACCGAGGATTTTCTTCAAAGCAATGAACAATAGCCCTCCCATATACAGTGCCTTTACCTTACAAAAGGCAACTTCCTGCTGGATATCAGTACCAATCTGTTTTTGCTTCCACTCATCGAAACTCAACTTATACGTACTAAAACTGGGATAACTACTTGGTCTGATTTCTCTTACCCATGAAATAGACTTGTACTTTAGCCCCTCATCTTCCTGCCATTGTTTTAAATACTGCCTCATGTATAACTGAATGTTGAAAGGAAAGTCGCCAGATAATGTCTGCAACATGTTATGCAGATGAAATAAAACTCCTTCTTTGTGCTTGGTCGTACGGCGAGTTAACCGCATAAGTAATAGCGGCAATGCTATGTGCTGGTAATAGATTGAAGATAGATCACAAGCAGGGAGAGCTTTATTGGTCGGGTAAAGATCGGCAGTGTGTAAGTAACGTAGTATCTTGTCATTTAACTTAAATAAGGCTCGTATTCCTGCACGATCCACTTTCAAATCCGCTAAGTACTCGATAAGTGCGTATTCCGGCGCATCGTGAACAGCCATTCCGGCTGAATGTGAACACCTATTCTGTTTCAACGTGAACATCCATTCCGGTTTTATCGTGAACACTTTTACCCGTTTTGCCGGAATGAGTGTTCATCATGCCAGAATCACTGTTCACATTACCCAGAATCCTTTTCAACGCATTGATTTTCTTAATCTTGATAACCTTTCCCTTTTTCTCCGGGAGAGGCTATGTCTGCCAAGAGGATTGCAATGCGTAAAATCCGTGAAATTCTGCGACTCCGGCTTGAGGCTGGCTTATCTGTCCGGCAAATAAATGCCAGCGCCAAAGTCAGTGTTGGCGCTATTCAGAAGCTGCTGAAAAAAGCTGATGAACTGTCGTTAAACTGGCCGCTGCCTGCTGAACTGGATGACAGTCAGCTTGCTACGCTGTTTTATCCGCAAGCCGATACCACCGTGTCATCCCGTTATCAGGTGCCTGACTGGGCTTCAGTGCATCAAGAGCTCAAACGCAAAGGCGTTACCAAACTGCTGCTGTGGGAGGAATATACTCAACGCTTTCCCAATCGTTGCTTCTGTTATTCCCAGTTTTGCGACCGTTATGCGCAGTGGGGTAAAAAACAAAAACGCTCCATGCGTCAGCACCACCGTGCCGGGGAAAAATGCTTTGTCGATTACTGTGGACCAACGGTGCCGGTAGTTTCACCGACGACCGGTGAGATCCGTCAGGTCCAGATCTTTGTGGCCGTACTGGGCGCATCCAATTACACCTATGCGGAGGCGACGTTCACGCAGTCACTGCCTGACTGGTTACAAAGTCATGTTCGGACCTTTGAGTTCTTTGGCGGTACACCGGAGCTGGTGATCCCAGATAATCTGAAAAGTGGTGTCAGTAGCGCTTGTCGTTACGATCCGGAACTGAACCCGAGCTATCAGCAACTGGCGGAGCATTATCAGATCGCCGTCATGCCAGCTCGGCCTTATAAACCCAAAGACAAAGCGAAGGCTGAAGTGGGTGTGCAGATCGTTGAACGTTGGATCTTAGCCCGTCTTCGGCATTACACCTTCTTCTCGCTGGCAGAGGTGAATCAGTGTATCCGTACCTTATTAATGGCGCTGAATAATAAACCCTTCAAGCAGTTACCGGGGAACCGCTGTCAGGCGTTTGAATACCTCGACCGCCCGGCACTCAAGCCCTTGCCGCTGCATCCCTATCACTATGTCGCCATCAAACGGGTCAAAGTGAATATCGATTACCATGTTCAATTTGAACAGCATCATTACTCTGTCCCTCATCAGCTTGTCGGTGAAACACTCGAATTACATGCCTCAGATGGATTGATCCGGGTGTACTTCCGGCAGCAGTTAGTCGCCTCACATCCCAGAAAACGCGTACCCGGCACCACCACAGAGACCGGTCATATGCCGCTGAAACACAGTCATCAGCAGCAATGGACACCGGGCCGGTTAAAACAATGGGCTCAAGATCTTGGACCGGAGGTTTTACGTTGGGTCACTGCCCGGTTAGAGGAAAAAGCGCATCCCGAACAGGCTTATCGTCTATGCCTAGGCTTACTCAACCTCTGCCGTACTTATCCGGCAACCCGTCTGAACAACAGTTGCCGTCTGGCTAATCAGGAAGGGCTAAATCGTCTGAAACAGATCAAATCGATATTAGAAAGCCGTCGGGATGAGCTGCCCGGACATCCCATTGTGACCCTGGAACTGCCGCAGGATCATGAAAATATCCGTGGTCCACAAAGCTTCCACTGAGAGGAATGAACATGACTATACCCACACTCAACCGCTTACGGGAACTGAAACTGGGCGGAATGGCGCACGCATTACAGCAGCAACAGGAACAACCGGGACCGTATGCAGAACTGTCGTTTACTGAACGGCTAGCCATGCTGGTTGAACAGGAACATCTGTATCGGGAGCAAAAGAAACAATCGCGGTTACTGCAACAAGCGCACCTAAAACTCAGTGCGACATTGCAGGAGATCGACTATCAGCATCCGAGGAATGTCGAACGCAATCAAATCGCCCAACTGGCACAAAGCGAATGGATCAACCGGGGTCAGAATCTGTTGATCACCGGCCCCTGTGGCAGTGGTAAAACCTATCTGGCTTGTGCGTTCGGCCATAACGCCTGTCTGCATGGCTATAGCGTGCAATATTACCGGCTATCGCGGCTGTTGCAGGCGCTGACGCAAGCGAAAGCAAACGGTAGTTACCCGAAGTTGCTAAGACAGCTAGCCCGGATCCGGTTACTGGTGCTGGATGACTGGGGGCTGGAACCACTGACCCAGGCGCATCGCAATGACCTGCTGGAAATCATGGATGATCGGCACGGACAGAGTTCAACCATGGTCATCAGCCAGTTACCGACAGAACAATGGTACGGAAGTATCGGCGATAACACGCTGGCCGATGCCATCCTTGACCGGTTAATGCACAACGCCCACCGGTTACAACTTAAAGGAGAATCGATGAGAAAAAGACAGGATAAGTTGACGCAAGATGAACAGTCAGGCTAAAACATAATGGACGTGATGCGTTGAGAAAAGAGGTGTTCACGTTGGGCCAGAATCACTGTTCAACTTCGCCGGAATACGCAATAAGCATTCTTTCCATCATGCAGTGAGCTTCAAACCGCTTGATCAGACTTTTCTTCTCACTAGGTAGACAGTTGTTACTATCAAATGGAGGCTTTCCCATGCAACTAACGGCCATACGCTCCAAGAATTGGTGAGGATGGTCTAATGGGGTGAATTTACTAGTGCTATTCACTACAGTCGATCCGATTTACCGTCATCAGACCCTCATTCTACACAGAAATTTCGGTTGTAGTCGCTTAAGATTATTAGCGACAGAAACACAACCAATTTAACTACGAGGTATGGTATGAAAAAAAATATCTGCAATTTATACAAAGATTTAAAGGGAACGGGATCTGAACTTCGAGACAATCGAGACTATGATCGTTTAACCGAAATGGTCGGAGAGGAAGGTGCAAAACGAGCAATTCGACACAAGCTACATGAACGCAATCTAACTGAACATGAATGGGTAAGTTATCGCAAGGTTCGCTCAACCCTGCACAATAATCCCTTAAGGGTAAGAGAAGAGGTCGAAGAAGTTAACGCCCTGACGAATGGCCTTGTGAATGATGATTAGTTGTAGTGCTCTTGCCATATCCATAGCATAGAGTCTCGCTCCAATTGGAAAGAGTAGTGGTGAGTTGCAACTTAATCGCCACTACTAATACTAATGTAGCTATTTTGTAGCATTTCTAAAATTTGACCAACTTGGGAGTTGTAATAGTTCGCCTCAAAGAACGTTTCAAATTCGGAAAGGGGCAAAATAGTGCCAGATTCAGAATCTGGCACGTTGGTGGACATAAAAGTGTTATGTATTGTGCTAAGTTTGCTCATCATGGATTAGTTCATATATAGCAAAGCAGCTTAAATAAATCTCGAATCCTAGCTCTATGTCGTCATGCAATGTGCAACAATTAAATGATTTTAAAGCCGACAGCTTCCAATTGCTTTTTTTCGAGTGGTTTTAGTTTTTTCACTGCCCAAATAAGAAATTCTTTTGGCCGCGATGATGCGACATAAGCAAATCTTGCTGCTTCACTATCTGGGTCGTTAAGCCAACTTTTCCAGTGAGAATCCTTTCCAGCTCGATCAGATGATACAACTATGGTGATATCATGAGTTTCCCCCTTCGCCCCATGAATAGTTGATTTTCTGTACGATAGTGATGGGGTTTTAGCTGTTCCCAATGAAGAAGCAACTTCGAACTTGGCTGAACCAGACGGAGACGCTAAGTTTACTGCTTCCAGTGATGCCAATACACTTACAATACCTTCAGGGCAAAAACACTGCTTTGGGAGAGATCGAATTAACAATTTTGCAGTTGTTGTCCAATTTGACCACGTAATATCCATCTTTTGTAGATTATTTCTAATCAAATAATTTAACGAGTCGCTCAAAAATTTACGCCACAAAAGATTTGAGTCGATTGATTGAGGACAATTGAAGCTACTTGGTTTGTAACTTTCTTTAAGGTGGTAGCGGAGAAACTCTGAGAAATATTGCAAAGACTGATTGAGAAACTCCATATCTTTGGGGTCGTATAGTTTGACAGCGAGAGCTAGCTTCTGAATGTTGTTTGGTTGATCAACAGAGGTCTGAAATTTTCGAAGGATAGAGTGACCTCTCGACACAACAACATTATTGTGAAAGCCATTGCACAGTTCCTTAAAAATATCTGTTAGTTCCGTCGGACAACTATTGTATTGAACGATTATGCACCTTGGTTTTAGCCAAGATACATCTCCAACAATACCAACACGTCCTGTTAGTTTGGCACAAAGATTGACAATATTCTGGCAACTTCTAAAGTTTCTAGTTAACTGTAATTTGTTGAAATAATTGTCATTTACGAATTTTTTCACTTTAGCTGGTTCAACGTCACGAAAACCATAGATAGCTTGATGTAGATCACCAACAAAATGAAGCTTGGTTCCTTTATCTGCAAGTATTTGCAGAATAGTTAATTGTTCTTCTGAGAGGTCTTGGCATTCATCGATGATGATTAGAGGATAGCGCTTTACAAGTAAATTAACAAAATGCTGGTATTTGTCTTGAGATAGGGCATCTACAGCCAAAGTTTCAATATCTCGGTAGGTAGCAAATCCCCCTTTCAGCATTTTGTTTTTAGTCTCAACAAGGTGCTGATATTCCCAATCTTTTAGAACCGTGGAATTAAATACTCTATCTAGTTCTGGTTCTCCCGTATCAAAAACAACAGATCCATTTATTAGGTTAAACGAGTAATGGTGGGCATGAACCTGTCCCCGCCTTGCAAAACTATATTTAGTTCTGTAGCCCAAGTTTGCGCTGGGTTCAACGATACGTATAGATGCATCACTATTTTCCCCTAGATACCCTGTTAGCTCTATAGATAACGGAGATACTATATTTTTGTAGATGAAACTATCAAATGTGCCTAAAAAATGAGGAAATATGCCCCTGCCATATGGGATGTATTTGGATACCCTTATTGTTAATTCATCTGTTGCACTGTTAGCAAAAGAGAGTGCGGCCAGCCCACCAGGATTATTCTTCCAAGAGCCAATTTCTTTAGCTACTTTAGCAGCAACTACTTCTGTTTTTCCGCTTCCAGGGCAAGCTTCTAAGAAAGTGTGTTCTTCGATACTTGAATTCACATAATCAAGCTGTTCATTGGTAAACTCTGGGGCCATCATTCTTCCTTTACCATATCTAATAATGATGCCCACAAAATTGCATGTTTAATATATTTAGGAACAGAAAAATTAAATCCATTACTCTGGATTTTATCGGTCAAAACTTGGGCAAACAGCCCTTTCCCAATTTTGTCATCATCAATTTTTTTGAGGATTTTGTGAGCAGCCTCAGCAACCTCAAGTGGTTCTTTTTTCGTCCAGTCTTCCTTGGACATTGCTGTAAATTCTACGATTACTGGACTTTCCATTTTGGTCGGTTTAGGCCATAGAGAAGCAATTATTTCGGACATTAACGCAGCATTGTTACCTTCCATTGCTAAATCATATTCTAATGTCTTGTACTTACTAACATAAAGTCGCGCATTAGCCGATTTATTAATAGAATCAACGAGTTCAATGGCATGGTTCGTACCTTTTCCCATATTGCCGTCGTAAGGAATTAAGTCTTCTATGATTTCTCTTGTCTCACCTTCCTTGTCTGAGTCAGGTACTTGTCTAGTTACTTTTTTGGGCGGGTCTAGATCTGTAAGCCCCGCGCACCTTATCGGAAGATTTTCAGTTATAGTTTTTCCTTCAGAATCATCTGCACTTTCGATATCGCAATATAATTGCATAAAGTGCTTAAAGTAGATTCCATTGAGATTAATTACTGAGATACCAAGGTCTTCAAGGCTCTTTCCCCCTTCTTTCTGATCTTCCAGAACTATTTTTGCCAAAATCGGAATGAGCATTTGCTCTGCAATTCCCTCAACAAGAATTACTCCACTTGCAAATAGTAAATTTGACTTTGTTACATCTAGCCAACGATTGATAAACTTACTGCTGTCCGGAGTTAAGCCACAAGTACGTAGAGGTGTTGCGACAGGAACTGGTGATTTAGATAAATGGATGATGGCTTCAATTTCAACCGAGGAAGCTAATACAGTCGAGTGAGTAGTCACAACGACCTGAACATTTTTATTCTCTTCAGCTACTTTCTTTAGGTGGTTCAACAATCTAATTTGCAACTGTGGATGTAAATGCGCTTCAGGTTCTTCGATAAGCAGTAACTTAAAGAGAGGTTGATCTTCATATTCATCTTCATCATCTAATGTGAGTTCGGCTAGAATTGAAGCAATGTATAGAAGGTTGTTATAGCCCAAACTATTTTGACTAAGCTCTCGGAACGAAACTACTCCCTCAACAGATAAGTCAGGAAAGAACATCAAAGTCAGGCTTTCCGCTATTTTGGTAAAATCACTTTCAGCAAATTGAATACTGGTTTGTTGCCCAAAGTGATGTCCAATTGCTTTAGTCAAGTTTTCTGTGATGAGCTTATTTGCATCTTTGATGCTTAGTTTGTCATCGGCGGCAAGGGATTCGTTAAATTCTTTAACGCTTTCTTCAAGAGGATGTAATTCGCCTTTTATTCTACATTGTTTAAGTTTTTTACGATTCAAAGCTTTCAGGAGTTTAGATAGTCTGGACTGACGACCATTCGATAACTTTGATTCAGCATCTCTCAGTGGCGGCAAATAGATACATTGGATTAGATCTAGTAATTCAGGGTCAAACTGGGAACTCTTGGATTTCCCCCCCCAAATGACTCGTTTAAACTGTCCCCGGATTTCTCTATTTTCAGCTTGTATGTTTAACAGAGCCGTATTGGAAGCTCCAACCCACGGGAGCAAAGCTACTTTATCCATCACATCCAGTCCATCGAACTCAGCGCCAATAGAGAATGAAGTAGCAGCTAATCCACCTGCGATGAATGGGCTATAAAAATCATCGCTAGTGATGCTGTATCGACCTGATTCGGAGTCATGAAATAGTTGTCGAATTGCACTTATGATCGCAGTTTTACCAGCACCATTTTCACCGACTATCACATTTAGCCCATTGGTTAGTTGGACATTAAAGTCTTTGTCAAAGCACCGAAAACCTTGAATTTTTAGGTTACTTAAGTACATATCAAACCCTATCTAAACGGATTGATACATTCTAACAGTCTGATATGGTTTTCATAACCCATTTGGATACATGTTTAAGTGTTTTCGCTAGGCAATATTTTGCGTTTCACACATATTTTGACGGATAAATGCATTAGCTGTATTTAGTCAATGGATGCTAAAGGGAATGTGTAAGATTGTTGATGCTAACGCAGAATGGGGCAGGAACGCGTTAGTTCTGAACTAACGCGCCGATGGACAAAAATGGGTTAGTGTATAACCACTAACTGCACTCAAGTAATAAAGTGTCATACTGCCATGGCTCGTTATGGCACTCTGATTTGGTATGATACTTTAATCGAAGCCTACAACTGACGCTTTATTGTTCAACGCAGCCCTAAATTGTGTATTAAAGTAGCGAATTTTACCTTATTGGATGGTCGATATTTTTGTATATGGTAATTATGCTGAGGAGTTAGGCTCTTGAGTTCTCGCTGCTTATGTTGGCGCAATAGGCATCACCATTCAACATTAGCTCGCGGTTTTCTGAGTCCTAGGGAATAATCAAGTTCCTCGGTACGTTCCACCCAAATACCTGTGCGCATGCCAGCCGCATAACGCATATTAGCCGTTCGCCAGTCGCCCGAGGTGACATACCAAATCCTATCTTTTTCTACGATGATCCAATTAATGCCCACCTCAATAACATCTAAAATTACAAGAGATTGCAGATCAGATGGTTTGGCGCCGTTCATGGTGATGTAGTTAATAATTTCTTCCATCGAAAGTTTTTTATGGGCATGCGCATTATCAAACGCGGGTGTATCTGCACGAAATCGTCTATTCGATTCTGAAAATTGACGTCGCTGAGCCTCTTTGAGACGAGCTTCTTCCCATCGTTGTTGATCTCGAACTTCAGTATTTAACGCCTCCTGAGCGAGATAAGCTGCAAGTCGTGCATCTTCATCTTGTTTCTTAAGCCACTCATTTTCTGTTAGATGTTTAGTCTCATTAACCAGCTTCTCAAGATCTGCTATATGAACACTGGATGATTCAAAGGAAACTAATTGTTTAAACCGAACATCATCATAAATAAAATCAGACAAGCGAGAACGAATAGAGTGCAATTTATCTTTAGTTCGAAGTACGGGTTCCATGGCCACCAAATCAATCACAACGACATCCGCAGTATTTGATACTAAAAGCAGTTCAGGTATTGGGCGTCCTTCATAGACAAAATAAATAACCAAATTTCTATTTTGAGTTAGCCCATCGACTACCACACCATTGAAATTACACTCTACGCGAATGTCCTGTGGGGACAATGAAATCACCTTGGCGGGAATGGTGATAGTGTAAGCAGGGATAGAGAGTAATTCTTGTTTGCCATTGGCAGGCGAAACAGGAGATGGCCACGTTTGTGGTTCGCTGGTCAGATGATATTCAGGAATTACAAAATCTCGCTTCAATTCAGAAAGCAACTGTTTGCACATGGCCCGAATTGATACAACAAAAGAATAGTTACATTCCGTTTTTGTCTCCTCGTAAGAGTTTCGCGTTTTATGAGCAAAATGATCTATGCGGTCAATGCATTCGCGACCAACTAACGGAGTCTGACAGCCAGGGCAAATGCAACCGCATTTGAGCCCACGTGGGACTTCATCAACCTCGACAAGCCGCCCTGTAGCAACATGAAACGCAAATGGGATCAGCGACTCGGCCATGATGTTTCTCCGGTGAAGAGACAGTTTTTCTATCAACAGTATCACGAATGCAGGCTTATATCACGATTCGAGGTCTTGATTTCAGCCTAGCAGGGAAAGGAACATTTTCGTGTTAGAAATGGAAGTGTACTGAGCCTATGCTGCCATTTTAGTATGAGACTTTTACAGCAACATATCTGGCATATTTTCTGCTAGAAAAAAGCTGGTCATGATTTTCGCAATGATCTGTTCTTCTTATTGTAAATATAACGATAGTATTGCCATCAATTGAAAAAAAGAGAGATACACTCGTTGTCTGCGCCCTTTTGTAGATAGCCTCCGATTCACCAGAGCTATCTGCAATGCACCCGTATGCCGGTATGCCTGTTTGATATAGTCAAATTCTCCCGTATATCCCTGCTCAAACACCAAGTCCCCTAATGGGCTTTGCTTTAATGCTTTGTACCATTCCTGTATTTTTTCGTTGGCTGTCTTTTCAGGATCAAGATACAGCGTTAGCCGTAAATGATTAGCTTTAAGACCCAGCTGATGGAGAAACTCTAAAAAATACTGCGTCTTTTTTATGCCCGGAGAACGGACAATGAAACCTTTTCCGGGTACGACATAAGCCAAGTTATAACAGGCTTTCTGAATAACATCCCAGGTGAGATCTTTCTGATCCAGCTTGTTCTGTACCCGTTCCAATAAGAATCGCAATATTCTTAAAGAACTTGATTGTCTTTGCTCCTTCTCATCCTGAGCGACAAATTCCTGCTTTTCTCGCATCAACTGTGCTAGCCATGGTGCAAGGTTTGGTATCAGCGGCAACTTCCTCCCCCTGCCAGAACATGCATTCTGAATAGTTTCTGCCGCACTAAGTAACCGACGAATATCATCAGGATGCATGCCTTCATTTTCTGCAATTTGCTCAGGGGTAAGTTTGTGGCATGCCATTAAAATACTGGCCCAACCTAGTAAATTTCGCTTCGACACATCGTGATCGGTTTTTGCTTTAATTACAAAATCATGCAGCAGTGGTGAAGATGGTGACAGATCTTTTCCATAAGGAATGGGCGCTAGCATATTTTCCTGTCGTTTCGTTTCAAATGACAGACGTAAAGCCAGATTATCAGCACAGTCCCGTCTGAGTTGAACCTTAGTTCTACCCAAAGTTTGAGTCAGATGTTTGTCTTTAATCGTTTCCCGAGCTTTCAGCAGCAAGTATGCCGCCAGATCTTTTAGGTGTAGGTAACTCGCAATTGTCGTGATGGGATTATTATGTCCAAGCAAATGACAAAGCACGAACATGCTTTTGCGACTGACAGGTTTAAGCCCTAGCCGGGTATGTAGTCTTTCAACTTGCTCCGCTGAAAAAAGTGGATGTTCAAACAGAGTTAATTGTTGTCGTGCTGCGGGTAGCAAGCTTGGATTAAGTCGGAACCATTGCCAGTTCGCAAAACTGTGCCGAAGATGATGAATCCGCAAGCGCTGATCACCAGTCACATGATGCAAAAGATCAGTAATAAGGTGAAATGCCTCTTCACTACTTTTACTGTCCTCAAATAAAGTGCCTGTTGCTCTTAATGATTGACTTCTCCGGTACGCAACTTTATCGCGTAAAATCGCCAGAAAATTATCAGGCCAGAGCACATCTAACGGCAATATTCGTCGGGCGGCAGTAGATTTCAGCCCTCGCCTAACGCTGGGTCGGACATACAGATCGACGGGTCCGTTTGTTTCAACCGCGAACGTAAAATCTGCCAGTTGTAAAAACGCGGCTTCATTTCGTCGTAATCCACTAAAAAAACATAGACCAAGCAGCAGAATAGCATCTCGGCAAACAGTACCCTCCTGTTTCATCAGATAGCTCATAATGAGTTCTATATGATGGGGAGATACCAGATTGGCATCCACTTCCCCATGTGCGACAGCAACCTCAAGTTCATTGACTGCCAGATCGGGTACCAATTCGGAATCCCGTAGGTAAGAAGCCAGGTAGATCACAAAACCCTTACGATGTGCAGAGCTGATGTTCTGGCCTAATTCATTTAAAAGGTCGATCCAATTATCCGGTTCAAGTTCATCGATCCGGTACTGGCAAAAAAGAGATAAAAATGCAGGTCCTATACTTAGGACATAGTCGATGATAGTGCCGGGTTTCAAGCTGGCTTTGACTTGTCCCCCATCCGTTAACAAAGATTTGATCCAGGCCATCAGTAACCAGAGATACGGGGAATAAGTATCCTGATTATCGATTAGCCATTCTGTAAACATCCTTATCAATTCTTTCTTACTGACGGCTAAACGTCCCGTTTTGTGCCGATCATCATCGGGTTTCAGCAGATCCAGCATTCGTCGCAATTCAGCTTCCTGAAGATCAACCGGCGTATAACGCTCTCTTAATGTTTGACGTTTCCAGCTACGTTTTTCGCGAACCGTCATTACTCGACTTACATCGCTTCGTTCGCTGTCGTTTTGGACTTTTTTGTCTGTAAGTATTCTCAGGAATGCGGTCCGGGACAGTGACTGACTTTTAAAAAAATTTGTGATGTAGCTGTAATGAATAGGACTGATACGCAAAGATAGATCGGTTTTGCGCAGCAACTTCAGGGTTGCCACACTGACAGATGGATATTGCCAATCATCAATACTCCGCAGATAGGCGGAAATATAATAAGAAACTGTTTTTCGTGAATTAAGCGGATATATATCTTTCACTGATAGCCAGTGAAGCCACCAGATGGCCCCAGGTTCGGACAACACATAACGACAGTGGATATCAGGCTCATTCAGTTCAATACAAACGACCCCATTGATATATTCCAGTCGCGGTGCAGCATGAATCAACTGTAACGCCAGCGGCAAGCTTTCAACGTGTTCCTTAAAAAACAGATGTAATATTAATCGTCCAACGATCTCTTCTGGTCTTTGCAGTACTGTTGGTCGATATTGTTCTCTGTCCAATATTGCCAGCAATTTTGCAGCTGCATTGATCCGGACCATGGCGTCCGGTCTGATCAAAGGTTTATCCCGGTGTAACTTAATGATGGCCGGTATTTTCGCTGAACCAATCTGATACTTATTCAATGCATGAAGTAAAATGATCTCCAGAATCATTAGTTCCAGAGACTGAATATCGACATCAGTGCGAAATTTATGGATCACTCGTCGCAGATATTCTGATTCAAACCTATCTAATGTTTTATTAAGCTCGTGTAAATGAGCCATGCATTTAACAACATACACAACCTCTTCTCTCACAAACTTAACTAGTGGGTGCTGACGAAGCTGATCCTCACAATGATCGGCCATAGTCTCTATGAACTCAGTCCTTAGTAAGTAAAGGTAAGCTCTGACGGTAAGCTTTTCCATCCCACCTCCTTGAGCATCTCATCAAGTACCACGCCCAGTTGCATACTAACTTCGACATGGTTAAACGCAGAGTAATAGGCTAATGGCGCCTGTCCCGTCATCCAGTGACCCATTTGCCAGTCGATCCACTCCGGATCCACCTTTCGTTTTATCAATTCTGATTTAAGCCAGTGACGACCTGCATTAGCAGGAAGTTGCAGGTCAACCGGCTGTTCATTGATCAAATCTCGTGGTGCTATGTTGATGGGATACCATTGATCGTTTCGTTGTCGAAATAAAAACAGCGGGCCAAGTACCGTCCGTGAATTTTTTACCGTTTTATACCAATCTGCGGCTTCCGTTGGATGCTGCATCAATAACAGCTCATCCTGTCGTAGCTGACGATCAATCGTCTGTGCTAATTCAGGTAAGCGATAACGGATTAATTCTGCAAGGTGCCGTAAATGGTCTTCATAATAATGAAGTTGCTCTGAGAGCAGTGGTGATACACAAACTAGTCTGGCATGAGTAAAATCTGCATCGTCTTTATCACTGATCGCCAGCAGGCCATAAGTTTTAAGATGTAACGATAAAGCTGGTAACGGATTATGTACGGCACGATATCCGGTCGCGAACATCAACAAAAAAGCGGTATAAAGTACATAACTATTGTGATACTGGATCACCGCCTCATACGGACAGTTCTTGGGAGGTTTGTGTTTATCCAGCCGGTTCATCAATGCAGATCGTAACTGTCTGCAGGTATCATTGGACGGCGTGAAAATCGAACCAACCGATTGATTGTAGATCCAGGCTCTGGGCTCAAAAAACAGAGGTAATGCTACTTTCGGATCAGCCAACTTAATATCCTGACTAATCGCCTGCCACATCCGTAACAATGCATCCTGACGAACATCGTCATCAAGACACGCATAACTGCGTGCAACCCGCGTTTGTGTCAGTGCAAGCCGATAGCTGAAATCGAGTACGACGGGATCAATACAACCTGATGCAAAGCAATACCGCTGCATGAAGTTAATTAATTTCTCTGCATTGACCCGACCGCCTTCGATTACCTTATCTGAATATGACTTTAAGCGCTGCTGTAACATCTCAGCGGTAATAGACTTATTCAATAACGGTTTTAGGCCTCCGGTATAACCGACCCGGATCAATGGCAGTAAAAAATCCGGGCAAGGCGTATAAATAAATTCCTGAGTCTGGATTAGACCTTTAGATGCATCATCAAGGTGAGGTTTAGCAGAATACACCACCGGGAAACACCACCATCCGAGTCCTTGTTCATCAAGATAAAGTCCTGATGTTAACTCATTCAAATCATCGAAAACGGACAGATCCAACAAGTCGTTAAACGTTTTCCCAAGTAATAACATTGCCCAACAAATCAAAGCCACTTCAAGACAAGCAGGATCGGAACGCTGTACTAATTTTTGTAGATATCGGACAAATCGAGCTAGTTCGGATCCTTTCAATAGCTCGGTATTTTGCAGTACCACATTCTGACCTCGCCGCACTTTGGCCGTGACATCAATGGTTTTACGTCGCTGTAAACGCGGATCGAAGACTCGTGCCGGATTAGTAGTTTCCCGCTTATCCCTCATCTGTTCGCAACTACATTCTTCCTGAACAAAGTTTTGTAATGGATACATGTCGTCTGGTTCGAGACCATCAGACTTCATTTGTTCCGCTAACGCTGGCAGCAGCTCTTGTAACTCATTATCATTGCCCTGTACCGGCGAACGCAGCGTTTTGTTGTATCGCCTTGCGACTCTCCGGTTAAAACGGCTAACCCTATTTTGCAGCCCTCCGGGAGTCCAATCCTCTAATAAAAAATGGTACACGCTGTGTAAATAATTCACATTTTTTTGTTCAATATTTGAATCGGTGCTTTTGCAAAAAACCACAATCTTCCTGGCCAATAATTCCGTGTCAGCCAGCCAACCGGGCTCGATTTGTTGAACAAATTTTGCCATATCGCCATTTTTACGATCAAACAGTAACCGGGTTGCACTACACACTTCTTGTTCACGTGTTTTACTAGGGGTGCTGAGATCATCATCTTGCAACAGCGTTAACCGGGAGTAATACAGCTCAATAAACAATAACTGTAGCAGCTGAGAATTTTTGTCTTTTGAATAGTTAATTGCACTAAATAGCCAAGCATAGAAGGGATTATCTTTACACCAGCCGTTACGCATATGCTTGTTATAAACAGTTTCGGAAATTATTTTGTTATCAGATGTAAACTCGTAGCGCAAAGCCGGGAAAAACCAGTCAGGAAACTTAAACTCTTTCTGTAGCCGATATTTAAGCGTTGCATCCTGAGAGTATTTGTCCAGATTATTCAGCACGATCATAATTCCGCGAGCATCCAGCGGAGCCTGGATACGATCAAGCCAATCACTCAAAAATTCATCTATTTCGTAACGCTCAGTATCAGGTTGATACCGTTTTGTATAATTGAAAAAATACTCAGTAAGGATTTTCAGGGTCGTATCATCATTCATTAGTTTTCCCTCTCAGCGCAAAGGGAATGAATGTCTTAGAACTGATCCCTAACCAATCACACAATTCCTGCTTGGTTTTAATAGACGGAAATATTTGCTGCCAATGTTCATGCTGAAATAATGATTCATGAACGGGGCAATCAAACCAAGCATATAAATGATCGGCTAATTGAGACGAAGATCCGAGAAAACATTGCTTTAACAGATTTCGTGTTAGCTCGTTGAGGAGTAACAATTCTCTGATTTCGCGAGTCGGCGGCTTATCCAGTATGAATACCGGAACTGCCGTTAACATTTTCTCTGATGAGATGTGTTGCAGAATACGGTGATATGTAAAAATCCCGGAAAGCACCTTTATACGTTCATCACCATTTCTCTTATATCCGATGATGGGTTGTTGAATTGCATCCAGCAAGATCAATCCATAATCTTGCTTTGAATCAAGAAGTGGTAACCCCTTCAGACTGGCGACATAAGATGATCGATCCAGTAATTTTCGGCACACGTCGTCAAGCTCTAAGAGCTCAACATCTGTATTCACAAATTGTCCTTTTGAAAGCAAATTTTGAGCAAACGCGGAGAGACCCATACAGCTCCCAAATAAGCACGTACTAGAGAAAAAAGGAAATCTAGAATTTGTGCCTATTCTTTGCTAATTAACTGAACTGATTGCAATAAGCACTATCAAAGAATGCGATCAGGTTCAAATTTAAATTCATAGGGCATTGTTTTATATAAATTTAAGAGGAATGGATATGTTGATGCAGCGGTGGAAACCATTCTGAGTATACTGAAATTTTCTATAAAATTTTTAGTTCGAGACTTTCCAGATTGTAAATGGTTGGAATAAGCCCTGAACCTGTCAAAGGATAACAGGGCTATTATGTACATTACGCTTTCGGCGTTAACATGCCATGCGTCACAATGAAGTCGATGATGGTATCAACCCCCTGACCGGCTTTCAGATTGGCGAATGTCCACGGTTTTTCCGGGCGCATGCGGTTGGTGTCTGATTCCATGACATCTAAACGAGCGCCGACATACGGGGCCAAATCGATTTTATTGATCACTAATAAATCGGACTTGGTAATGCCCGGCCCGCCTTTGCGTGGAATTTTCTCCCCTTCCGCCACATCAATCACATAGATGGTCATATCGGCGAGTTCGGGGCTGAATGTGGCACTCAGATTGTCGCCACCACTCTCAACGAAAACCACATCAAGATTACCAAATTTTTCACTTAACGCTTCGACAGCAGCCAGATTCATTGATGCATCTTCGCGGATCGCGGTGTGTGGGCAGCCACCGGTTTCCACACCGACAATACGCTCTGCGGCTAACGCACCGGCTTCGGTTAAAATTCGCTGATCTTCTTTGGTGTAGATATCGTTGGTGACCACAGCGATCTCGAAATGATTACGCATCTTTTTACATAATACTTCCAACAACGCAGTCTTGCCAGATCCAACAGGGCCGCCAACGCCAACTCGTAATGGGGATGATGTTTGAGTCATAAGAGTGTCCTTTCCAATCTGGTTATGAGCGGAATAACCGCGTGTATTGTATTTCGTGGCACGCGCTGGCGATGGCGAGGCAGGTTAAACTGCCGCCGATCTCATCGTCTTCCACAGCGCAAGCCCGTTTGTATTTTTCCGGCAGTTGTGCGGATAACTTTCGAAGCAATGTCTGACCCGCTTGCTGACCGATGGGCACTAATTTAATGGCGGCCATCACTGCGCCTTCCAGCAGTGCAAACCCCCAGCCAAGAGCAAGTTGCTCGACACTGAGATTATTTTTAGCACCAAACCACGCCATGCCGGCCAGTTGCGAGCGTTTCAGATGAACGGCCATATCAAAGCTACCGGGAATACCCCAATCTTTGATCACGCGGTAAAACGCATCACCGCGCTGTCCCTCTTCCAACCGGAATTCTTCGCTCTCGCGACTCGCTACCAGCAGGTCGATTGCTCCCACAAAAGCAGTGAGATCGTCTTGCTGGGCGGCAGAGTAAAGGCGGTTGAGAAGCGGCCAGTCGAGATAGACCAGCCCTTCATCCATCTGATCAGTCAGCCATTGTTCAAATTCAGCAGCATTTTTGACCCAGCCAGCTTCTACTGCCCACTCCAACCCTTGCGAGTAAGTAAATCCGCCCACGGGCAAATTCGGGCTCATCAGTTGAAACAGTTGTAACCAACTGACCGGCGAGGTCTGATCCAGCGCTGAAAACGTCATTTATTAACCCACCAACAGAGCTGACGCAGACGCAAACACCGCTGCCGTCCAGCCTTTTTTCAACCATGCAATGTGGTTCGCTTTGCTGCCAACCGCATAACCCACCGCCAGCAGCACCAGCGATGAAGCCACTACACCTACAGTAAACAACGCCACTTGCCCAACAGGTGCTTCAACGCCATGCGCCCAACCATGGAACAGCGCAAAGCAAGGCATCATCCAGCTCAACACTGACAAGCGATTTGATGCAAACATCAACGCACCAGCAAACCAGATTGATGCGAGAACCAACGGTTCAACCAGATTATTACCACCCAGCAATACGCCTGCGCCAGTGCCTACAACCATTGCCAGTAGTGTCAGTAATGGCAGTGACAAGCGACGGCCAGTCAATGCCGCCAGAAAACCACTTGTCAGCAACATCATCAAGTGGTCAAGACCGGTCAGTGGGTGCAGAACACCCGACGAAAATCCGTGCTCCATGTGCCCTGTGTGAGCAAAGGCAGGAGTAGCGAGTAACATCAGAACGATTGCGGTGGTCATGCGTGATTTGTTCATCGTTAATTCCTTTTATTTATGATCTATTTGCTTATGAGGTTTTCAAAAATCCATGCATCGGGACGGCGGTCGCCGCACTGTCTGCATGAGAGTGGGTATGTGAATGATCATGGCTGTGCCCATGGTCGTGATCATGATGGTGGTGATGTCCTGCACCTGCTTGTGACTGGTAAGCGCCTGCTTCCGGTTCAAATGGGGCAAGCTCAACCACGACCGAGCCGCCTAAACCAACCACCATTTCATCAAGCACATAGTCGTGCTGATAACGGGCAAAACCGGCCTCAATTTGCAGCGGCACATGGCGATTACCGAGGTGATAGCAAATGCGGCTCAGCAGTAACAGGTCGTCACAGCGAACGGTGGAGACCTGCTCTTCAGCGGCTTTTACCATCACCACAACAGCGCCAGCATCGTCGGTCAGACACTCGCCGCCACGTAATAGCTGACCGCGCGTCAGGAATAAACCGGCTGCATCGCCGTTATCTAAGGTAACTTTCAGGCGGCTTTTGATACGCAGATCGATGGGCAGTGTCAGGGTTGTAAATAGCGTTTTTCCTGCTGACTCTTCTGTCGTCAAACGTTGTGTTAATCGAATCATGTTGTGTTCTCAAAATAAGAAGTAACGTTGCGCCATCGGCAACACGGCTGCAGGTTCACAAGTGAGTAACTCACCATTGGCGCGCACCTGATAGGTCTGGCTATCGACTTCAATCAACGGTTGCCAGTCGTTATGGATCATGTGTGCTTTTTTCACCGAACGGCAGTTTTTCACCTCCCCAATCAGGCTGTTTAACCCCAATTGCGCCGGAAGACCGGAGCGAATGGCCAAGCCAGAAAGGAACGTCATACGTGTTGAATGCATGGCGCGACCGAGCGCACCGAACATCGGGCGGAAATGCACCGGTTGTGGCGTTGGAATAGACGCATTAGCATCGCCCATTGGTGCTGCGGCAATCATGCCGCCTTTCAAAATCATGGACGGTTTGACGCCAAAAAATGCCGGACGCCACAACACCAAGTCAGCCAATTTGCCCGGTTCGATCGAACCGACTTCATGGCTAATGCCGTGTGCTAATGCTGGGTTAATGGTGTATTTGGCGATATAACGTTTGATACGCGTATTGTCATGTCGTGCTGGGTCGCTACCGAGGCTGCCGCGTTGCACTTTCATTTTGTGCGCTGTCTGCCATGTGCGCGTGATCACCTCGCCGACACGCCCCATCGCTTGCGAGTCTGATGAAATCATCGAGAATGCGCCGAGGTCATGCAGAATATCTTCCGCCGCGATGGTTTCCCGGCGAATACGTGATTCCGCAAACGCGACATCTTCAGGAATGGCAGGATCGAGATGGTGACAGACCATCAGCATATCGAGATGTTCATCGACGGTATTCACGGTGTAAGGACGCGTTGGGTTTGTGGACGACGGCAGCACATTCGCCAGCCCACAGGCTCTGATGATGTCCGGTGCATGCCCACCGCCCGCTCCTTCGGTGTGATAGGTGTGAATGGTGCGATCACCAATCGCTGCCAGTGTATCTTCGACAAAGCCGCTTTCGTTCAGGGTGTCGGTGTGAATAGCAACTTGGGTGTCGGTCTCTTCCGCCACATTCAGGCAGTTATTTATCGACGCGGGTGTTGAACCCCAATCTTCATGCAGTTTCAGGCCTATCGCACCGGCGGCGACCTGCTCATGCAATGCATCGGGCAAGCTGGCATTACCTTTACCGAGGAAACCCAGATTCATCGGCAGGCTTTCCGCCGCTTCCAACATGCGCGCCATATACCAAGGGCCTGGCGTGCAAGTCGTCGCATTTGTGCCCGTTGCAGGGCCAGTGCCCCCACCCAACATGGTGGTCACGCCAGAGCAGAGCGCTTCGTCGATTTGTTGCGGGCAGATGAAATGAATATGGCTGTCGATGCCACCCGCTGTGACAATCGAGCCTTCGCCTGCAATCACTTCGGTGCCAGGACCAATCACTAACGTCACGCCCGGTTGCACATCAGGGTTACCGGCTTTGCCAATGCCCGCGATACGGCCATTTTTAACCCCGATATCGGCTTTGACGATGCCCCAGTGGTCGATGATCAGCGCATTAGTGATCACCAAATCAAGGCAATCACGGCTCAGTGCCTGCCCCTGACCTTGACCATCGCGGATGACTTTCCCGCCACCGAACTTCACTTCATCGCCATAAATGGTGAAATCTTTTTCCACCTCCAGCCATAACTCGGTGTCAGCCAATCGCACCCTATCGCCCGTGGTTGGACCGAACATATCGGCATAGGCTTGTCTTGAAATAATACTCATGCCTGTGCTCCCTGTTCGTGCTGTGCACCCTGATCACTTTGCGCAATTTCATCTAACGGGCCCATAACATCGCCGCGAAAGCCATAGACATGGCGGCGACCAGCGTATGCCACCAACGTGACCGTGCGGGTCTGGCCCGGTTCGAAACGCACCGCAGTGCCAGCTGGAATATCAAGGCGAAACCCGCGTGTAGCGGCACGATCAAACTGCAAGGCAGGGTTGGTTTCAAAGAAGTGATAATGCGAGCCGATCTGGATCGGGCGATCGCCAGTGTTGGCAACAGCCACTTGTAACGTCGCGCGGCCTTCGTTTAGTAACAGGTCGCCATCGGCAACCTGAATTTCTCCGGGGATCATAGTCGCTCCTTAAATAATTGGCTGATGAACGGTGACAAGCTTGGTGCCGTCAGGGAATGTCGCCTCGATCTGCACATCAGGGATCATCTCTGGTATGCCATCCATCACCTCATCACGAGTCAGAATCGTGCGACCGTAATTCATCAGCTCGGCGACCGTCCTGCCATCACGAGCCCCTTCCAAAATCGCGGCACTGATCAGCGCAATCGCTTCAGGGTGATTGAGTTTTAAACCACGCGCTTTGCGTCGCTCGGCCACGAGTGCGGCGGTAAACAACAGTAACTTGTCCTTTTCGCGAGGGGTCAGATCCATCTTGTTCTCCTTGTAAACCGTAATCAGGTATTCCAGATCCGCGGACGACATGCCGGGCACCCAATCACCGTAGGGCGCAATGCTTGCCAAATCGTCTGCATCAATTTTTGTAAGGGTTCGTTGTGTGCACCCAGCAAACGCACAATCAATAAATCGTTGAGTAAGGTCACACCAGCCGGTGCCGTGTAGCCTTGCAGTAATTCGCGTACCAGTTCCCGTTCTGTTTCAGAACAAGGCGATGCGATGAGGGTCGCGACCAGCGGATAGCCCGCTAAACCTGCCCGACGATCGAGATCAGCGGCATCAAGCACCCGCAACGATTCGTTCAGGCATAACCGCTGGTTACGATAGACGCGCCAACGGCTACGTAACTGCCCTTCCAAAAAGCGCTCTTCATTGACGGGGCGCCCAAGTGAAATGCACTCCCATGCAATCAACCGCGAATCACTTTCCAGATGGAAGGTGCTCTGCAGTTGTAAATTGGCACCGGGAAACAGAATGTTATCTTGCGGTAACCACTCCAGAGCAGCGCCTGCCGCCAGTTGGAAGGTTTGTGTTACCTTCGATTGTGGCCCCGCGCTGCGATAAAACTTGGTCGCACCGGGAGTGGTTAGTAGCGCATGTGCATCTTGATCAACACGAATTTGCACATCTAACTCATCACCACCCACCACGCCACCCGGTGGGTGCAGCAGATAGAGATGGCAAGGCATGCCTTCGGGGTAAAATGGCCGTTGCACGGTCAGCGGGCCGTACTGACGCCGATCGGCCAGCACGGTCTGATTGCCGCGACGCGAAAACCCCAGTGACAGGTGCGCTTGCCAGCCAGTTTGCATGGTTGCTATCGCTACCGGTTGCATCGTCATACCGTCAGATATTCCTTGATCAGACCTTCGTTAAGATCAGCCATCAGGCCATCAGCAACACGACGACCGCGATCGAGCAGGCAGAAGCGATCGCCAACTTTGCGCGCAAACGGCAGTTTCTGTTCCACCAGCAACACAGTTAGGCCGATATCACGATTTAATTTGCGGATGATGTCGCCAATTTCACTGACGATATTCGGCTGAATGCCTTCGGTCGGCTCATCTAAAATCAGTAATTTCGGATCAAGCACCAGCGCACGACCAATCGCGAGCTGTTGCTGCTGTCCACCGGATAAGTCACCACCACGGCGCTGCTTCATCTCTTTCAGCACAGGAAACAGTTCATACACCTGATCGGGGATCTGGCGCTTGCCATCCCGACGGGCGGGTAAGCCGATCTTGAGATTCTCTTCCACTGTCAGCAGCGGGAAAATCTGCCGCCCTTGCGGCACATAGCCGATGCCAATTTCCGCACGACGCTCGACCGAAAACTTGCTGATATCTTGACCATCAAATTCAATCTGACCACTTTTAATCGGCAACTGCCCCATCAACACATTCAACAGCGTGGTTTTACCAACCCCATTACGCCCCATCAGACAGAGGCATTCGCCTTGGGCGATCTCGATATCCAGATCCCACAGCGTGTGTGATTGGCCGTAAAACTGATTAATGCCGGATAACTTCAACATGCTGATTCCCCCAGATAGACCTCGATCACTTTCGGATCAGCCTGCACCTGACTCATGGTGCCTTCTGCCAGCACAGAGCCTTGATGTAATACGGTTACTTTATTGGCGATGGAGCGAACAAAATCCATATCGTGCTCCACCACCACTACCGAGTGTTTTCCCGCCAGTTGTTTCAGCAGTTCAGCGGTGCGTTCCATCTCCTGATGCGTCATTCCCGCAACCGGCTCATCGACCAGCAGCAACTCAGGGCGCTGCATCAGCAACATGCCAATTTCCAGCCATTGCTTTTGACCGTGCGACAACACACCCGCTTGGCGATGACGCTCAGAAACCAGACCAATCAGCAGCAGCGTTGCTTCAAGATGGTCGCGATCTTCGCCAGACAGCTTGCTGACAAAGGTCTGCCAGACGCCTTTATTCCCAGCCATGGCCAGTTCAAGGTTCTCTTCCACCGTCAGCGGTTCAAACACAGTTGGCTTTTGGAATTTACGACCGATACCGGCTTCAGCAATTGCCGGTTCATCGAGTGCCAACAAGTTGATGTTCTGACCAAACCACGCCGATCCTGTGTCGGGGCGTGTTTTGCCGGTGATCACATCCATCATCGTGCTTTTACCTGCCCCGTTCGGGCCGATAATGCAGCGCAGCTCACCTTTATTGATGTAAAGGTTGAGGTTGTTCAACGCTTTAAAACCATCAAAGCTGACGTTGATATCTTCCAGATAGAGGATCACACCATGGCGTAAATCGAGTTTCGCTGGCGCTGGTGGCGCCATCCGTTCACGCCAGTAGGTCGGTGTTAAGATCGTTTTGGTTTGTGCATACATGTTCATCACACCGCCTCCTTGCGATTGAATAGACCGGTTACGCCTTTTGGCAGGAACAGCGTGACCAGCACGAACAGTGCGCCCAGTGCATAGAGCCACTCATCAGGCAGAATGCCGGTAAACACAGACTTGGCGTAGTTCACCAAAATCGCACCGACCACTGCGCCATAGAGCGTCGCCCGGCCACCGACAGCCACCCAGATCACCAGTTCAATTGAGTTCAGCGGAGAAAATTCGCCCGGATTGATAATGCCGACTTGTGGCACATACAGCGCACCCGCAACGCCAGCCAACATGGCCGAGAACACGAAGATCGCGAGTTTGAAATACTCCACCCGATATCCCATAAAGCGGGTACGCATCTCTGCATCGCGAATCGCCACTGCAACTCGCCCCAGCTTTGAGCCAACAATCACGCGGCACACCAGATAAGCCAGACAGAGCACGACCGCAGTAATGAGGAATAACGCAGCACGCGTTGCATCATCGGTCAGGCTAAAACCGATGATGTCTTTGAAGTCGGTTAAACCGTTATTACCGCCAAAACCCATTTCGTTGCGGAAGAACGCCAGCAGCAATGCGTAGGTCATTGCTTGCGTCATGATCGAGAGATAAACACCGGTCACACGCGAGCGGAACGCCAGCCAGCCGAACACAAACGCAAGCAAGCCCGGCACCAGCACCACCATCAGCATGGCGAACCAGAAATGGTTCATGCCATACCAGAACCATGGCAGCTCATGCCAGTTCAGGAACACCATAAAGTCAGGCAAAACCGGATCGCCATACACACCGCGGGTGCCGATCTGACGCATCAGATACATACCCATCGCGTAGCCGCCGAGCGCAAAAAAAGCGCCATGACCGAGACTTAAAATGCCGAGATAACCCCAGACCAAATCAAGTGCCACGGCAAGCAGGGCATAGCAAAGATATTTACCTAACAAAGTGACCGTGTTGGAACCGACATACAGCGCGCTGTCATGCGGTAACAACAGGTTCGATAACACCACCAACACCGAGCCAATCAGAATGGCACTGAGCAGACTCAAGCCAGCTTTATCTTTTAATACAGAGTTAAATAGCATGTTCTTAGCCCTCAACCGCACGGCCACGTTGCGGAAACAGTCCGCGTGGGCGTTTCTGAATAAACAGAATGATCGCAACCAGAATCAGGATTTTTGCCAGCACAGCTCCGGCATACGGTTCGAGCAGTTTGTTGGCGATCCCCAGTGACAACCCCGCCACCAGCGTGCCCCATAAATTGCCCACGCCACCAAACACCACCACCATGAAGGAGTCGATGATGTAACCCTGCCCTAAGTTCGGGCCAACATTAGTGAGCTGAGACAAGGCCACACCGGCGATTCCGGCAATCCCCGATCCCAGACCAAAAGTTCTGGCATTCACCCAGTCAGAGCGAACCCCCATGTTGCGGGCCATGGCTCGGTTTTGCGAAACCGCGCGTACTTCCAAGCCGAGACGACTGCGTTTCAGCAACCACATCAGGCCAGCGAAAACCAACAGGCTAAACAGAATGATGAACATGCGGTTCAGCGTCAGCGACAGGAAGTCGTTCCACACCCATGTGCCACTCATCCACGATGGCATCACCACGCTTTGGTTCAGCGGAGAGAAAATCGAACGCACCGCTTGCTGTAACAGCAGGCTGATGCCAAAGGTTGCTAACAGTGTTTCCAGCGGACGACCATATAAGAAACGAATAACACTGCGTTCAATGACAATCCCGACCAGACCAGACACGCAAAATGCCGCAGGAATAGAGAGCAACAATGCAATACCCGGTTCATTCGGTAACAGTTTTTGCATCACAAAGGTAGTGTAGGCACCCAGCATCATCATCTCGCCGTGGGCCATATTGATGACACCCATCACACCAAAGGTGATGGCCAGACCGATGCCAGCTAACACTAAAATAGAGCCGAGGCTGATACCGAAATAGAGGGTTTCGATGCCACTATAAAATGACTGACTGCGTTCGAGCTTTTTCACCGCCGCCGCCGCAGCAACTTTCACTTTGGCATCAGCATCATTCTGTGCCACTGATTTTAACTGCCCCACTACCTCAGGGTTATGCACTTCACTCAGTGCTTCTACTGCGCTCAGTCGCACAGCAGCATCGCTATCTAGTAATTTGCTGAATGAGATAACCATGTCATAGGCAGCCAGTACCTTGGCATCGGTCTCTTTTTGTTGATGAGCAATCAGCGCAGCACGATCGGAATCAGCCACTTTCCCCAACATAGATTTTACTGCGCTAAGGCGTTTATCTGCATTCGGATCATTTAAGGCCAGTTGGGCTGATAATTCAGCAATTTGGCGGCGCAAGGCATTGTTCATCGCCACCCGTTTGAAATCAGAACTGTCACCGGCAACTGCTTGTTTGTCGGTTAAATTAACAAATGTTTCGCCCTGACGAATGACCATCAGTTCGTCACTTTTACGGAAAAACAGCTCACCGTTATCCAACGCAGTAAAAAGATCGGCTGCATAAGGTTCACCGCTGGCAGCAATTGTCGTGATGGCCTCTTTCTTGGCGGTAAAATCACGACCACTCAGTGCTTTTAATGCCTCATCGGTGGTCATCGCCTGCGCCATGACACTCCAGAGACCCATCATCAGGGTTAAACCAACCACGATGATTCGACTGCATCCTGCCTGTATTAATCGCATCATGCTTTCCTTGTCCCAGAGAAAATGAACTTTCTCTCTTTAATTCCGAAGGTGTTAAAAATTCAGGGCGGAATATCTCCCGCCCTGTCAGTCACGGAATTAACCGCCGCATTTACCTGTTTTCACGTTGAAGTTGCCGCAAGAGAGCGGTTTACGCCAATCAGAGATCAGGTCTTTTGAGCCTGGAAGGAAATCAGACCATTCGTCACCAACTACAGTACCTTTGGTTTCAGAAACTACTTCGAACTGGCCGTCGTCTTGAATTTCGCCGATCAGCACAGGTTTAGTGATGTGGTGGTTTGGCATCATCGCCGCATAACCGCCAGTCAGGTTCGGTACAGAGACACCAATCAGTGCATCTTGTACTTTCGCCGGGTCAGTAGTGCCCGCTTTTTCAACCGCTTTCACCCACATGTTGAAACCGATGTAAGTCGCTTCCATTGGGTCGTTGGTTACACGCTCTTTTTTACCGGTAAATTTGTGCCATTTTTCGATGAAATCTTTGTTGGCTGGAGTGTCTACGCTTTCAAAGTAGTTCCATGCAGCCAGATGGCCGACCAATGGTTTGGTGTCGATACCTGACAGCTCTTCTTCACCAACAGAGAACGCCACAACTGGGATGTCTTGTGCAGAGACGCCTTGGTTGCCTAACTCTTTATAGAAAGGCACGTTCGCATCGCCGTTGATAGTAGAAACCACAGCAGTTTTCTTGCCCGCAGAACCGAATTTCTTCACATCAGCCACGATAGACTGCCAATCTGAGTGACCGAACGGGGTGTAGTTCACCATGATGTCAGCCGCTTTCACGCCTTTGGCTTTCAGGTAGGCTTCCAGAATTTTGTTGGTGGTACGTGGATAAACATAGTCAGTACCCAGCAATGCCCAACGCTGCACGCCTTGATCCATCAGATAATCAACGGCTGGGATCGCCTGCTGGTTTGGTGCAGCACCGGTGTAGAATACGTTTTTGGATGACTCTTCCCCTTCATACTGCACAGGGTAGAACAGCACGCTGTTCAGCTCTTCCACTACTGGCAGCACTGATTTACGGGAAACGGAAGTCCAGCAGCCGAAAATGGCAGAGACTTTGTCTTTTTGAACCAACTCACGCGCTTTTTCAGCGAACAGCGGCCAGTTTGACGCAGGGTCAACCACCACAGGCTCCAGTTTTTTGCCCAGCAAGCCGCCTTTCTTGTTCTGCTCATCAATCAGCATAAGCATGGTGTCTTTCAGTGTGGTTTCACTGATCGCCATGGTGCCAGACAGCGAGTGCAAGACACCCACTTTGATGGTGTCATCTGCAGCAAACGCGTGACCACCGAATAAAGACGCAGCCAGAATAGAACTTGCGAGTAGTTTCCTTTTCATGCGTATTCTTCCTTAAATTAGTTTCTCAGTAATAAACAAACCCTGTTCAGGTATCTGTTCACTTGAAGTTTCAAGACATCACCCATTGAATAAGCTGTTTTAGTATTGAGAAAAAAAGGCGGGCTGAACATGCGTAGATCGGGCAGAGAACTACGTCAAATGACGCATAGTTGAATGGTTGATAATTCGATACACTGATGTGGGAGGATATCTTTCCTCACTTGATCGCAAGGAGTGCAATCAAGGACTACTTATCATGGATGGAAGCACAGCCTATTATGCATAAAATTCCTGTTAATCGGCGTAAATACAATAAGTTAGTCGCCAATGAAATGCTGGAAGATTTCGCGCTGCGCTTTACCTCGAAACGCGCCCGCAAATGGTCAGCAACCTGGATAGCCAATAGCGCGCTGGGCATTGTCTCGTTTCTGGTTTTGGAAGCGTTGGGCGGTTCCATCACCCTCTCTTATGGTTCCATCAATGCGCTGTGGGCTATCGCGGCTGTTTCGGTCGTCGTGATTTTCAGCGGGATTCCAATCTGCTATTACGCTTCCAAATATGGTGTAGACATTGACTTGCTCAGCCGAGGCGCTGGGTTTGGTTATATTGGTTCCACTATTGTTTCGCTGATTTACGCCTCGTTTACTTTTATCTTTTTCGCGCTGGAAGCCGCGATAATGTCGATGGCGTTGGAACTGCTGTTGGGCATACCGCTGTTTTGGGGCTATATCATCAGTGCGGTGGCCGTGATCCCGCTTGTGCTGTTTGGCATCACCAATATCAGCCGTTTTCAGATGTTGTCGCAGCCACTGTGGCTGACTATGCAAATTGTTCCCTTGTTCTATGTATTCAGCCACTCCGATTCACAACTCGACAGTTGGCTGGCTTATACCGGCATTAATCAAAATGGGAATGGCTTTAATTGGTTACTGTTTGGCAGTGCATCGGCCGTATTACTGGCCGTCATTGCCCAGCTAGGTGAGCAAGTCGACTTTTTGCGTTTTCTGCCAGAGCAAAAAAAGACCGGTCGTTTCAAATGGTGGTTGGCGATGTTATTTGGCGGGCCGGGTTGGATGCTATTCGGTGCAGCTAAACTCGCCCTTGGCAGCTATCTGGCGTGGCTGGCAATCAGTCATGGGTTTTACCCCAAAGAAGCCAGTGACCCTGCGCATATGTATATCAATGCCTTTGGCTACATGACCGACAACACCAAGCTGGTGCTGCTGGCGGCGGGTGTGTTTGTCATTATGTCGCAGCTTAAAATCAACGTCGCAAATGCCTATGCCGGCTCACTGGCTTGGTCGAATTTCTTCTCTCGCTTAACGCACAACCATCCGGGCCGTGTGGTCTGGATGGTGTTTAATGTCGTGATTGCGCTCTTATTGATGGAGCTCGGCATCTACCAGTTGCTGGAAAAAACCCTGCAAGTTTATTCCGTATTGGTATTGGCGTGGATCGGCAGTTTAGTTGCCGACTTACTGATCAACAAACCGCTTGGCTTAAGCCCGCCGGGTATCGAGTTTAAACGATCGAAACTGTATGACATTAATCCGGTTGGTCTTGGCTCGATGATCATTGCGTCATCCATTGGGATAGCCGCCCACCTCGATATGTTTAATGAAGCCATCAAAGCGTTTGCTTCCTATATCGCCTTTGCCTTGCCGTTTATCACCGCACCGCTGATTGCGTGGCTAACCAAGGGCAAATTTTATCTGGTCAACGCCAAGACTCACATTCATACACATCACGATCATGAACTCGCCTGTTCTGTGTGTGAAAATGCTTACGAACCGGAAGATATGGCCCATTGCCCTGTTTATGGCGGTCACATCTGCTCGTTATGTTGCTCGCTCGATGTGCGCTGTGAAGATAAATGTCGCCCCCAGGCCACAATACATGAACAGATACACACATTCCTGAATCCGTTTCTTCCAGATGAGTTACTGCATAAACTTTCCAGCCCCATCAGTCAGTTTATGATTGTGTTGGCCATCGTCAGTAGCTTTATGGCGGCCATTTTCATGATCGCCTATAGCCAAATTCCCGCGCTGGCACCAGATAATATGCACACGATCACCGGTGGCATGTTCAAAGCGTTCGTGATGCTACTGATTCCGGTTGGCATTATCAGTGGCCTGTTTGTGCTGGCGCGGAACACCAGCCGCAATGCCATCACCGAGCTGAAAGCTCACATGCAACTTTTGACGCAAGAGATCAGTGCGCACGAGAAAACATCCCGAAAATTAGAACAAGCCAAAAAGTCAGCAGAAACCGCCAATAACGCTAAAAGCCGCTACCTCGCCGGGCTTAGCCATGAATTACGCACGCCGCTGAATGTCTTGCTGGGTTACGCCCAATTATTAAGTGATGACAGAAAACTGGATCATCAAACGCGCGAATATGCCCATATTTTACGGCGTAACGGGAAACACCTGTCTGATCTGCTGGAAGGGCTGCTGGAGATCTCCAAAATTGAGGCAGGTCGCCTTGAGCTGCAACGCGTTGAATTTAATCTGGCAACCATGCTCAATGAGCTGGCCGAAATGTTTGCCATGGAAGCCTCTCAGAAAGGGCTCGAATTTGAATACCTGCCCTGCGTGAACCTGCCCGTCTACATCGCCACCGATAAGCAACGCCTACGACAGATACTCATCAACTTGCTGAATAACGCGATCAAATATACTCGTGAAGGGAAAGTGATTTTCCGCGTCACTTACCGCAATCAGGTGGCACGTTTCTCCGTACAAGACACGGGCATCGGGCTATCCGAGCACGACATCCAGCAGATTTTTAACCCGTTTGAGCGCATTCAGACCCATAACACTCGCGCTATCCAAGGCACAGGACTTGGTCTGACGATTTCTCACGCGCTGGCCAACCTGATGGGCGGTGATATCTCCTGCCAAAGCCAGCCGGATGTAGGCAGTAATTTCACGCTAACGATGATGATGTCTGCGGTAGAAAGCCCGGTCTCGGTTCCCGTTCTGATTAACCAGAATATTACCGGTTACACTGGCGCACGGCAGACCATTCTGGTGGTTGACGATATTGCCGATCAACGCAATCTGGTGAGTAACATTCTCACACCGCTTGGTTTCAACATACTGCAGGCAAATGGGGCTTCAGAAGCGCTTAAGATGGCAGCGAGCCATACCATTCATCTTTATATTCTTGATATCACCATGCCCGAAGTCAGTGGATGGCAACTGGCGATCCAGCTGCGACAAAAAGGCATCCGCAGCCCAATTATGATGCTTTCCGCGAACATTCATGAGTTAGAAAAAAGCAACGTGCTCGCCAAATATCACAATGATTACCTGAGCAAGCCCATCTCTCGTGAACAACTGCTGACCAAGCTAAGCAATTTATTGCCGGTGGACTGGCTGTTTGAGGAAGAACCCGAGGATAAACCAATCACCACCGGTTTGGATGCAACCGCTGACCCCTCAGCGATCCCTTCGCGTGAAGAGCTAGCACAGTTAATCAATTATGCCGAAATTGGCTTTATGTCTGCATTCCTAAAGAAGCTTGATGAAATTATCCATTCCGGTGCCAGCACAGAGGCTTTTTTCGGTTCGATACGCAGCGATGCATCGCAATGTAAATTTGAAAAAGTCGTACATAACCTGAACGAGTTGATAAATGAGCATTATTGAATTCAGTAACATCATTGTCTTAGTGGTCGATGACTCGCCAGAGTCGCTCGGCATGCTCAACGCAACGCTCAATAAAGCCGGGCTTACCGTGCTGGTCGCACTGAGCGGCGCACAAGCGTTATCGATTGTGGAAAAGGTGCAGCCCGATGTAGTGCTGCTCGATGCGATCATGCCGGAAATGGATGGGTTTGATACCTGCCAGAAACTCAAAGAAAAGCTTCCTTCCACGCCCATTATATTTATGACCGGGCTGAACGACTCAGAGCATGTCATTCACGGTTTTGAAGTGGGCGGCGTCGATTACATCACCAAACCCGTCGTGCCCGATGAAGTTCTGGCGCGAATTAAGGTGCACAGTCATAACGCCAAGCTCGCAAAATCGGCACAATTCGCACTCGATTATGCCGGACAGTATATTTTCTGCGTCTCAAAACAAGGCCGCTTGGAATGGGCTACGCCCTATGTACAAGAACTTATCGGGAATATCGGTGGCGATATTCTGGAAACGTGGAAAAGCATTCAACCAGACATAGCCCGCTGGATCACATCAGAGCATAGGAAAGAGCCTCTGCTGCTGAATCAGTTTACCCCGCCGATTCAGGCAGAATATGCCGGTGAATATGATCAGTTACATGCGTTGATCCGCTTGGTGACACCGAAAAAACGCGGTACCGAAGAAGATCTGCAACGGGAACTCAACCTCACCAAACGCGAGTCACAAGTACTCTATTGGTTGTCATTTGGTAAAACCAACTGGGAAATTGCCACCATTCTTGAGATGAGCCCAAGAACGGTGAATAAACATCTTGAGCAGATCTACAAAAAACTGAATGTCGATAACCGAACCGCGGCGGCAAGTATTTCACTGCGGTTACTGGAGTAAAACCAGATCAAAGTAGAGGCCTGTTTTTCTTGGCTTCTACAATCCATTACTACTCCAATAGTTTGCGACAAAAGCGCAATATAATTTCCGACTTATATGTTCCATTTATTCTTCAAAAATGGAACGGATCGGGACATAGAAACTGCGCTTCGGCGCATCGATAACAACTTGAGTAGTAATGCGCCGAATTTGCGGCACTTTTCCCATCAGCTCCTGACTGAATTTGTCATACTCAGCAGCATTCGCAGCAGTCACGACGACCATCAGATCATACGGGCCAGTCACATAATAGACCTGCTGAATGTCTTCACGATTAACAATCCAGTTCTTAAATAAGCCTAATGCAACATAGTTATCGCGTTCGATCTCAAGCCCTGCGATAAAGGTCATCATGTTTGATACGTATTTAGGATCGACTACCGCAATCTCAGTTTGAATCACCCCCTCAGTACGCATTTTTTTCAAACGACGCTGGACAGCAGAAGCAGAAAGCCCGACCTGTTCAGCAATCTCCTCTGCCTGCACGCGGCTGTTTTTCTGAATGATATTGAGGATCTTGGCATCAAATGTATCAAGCTGCATGAATTGAAACTCTGTTAAATAAAACCTGATTTACAGCAAATTCCTTTTGCTGAAACGACTTTTTCTATATCCACTCTGGTGCATTTTGCGCACCAGCTTAAAACATTCCCGAACTGTTCTGGTGAGATGCATTTTTTCTGCAAAAACAACGCTGAAAACGCATTTTCCCGGCGTTTAAAAACGCTTTTCGCCGTTGAGCAACAGCTATTTTGTAAATACTACAAAGGAATTGCAACGACAGCAGGATAGCACAATGTCAGAAATAGTCCGGCCACTCAGGAAGAAAACGCCTCTCGCACTGGAAGTAAATCAGGTCCACAAGCGTTTCGGTGACAATGAAGTCCTGAAAGGCATTTCATTACAGGCGCATCACGGAGAAGTCATTTCTATTCTTGGCTCTTCAGGCTCAGGCAAAAGCACCTTCCTGCGCTGCATTAATTTTCTTGAAATTGCAGATCAGGGCACCTTCATCATCAATGGCGAAGAAATTCGCCAGACGCACGATCGTCATGGCAGGCAACACCCAACAGACTGGAAACAAATTGAACGTATCCGCAGTCGCTTAGGCATGGTGTTTCAGGGCTTCAACCTCTGGTCGCATCGCACGATTTTGGAAAACGTGATTGAAGCGCCTGTACATGTACTGAATCAGGATAAATACGAAGTCACCGAACAAGCGGAAGAACTGCTTCAGAAAGTGGGTCTTTATCACAAACGCCATGAATACCCGTCTTTCCTGTCCGGTGGGCAGCAACAACGTGCCGCGATTGCCCGTGCGCTCTGTATCAATCCGAAATTGATGCTGTTTGATGAGCCAACCTCTGCGCTTGACCCTGAACTGGTCGGCGAAGTTCTGAAAGTCATCCGCGATTTAGCCGATGAAGGCCGCACCATGTTGCTGGTCACCCATGAAATGAATTTTGCCCGCGATGTTTCAGACCATGTGGTTTTTATGCATCAGGGTCTGATTGAAGAAGAAGGTTCTCCTGATCGGATCTTCAATCATCCGAACAGTGAACGTTGTCGCCAGTTCACCTCTCAGTTTCGTCAATAAACCTCAATCAATACATGGAGTAACAACGCTATGAAAGCACGTTTGACAGCTGGACTTATCGCCCTCGCTTGCCTCACCAGCACTGCTGCACACGCAGAGATCCGCTTTGGGGTATCGAATGAAGCATATCCTCCGTTTTATACCAAAGATGCCAGCGGGAAATGGGCAGGTTGGGAAATTGACCTGATGCATGCCCTTTGTGATGAGATGAAAGAAAAATGCACCATTGTTGATATGACTTGGGATGGTCTAATTCCGGGCCTGAAGGCGAATAAAATTGATGTGATTTGGTCATCCATGTCGATCAATGAAGAACGCAAAAAAGTGATCGCGTTCACCGATAAATATTACAACACGCCAACTGAAATCGTCGGCCTGAAAGACGCACCACAAAAAGTCACCAAGGATGATTTGAAAGACAAAATCATCGGTACTTATGTTTCTTCCATTCAATCTGCTTATTTCAAAAAGCATTACAGCGACATTGCGACCGAGAAAAACTATCCAACACTGGATGAGTCCCTGCAGGATTTAGTCTCTGGTCGTGTCGATTACGTCATTGCCGACTCTATTCCGCTGGCGGCATTCCTTGAATCATCAACCGGTAAAGAGTGCTGCGAAAGCAAAGGTCAGGTTCCTGATGATGCTGAAATCTTAGGCACAGGCATTGGCGGCGGTTTAAGAAAATCCGATACCGCTCTGGTTGAAAAACTCAACAAAGCCATCGCTGCTGTGCGTGCAAATGGCAAGTACAAAGAAATTTCAGCGAAATATTTCAGTTTCGACCCATACGGTAACTAATCATGGATATCTCAACCTATACCAGCTTACTGGCACTGGAAGCTCCGGGATGGGGGACCGCTTTGTTGAAAGGCACGGTCACGACACTGGAAATTTCATTCGGTGCATTTCTGGCCGGGATTGTAATTGGGCTCTGCTGCGCATTGGGTAAATTAAACGGGAGCCGCTCTCTGGCTCCGGTTTTAAACCTTTACACCACTGTTGTGCGGGCCATTCCAGAGCTGATCCTGATAATTGCACTCTACTATGCCGGCACTGATTCGTTGAATGCAATCTTGAATGCCCTTGGTTTTGAATCGGTGGAAATCAATGGTTTTGCTACCGCTATTCTGGTGCTAGGCATTGTGCAGGGCGCTTATGCCACGGAGGTCATTCGAGGTGCGATTCTGGCCATCCCGACCGGGCAAATCGAAGCAGGAAAAGCTTTCGGGATGCCAGCAACCATGCGTTTTCGTCGCATCATCCTGCCAGCCATGATGCCAACTGCACTGCCGGGGTTATCTAACCTGTGGGCATCGGTCACCAAAGACAGCGCATTAATCGCCGTTCTAGGTTATCAGGAGCTCGCAATGATCACCAAGCTGGCGGCAAGTAATACCAAATTCTATTTCTTCTTTTTCTGTACGGCTGCACTGATTTATCTGGTGATCACCTTGTGTTCTAACTCGGTATTTGACTCGCTGGAACGTCGTTTCCGCCGTGGCCAGGTTCGGGTAGGTTAAGGAGTTTTTAAATGGATTTTTCATGGATCACCCATTACTGGCCACTGCTATTGAAAGGCGCAGAACAAACCATCGCACTATTAGTGATTTCAGTCAGCCTCGGATTCTGTCTGGCTGTTGTCCTGGCATTGTTACAAGTGATGGGACCAAAACCTCTGGCTAAATTTTCAAGCGGTTATTGCACGTTACTCCGTGGTACCCCATTGCTCGTACAGTTATGGCTGCTTTATTACGGTGTCGGCTCACTGTTACCGATGATCCCTGGGATTCGGCATAGCTTCATGTGGCCTGTTTTGCGGGAAGGATTCTTCTTCGCTTCCGTCACATTCACCCTGAACTATGCGGCTTATGAGGCTGTCGTTTTACGCGCTGCCCTGCTGTCTGTACCAAAAGGTGAGATCGAAGCAGGCAAAGCATTCGGTATGTCACGCTGGACGCTGATCCGTCGTGTTTGGCTACCTCGTGCCATCCGCATTGCATTACCAACCATTGCCGGTGAAGTCGTCTTGCAGCTGAAAGCAACACCCTTGGCTTTTACCGTCACCGTGATGGATCTCTACTCCGTCGCCTACAAAATCAGACAAGACACCCTGCTCGTGTATGAACCGCTCATTCTGGTTGCCGTTTTCTATGTCGCACTGAGTGCTCTCATCGTCAAAGTATTTGGACGTTTTGAACGTCAGCTACCGGTTCGCCGCTGAATTGAAAGGATATAAAAATGACTCAAAAACCTCTTCGCACATTTCGACCAGCGACGCTCGCTTTAAATGCAGGGTTAGAACCCGATGCACTGACTCACGCTATCGCACCCAATATCTCCATGTCAGTGAACAATAGCTTCATCCCTGGTGATGGTGCTTTTTCTGCGAACGGTTTAGATCTGACGGAAACACCTTTTCTCTATGCGGGTTGGACAAATCCGACGGTACGTCAGTTAGAAGAACGCTTAGCCGCACTGGAGAATACCGAAGATGCTTATGCTGCTGCGACCGGGATGGCAGCCATGGCTGCAGTTTTCTTTTCGCTGCTGAAATCAGGTGATCACCTGATCATCAGTGATGTCTGCTATGCCGCGATTAACGAACTTGCTTTGCAAGTCATGCCTTCATTTGGCGTTGATGTGACTGCAGTGAATTTGTCCCGGATTGATGAGGTAATTGCTGCCATCAAGCCAAACACTCGCCTCATCCATGCTGAAACTCCGAATAACCCACTGTTGCGTCTGACTGATCTACAGGCGCTTTCAGAAATTACTCGAGCGAAGAATATTCCGCTTTCTGTAGATTCCACTTTTGCGACACCGGTGGTGACCCGCCCTTGTGACTTTGGGGTAGATCTCGTGGTGCATTCGCTGACCAAATTTATCAATGGTCATGGCGATGCCTTAGGTGGTTGTGTTGCGGGCAAAAAATCGCTGATTTCTGAAATCCGCTCCAAAGCAGGTGTCTATCTGGGTGCCAGCCTGTCTGCACACAATGCGTGGCTCATCATGCGCGGTATCGATACCCTCTTCCCGCGAATGAATATGATGTGCCAGTCCGCCATGAAAATTGCGAGTTGGCTGGAACAACATCCCCGCGTTAAATCGGTGATTTATCCTGGTCTATCTTCACATCCTCAGCATGACCTCGCTAAACGTCAAATGGATAAGTTTGGCGGAATTGTGGTCTTCCAGGTGGATGATATTGATACCACCGAACAGCGTTTTGCGCATGAATCACATCTATTCCACTATGCCTATTCGATTGGCCATCAACGAAGTCTGGCCGTATTGCTGAAAACCGAAGATTTAATGAAATCGACTTATCGGCTGACATCTGAGCAACAGCAAGAATATCTGCAATATGCTGGCAAAGGGCTCTTCCGTTTGTCTATTGGGTTGGAATCTGTCGAGGATATGATTGAAGACCTGGAGTATATTTTACGATGACAGCATCCAATACCATCTCAATCAGCTACGCTGATGCTAGAACATCATCCGGAGATTTGCTCAAGCTTGGCATCATGGTCTTGCTATGGGGTTTCAGCTGGCCAGCCATGAAAATTTGCCTACTTTCGATCAGCCCATTATGGTTGGCAGCGATCCGCTTTGGCAGTGCGGCACTGTGTTTGTTCCTTTTTACAGGTATAAGAGGTGAATTAAAATTTCCGGTAAAGCAGGATATCCCAATCATCGCGAGTGTCGGTTTGTTACAAATGATGGCCTTTACAGTATTAGGTTTAATCGCCATGACAAAAGTTGCAGCAGGACAAGCAGCCCTACTCGCCTACACAACTCCACTATGGGTTTCACTGATCACCGTGGTTGTTTTACGCCGGTCGCTGGGAAAAAGTCAGCTGTATGCGGTAATAGCTGGCTTACTCGGTATTGTGGTAGTTTTCTCGCCATCACTGTTGAACGGGCAATCAGCTGCAATTATTGGGGATATCATGCTTTTAGGCGCTGCTCTATGTTGGAGTATCGTTATTGTTCATGTAAGGCAACATCAATGGCATAGTAGTCCGCTGATGCTAGCGCCATGGCAAATGTTACTGTCCGCGCTGCCGCTTATGATCATCGCATTGATAACAGAAGGGATCCCTCATATAAATTGGAACACTGAGTTAGTTAGCCTGTTAGTATTTATCGGCCCGCTTGCAACCTGTTTCTGTTTTGTAATTTCTTTGGCGGTAGGTAGACGTATCAACTCTGTTTCTATGTCTGTTGCAACTTTAGGAGTTCCGGTTATTGGACTGTTCTCTTCGATTCTTTTTTTGGGTGAGAAAATTACGCTAGCGATAGCCGTGGGGGTAGTTTTGATCCTCTGTAGTCTGGTTGGAATATTAATTGGTCCAGCAAAAATGGGGGATCAACAGATATAAGTTTGAACATATTATCGGATAGAGATCTATTAAATCATCAGGCAACAGTATTAAATATGAAGAAGCCAGAAAATAATCTGGCTTTTTTGGTCGGTGTGAACAAGCCACCGGTCTGATCGCTGGTAAAATTCTCTCTCATTATAAACATAAACAGATATTCAAAAAATTGTTACTCGGCAACGCCGGAACCATCAGATTTGCACTATCCCATTCGACTCCAGACAAAGCCATAAACAAGAAAAAAGGAAATTTCAATTTTGTGCCCATTTTGTGCCCAATTATTTATAGAGTTTCAATAAAATCATTGAAAAATCTTGAGAGGCATCGACATAAAAAATCCTAACATCATGTTTTATAAATACATAGTGTATGATATGCATACTTATGCTTGGATTAGAGATCCATTGATTACATCTTGACATGGTGAGGGTCGATGGTTCGATTCACCGATCATTTTGTTCAATATGCCTTTATAGGTGTCATAAACCCGTTCGGTTTAATAGCAATCAACGAGCAATTTAAATTTTGTAGTACATTCTCTGCTGTATTACCGATTACAAAACCAGGAATGCCACTTCGACCAACAGTCCCCATCACTAATATATCAATGTCGTTCTCAGTGATGAATTGAGGAATGACTTCATCCGGACTCCCTCGAACATGAGCAACCTCATAATTCTCAGTGATAGCAAATTCCTGGATTAGTTGATTTAATGCATCATGATGATGTTGGCTTGTTGCATTAACAAACTTGACGAGATCATCCGTGTCTACTTTAACACTCATATTCCTCGACAAATATTCTTCAAATATATAATCCCAACAAGATATTATTTTAAGTTTTCCATTATAGGTGTCGGCGAGTGACCTTGAAATCTCGAGTAAATGTAATGATAGAGAATGGCCCTCCGCAGTCGGACTTAATGGGTCAATTGCAACTGCGATATTCTTTTCATGATCCTTTTTATGTGTTGCCTTTGATATCCACGCCGGGCAGGGACATTTACGTAAAATGTCCATATCGATTGCTTTGAAACCACGTTCATCATCAATCTTTTCTGCATCTTTAATTAACAGATCATAACCGTTTTTGATGATATGACGAATGATGTAGATCGATGGGATACTGCTATATTCAATCTTGAAGTTCAGAGCGACATCAGACTCGTTCGCGGCAAATTCGCTTCGGGTAGCCTTGAGTTCATGCTTAAATTTGTCCGCTATGGAAAATTCAAAAACAGGCTTATATTCAGACAATTCTTTGGGAAATTCAGGACAAACAATCAACACATCCAGCTTTGCCTGGTTCTGATGAGCTAAGCGAACAGCATGTTTTAATGAGTTTTTTACTTCTAACATTCCATTGCTAACTAATAGAATCTTCTTGAAATTCAGCATGATTTTTCCCTCGATCAACTCATAAATACAAGCCCTTTTGAGTACTTACCTTGCTTAGCCTTGCCACAATCCTGCGAATTTAATGTGTAGGTAACAATTGGAGATATCTATATAAATGTATACCAAAATACGTGGGTCTGTATGTCGCACGATAAAAAACCAGAGTGTCGTGGCTTACTTTAATATCAGCATGCCAACCGTTCAGCTGAGCCTGACCTCATGCATAGTCGGTTTGGCTGTTGGTCAGCTGACATCGGGCCACTGAGCGATAAATATCGTCGTAAAATGCCCGCTTCTTTGCTTTATTAAGATGGTAATAATCTGGATCAAAATAACTCCAATTGTGGTGACCCAAATCGCCGGGTAAAGAGTGAGTGATCCAGATCGTCCAGGCTAATCTCCCGAAACCCCAATTGCCGGAAGTAACCCCGGAATTGGCCGAGCAGTTGTGCGGCTAATAGCCCCTCGCCCGTCATCCTGGTTTCGAAACTGAACTGTTTGCTGAAATCAGTCCGACATTCATCAATGCGGCTCATGACATCAGTTTTTAAATGCGGCATGTGCTGTTCCAGCCAGTCGGAAAAGAGTCCTTTGACTTCATGTGGCAGACGGATCAGGATATATCCCATACAGGTCGCTCCGGCCGCTCGGGCTGCCGTCATGATGGCTTCCATTTCATGATCATTGACCCCCGGGATCACTGGCGAAAACATCGCTTTTACCGGAATACCCGCTTCTGATAATCGTCTGATGGTGTCTAATCTGGCTTTGGGCAAAGACGCGCGAGGTTCAAGAATCCGGCTGAGTTCGTGTTGCAAACTGGTGAGCGTAAAATGCACTTCAACCAGATTATTTTTTGCCAGACGCTGCAGAATATCTATATCCCGCTCGATCAGACTGTTTTTGGTCAGAACGGAAACCGGATGCCGAAACTCTTCCATCACCTGAAGCAAACGCCGTGTGACTTCAAATTTACGCTCAATCGGCTGATAGGCGTCAGTATTAGTTCCCAACCCTATCACTGCTGGTCTGTATGACGGTTTCGAAAATTCAGCCCGTAGTAATTCGTCCGCATTGGTTTTTACAAACAGCTTTGATTCAAAATCGAGGCCCGGCGACAAGTTGTAATAAGCATGTGTTGGTCTGGCGTAACAATAGATGCAGCCATGCTCACAGCCGATATACGGATTGACGGTTTTAGACCATGGAATATCCGGCGATTGATTGGTGCTGATGATTGATTTGGCGGTAACAGCTTTTACTTCGGTCTGCAGAACGGATGACTCGAGGTTGTTCTCATGAAACGAGATTGGCTCTAACTGCCCGAAACGGCCTGTTCGCCGATCAGACGCTCCTCGCTTTTTCGGCAGCGGTCGTCCTTTGCATTGTGACGGTTCACAATATTTAAATTTCCCGCATGTACAAACACTTCGGCTCAACATAATCACCTATGCCTGTTCGGTTTGATTGATACCAAAACTGGCGACAATGAAATCAACAAAACTACGCAATTTAGGCGTCATGCGTCGATCGGGGGTATGTACCAGATGCATTGGCCGGGTTGGCGCTTTGTATTCCGGTAAAATTTCCACAAGCTGCCCGGACTGCAGATAGGGCGTGACCAATTCAGATGGTTGCAGCATGATCCCTGCCCCACACAGACCGGCGCAGACGATGGCTTCGCCACTATCTGACATCAGACGCCCTTTCACTTGCACGGTTTTATGACCATCAGGGCCATCGAATGTCCAGGTCGTTCGCAGTTCCGTATGTGAAAATCCCAGGCACTCATGACGCGTCAGATCATCGGGTGTTAATAAGGGCTCATGGGTTTCCATATAACGGGGCGATGCACATAAAATCAGGCGGTAGGGCCGTAGCTGACGGGCAATCAAACCACTGTCTGAAAGCTCACCGATCCGGAATATCGCATCAAAACCCTCATCAATCAGATCGATGTAGCGGTTCGATAAACATAATTCGACCGAAACTTCAGGATATAACTGCATATATTCCGCAATCTTCGGTGTCAGCGCATGCACACCAAACGTCACAGAAGCATTGATCCGAAGTTTCCCCTTGGGAACAATACGCGTCTGTGCTGCCAGCCCTTCTGCAATCTCCATTTCCGCCAGAATATTCCGGGCCCGTTCATAAAAAGTGGCGCCGATTTCCGTCAAATGCTGACTGCGGGTTGTTCTGTTCAACAATCTGACGCCTAAATGCTGCTCCAGCATGCGGACATTTTTTCCAACGAGCTGTGGCGACATTTGCAGAGCATCTGCCGCCGCTGAAAATGAGCCCAGCTCTACGGCTTTGACAAACATGGTCATGCTGAATAAACGATCCATTTCTTTCTCCACATCACATCGGGTGCAAGCTCATGAAACGGCACCGTTTACGGGCAATCTCAGACAGAAATCAGTTCACAATAAAGGAACTGCTCATTGGGATAAATAGCCGAAATGTTTACACATTGACAACATAATGTTTCTAATCGAATTAGAAATGATTCATTACAAGTGTTGAATCAAGATGGATATTTATCCAACCCATCTGGTCTTTTTATAGTGGCTGCATATTCACAGAGGAGAAAAACAATGCAAGTAGCAGTGATTGGCACAGGTAATATGGGTTCAGGTCTGGCATCTATTCTTGCTCAGGCAAAGCATGAAGTGACAATTGGCAGCCGCGATATGGCGAAAGCCGCCACGCTGGCCTCACAAGTTGGTCATGGCGCAGTCGGCGGTGATATTGAAGCTGCGGTAAAAATGGCTGATGTTGTGATTCTGGCGATCCCATTCCCTTTTGCAGAAGAAACGCTGAAAGCAGCCGGTGATCTGTCCAAAAAAATCATCATTGATATATCAAACCCAATCACACCAGATTTTCAGAGCTTGTTGATTGGTCATACGACATCTGCAGCGGAAGAGATTCAGAAACTGGCACCACAGGCCAAAGTCGTGAAAGCATTTAACACCATTTTTGCGCAGTTATTGCCGACTGAAGCACGTGAAGGAAAAACGCTACAGGTCTTCGTTGCAGCTGATGATGCCGGTGCGAAAGCAGAGGTCTCTGCGTTAGTAAAATCTCTGGGATTCGACGCTGTCGATGCGGGCCCGTTAAGCAACAGCCGTTTCATTGAACCGATTGGTGAAATGAATATTCACTTCGGCTATTTCCTAGGTTGGGGCCCGGTTTCTGCGCCTATGTGGCCACGCGCTTAATGCTACTGAGGCTTTCTATCCCCTTCAGCAGTTAAATCATATATAGCCTCTATAGGGGATAATTTGAGTTTATCCCCTATAAATGAAGATCCAAAAACAAACCGCTGCAGTGAGTTGTGCTGCCGCTTTTTCGCTTTCAGTCCATGGAATGACTAAATCGTTTTTGCCATCTTGATACCCCTTAATATCCGTAATCGCTCATGTCGGGACCTGCCGGGACAATGCCATTCGGGTTCAGTGCTTTAATCGAGTAGTAGCCCTGTTTGATATGATCAATGTTCACTGTTTCACGAATAACGGGAATCGTCAGCATGCGTTTCACATAGGCATTGAGCAATGGATATGCCCTGAGTTGTCGTAAATTACACTTAAACAACCCGTGATAAGCAGCATCAAAACGGATCAACGTGACAAACAACCGGATATCAGTTTCCGTGAGCTGCCCGCCAATCAGAAATTCCCGTTCATCACTGAATCGCTGTTCCAGTGAGTTCAGCATACTGAATACATCCTCACAGGCTTCCTGATAACTCACCTGAGAAGTCGCAAATCCGGCACGGTAAACACCGTTATTAAGTTTCTGGTAAATCTCGTCATTCAGCGTGTCAATTTCATTACTGAGCACAGCGGGATACAGGTCGATATCGCTTGATGCCAGCGCACCGAAACCACTGTTCAGCATACGAACAATATCGGCTGATTCATTGTTCACGATGGTTCTGAGCTTTTTATCCCACAAGACGGGCACCGTCGCACGGCCGGTATAATTTGCATCCGCTTGGGTGTAAAGCTGGTGCAGCCATTCCGCGCCATTGAGTTCATCACGGTCAGCGCCCGGGTAATCACCGAAGTGCCAGCCCTGATCTAATATCCATGGCTCAACCACTGACACACTGATCACCGATTCCAGCCCTTTTAACTTGCGGGCGATCAACGTACGCGATGCCCAGGGGCAAATCAGTGCGACATACAGATGATAGCGATCAGGTTCAGCGTTAAATCCGCCTGTGCCGGTTATCCCCGGTTTTCCGTCCGGAGTAACCCAATTACGGAAACCGGAGATCTGACGGACAAAGCCCCCTTTTGCATCCGATGCCTGCACCGGATGCCAGTTTGCGTTCCATTTTCCATTTACTAACATGGCTGGCCTGCCTATTTTTTCATCATAGTAGGTTTCAGGGCAAACTTACCGTCGCCGGTCAGCGCAAGTACAATCAGTCCGACAATCCAGAATGCCAGGAATTCCCAACCACCGTTTGGATTGCTGAAGAAGAATCCGGCAGATCCGTGCACGGTGACGATCGCACCCAGTAATATCGGGATCAGCGCGACAGCGACGATACGTGCATAGATACCAAGGATTAACGCTATGCCCCCAATCAGTTCCACGCCCATGGTTAAATAAGCCAGTCCGCCCGGAAGGCCGAGGGATGTGAAAAATTGAGCCGTACCGGCCGGTGTAAACACGAAATATTTCAGGCCGAAGTGAGCCAGAAACAGGGTGCCCAATGCAAGACGCATAATCAGTGCGGCATAAGGTGCGGTATGGTTATTAGTCATGATGATTTCCTCTCAGTCTGTGAATGTTGACGAGAGTTAATGTAGCTGACTTCCTTAAAAAGGATTATCCCCTCAAAAAGGGGAAGATTACTTCCATATTGGAAATAATCACCACCCTTTCTCCCACTCTGGCTCACCGGATAACGCGGTAACGAGAAAATCGATCACTGCGCGGGACTTTCTGGCCAGATGCTTTGCCGGCGGATACAGCGCATACAGCCCTAAAATCGGGAGTTCACAATTGGTCAGCACAGGCACAACTTCTTTTGCTCTCAGCGCATCAGCAGCGACAAACGACGGTAACCGGGCGATCCCCAGCCCGGCACAGGCCGCTTTCAGACAGACTTCCGCATTGGAAAATTTCAGACGGCCATTGACCGGGTATTCATCAATGACCTTATTCTGATCCAGAAATGGCCAGATAAACGGATCACGAAAATTGGTATCCAGAATACATTCATGTTGGGACAATTCATGCCAGTGCGCAGGCATTCCCCGCTCGTTAAGATAGCCGGGCGACGCCACATGGATCACCCGGATATCGCACAGTTTTCTGGCTATCAGGCTACTGTCAGACAGTTTTCCGATCCGTAATGCCAAATCAAAACCATCATCCACGACGTTGACCAGTCTGTCAGAAAAACTGACATCCAGTTCGATCTGCGGATAACGCTGAGCAAAAGCGATCAGATGCGTTGCCAGTTGCATTGAACCAAACGTTACCGGCGCTGAAATACGCACCTTGCCAGAGGGAGAATCTGACGTGTTACGAATGTCATCATTCAAAGCGTCGTAGTCATCGAGCAGTCTTTTCACGCGTTCATAATAAGCCAGTCCGATCTCCGTTGCGGCTAACGCTCGGGTGCTGCGTTTGAAAAGTTGTACACCTAAATTCTGCTCCAGCCTCGAAATCAGTTTGGAGGCTTGCCCACTGCTTATTCCCAATCGTTGGGCCGCGCTGGCAAAACTACCAACATCCATGACAGCAACAAACATTCGATCACAGTCCAGTCGCTCCACCGGTTTACCCCTCTGATTGTTTTGATGACCAGCCCGTTTGTTTTCATATCATTAGCGGCCCAATGCTGCCAGTGATTTACTTCAGAATAGTCACTTTGAGATTAGCAAAATAACCGCCAACACCCGGCCCGCACCATAATCCGAAACTTGTTTCTTTCCGGGGAATTAATTCGTTCACCACCAGACTCGCTTCGTCAGCATGTTCAACAAAAGCACGAATGGCCGGACGTTTGATTTCGATTTTTGCATGAAACCATGAGTCACCATCAGGTGCAGGCAAAACCGGTTTTTCATACTGCTCAGGCATATCACGGCGTAAATCAAACCATGGATATTCCGGATGTGAAACATACTGAACCGCATGAATTCTTCTGATCGGATCTTCTGCTCTGAAATTAAACGGCCGGAAATAAACTGCATCGTGCGTAATGTCGTCGGTGGCATGAAAAGCCACACCCAGGAAGTTACTCTGTGGTGGTTCACTCTGGCCCAGCGCATCAAATTCCACAATTGCTTCTTCAAACTGAATGGCATCGAAGAGCAATACCCACTTATCTTCTACCTTGAATTCTTTTGCCAAAGGTTGCACTTTCAATGCAGAGTAACCTTTGACGTTTTCTTCCCAGCGCAATAACAGATTAGGATTCTGTTTCACGCCAATCCCTTCTGCCGCCGCTTTTAAATCTACCAAAATAGTTTCACTGGTCATGAATACACTTCCTTCCCACAGTAATAAAAACAGTTCTGAAAAAGATTACTTTGTTACTGCTTATTTTTAAGGGAAATGACGTCGGGATAAATGCAGATTATGAGCCGACAGTGAAAACAGATTGTTTCTAATTAGCCAAATGTCAACAATCCGGACTTAATCACCTTGAATTGATGAGATATTTCAGTTAAACACACCTGAGCGTTTATTTCTGTAATGAAACACCTCCGGTGGTAAATCTATAATGTCTGGTTTTATCTCTACTGATATGTTGAAAGGCGTGGTGCATTTTGTAACCACTGCACAGTCGCAAAGCTTTACTCAGGCAGCCGAGCAACTGGGAATATCAAAATCTGCAGTGGGTAAAAGTATATCTCAGCTGGAACAACGGCTTGGGACAAAACTTTTCCACCGGACAACCCGTAAACTCAGTTTGACCACAGCCGGAGAGGCCTATTTCGAAGGATGTCTCGTTGCTCTGAATACATTGAATTCAGCAGAAGCGACTGTATTACACAGACAAAACGTTCCGAGTGGCAACATCAAGATAGATATGCCCGCCGCCTTCGGCAGAGCGGTGATGATGCCCATCCTGTTAGGGATTGAAGAGCAATTCCCCGAACTGAAACTCACTTTGACGTTTAACGATAAAATTATCGATCCGATTGAAGAAGGCATTGATCTTTGTATACGTTTTGGCGAAGTAAAAGACTCCACCGATCTGGTTGCGAAAAAGCTGGGCTATCAACGACTCGTAATGTGCGCATCACCTGACTATCTGCAACGGTTCGGCACACCCGCCGATCTTGACGATCTGAAAAAACACCGGTGTATCATGGGTTATCGTAAAGGAAGCCCGCTTAGCTGGCTGGTAAAAGATAAACATGGCAACGATGTCCGTTTCAACCCTACCCCTACACACCAGATCAGTGATGGCGATGCCATGATCCAGGCTTGCCTGGCCGGTAGTGGTCTGACACAGTTTCCGGAGTCCTTGCTGACCCAGCATATTAAAGAGGGAAAATTACGCATCGTTCTCAAAGAATGTATTCCCGCACCGATAGAACTTAACGTTATCTGGCCAAAAACGAGACATTTACTTCCGAATGTCCGGTATATCGTCGATGAACTGGCTCGTCAGGCAGAAGACGGGGCATTCAATTAGTAGCATTTTTCTCTACAGTGAATCCACTTATATCGTATTTATTCACTAAAAGTATCCGCTTACGATGTAAACAGCATCCGGTGATGCTATTTCAATAGCCATTTACTGTCTACGTTGAGGATTTTTTTATGCCAGTTGTAAATATTCAGATGTTTGAAGGCCGTTCAGACGAATCAAAACAAAAAATTGCAAAAGATGTTACGGATTCAATTGCTAAACATACTGGTGTTGATCCACAGTATGTTTACGTAATCTTTAATGATGTCGAACTGAAAAACTGGGCTATTTCCGGCGAAGTTTATTCAGAAACGCTTAAGAAAAACAGTTAGTTTCTTACAATAAGGATTTAACAACATGACCGCATCGTTGACATGTCTTGCAACGTTTACCGCAAAAAAAGATTGTGAAAACAAATTAAAGGAAGCGCTGACTGCTTTGGTTGAAGCAACCCGGCAAGAAGCAGGCTGCATCAGTTACACCCTGCATCAGGGGTCTGAAAATCCTTTATTATTCGCAGTAATTGAGCATTATAAAGATAAAGCAGCATTTGATTTTCATAGTGAACAGTCTTATTTGCTGAAGCTCAAAGAAATTCTGCCTGAACTGGTCGATGACTTAGCTATTAATACATATATCAACTGTGCATGATGCCGGTGTGATTAATTTCAGGTAAAACATCGTGATTATATAGAGAAAGCCGTCCACATCCGGACGGCTTTTTACTATTCGCTTATTTTTGCTGCTGAAGAAGCTGATTAATAAACTTCACATCCTCTTCTTTATACATGGACTGCATGGCTGGCTTTACTGAAATATGAAGCTCCGCCGGTACAGAAGGATTATATTTATCCCACTGATTATTATCAGGCAATGTCATACCCTTATTTGGATTGCCGGTTTTGATAAAATTAACCCATGAGGTCTGCATTAGCGATGCAACCTTTTTAGCGTCTGTATCTTTATTTACTTCATCCATAAAATTATGGAAGACGTATTTTATTTCTGAACCGTGAATAACACCTAATCCGGTTGGACGAATCATTGGGTCAACATAGTCAAAATGATACATATACACATCATTCTTTTGAGCCAGAGCATCCGCGTACCGGTACATTCCGCTACGCAACAAGCTTAAAGTAATCACATCATTCATTTGACTGTGAACATTCTTGTCCTTAGTCACAGGGAAACGAGCCATTACCTTCGCAGCATTTTTGCCAAATACACTTCCAACCAGGGCGTTATAATCTGCTTCGGTTGTTGTCGGAGGAATAAACAGACTTCCTTCGTCAGTATTAAAGCCCGCCAGCAGTTTAACCTGATTAATATTCCCTTTTTTAATCTGCTCAACAGGATTAGCTTTATAAACATACCCGTCGGGTAAAGGCCAGAACCCGCCGACTTGCGGCATCCTCAATTCCGGGTAACGCAATTGAGTTGATGCAATTTTTTCTGCAGGAACTTTCCGCAGAGATGACAGGCCTTTTGTATCATCCTTCAGACCAAATTCAGCAAAATATTTAGCTGACTCCATCTTCGCTTTAGCAAAAGAAAGTGCTGTAGAAGGCGCGACCGTGGTTACCATCGGCAATGCCCCACTCTGCATGATGGCCTGATTAAATAAACCCTTGGCCTTCGGTGAGTTGATCAACGTGCTGACTGCAAATGCACCGGCTGATTCACCACCAATTGTCACCCGGGCCGGATCACCGCCAAATGCCTGAATGTTGTCCTGAACCCACTCAAGCGCAGCAATCATATCCAGCAAACCCCAGTTCCCTGTTGTACCGTATTTTTCGAAAGCGGCTTTAGATGGAAGGAAACCCAGTGTTCCAAGGCGATAGTTCAGCGTAACGAGCACGACGCCAGATTTGGCTAGTGACGTTCCTTCGTAAAGTGGCTGCGATCCTGAGCCCATACTGAACCCGCCACCATGGATAAATACATATACCGGCAGCTTTTCATTACTCTGTTCAGCCGGAGCCCAAACGTTCAGAAACAGGCAATCCTCAGAAAAATCACCTTCACCTGGCTGCAAACACATAGAACCGAACCGGGTTGCATCTTTAACGCCTTCCCATGATGGAGTTCTGACTGGCGGCGCAAAACGACGCTCACCAACCGGCGCCTCAGCATAGCGGATACCACGAAAAATCTGGATCCCATCAGCTTCCATACCTTTCAATAAACCAGACTTTGTCTGAAGCGATATTTCTTTCTCGTTATCCCACTTATTGGCATGTATTGGCGCTATAAACTCATTCAGCCAGGTCTGAAAACTGTCCGGAGCTGTCTGAGCCACCGCCGTAGCTGAACATAGTATTGCCGTGGTGAATAAGAGTGTCATGTTCCGGTTGCGCATCACGAAGTCCTGTCATTACGGGATATGAATCCGCTCACTGTAAATCAGACAAAACCAGCGATAAATACGAGAAATGATTCTTCACTTGAAACAAAACGTTTCAAATGCTCCCTATCGAAACCCCATGCATAAAGCCTTATCACACCTTACAAATACGCACAAAACTTACGCGTAATCCTTGACAAAAATCAGAACAGACCAGATATTCACTTACGCGGTCATAAGTGATAGCGCAGGAAAACTTAAGTCTGCTTCCTGCTGTTGTCGGTGCTGATAATGTATGAGGTGAAAATGAATATCTTACTTATTGGTGGTCTGGGGAATATTGGTTCACCGATCACCTGGCAATTGGCAGAAATGGGCCACTCGGTATATGTTCTTGGCAGAAAGAAAATAGAGCAACTACAACCGAACATTATCTATATTTCGGGTAACACAGAAGATTTCAATTTATTACAATCATTACAAGAACAGTACGCTATAGATATTGTTATTAATTTTGCAATTCAAACACTTACGCAAGCGGAAGTGAATATCAATGCATTCGCGAATAGAGTAAAACAATTCATATTTATCAGCACAGTCACTGTTTTAGATCGTGAAAAAAATGTCGTACTCACAGAAGAATCTGAATGTGGCAATCCTTTCAGTACTTATGCGCAGACCAAGCTGAAATGTGAACAGCTTTTTTTGAATGCGTATCACGAGCAGCAGTTCCCGGTGACGATCGTCCGCCCTTCGCAAACCTACAGCAAAGATAAACTTCCCTTAAGTGTCAAAGGGAAAAGCTATTGGTCCGTTATTGACAGAATTCTGAACGATAAACCCGTGATTATTCATGGCGACGGTACCTCAACCTGGGTATCCATGCACAGTAATGACTTTTGCCGTGGATTTATCCCGCTCATTAATCATCCGCAAACTATCGGCGAAATTTATCATTTAACCGGTGATGAAATTCTCACCTGGAATATGATCTATCACGAACTGGCCAGACAACTGAATAAAAACATTAAGATTGTACATATCCCGACTGATTTGCTGGAAAAAAGTAAAAAATACGATTTCAGAATGTCCATCAAGGGTGACAAGCAATATTCCGTTATATTTAATAATCAAAAAATCAAAAAGATATGCCCTGACTTTCAATGTCATATCGCCATGAAAGATGGTATCCGTTTGTATTTAGACTATATGGATAAGCACTCAGACCTGAAGGTCAATGATCCTGAATTTGATCAATGGTGCGATGAGGTTATCGAACGAGGAGTTATCCTGTGAGCTTTAAAACTTTTTTAGTGGGATATGGTGATAATCAGGGTAATGGTCGTGGCCTTTATTCTGTTGATGTAAGTAACAAGAGCATTCAGGCAAAGCTTATATATCCTTGCGAAATGAAACCCGGCGCAATTATCACTACTGACAACAGACTGTATATGTCTTATCTGGGAAATAACAAAGAACCGGGTATTCTGACTTTCTCCCTCGATGAAGCATTCAATCTGACCTTTTTGAATAAACAGACTATTCCGTTTTTTATTACATCATTTGGTCGTATTAATCATACGGATCATCTGCTCGGTTCGTCATTTTATGATGGTGTCGATGTGGTTTTTGAAACTGCAGATGAAATTCAGATAAAAAGTGTCGATAAACATCTTTATCGCCCGAGAAGCGCTGACATACGTCAGACAGATACACACCCGCACCATATATGCGCAATGCGTGATGGACTACATGCTTACTCGGTGGATATGGGGATTGATTTCGTCAGTTTTTATTCGATAAAGAATAATGAACTTCATCTTATCAAGGATGTTTTCATCGATTGCCCGCTGGGCTCTGGCCCAAGAATCATGCGGATCAGCCCTGATAACAGATTTGCCTATTTATTACATGAGATATCAAACAGCGTCGCTGTATATGCCCTGCGTGACTTTGGAATCGATGAAATTCAAAGAATATCAACGCTGGATGGTAATACAGTGATTATAAATAGTGCCGCCGGCTGTGCAATGACGGCGGATGGCGAATATCTGCTGATTACCAACCGGGGAGAAAATACGTTAGTGCTGTTCAAAATCAACTCCGCGACCGGTACCTTAACGGTATGTGACCGGATTCGGACCGGCTTAACCCCAAGAGATCTTTATATCAACGATCATCAAATCATTGTTGCCGCTCAGGCATCGGATTGCTTACAACTATTCGAAATTGATACCAGCCAACACCGGTTAAAATTATTAAACGAAGTGGCTGGTGTTTCTGCACCGGTTGGCTTTCTTAATTAAAGTGACAGTTGGCATCAGAAATCTGCCGGTGCCGACTCGTCAGTTACAACGATAAGTTCAACCTCATTCGCTTCGATTAGCTTTAAGATATTAGCTGGCGGCATTTTATCCGTAATAACATAATCGATATCAGACCACTGGCATGATTGATACATAAGCTGAGTATTAAATTTTGAGAAGGTAGCGATACAAATAACCAGCTTCGATTGCTGAGCCATCGCCATTTTAAGTAATGCATCCAATTCTGTATCAGTTGTAATGCCTGCTTCTGACAATGCACTCACACCGATAAATGTTTTATCAGCCTGATATCGTTTAATTTGTTCAATGGTGATGTTACCTAAAATCGTATGAGAGAACTCATCAAATGTCCCACCCAAAACGCATTTTTTTATATTTTCTTTTCCGCTTATTTCATTCAGAACTTCGAGAGAATTGGTAATGATATTGGTTGGTGTCTGTAAATGATGTGCCAGTGCAGCCGTGGTGGTACCCGCATCAAGAAATATAATGTCATTCTCATTAATAATCGTCAAAGCGCGGCGGGCCAGTACCTCTTTGACCGGATTAAATTCATTTCGCTGGTTATACGACAGACTCACTCGTTTTTCTGAAAGAATAGCTCCGCCACGGATCCGGATAATACCGGGGATCTTCGTCAGTTTGACTAAATCCCTGCGGGCAGAGTCATACGAGATCTGATACTGCTGGCAAATATATTCAAGTGTTACTTTTCCCTGACTCCGGACAAGTTCTTCTAATTCAATTAAGCGTTCTTCCTGAGTCATAGATTCATCCCGCTGAGTCATATCTGATATGAAAAGTATCAATTATTTTGCCTTACATTAACTTATTTTCGCATCAGGTTCACCCAAACACATCATCTTTTGCCTGATAAAAGCATAAATGATTCAAATAAAGCCAAAAAATACACTCAAATGAATCTATACAGAGCATTGCACGCACAAAAACTTATCAAGCATCACAAACACGCATATTTCACGTACAATCACTTGACAAAAACACGCGCAAACCGGATATTTACTTAAGTGTTCATAAGCAATCATTTAAGGGAAATTAATTATGCGTCTTGGTATTGTCGGTGCAGGTAATATTGTCAAATGGTGCCTTGAAGCGCTTACGATGACAGAAAATGTGTGTTGTGAGGCCATTTGCGTACTCGAAAGCGATCTGGAACTTGCGAAAAGTTATCAGAGTAAATTCGCCATCAATAAGATTTATACCGACTTTAATTTGTTCCTCGCCGATCCGGCCATCGACTTTGTCTATCTGGGTATTCCGAATAAATTGCATTTTTCTTACGCATGGAAAGCACTTCAGGAAAATAAAAATGTGATCAGCGAAAAGCCGTTTACATCCAATTATGATGAAGCTTTGCAGCTGACCAATTTAGCCAAAGATAAAAAACTGTTTCTATTTGAAGCCATCACAACCATTTATGCGCCGAACGTTCTTCTTATAAAAGAACACTTATCCAGGATCGGGCAAATTAAACTGGTGCAAAGTAACTATTCACAGTTTTCCAGCCGCTATAACCAGTATCTGGCAGGTCAGGTTCACCCTGCATTTGATCCGGCAATGTCGGGTGGCTCACTATATGACATTAATATCTACAACATCCATCTTTCATGCTTCTTGTTCGGCATGCCGGAGAAAATTGAATATTTCTGCAATAAAGGCTTTAACGGAATTGATACATCCGGTGTGGTAGTCATGCAATATCCTGATTTTATTTCAGTCTGTACTGGTGCAAAAGATTCTGCGAGCCCAAGTCAGACAATCATTCAGGGGGTTAATGGATACCTTAAATTAGCCAGCTCGCCTAATATTGCCCGTTCAGTTGAAATAGTGGTTGATGGTGATACAAAAACACTCAATGAGAACGAATTTGATAACCATATGGTTTATGAAATGAAAGCATTCAACGATATGTTTTCAAGACAAGCCTATAATGAGTGTTACAGGAATTTAGAACACTCCTTGTCAGTTATGAAAATTCTTACTGATGCCAGAAACAAGGCCGGAATAGTTTTTAGCTGAACTCGACCTGACACTTAAATATCGCTAATCAAATAAATGGAAGGACATAAATGACAGCGAATAAACTTCTCACAATTGGTTATATTGGAAATGGGAATATTCACATAATTCACAACGGCAGAGGTCGATCCTGAACGACATTTTTCATGACCAGAGTAGATATCAGGCGCTGAACACTCGGCAGAGAGGAAAGTTGTTCATCGTAAAGCTGCTGGAAGGCCGATAAATCACGGGATACGACCTGAAGAAGGTAGTCCGGATCGCCGAAAAGCCGTTGCGCCTGAATGACCTGAGGCACTTCCATCACCGCAGTTTCAAAAGCTTCGACCGCCTGACGGTCACCTTCTTTGAGCGTGACAAAAACCAGCGCTGAAAAATTAAAGCCAAGATTACCCGGATCAAGCTGCGCCTTGTAGCCTCTGATCACTCCGGATTGCTCCAGTGCCCGTACCCGGCGATGACAGGGCGAAAGACTGAGCCCAATGCGATCCGCTAACTCAGTGACAGATAAACGCCCGTCAGACTGCAGTTCAGCAAGGATCTTGCGGTCAATGTTATCCATTTAGAAAATTCTCCCTGCTTTAGCAGTTTATAAGCAAGCATTTGAAAGCACATTCTAATGTCTTAGGAATATTATTTCCAATATCAACCGAAGATTGGAAGTTCCTTCTTCATAGTCAAAGAATTGCAAGAGGTAAAAAATATGGCGGTCAGCTTATTCGCTGCATTCTGGGCGGTTTCAATCCTGTTTGTGATCACGCCAGGCATGGATTGGGCCTACGCGATCTCGGCCGGTATGCACGGCCGTGTGGTGATACCTGCGGTATCCGGATTGTTGCTGGGACACTTTATCGCGATATTAATTGTAGCTGCCGGTATCGGTGCTCTTGTTGCAGGGAATCCCATCGCCCTTACGGTGTTGACCGTCATTGGTGCCGCTTATTTGTTGTGGCTTGGTATCAATATGTTCATTCATCCATCTGTACCAAACGCCGGAGAAATTCAGGAAACCAGCTCATGGCGTCGCTGGACTATAAAGGGGGCTTGCGTGAGTGGTCTGAACCCCAAAGTATTCCTGTTGTTTCTTGCGTTGTTGCCTCAGTTCACCGATCCGACGGGTTCATGGTCGATCCCTGTTCAGATCATTTCACTCGGCCTGATTCATTTATTCAGCTGTGGTGTGGTTTATTTTCTGGTGGGTTTCAGCTCGCAAACGATATTACGCACCCGCCCAAGAGCCGCCCAGATCGTCAGTCAGATATCCGGTATCGCGATGGTGGTAATCGCCCTGCTTTTATTTGCAGAGCAGATGCTGTAAGAGACTATTTTGTTTTACCCTATGGTTTTCCGACTACAAATACGACTCAGTGAGGTGATAAAAATAAGCAATAAAGCCCCACTGGTATACAACCATAGCGATGAACTAAAGGTAAACCCCTTTAATACCCAGAGTAATGGCATAAATAGCAATAAATACCCAACTGTAGCCACATGTTCAGCAATGGTATTTACTATGGATTTAATTATATAGGCTGTAAATATTAAGCCGACAACAACAAGTGTGAACTCAAACCAGAAATATGGCCATTTCGGAAACGATTCCAGAATGGCCGTTATATTAAAAGTGGCTTTGTTCATATATAAAGAAAATATTACCGCACTTAATGAAAGAAAACAGATTATCCAACTGCGACCCGAATTGGTCTCCCTTTCCTCGGCGAGTTCATCTTCCAGTTCAGATTCTTCGCTGTCGTTCTCTTCCTCCTGATAGTCGCGTGCCTCAACCGGAACACCACAGATCAGGTCTAACTGTTCCAGAAATGATTTCGAGTAGTTACTCTCATCAAAGCTACCCGAGATCATGCCTCTTAGTACTGAATTCAAATAGTCACGTTCTTCATCATCAGCGGTCCATAAAACATTCAATACCACAGACATGTCTAAGTCATCGTAATCGGTATCAGTCACCTGATTAATGACACGAATTAACTCTTGTTTTCTATGTAACCAAATATCAGCCATGACTATCCATTCGTTCTGCGTCTAATCAGGCGATTTTACCCTATTTGAGATTTATGTGCGTTTTCCTTCAATTAAGAAAAAATAACCTGCACGTCTTTCGGTTCTGCATGATACGGCGCGGACGTCACCAGTAAACCCGCACCTGCGGCAACATAGTCCGCTGCATTTTTTGCATTAACGCCCCCTGCTGCTGCAAGAATCACAGGCAGCTGATTTTCCCGGCAGAATGCAGCGCAGGCGCGTACATCTTCCAGCGAGAATTTATCCATTTGCAAGACTTCTGCACCTGCTTTGGCCCACAGTCTGGCATCGTCCAGATCATGCACTTCGACAACACGACGATGTTCCGGTGCCTGGGTTTTCAATCGCTGCAAAATAGCGGCTGGTGTCTCTGCCAAAAATTGCCGGTGTTCCGCAAACAGCAAAATGCTTTCTGATAAGCCCAGCCGATGAATGACACCGCCACCCGCTTTCACCGCTTTGACCGATAGCGCTTTCGTACCCGGAGTCTGTTTTCGGGTACAGGCAACCGGAACAGAACCAGCGGCGTCAACCAGAGCACGAGTTGCACTGGCAACCCCACTCGCCCATTCCACCAGTATCTGTGTCACTTTCCAGACTGCAAATAACGCATCGGTATGGCCTGTCGCTTTCAGCAACACAGAACCTTTCGTTACCGAATGACCCGATGAAACCAGCAGTTCGCTCGTTGCACCACACAATTCAAACAGCCGGGCCGCTTCTTCGACACAACAGACCGTCATGTCCTGCCGGGCGGCAAAAGTGATCTGAACCGGTTTATCTGCTGTAAGCAGCAGTTCGGTAGTCAAGTCTCCAAATGGCACATCGTCGTGTAATAACTTCAACAATTGCTCATCGGTAAGCACACAGCGCATCACAAAATCCTTTTGATAATGAAGACCACCCTGAAAGTAATATCAAGAAAGGTGCCAACATCTATGAACAGAGTAAACGATTCACAGTTCCTATATGCATACCGGCGTATAGCTGCGACACGGCACTATCCCGCAGATTTTCATGCATCGTCACAATGACATCATCACCAGTGCAATGTCCGGCATAGATGAAATCAGGCTTGAGTTTTTTTAAATAAATAAGGGTCTGTTCAATCCGTTCAGGAGATACATGGAGCAGATGGAGTCCGCCAATGATGCCCGCAACACGAGACTCCCCGGCAAGATGACGGATATATTCGATCGTATTCACGACACCGGCATGACAACAGCCCAGAATAATCACCAGACCCTGCGGTGTATTAATCCATAAGGCCTGATCATCCGGGATGGCGTCATTAAACTGGCCTGCTTCATCAATATAAAATGGCCCGCCTGTGTCTTCAAATAAACTGGTTCGCGGGATTTTGCCGGTAACACCTACGTTGTTGCTCAGCATAGAAGATACTGACTGACAGCGTAGCCGTATCGGAGATAATTGCTGTAACGCGGCCTGAACACTGAATGGCATGCTGATACGTCTTACAGGCAGATCGGGATGACGGCTGTATCGTTCAGATAAGACAAAGGGATGTGCAATGAGCGGGCAGTGTTCATTCAAGTGCAGCACCTGGGCGATCCCACCAGTATGATCAAAGTGACCATGGCTCAGTACCAGATAAGTGATATCAGCCAGATCAATACCCAGTCTAGTCGCATTGTGGATCAATGTTTCGCCGCTGCCGGTATCAAACAGAATATTGTTTTTATCCGCACGAAGCACAAATGCCAGACCATGTTCAGGGAGTAACCCCTCTGCTGCATGGTTATCGCAGATAACAGTCAACTCAAACAGACAACTCACGATGGATCACTCCCCCTTTAGGTTGAATGAACTTACCTGTCGCTTTCACACAAACTTGCTTTGCCACTGACAGGGTGGCTTCCAGTAAATAAATACCGCGTCGCTGACTAATTAAACGACCCATGATCTGCACCGAATCACCAACTAAAACCGGCGTATGAAAACGCACATTCAGTTCCGCAGTCAGCGCTTCAATCCCTTTTGATAACAGGCAATGCGTCATCGCGGCGTCCAGCAACGTACTGGCAATGCCGCCGTGTAATAAGTTGGTATATCCCTGATGCTTTTTATTTACCCGATAATCAGCAGCAACTTCATTTTCTGCCACATGGATAAACCTGAGTTGCAGTGAATGTGGATTTTGATCGCCATCGCTACATACAACACAATTTGCATGGCTTTGCAGACATGCCTGATAAGTTTTCATGTTGTTCCTGCTTTAGATCAGGAAGGAATGAACCTTCCTGATCACAGATAAATTATTCGGCTGAAACTTTCTCAACAGCTAACGTAATTGATCTTATGGGGATTAATGGCAGCAGCGGCCCCGACCTTGTCCATGATGGGCCATTTGTCCCTCGTGACGGTTCTGGCAGCAACGACCTTCGCCGTGATGATGTTCCTGATCAGATGTTTTGTTTTCACCACAACATTGATCATGATGCTCATGTTCGTCATGGTTACAGCCACAACCGCCATTGGCTTGTTTGGCTTCATGGTTCAGTGACTGACGCCCTTGTGAGGCATTGGTCAGTTGCGTCAACTTATTCGCCTGTTCACTCACTAATTCTTTAGCATCCTGACGGCCACAGCTGGTCTGATATACAGCAAACTGACTATCCAGTAATTTGCCAAGAATACGTTCCCCAATATTGCGAACAATCACTCGCTGCACATTCTCCGCTTGTAGCAGCGTCAATAATTCGCTTTTACCAGAACAATTTGCATTCAATGCCGGGTTAGCTTTACGAGATATCACATCACCGTTTTCATTGATAAAGACAAAGCTATCAGCTTTAGTGAAATGACTGGCAACACGATCTTCTTTCATTGGAATGGCAGTAATCATCGGACATGACTCCTTTATTAATACGACTGAGTGGTCTTTCCCGAACCTGGCAAATTCCTGCAATTTTCCGTGGCGAGTTCTGACCTGATGTAGCCAATTACTGCTATTCCCTGACGCGACATTGCCTTTCAAACCATTCACATCCAAAAATCTGGAGCAGCAATAACTGGCATATGCCAAATATAGTGTCATTAATTGGCATATGCAACATATGAATTTGAGAAATACCAGGATCTCTAATCTGAATGATGCATCATCAATGCTTTGCCATGCGCTAAACAATCGACCACTTTGCATCGCGCGGCTTTAACAAGATTAGCCAATGTCTGGCGGGACACGCCCATCACAACAGCAGCGTCCTGTTGCAGCATTCCTTGCAAATCAACTAAGCGTAAAGCTTCAAATTCATCCGGAGCCAATTCAACCCGTTCCAATTCAGTCATTGGAATACCATTCGGTTTAAAACAGCTATCTGCTGGTTTACCACAAATATTACGCGGGATTTTAGGTCGTCCCATAAGCACTCCTTTATAGCATATGCAATAAATTTACCCTATTGAACAAGAAACGATGACGCAAAACAAGCGCAGATGAAGCGCTGGTTCATTCCATTGATCCAGCCTTTAAAAGCAGAGCCCCTTTTACAGGGCTCATTTGTAGATATGAAAATGCTATGGATATGACTGAAGTGAATTAGATCAGGATGGCACTGGCAAAGCTAAATTATCATCAGCCAGTTTTCCCATCCGGTTGTACATGGAGTGGGCCGCGTCAATAATTTGCATAGCGATGGCGGCACCACTGCCCTCACCTAAACGCATATCCAGCTGCAGGAACGGTTTTAGATCCATATGCGCCAAGGCAACACAAGAGCCTTTTTCTGCGGATAAATGAGAAGGCAGCAGATAGTGCCAGACTTGGGGTGCAATACGACAGGCAACCAGTGCACAGGCGTAGGAGAGAAAACCATCCAGCACAATAGGCACTCCCGCTGCAGCGCCACCCAGCATCACACCGGTCATACCAACCAGATCAAAGCCGCCCACTTTAGCCAGAACATCCAGACCATCATTGGGATCAGGCCGGTTACAGGCGATAGCTTGTTCAACCACGGCTATTTTATGATGTAAACGATCGCTGGGAAAATTGGCGCCGAGCCCGACAACCTGCTCTGGTTTCGTGCCGGTCAGTACACTGACCATCGCAGCAGCGGGCGTCGTATTCCCGATACCCAATTCCCCGACACCCAGTATGGCGACACCATTAGCAACCTGCGCCATGGCCAGATTTGCGCTGGCAAGCAGGAGCTGTTCCGCCTGTTCACGCGTCATCGCCGGTTCTTTGGCAATATTGCCGCATCCCCGCGCGACTTTCATATTCAGGACACCCGGCAGCGGATCGCAGTCGATACCCACATCAACGATATTCACTTCAACACCGGCGGCGTGAGCCAGAGCGCAAACCCCGGTTAATCCCCGGGTCATATTGAAGGCCTGAATCGCCGTGACATTTTTCGGTGTGACCGCAATTCCTTCATCAAATACACCATGATCAGCTGCCATCACAATGATCTGTTTGCGCCCGGTTTTCAGCTCCGGAGTCCGGTAAATACCAGCCAATTGAGTGACGATATCTTCCAGACGCCCCAGGCTGCCGAGCGGTTTTAATAATCCGTCTGTCTGGTGTTTAGCCTGTTTCATTGCATCTTGATCGAGCGGCTTTATCTGATCAATCAATTGACCCAGAGTATGCATATTGCTACCTCGCTTTATTGGACGATTCATGCTCAATTCGCTGCCTACAGCAGCGTCAGGATAAAAAACAACTCAAACAGTTCATTGCCGCCACCCAGCGTATCGCCGGTCTGACCACCCAGACGATGATGAATAAAACGCTGATAACAATATGAAAATAAAAGTGTTAACAGAAAAGCGATACTCGCCTGTCCCTGTCCGAGCAAGGTGACTAACACCAGCCCCAGCAATAAAGTCAGCATGGTTCGCTTGCCGGATACCTTGCCGATAAAGACATTCCCTAACCCGCTTTCACGGGCATACGGCTGGCGGTACATCAGCACGACCATCAGCGCACGACTGGCAACCGGCGCCGCCCATAACAGGAATGGTGCTAACGCCTGCGATACAGAAGCTAAGTGCGCAACAGCCAGCACACGGAACAGAATGATAAAGATAAGTGCCAGCCCGCCGTTCGTACCCAGCCGGCTGTCGCGCATGATTTCGAGCATGCGTTCCCGTTTGCGGGCCGAGAAAATGCCATCACAGGTGTCCGCCAAACCATCGAGGTGAAACGCACCGGTGATTAATGCTAATGCCAGCACATAACAGGCGGAGGCCAGATAGACATCTGACCAGAGCAAGGCTGCGGAATACACGGCTGTTGCCACGGCACCAACAACAAAACCAACCAGCGGAAACCAGATAATACCTTCAACGGAACGGTTAAAATCCAGGTCTTTGGTCCAGGATTCCGGCACCGGAATACGGGTCATAAATTGCAGCATCGCCAGAAAGAGTTTCATATTGTCTGCCTACCCTTTCATTTTCAATTCAATGCCGGAAACGACGAGATAGACTTCGTCCGCGAAGGCGGCAAGACGCTGATTAACCCGGCCGGCAATATCCCGGAACCGGCGCACCAGCAGGTTTTCCGGCACAATGCCAAAACCGACTTCATTGGTTACGATATAGACCGGACAAGGACACTGCTGACAGCCCTCAATCAGCTGTTCGATCTGCAGATTGATCTTGTTTTCCAGCGCGACAAAATCCATCTCTTCTGCCGGAATATCGCCTGTGTTTTCAAACATCAGATTCGTGATCATCGTGGTGATGCACTCCAGCATGATGGCATCGTGCTGTGCGCCCCGTTCACGGATCACATTGCCGAGGCGGCTGAATCCCTCATGGGTCTGCCATGCCGCCGGACGGGTTTGCTGATGGATGGCAATGCGTTGCGCCATTTCGTCATCGGTCACAATGGATGTGGCAATATAGAGCACGTTATCGCCCTGCTTTGCTGCAAATTGTTCCGCCAGTCGGCTTTTACCACTGCGGGCACCACCGGTGATCAGGATCATACTGCGCTCCTGTTTTGTTGCTGTTGTTGCATAATCTTATAAATCTCTTCTATATCAATATGTTGACGCATAGCATCTGCCAGAATATCAAATTGCTGCTCTTTATATAGCTGATAGCTGAATTGTGAAAGCGGTAAAGGCGCTATCCCTTTCCCTGCCCGTAACTGATTCAGCAATGTCCGGGTGAAATCAGCGTTATCAAAGAGTCCGTGAATGTAAGTGCCTGCCGCCGAGCCCTGTTCGTTAATGGCACCGTCTTCAAACTGAAGCGCTTTTTTATTGCGGGAGGTGATGACAGTGAAAGGTCGGGTATGCTGACCACGGGTCGTTTCACCCATATGAATTTCATAGCCGATCAGCGGTAGTGATTTGCCGGGCGCAAAAAGACCCGTCACGTTAGGATGGATCTGCCCTGTTACCTGTGTCGTGATCTTGTTACGGGCGAAGACGGTTTCACAATCCAGCAGACCCAGACCATCCATTTCATCAATGCCGGATTCAACGCCATCGATCAGCCGTTTCCCCATGATCTGAAAACCGCCGCAGATCCCGATCACTGGTTTACCCTGGTTATGCTGTGCAATGATGCAGGAAGCCAGTCCGCTTTCGTTGAGATAACAGAGATCACCCAGCGTGTTTTTACTGCCCGGAACAATAATGAGATCAGGAGCCCCTAACAACTCAGGTCGGGCGACATAACGCAGCCGGACATCCGGTTGTGCTGCCAACGCATTGAAATCGGTAAAATTGGAAATATGCGGTAACTGAATAACCACGATATCAAGCGTGTTTTCTTCTTTATCGTTGGCTTTCGCCTGTTTGTATTTACCGGACTGCAGAACAACCCCGTCTTCATCTTCCAGATCGACCTGCAGATAAGGCATCACGCCCAGCACCGGCACGCCGGTCAGCTCTTCTATCTGGCGGACGCCCGGCATCAGCAGCGCAACATCACCCCGGAATTTATTGATGATGACGCCTTTAACCCGTGCCCGTTCTGATTCTGCCAGTAATGCCAGCGTACCGTAGATCGAGGCAAACACCCCGCCCCGATCAATATCGGCGACAAGGATCACCGGCGCATCAATCATCTCTGCCATGCCCATGTTGACGATATCGCGGTCACGCAGATTGATTTCCGCGGGGCTGCCGGCTCCTTCCAGTACCATGATGTCATGTTCACGGGCGAGGCTCTGATACACCTCATGGATCTGATTTTGCAGCTGCGGCTTAAACTGGTGATAACTCACGGCATCCATATCACAGAGCACTTTACCCATCAGGATCACCTGTGATTTGCGATCACTGGTTGGTTTGAGTAATACCGGGTTCATGCGGACATCCGGCGCAATACCGGCGGCTTCTGCCTGAAAAATCTGCGCCCGCCCCATTTCATCACCATTCGCGGTAATGCCGGAATTCAGTGCCATATTCTGCGATTTAAACGGGGCGCAGCGATGTCCGTCCTGCGTGAAAATCCGGCATAAACCAGCCACTAATACACTTTTACCGACATCTGAAGCCGTGCCCTGAATCATAATTGATTGACTCATAATGCCTCCCGCATGAGTGGCTGCCCGTTATGCGCAGCAAACAGTTGTTGTTCCGTTTTATAAAGCGGCATACCTAATTCGGTGTGCAATTTGACCAGCCATGGCTGAACCAGCCCGGCTTCGTGCAATACCGGGCTTTGCAGAAACACTTCCCGTTCACTGCCTTCACACCGCAAACGGCCTTGTGACAGCACATAGAGATAATCGCAAACCTGATAAATCAGATCGATATCGTGACTGGAAATCACAACCCGTTTCCCCTGTGCGACGATCCGTTCGATGATATGGATCATCTGCTGCCGTCCGGCCGGATCCAGGCCAGCCGTTGGTTCGTCGAGTAACAGGTAATCGGCATCCATCACCAGTGCCCCGGCGATAGCGACCCGTTTTTTCTGGCCATGACTTAAATACTGAATGGGTTTGTGCCGGAATGATTCCGCGTCAACGAGCGCCAGTGCCTGATTAACACGTTGCTGGATAATGTGTTCTTCCATTCCCAGATTGCGCAGGCTGAATGCGATATCACTCATGATATCGGTATAGAAAATCTGCTGATCCGGATCCTGAAATACCATGGAAATCTGTTGTCGCAGCTGGCGCAGGCTTTTTTTGTCATACTTCAGTGGCTCGCCATTCCACAGCACTTGTCCTTGCTGCGGTTTCAGTACACCCAGCAAATTCATAAACAGCGTTGATTTACCACAGCCATTCGCCCCCAGAATGCCAATGACCCTGCCGCGCGTGAAATCGAGCGAAAGATCATGCAGCACTGGTTCTCCGGCCTGATAGTGAAAAGAAAGCTGGCGGGTCGTCAGACTCATAGATGAAATTCCCCCTCAAAGAGTTTTACATCAAGCGCCGTTTCCATTTGCTGATAGCGATAAATCACCCGTTGCAGCAATAATCCCACTAACATGGCCATAGACCGATAGCTGCAGCGCAGCGAGATATAACCAAAACGCAGTGATTGCGCCTGACGAATGGCACTCGCTTCTTCAATCAGAATGAAGATAAAACGATATGTCAGCAGCATGTGTTCGATCAGAACATGCGGCAACCGGCTCATCTGCAGTAAACGGATCAGCTGGTTAAACGGCGTTGTTAAAACAAAGAGATAAGTTGCCGAGAGCGCAGCCAGACTACGCCAGAACGTATGATGTGCAGCCTGTAATCCTGCCGGATCAATACCGATGGCAAGATCGCCGATCTGCACAGAACACAACATTCTTGCTGGCTCGGTAGTAAATGAAATCAGAATGCCCAGCAAACCGACCAATAAAAAAAACAGCGGAATCGCCAGCCAGCGCAGATAACGCTGCACACTGATTTGCAGCAGATGACAGGTCAATACGGCGGTACCGGCGAGTTCAAATATCTGCACCAGCGGTGAGCCGGTTAACGCCACGACCAGCAGGATCAGGTAGAGCCAGAACTTGCGCCGGGGATCAGACTGGCACCAGCGGCTTTGATATGACAGTTTATCGATGATTAGCATGACCCGCCCGTTTTCCCCGGTAATAACCCAGAATATAAAAAATGACTGCCGAACCGATGGAGCCTTGCAAGGTAAACAATAGGCTCTCGATTTCACTGCTTGCCGGTTCGAAAAACGGTGTGAACCATGGCTGATAGTCCGGCGCCAATTGCTGAATCACCGCTTCCGCTGCACCATCAGATCCACCATAGTCACCGCCGTGGTTGATGAAAAAAGGCAAGACCGCAAGCGCAATCACCAGAGAAAGCAATAACACGGTTTTTTTCATTTCAATGCTCACTTATAGTCAGTAACTGGCGTTTAGTGAGCTGGTCGTAAACCAGCACGGTTAATAATCCTTCGGCAATCGCAATCGGGATCTGAGTCAGACAGAAAATTCCCATGAATTTGGAAACTGCCGCCCACATACCAAATTGCGGATCCGGAAAGGCTGCGCCCAGCTGAAACGCCGTGGCTATATATGTTGCTAAATCAGCCAGCATGGCGCAGAGGAAGACACAAATATCTTTGCGCAATCCGATTTTATTGGTGGTTATCCAGACCAGATATCCCACCACCGGCGCGATCACCGCCATCGACATGCCATTGGCACCCAGCGTGGTGATTCCCCCATGAGCCAGAAGCAGCGCCTGAAATAACAGCGCGATGCCACCCAGAACAGGCACGATCAGAAAACCGAACAGGATGATGGCCAGACCCACGCCGGTTGGGTGGGAACAACTTCCTGTCACAGAAGGCAGTTTCAGGGCAGAAAGGACAAAGATGAAAGCGCCGCAAAGAGCTAATAACACTTTCTGATGACTGTTCTGACTCACGATCTGTTTCAGCTGTCTGACGCCCAGAATAAGAAACGGAATAAACAGCAGCCACCATGTTAATGCCCACACTGGCGGCAGAAATCCTTCCATGATGTGCATAGCAAACGCAGTCTGCGGCACCATTGCCAGCATCAGGATGGTACTGAGACCCGCGATATGATTAGTCTTCATAGTGACTCCTTCCCGTTTCGTTCATCTCACAACGTTTGTGGTTCTGCAGCCAGCCACTGTTTATTCACCAGAATGGTGGAGAAATACGGCAATGCCACGTCATCACCGATCTCCTGCAACTGACGGAAGCATTGTTCATTGGGCAATGAAGCTTCTGACATCAGCAGCGCATTCGGAAGCAGGTGGTGACGGGCTAATAAAGCTTTGATTTGACCGAACCGGCCATACACTTTCATCATCACGATACAATCATGTTGCTGCAGGGCTTGCTCCAGTTCTGCTTCCGGCGCGGTGCAGGAAACCACCGCCATGGTCTGTTGTTCCATTGCCAGCGGGAACACCGCCCGTGATGCAATACAGGCAAACGACGTGACACCGGGGATCACTTCCAGCGGGATCCGGCCTTGCAATCGTTCCAGCAGAAAAACCCATGTGCTGAACAGCATGGCATCACCAAGCGTAATGAATCCAACCTGTTTTCCGGCGTTAACATCCTGCCGGATCTCTTCAGCCACGGTATCCCAGATGCTTTCTTTTTCATCTTCGTGGGTGCTCATCGGAAAATGACGCTCTTTAATAACGACATGGCCGGTCAGATATTCGCGGACAATCGATAACGCGAGACTGTCACCGCCTTTCCGGCCCGCCGGGGCATATAACACATCAAGATTTGCCAGCAGACGAGCCGCACGAACGGTGATCAAATCACTGCTGCCAGGGCCTGTACCAATGGCGAATAATTTACCGGACATCAGGCGGCCTCCTCGGCTTGTTCAATAACGGCTTGCAGATGATCAACAAACATCTGTTGTATCAATGGATTTTCACCTAAGCCCTGTAACCATGGCTGAGCGTCAATACCGGCTTGCTGTAACAGCGTTTTCCAAGAGTCTTCTTCGTCAGATGCCATATCATTAATGGCATGATCGCCTGCTACCAGCATCAGTGGCATCAGGTGAACTTTGCGCACAGATTCACGACGCAGGCGTTCAATTACGGACTCAATTTCCGGATAACTTTCCACCGCGCCGACCAGTGCCGGAATGTTTTGTGTCGTCAGCATATGATCAAGACAGGCGTAAGCTGAGAAGGCATGGTGTGTCGCACCGTGCCCCATAAATACAACCCGTTCATCGGGTGCAAGTTCAGGCATCTGGGCCTGCATTGCCATGATGAGCTGCTGGAAATCGTCATGACTGCTGAGCAGCGGCGCACCAATGCGCAGCCGCAAGAAACGGTCTTCATAGCTGCGGGCATGAAAAACGATTTTTTCGTATTCATCACCGTTAATGACATGCAGTGACTGAATAATCACATCCTGATAACCGGCAGCGACCAGACGGGCCAGAGCCTGCTGCGGATTATCAATATGAACGCCGTCCCGGCTGGCCAGTTTGCGGATGATCATCTGGGAGGTAAAAGCCCGGAACAGATCGCGATCCGGGTAAGCCTGTGCAATACGCTGTTCACAGGCAACAATGTTTTTTTCACATGTTTCAGGATAGCTGGTCCCGAAACTGACAATTAACAACGCTTTTTTCATAGCAAGTGCTCCCGGTTTATCCAGCGGGTTACGTAGTTTTCCAGTTCATTCAGCGAGGTGATGACCTCACCGTAGTAATCTGTTTTTGCCGAAGCTGGCCGCTCAACAACAATGCACGGAATTCCTAACGCAATGCAGGGTTCGATTTTTTGCTGATACCCGCCTTCCGCGCCGGACTCTTTGGTGATCACCACATCGGCCTGACAAAATTGATACAACGCCTGATTCAATTGCGCGGTAAAAGGACCTTTCATGGCGATGATATTTTCAACGCCTAATCCCAGTTCTTCACACTGGCCGATGACCTCAGACGTAGGCAGAACCCGCGCTAACAGCGTTTTCCCCGGTAATAAGCGAACGTAGTCAGCCAGCTCTTTACTGCCTGTCGTTAACAGGATCCGTTGTCCCAACTCACCAGCACATTTACAGGCTTCATCAATACTGGTGACCCGCGTAATCAACGGATGACTGACTGCATCAATTTCACTGGGACGCTGATAACGAAGTAACGGTATTCCCAGTGCCTGACACGCATGCTGAATATTGGCGCGCAGTGCCGTGGCATACGGATGGGCAGCATCAATCACCCATCCGATCTGTTGTCTTTGAAACCATGCCTGCATCTCTCCGGCATCCATCCGGCCGACATGGATTTGACCGGCAACATCCTGTGCCAGCACCTTCCCCACTTCACTGGCAACAGACAGGCTATAGGCGATCGCCGCCTGATCGAGCGTCCGGCAAAGCGCACGGGCATCGGAAGTGCCACCAAAGACATGAACCGTCGGCTGCATCAGACTTCGTAACCCCGTGGTGTGATCATTAATCCGTTGTGTTCGTAGGTAGACTGATTACCCACAATCACCAGACTGGTCATATCAACCGGTTCAAAGTCCATGTCACCTAAGGTGGTGATCCATTTTTCCTGTTTCTTGCGGCTGGCTGATTTCACGATCCCCACTGGAGTGGTTCCCGCCTTGTAAGGCGCCATCAACTCAAAGGCACGTTCCAGATGATCGGCACGACCTCGACTGCGCGGGTTATAGAAGCAAATGACAAAATCAGCCTGTGCGGCCGCAATAATGCGTTTTTCGATGACTTCCCACGGGGTCAGCAGGTCACTGAGGCTGATATGACAAAAATCATGCATCAGCGGAGCGCCGAGCAATGAGGCAGCCGCGATACTGGCGGTCATACCCGGAATAAGACGGACTTCCAGATCGATATTCTGTTTGGTGACCAGTTCCAGAATCAGACCGGCCATGCCGTAAATACCGGCATCACCACTGCTGATCAGAGCGACTTTTTTGCCGGTTTGCGCCAGTTCAATCGCCGCCAGACAGCGTTCGATTTCCTTGCACATGCCGGTTTTGATCACTTCCTTGCCGACAGTCAGTGCTTTGACCAGATGGGTATAGGTTTTGTAACCAACGATGACTTCAGCGTCTTTAATGGCATCCAGTGCCTCGATGGTCATCATGGCCTGACTGCCGGGACCGATCCCGATTACATATAGCATCAGTGAGAAACTCCTAAGGTAATAGTCACCCCTTGCTGACGCAGCGTGTCACCAACCAGGTGACCATCACTCATCAACCAGGCAACGGGCTGCGATACCGACCCGACGCCTATGGTTTGACGGACAAAATCTGAAGAAGGAAATAAGTGTTCGTGCTGACGCAGTTCATTCACGCTGTAAAGCTCAAAAGGAACACGGCAACATGCGGATAAATGTTTTAAAGCAGCTTCGTCTTCTTTGATAACAACACTGCCAATTGCCCGTAATGCCAACGGATCCAGCTGATATTTGGCTAATTGCTGCTGCAGTAAACTGAGTAATAACTGAAATGAGGTAGCACGCCGGCAACCGATACCGGCAACGATGCGGCGCGGCACTAATTTAAAAACAGGAATAGCCAGCTCAGGCAGTGTTTCCCGTAAACTGACGCAAATCAGCGCGGAAAGATCAGGCGGCAGATCAGTCAGCGAATTCACGGTGATAAACCCCCGTGTATCGTAACGTTCGCTCTGCCAGCGTCCTTCGGTATCCGGCAATGAGTCGTGATCCCAGAAAAGCCCTACTTTCTGATCACTCACCAGCATCTGATTGACGATTTTCACCGATTGCCGGAAATCATACATATCTGCATCCAGCTGCACGGCCAGTGTGTCCAGTGCGGACAGCTGATTAACATCCGTAGCGGTCGTGATCACCGGGTCAGCGCCTAATACGCCCGCCAGATAGCGCGTCAGTTCATTGGCACCACCGACATGGCCGGATAAAAGGCTGATCACATGCTGACCATGTTCGTCGATCACGACTACTGCCGGGTCAGAGAGTTTGTCTTTCAATAGCGGCGCAATGACTCTGACGGTTAATCCGGTTGCACCGATCACCACAAGCGCGGTATGCGTGGTAAATGCCTGCGCAGCCGTCGCGGCAAATGATCCGGAAAAGGCGACAAAACCGTCTTCCTGCAGTTTTTCACTGCAATAACAGGTCAGCGGCAAATGCTGCTTCAGTCTTTTCGCCAGACGCAAACCGCCCGGCGTCAGACAGAACACCGCGATGGATTCAGGCTTGACGGTATTCATGACTGAATCCGGCGTCATAGAGTTTGGAATAGTGGTATTCGTCGCCTAAGAATGCACCCACCAGAATCAATGCCGTTTTATGAATACCCGCCGTTGTGACTTGCGCTGCGATGTCAGCCAGAGTCCCCCTCACGACCTGACAATCCGGCCAGGTGGCTTTGTAAACTACCGCGACAGGTGTCGATACCGGGTAACCGCCGTTAACGAGTCGTTCCACTACCTCACCAATTTCCTGAACTGACAGGAAAATGGCCATAGAGGTCTGATGCGCAGCAAACGATTCCAGTGATTCGCGTTCCGGTGTCGGTGTGCGCCCGGACATACGGGTAATCACCAGACTTTGCGAAATTTCCGGCACGGTATACTCAACACCCAGCTCGGACGCCGCGCCCAGGAAGGAGCTGACGCCCGGTACAGAACAAAAACCAATCCCCAGTTTGCCCAGTTCTTCCCCTTGCTCACGGATGGAGCCATATAAGGAAAGATCGCCGGTCTGCAGACGAACCACCAGTTTCCCGGTATGCACGCCGGTCGCCATGAGATCGATGATCTCGCCCAGATTCAGGCTGGCACTGTCATGGCACGCAGCGCCTTTCTTGCAGTAATGCAGCAGATCTTTATTGATCAGCGAACCGGCATAGATGATTACATCCGCCTGGCTGAGCAGGTTATACCCCTTCAGCGTAATCAATTCCGGATCGCCCGGGCCTGCACCAACAAAATAAACAAGAGACGGATCAAAAGTCGCAGGCATGTATTGCCTCCTTTTTACAGGAAATAATGAAAGTCGGATTATTTGGTTTGAAATAGAAACCGTTGCCTAATGTGGTCATTTGAGAGATCTGCAATTGGGTACATTCCAGTTCTGCGACAGCACATTTTTTCAGGTGTGTTAATGCGGTATTCAGGTTATCCAGCAGAATGAAACTGAGGACCAGCCGTCCGGTTTTGGTCAACCGTGTTAACGCCCAGTCGATGATGTCAGTCAGATTGCCGCCACTGCCGCCAATAAAAATCGCGTCGGCCTGAATATCCAGCGGGCAAGGCGCTTCTGCTGCTATGATTTTTACTTTCTGACAATCAAAGCGCTGCCGGTTTTCTTCAATCAACCGTAACGCTGACGGATTTTTTTCAATGGCGATTACATGTAATTCCGGATGACGGATCGCCGCTTCCAGAGCCACGCTGCCAGTACCGGCACCGACATCAATCAATGTGGTGGCCTGCCGGAGATTGAGCCGTTCCAATACCATCAGACGGACTTCTTCTTTCGTCATCGGCACCTGTTCACCACGCAAAAATTCAGCATCTTTCATTCAGGATCACCACTACATTCATGTCGTATTGTTGTCTGACCTGATCCGGTTTCAGCAGATGGATCTGTTCATTGGGATAAGAGAGGTTTTCACCAATCACCAGACTCCGGTTTAGCCCCCGGCGCCGGATTTCCTGCGCGATCTGAAACGGGCCAATTTCCCGATCCGTCACCATGGCGACTTTGTCGTGCTGAAAAATGAAATCGAAATCAGGCTGTTTGCCATGACTGCTGGTGAGATAAAGGTCATTCATGTCCAGCCCGATCCGGGCGAACAGATATTGCACGGCACTGATGCCGGAAATGATTTGTCGCTGTTCGACCGGCAACTGCTCGGCAAGTCGTTTGCCGATACCAAAAATTAACGGATCGCCGGAAGCCAGCACCACCACATTCCGCTGCGCATTGGCTTTCAGCCAGATCAGCAGTTTGTCCAGATCGGCATCAAGAACATGCGTTTCCCCATGAAAATCAGGGAATCCGGACAACATGCGCGGCCAGCCAACCAGAACATCCGCCTTTGCTATCAGATCGGTCGCAACTTGTGTCCGGTACATCGGATCGCCCGGGCCCATCCCCACCACGGTAATCATCGCAGAGCCTCCACAATGTCAGTGATCGGACGGTTACTGCCCAGCGGCTGGTTATCGAGCGAAAACAGAATGGCATCACATTGGAATGGTTGCGGAGAGTAACGCAGCATCTGATTGATACGTTCACAAATGCGGGTAGCGATGGTGTTATAAACTTCCTGATAACCCTGCGCTTCAATCAGTTCCATTGCGGCTTCAGTGGTATTGCAGGCATAGATCGCCTGCAGTAATGAATTCGGCGCACCCAGCAGCGCTAGATGCGTGATCAGCGTTTCCATCCGGCCATCCGCAATATGGCTGTGCGTATGGAAAATACCGGCAGCGACTTTGATGAGTTTGCCAAGGTGCCCTATCAGCACCACATGCCGGAATGCCAGCCGCTCCGCTTCCTGCAGCATATAACCGACAAAGTTACTCATCGTCACAACCAGTTCACTGTCGAGCTGCATCTGTTCACGGACAAAACGTTCGCCATGATTACCGGGCACAAGAATGATTTTTTCCATGCCCTGCGCACGTTTCTGTTCCAGTTCCAGCGCCAGAGAGCGCTTCCAGCTCTCTTCTGACATCGGTGTGACAATACCTGTCGTACCGATAATCGAGATGCCGCCTTCAATACCAAGCCGGCCGTTATAGGTACGTTGTGCCCGCTCTTCACCTTCCGGTGCAAAGATGGTGATATCGGCGCCCCGTTCAGGACCGAGCACTTCACGTACTGCGGCTTCGATGGTCTGCAGCGGTGTTTTGTTGATAGCAGCGTTGCCAACCGGCAGGCCAATCCCCTTGCGGGTGACTTTACCAACCCCGGTGCCACCGGAAATCGTGATAGTGGCATCATTCCGTAATACCACCTGCGCGTAGATCAGCATGCCATGCGTGGCATCGACGTCATCACCGCCATCTTTGCGGATCGCCGCAGATGCCTGCAAACCATGGATCAACGGTTCTTCGACATTCAGCTGCAATGTCACGCCGGATGGCGTCACGATGGAGACCTGATGTATCACCTGCTGACGAAGGATCATCAGCGTCGCAACTTTGGCAGCCGCGGTGGCACAGGAACCCGTGGTATAGCCTTTGCGGTAGGATTTGCCCTTATGCCAGACTTTGTCATCGGCCAGTGCAATATTCATTGCGCCTCCCGCAGATGATAGAGAATGGCATTCACTATCGCGGCAGCAACATTACTGCCACCTTTTCGGCCTAATGCTGCAATGTAAGGCAGCTGACTTTCAGTCAGTGCCTGTTTGGATTCGGCGGCTCCGACAAAGCCGACCGGCACACCAACCACTGGACAGCGTTGTTCCGGTTGTTGCTGACAAATTTCGAGTAAACGGAATAAAGCCGTCGGCGCATTACCAAAGACGAATAATTTGGCACCGGGTGTTTGCATGGCGAGATCGACAGCAGCCATCGAGCGTGTAATACCATTTTCTTTGGCTACTTCAGCCACCGAAGGATGCGCGACATAACACTGAATATCACACCCCATCGCCTTGAGCTGGGTTTTGTTAATGCCCGATAACGCCATAGTCGTGTCGGTAAAAATCGTACAGCCCTGTTTCAGCGCGCTAATAATGGCATCGAGTGCATCGTGCGAGAACGTCAGAATATCCAGCCAGTCAAAATCAGCCGTGGTATGAATGGCACGCTTGATGATTTTTTCCTGCAATGGATCGGCAAACCGGTATTCCGGACGTTCTTCTGAAATGATCCCGGAAATAATTTCAAAGCTGTGCTGTTCGATCAGTTGCGGCTGTTTAATGTAATCCATGCGTTAAATACCTCGTTCAACAGCGTAATAAACGACAGAAAAGAACAGCAGTGCGATCAGAGACGCCACCATCATCAGTCGAATCGTTAATTTGATATCAGAGCGGGTAATGGCGCGGTGTTCATCGCCAATCCAGGGTTTTTCCACCAGTTCCCCGAAATAGACATTCGGACCACCAAGACGCACACCGAGTGCACCGGCGACCGTCGCCTCAGACCAGGCACAGTTCGGACTTTTATGCTGATAGCGATCCCGCCAGCCGATGCGCAGCGCCTGAACAACATTGAGTCGCAGAAATGCCGCTGCCAGCGTAAAGAACAGCCAGCTCAAACGGGCAGGAATAAAATTTGCCAGATCGTCGATGCGGGCAGACACACAGCCAATCGCGCGGTATTTATCGTTTTTGTAGCCGACCATCGAATCCAGGGTATTGATGGCTTTATACGCCATCGCCAGCGGGACACCGCCGATGAACAGATAAAACAGCGGTGCAATCACGCCATCGACGGTATTTTCCGCCACGGTTTCCACCACGGCGCGGGTGATTTGAGTTTCATTCAGCTGGGAGGTATCCCGTCCGACGATATAGGAAAGCTGACAGCGACTATCTTCAATCGAACCTGACTCCAGCGCCCGGTAAACATCCATTGCCGCATCACTCAGGCAACGACCCGCCAGAATGGTGTAAGCCAGCCAGAGCTCTGCAGCCCGGCCCAGCCAGACATTCACAGAACTTAACGATGTGATGACACCCCAAGTAACCAGCCAGGTAAGCCCCACCACCGACAGCCACAACACACCGCCGCCAACATACAGTGCCCGCTCACTACGGCATACCTTCCGGATCCCTTTTTGAACCAGCGAAATCCAGTTACCAATCCAGCGGATTGGATGTGGCCAGTTCTGCGGATCACCGATAATCAGATCGAGGATGAAGGCGACGCTATAAATCGCAAGAGTCATTTCACTGCCCTCGCAATTTCAAACCAGCGCAACAACATGGCCGGGTTTTGCAGAAAATGCACATGAAGGTAACTCGCCAGCGTGTTCCCGGATTGATAACCACCATACCAGTGGCTCATTTCCACCCCATCCCGCTCTTTAGAAAAACGAAATACCGTTGGCAGATCGGTGTGAAAATCGGAGTAATGAAATTCATGACCACGAATAACATCGCCAGTTTTCGCCAACAAAGTGGCTTGTTCTGCTCTGGCCTGGCAATAACCAAAGCGTTTGAGTGATGTCGTCATTCTGCTTTCACCGGGGAAGATGCCAGCCATCGGATAGGAATCGCCGGATGCCGTGGTTAATGACCCTCCCAGATACATCAAGCCACCACACTCGGCATAAATCGGCACACCACGCTGATGTGCCTGTTGCACGGAAGCCAGCATGGATGAATTCTGAGACAAGGTTGCGGCGTGAATTTCAGGGTAGCCGCCCCCGAGGTAAATCAGGTCACAAGCAGGAACCACTGCATCGCGTAACGGGCTAAAACGGACAATCTCTATCCCTGCCGCTTCGAGTAATTCGATATTGTCCTGATAATAAAAGTTGAACGCTTCGTCTTCCGCCAGTGCGAGTTTTAATCCGCTTCCGACACCAATCAGTGAATCCGGTGCTAACGACTCAGGTTTTTCCGGTAAATCAGGTATTTCTGCAATTTCAGCCAAACGATCCAGATCGATATGTTGTTCGATAGCATCGGCCAGTAGATCCCATTTCAGATCAAGCTCAGCCTGTTCATGTGCCGTCACCAATCCTAAATGCCGGGAAGGTAAATTGATTTCTTTAATGACGGGAACGCGGCCTAACACCGGAATATGGCAGTACAACTCAATCGCATCTTTTAGCATTGCGAAGTGCGAATCTGAATTGACGTTATTGAGGATCACACCTGCGATTTGAACGCTCGGTTCGAAGAGCTTAAACCCGAGAACTGTCGCAGCGGCAGAAGTAGAAACCGCTTTGCCATCGACAATCAAAATGACCGGACAACCCAACTGTCTGGCCATGCCTGCACTGCTGCAGTAAAGCGGATCAACACCAAAACCATCAAATAACCCCATCACCCCTTCGATGATGGCAATATCGGCTTTCGATGCGTGATAGTGAAAGAGTCGCGCAATCGCAGACTCCGGCAACATAAACGCATCCAGATTACGGGATGCAACACCCGTCACCTGCGTGTGCCAGCCGGTATCAATATAATCCGGCCCTACCTTAAATGGCTGAACGCGCAAACCCCGGCGGGCATAAGCACGCAACAAACCCAACGTTATCGTTGTTTTGCCACTACCACTGCTTGTTCCACCAATCAAAAACGCTTTCATACCATCCTGCTATACAAAAAAATCCCGGCTTGCCGGCCGGGAAGTATGGTTGTCATAAGCAGGTGTCACCGCTGTGTGAGCAACAGCGATGCATATGCTGACAACCCACTTCCCACCGAAGGAGTTGAAGCTGTTGTATCCGTGTCGGTCTTCTGGCTTAGCGTCATCCTTCTCTGCCCTTCCCAATCCAAGAGATCAGTGGTTATACAGAGTCGTCAGCATCACAGCAGCGGGGGCTGCGGAGGATTCACACCTCCTTCCCGGACGATAAATCGTCATACACGTCTACCGAAAATCTGGCTATTACATGATTAGTAACGGCGTCCTTTGAATATCATTGATAAACCGAGAGTTTATCCTGTTAAAAACACTATACCCTCAGCCAGATCAAAAAAATGGCTGTCTTTACCGTTAGAACAGTAAATTTTTGGCGAATTACAATAATTTATTGCGCTGTCATATGCCGGATCACCGTCATATCAGGCTTTACCGGTCATTTATCAGATTTCACTAAATATGAATTTCTGGCGATTTACTGCAATCTGAAAATGTTAAACAGCACACAAATGCCGTAAAAAAACCGGGTATTAAAACCCGGTCAATGAATCAAGAAACACGGTGTTAACTAGCGAGGCCATCACTCACTAATGTATCCCGGTACATTTGCGGAGTGACTTGAAACGTTTGCCGGAAAACCTTGCAAAAATAGCTGGTTTGAGAAAAACCCAGATTTTTCGCAATACTGGCTATCGACCAGTCGCTGTATTGCAGCATCTGTTTCGCATTATTCATCCGCTGCTGCGTTACATAGGCATTAAAACCGATGCCCAGCTGCTTTTTAAATAACTTGCTGAAATAGTAAGGGCTCAGATAGATATGAGCTGCGACATCCTCCAGCCGCAGATCTTCAGAGAAATGCGTATCAATATAACGCAGTGCCTTTTTTATCTTCGCATCATAGGCCGCAACCGGTTTTGACCTTTCCGGCTCCGATGATGCAGTATCATTGATCACAATAAAATTCAGGTGCTTTTTGATGCAATTGTCGACAATCAGTTTCAGCAGATCGGCCGATGCAATTATTTTAGAATAATCCACCAGGGGAATATTCTCGTATTCCTTCATCAGTTCATGGTCTGTTTGCCATTCCTGATCCACTTTCTGGATATTATCCATTGAAACGTCATTACTGACACGCACCTGCCCGCATAACACAAACCCCACCAGATGACCGGCAATCACCATAGGAATGGAAAAATCAGTCAGCCCGGCATGACAACGATAGATACAGGGCTTGTTGTCTTTCGATGCCTCCAGTCCGCCGCAGCGATCACTCATCTTGCAACGCAGGTAATGTTCCGGATCTTGCCGCATCTTCTGGCAAAACAACGTAAAGTTGAAACGTTCGGAGATCTCTTCACCGTGGATGTTAACAACAACAACAGCTAAACCCGTAGCGTGGGCAAAATCCAACGCTATTTTATTGATGAGATCTGAGTCTAAAGAACTAACAGAAGTCATGACAAAACTCTCAGCTGTATTTAGTTATATTTATTGTCATTCAAAATGCATGAGCTGGTATGGATAATCCGGCCATTCATTCTGAACGAATAAAATTTCATCAAAGGACATTTTTACCATATTTGGTTCTCAGGAAAGGTGATCATTCAGACAATAATCATTAAAAAACCAGGCAGTCTGATATTCAGAACGCCTGGTTGCTTGCGGGAGTTTGATCTGGATTAATTTTTACAACTCTTCTGCTTTTTCAGTTTCAACTTTTTCAGTTTCAATATTACACGCATTACATGGCAGATTTTTACCGATCAGCATGCGATAACAGGCAGCACCACCACAGGCACCAATAATCGGCGCCACAATCGGTACAATGAAATATGGAATATCGCGGGCGCCGGTAAACGATACTTCACCGAACCCAGCCAGGAAGGTAAATAATTTTGGTCCGAAGTCACGGGCCGGGTTCATCGCAAATCCGGTTAATGGTGCAGTAGCTGCGCCGATAACCGCGACCAGAATACCGATTAACAAGGGAGCTAACGGACCACGAGGCACGCCGTTGCCATCATCGGTTAATGCCATGATCAGACACATCAGAATCGATGTGATAATGATTTCGACCAGTGATGCCTGGATTAATGAAATAGAGGGGTGTGGATAGGTACTGAAAATGCTGGTGAGATACAGGCTCTCTGGCGTTCCTGGCACCATATTGTGCGCCACCTCATAATCGATGAACAAATTGTAATAGAGCACGTAACATACCAAGGCACCACCAAACGCCCCGGCTACCTGTGAGATAATGTAAGGAGCCACTTTTTTGCCATCAAAACAAGCAAATAGCCATAATGCAATCGTGACCGCCGGGTTAAGATGCGCCCCCGATATCGCCGCAGTCAGATAGACAGCCAGTGCAATACCCAGTCCCCATACAATACAAATTTCCCATAAGCCGAAGCTTGCACCTGCCAGCTTAACGGCACTCAAACAGCTGGCACCGAAGAAGATGAACAGGCCGGTTCCCATGAACTCGGCGATACATTGCGCTTTTAATGAATCATTCATATCTATACCCTGGTCCGTTGTTTTAAGTGATTGTTGGGCTGACACCCGAATCGTGTCACATTCACTATATCCGGCAGGTTGGCAAAATAATTGGCATGTTGGTTTTTACCAACAGCAAAAAGTCGTGATGGTATAGCAAAAAATTGCCATCTTTCTTTTTGAATTTTCAATATTCTTATTTCAGTACAACTGGTTATAAAAATTGGTCAGATGTGAATTTCTGGTTATTTTCAACCTTCAATATTGCTACAGCGCTCTCAGATTTATAAATCATCACATTGTTTATTTTTTTACCTTCATTGATTTGCCAGTTTTTCAGAAATTTTGTCCGGATTTTCTTGTTTTGTTTTTCTTTACTATCCAAGCGCGCAACGCAATTAACACAACCATTATTTCATGTCATCTGCTTTTTTCTGTTTCTGCATTATCAATTCCTGAAAAATTAATATCCCTCCGTTTTTGGCAATGCCTTGATATTCAAGCATCCACTGCCATTTCATGACAATTTTTTAATATGCATGGTTAATTTTTTCCCTGTTAAAACAGTTAAGACAGCCATTCTTTTTTATCGCTTCTTCGTATATTCGCTCTGCAGCTCTCCCAGAGATTAAGTCGAGGTATCACATGCAACAAGAAGCGTTAGGTATGGTCGAAACCCGTGGGTTAACCGCGGCGATTGAGGCCGCAGACACCATGGTTAAGTCCGCCAATGTCGTGTTGGTGGGTTACGAAAAAATTGGTTCCGGTCTGGTGACCGTGATTGTTCGGGGCGATGTCGGTGCCGTGAAAGCCGCCACCGATGCAGGTGCATCCGCCGCAGCCAATGTTGGCGAAGTTGTAGCAACGCACGTTATTCCTCGCCCTCACACTGATGTTGAAAAAATCCTTCCAAAAGGAATTAGCCAATGAGTCAGGACAACCTGGTCGAACAAATCATGGCTCAGGTGATGGCGAAAGTCAGCGATCAAACTGCGGCTACCGCTCCGCAAACAACACAACGAGGCAAAACAATGGCTGAAAAATCCTGCAGCTTAACTGAGTTCGTAGGCACTGCGATTGGTGACACGATAGGACTAGTTATCGCGAACGTTGATCAACAACTGCTCGACGCAATGAAACTGGAAAAACGTTATCGCTCTATCGGCATTTTAGGTGCACGCACCGGTGCTGGCCCACACATCATGGCCGCCGATGAAGCAGTGAAAGGCACTAACACCGAAGTAGTGAGCATCGAGCTGCCACGCGACACCAAAGGTGGTGCGGGCCACGGCTCGTTGATCGTGTTCGGTGGTGAAGACGTTTCTGACGTGAAACGTGCCGTCGAAGTGGCACTGAAAGAATTGGATCGCACCTTCGGCGATGTTTACGCCAATGAAGCCGGTCATATCGAATTGCAATACAGCGCCCGCGCCAGTTATGCGCTGGAAAAAGCCTTCGGCGCCCCACTCGGCAAAGCCTGTGGCGTGATCGTTGGTGCACCAGCTTCTGTGGGTGTGCTGATGGCAGACACCGCAGTGAAATCCGCCAATGTCGATGTCGTGGCTTACAGCTCGCCGGCACATGGTACCAGCTTTAGCAACGAAGTCATTCTGATCGTCTCTGGTGATTCTGGCGCTGTGCGTCAGGCGGTGATCTCTGCCCGCGAAATCGGCAAGACCCTGCTCAGTGCACTGGGTGACGAACCAACCAATACCCGTCCTTCCTACATCTGAGTACGCGACTGAGGTTTTGACATGAGATCGAAAAGATTTGAAGCACTGGCGAAACGCCCTGTGAATCAGGACGGCTTCGTCAAAGAGTGGGTGGAAGAAGGCTTCATCGCCATGGAAAGCCCAAACGACCCGAAACCGTCGATCAAGATCGTGAACGGTGAAGTCGTTGAGCTGGACAGCAAACCCAAAGCAGAGTTTGACCTGATTGACCATTTCATCGCCCGTTACGGTATCAACCTGAAACGTGCAGAAGAAGTCATGGCGATGGATTCCAAAAAACTCGCCAATATGCTGTGCGATCCGAACGTATCGCGCAAAGACATCATCCCGCTGACCACTGCGATGACACCCGCCAAAATCGTGGAAGTCATGACCCACATGAACGTGGTGGAAATGATGATGTCGATGCAGAAAATGCGCGCCCGTCGCACCCCATCACAACAGGCTCACGTTACTAACGTGCGTGATAACCCAGTGCAGATCGCCGCCGACGCGGCCGAAGGTGCATATCGCGGCTTCGATGAACAGGAAACCACCGTAGCGGTTGCCCGTTATGCACCGTTCAATGCGATTGCGCTGCTGGTAGGTTCACAAGTCGGTCGCCCTGGCGTGTTAACTCAATGTTCGCTGGAAGAAGCCACCGAGCTGAAACTTGGGATGCTGGGTCACACCTGTTATGCCGAAACCATTTCAGTGTACGGCACTGAACCGGTATTCACCGATGGTGACGACACGCCATGGTCAAAAGGCTTCCTCGCCTCTTCCTATGCGTCACGCGGGCTGAAAATGCGTTTCACTTCTGGCTCAGGTTCTGAAGTGCAGATGGGCTATGCCGAAGGCAAATCCATGCTGTATCTGGAAGCGCGTTGTATCTACATCACCAAAGCAGCGGGCGTTCAGGGTCTGCAAAACGGTTCCGTAAGTTGCATCGGCGTACCTTCTGCTGTGCCATCAGGCATTCGTGCGGTACTGGCGGAAAACCTGATCTGCTCTTCCATTGATTTGGAATGTGCGTCCAGTAACGACCAGACCTTCACCCACTCGGATATGCGTCGTACTGCGCGTCTGCTGATGCAGTTCCTGCCGGGTACTGACTTCATTTCATCCGGTTATTCTGCGGTGCCGAACTACGACAACATGTTCGCTGGTTCCAACGAAGATGCAGAAGACTTCGATGACTACAACGTGCTGCAACGTGACTTGAAAGTCGACGGTGGTCTGCGCCCTGTGCGTGAAGAAGATGTGGTTGCCGTTCGCAATAAAGCAGCCCGCGCACTGCAAGCCGTGTTTTCCGGCATGGGTTTACCAGCGATTACCGACGAGGAAGTGACGGCGGCAACCTACGCTCACGGCTCGAAAGACATGCCTGAACGCAACATTGTGGAAGATCTGAAAGCCGCGCAGGAAATCATCGAGCACAACCGCACCGGTCTGGAAGTGGTGAAAGCGTTGGCACAAGGCGGTTTTGCCGATATCGCGCAAGACATGCTCAACATCCAGAAAGCCAAGATCTCCGGTGATTACCTGCATACCTCCGCCATCATCGTCGGCGACAACCAAGTGCTGTCGGCAGTGAATGATGTGAATGACTATGCTGGCCCCGGCACTGGTTATCGTCTGGAAGGCGCTCGTTGGGAAGAGATCAAAAACATCCCGAATGCGCTTGACCCTAACGAATTGGGATAAGGAAGACGTGTCATGGTTGATATTAACGAAAAGCTATTGCGTCAAATCATTGAAGAAGTACTGCAAGGCATGCAGTCACAAGACAAAAGCGTTTCCTTCAAACAAACCGCAGCAGCACCCGCATCTGGTGAGTGCTTTCTGAAGGAAGTAGGTGAAGCCAAATCAGGCACTGGTCGTGATGAAGTTGTCATCGCCGTGGGCCCTGCTTTTGGCCTGTCACAGACCGCAAATATGGTTGGTGTTTCCCACAAAAACATCCTGCGTGAAGTGATCGCCGGCATCGAAGAAGAGGGCTTAAAAGCACGCGTGATCCGCTGCTTTAAATCTTCTGACGTGGCGTTTGTGGCAGTGGAAGGCAACCGTTTGAGCGGCTCTGGCATCTCGATTGGTATTCAATCGAAAGGCACCACAGTCATTCACCAGCGTGGATTACCACCGCTTTCCAACCTGGAGCTGTTCCCGCAAGCACCGCTGATCACGCTGGAGACCTACCGCCAGATCGGCAAAAACGCGGCGAAATATGCCAAGGGCGAATCACCACAACCGGTGCCAACACTGAACGATCAGATGGCACGTCCGAAATATCAGGCCAAATCAGCGGTGCTGCATATCAAGGAAACCAAACATGTGGTGATCGGTAAGAACGCGCAGGAATTACAGGTCGCACTTTAATAAAGGAAATGACAATGAATTCAGAAGCTATTGAATCCATGGTGCGTGATGTGCTGAGCAAAATGAACAGCCTGCAAGGTGCATCGCCTGTGGTTTCAGCGCCAACCGCCTCAAAAAGCGGTGCGACAGTAAACGATTATCCACTGGCCAATAAACATCCTGACTGGGTGAAAACATCGACCAATAAAACACTCGATGACATCACGTTGGAAAATGTACTAAGCGACAAGATCTCTGCTCAAGACATGCGTATTACGCCTGAAATATTACGTATTCAGGCTGATATTGCCCGCAGCGCAGGTCGAGACCTTTTGGCTCTGAACTTTGAACGTGCTGCCGAACTGACTGCGGTGCCGGATGAGCGCGTGCTGGAGATTTATAACGCGCTGCGTCCTTACCGTTCGTCAAAAGACGAGTTGCTCACCATCGCGAACGAACTGGAACAGAAGTACAACGCAAAAATCTGTGCCGGATTTGTCCGTGAAGCGGCTGAACTCTACTTGTCGCGTAAAAAACTCAAAGGCGATGATTAAATCTTTAGCGTGCTTATACCCAAACCAATTGAAATTGCAGGTAGGCGGCAAGCGAATGAGACCCCATGAGCATAGATCAACTATGTGATTGGGGCGAAAGAACGCAGCCAACGCCGCTGCAACTTCAAGTGGGAAGGGTATGACAAATCGAGGTAAGGTGATGGAATACATTGTAGGCGTTGATATCGGTAACTCTTCAACTGAAGTGGCGCTGGGATTACGGAGATCCAATGGTGATTTCCGTTTTATCGCCAGTGCATTAACCGAGACTACTGGTATCAAAGGCACCAAACGTAATTTGTTTGGCATCTACAAAGCACTGAACCTGCTGGTGGAAAAAGCCGGTATTGCTTTAAGTGATCTGAGTCTGATCCGCATTAACGAAGCAACACCGGTTATTGGTGATGTCGCGATGGAAACCATCACGGAAACCATCATTACCGAATCCACTATGATTGGTCATAACCCGAAAACCCCCGGCGGACTCGGCCTGGGTGTGGGCATCACCATTACCTTCGATGAACTGCTTTCCCGCAGCAACAGTGAATCTTATATTGTTGTCGCGCCTGCTCAGCTCGACTTTGCCGATATTGCCGGGATGATCAACGCCGCCGTCAAAGCCGGATACCGCATTGAAGCCGCAATTTTGCAACGCGATGACGGTGTTTTAGTGAATAACCGTCTTGAAAAACCAATTCCGATTGTCGATGAAGTCAGTTATATCGACAGAATTCCGATGGGTATGCTGGCTGCAGTTGAAGTTGCCATGCCCGGACAGGTGATTAGCACCTTGTCCAACCCCTATGGTATCGCCACCGTATTTAATCTCTCTTCAGATGAAACCCGCAATATTGTGCCAGTTGCCCGTGCGCTGATCGGTACCCGTTCTGCGGTAGTGGTGAAAACACCGAAGGGGGACGTCAAAGCCAGAACTATTCCGGCAGGTCATCTGATGCTGTTTGCCAATGGCCGCACCACAACCGTCGATGTGGCCTCCGGCAGTGAAAAAATCATGCAGGCCGTCAAAGCCTGTCGCCAGCTGGATAACGTGACCGGCGAATCCGGTTCCAATATCGGCGGTATGCTGGAAAACGTGCGCCAGACCATGGCAGAGCTGACCAACAAGCCTTCCGGCGAAATCTTTATTCAGGATCTGCTGGCTGTCGATACCTTCGTGCCAGTGAATGTGCAAGGCGGTTTGGCCGGTGAATTCTCACTGGAACAAGCGGTCGGCATCGCTTCAATGGTGAAATCCGATCATCTGCAAATGGCGCGGATCGCCGAAGAAATTCACAACACGCTGCATATCGGAGTGCAAATCGGTGGGGCGGAAGCCGAAGCCGCCATTTTAGGCGCACTTACCACACCCGGCACCACCAAACCGATGGCGATTCTCGATCTGGGTGCCGGCTCCACTGATGCGTCGATCATCAATCCGCAAGGTGAAATCGTTGCCACCCACCTCGCCGGTGCCGGCGATATGGTGACGATGATCATCGCCTCGGAGCTGGGTCTGGAAGATCGCTATCTGGCAGAAGACATCAAGAAATATCCGCTGGCAAAAGTAGAAAGTCTGTTCCACATCCGTCATGAAGACGGCTCAGTGCAGTTTTTTGATAGCCCCCTGCCAGCCGCGGTGTTCGCGCGCGTGGTAGTAGTAAAAGAAGGCAAATTTATCCCGCTTCCCGGCGAGTTTGCGCTGGAAAAAGTACGCAATATCCGCCGTTCCGCCAAAGAGCGCGTATTTGTCGCCAACTCGCTGCGTGCCCTGCAGTTTGTCAGCCCGACCGGCAATATCCGCGATATTCCGTTTGTGGTGCTGGTCGGTGGTTCATCCCTTGATTTTGAGGTGCCGCAACTGGTGACCGATGCCCTGTCTCATTACAACCTGGTCGCTGGCCGCGGCAATATCCGCGGTTGTGAAGGCCCGCGTAACGCTGTGGCCACCGGTCTGATCCTCTCTTATCTGCGGGAGCTGCCGGCATGAAATCACTGCATGAAGAACAGCCCGTCATCATCGTGCATACCCTCGCTGATTGTGAGCAAGGGTTATGGCAACAGGTGTTTTATGGCATCGAAGAGGAAGGCATTCCGTTTCAGCTAAAACCAATAACTGGCAGCGATGTTACGGATGCGGCTTATCTGGCTGCGCAGCAATCGCCGCTCTTAGTAGGGATGGCCTGCAATCGGGAACAACTCGTTATTCATTACAAAAACCTGATGCCTGCCAGCCCGTTATTTCAGTTAAGTAAACCACTGACACAACCAGTGGATGTATTGCGAAGTCTCGGCAATAACGCCGCCAGACTCGTGAAAGGTTTACCGTTTAAGCCGTTGTAATAAGCGTTCATACCAAGCGAAACACAGGAGAGCAAAAATGAACAATGCGTTAGGTCTTGTCGAAACCAAAGGATTAGTCGCTGCCATTGAAGCGGCTGATGCGATGGTGAAATCAGCCAATGTGCAGTTAGTTGGCTACGAAAAAATAGGTTCCGGGCTCGTCACCGTGATGGTGCGGGGTGATGTAGGCGCAGTGAAAGCGGCGGTAGAAGCCGGCTCTGCAGCGGCGAAAAACGTCGGTCAGGTTCAGTCCTGTCATGTGATCCCTCGCCCTCACAGCGATGTGGAAAACATTTTACCGAAATCACTGTAATTCAGGGAAGCCAGCCAGTAAGAGGTGTGCAACGTGAAATTATCACTCGGATTATTAGAAGTCAGCGGCTTTGCGCTGGCCGTCAACACAGCAGATGCCATGGCGAAATCGGCCTCGGTCAAGCTGGTTGGTATTGATACATGCAAAGGTGGTGGTTGGATGACCATCAAAATTACGGGTGATGTGGCTGCGGTCGATGCCGCACTGAGCACTGGCGCGGCTTTCGCAGTGAAACATGGTGGTTTGATCGCGAAATCATTATTAGCCCGTCCTGATACACAGCTGATGCAACAGGTCGTTCCATCAAAAACCAAGGTAGAACAACCAGCACTAACGCCTGAACCAGCAGAAGCACAACCCATCGCTCAGGAAGCCGTTTCCAAAACAGCAACCGACGAAGTGACACCCGATCAGGAAGGAGAACCAACCGTGGATTTTCCTGACGGCAAAGTGACCTGCAACCTCTGTCAGGACCCACTTTGCCCGCGCCAGAAAGGTGAACCACGAAGTAAATGTATTCATGCCAGAGGTCACGCATGATGGAAAAAGAACTCGTCAGAACCGCTGTCTGCCATGTGTTGGATGAACTGCGTCAACACCCTATCCCGCTGGGTGTGTCCAATCGTCATGTGCATTTATCACAAACTGACTATCAGCAATTGTTTCCTGATCAGCCGTTAGCGGTCAAAAAAGCCCTGAAACAACCAGGACAATTTGCCGCCGAACAGACAGTCACCGTTGCCGGCCCGAAAGGTCATCTGAAAAACGTCCGTATTCTCGGACCGTTACGCAGTCAGAGCCAGATTGAAATTTCACGCACCGATGCACGGACTCTGGGAGCCACTGCCCCGCTACGCTTATCCGGCAAACTGAGTAATACGCCGGGCATCAAGCTGATCAGCCCGTTCGGGGAAATCACACTGAATGAAGGCGTGATTGTTGCCCTGCGCCATATTCACATGTCCCCGCTGGATGCGCTGATTTACGGCGTGCAGCACGGTGACTCCGTCAAAGTAGCCATTGAAGGCAGCAGTCGCAAAACCATTTTTGATGATGTTGCGATCCGGGTTTCTCCTGAGATGACGCTGGAAATGCACATTGATACCGACGAAGCCAATGCCGCCGATGTCGATAATCCGGCGGCCTTCGCCACGCTGGTGAGGGAATAGATCATGGCCGCCCTTCCTCTGGATCAAACTGAGCAGATCGTCAGCCGGATCGTTGCTCTGCTGCAGCAACGTGAACGTGCCGTGTTTGCTGCCCGTCAGTCAGATTTAGCGCAAGGACTGTCTCCTTCTGTTTATGTACGTCATGCCAATCTGCACATTCAGCAGCCCGATCTTGGCTTTATGCGCCAACTCGCTGCGCTCGATGCTAATCATCCGGCAGTCGCCACTGCGCTTGATGCGATGTCTTATGGCATTCATCTGCACATCAGTCTGCATCAGCAGTTATTGACTGCCTTACCTGTCGCAGGGCTAAGCAAACTGGCGCTCACCCTCAGTGATCATCAGGGGCAAGCGATCTGGTTATGCCCAAAATCAGTGATTGGTTACAGCGATGTGATCAGTCTGAGACCCGGCACGCTCTTGATTGCGCCGCGCTCGTTATTAACCCCGCTGGCGTCAGATGTGCTGACTCAGCGCCACATGCAATGGATCCGGCCGGAGTAAATCATGCAATTAGCCAAAGTCATCGGTTCCGTCGTTTCGACACAAAAATCACATTCCCTGACCGGAAAGAAATTGCTGTTAGTCCAGTTGCTCAATGCGGATGGCACGCACCCGGAACAAGAACGCTTACGCGAAGAAGTGGCGGTTGATTCCGTCGGTGCCGGTGAAGGTGAAATCGTGCTGATCGCACGGGGAGCTTCTGCGCGCTGGGTATTTAGTGAACCGAACGAAGCAATCGATCTGGCAATTGTCGGCATCGTTGATTCCTTATCGCAAACCCCATCGGTATGAGGAGCGATTCATGAGCATCTACACCAAAACCGGCGATAAAGGCACAACTGCGTTAGTGGGTGGCGCAAGAGTGAAGAAGACCGATTTACGCGTCGAGACTTACGGCACCGTGGATGAACTGAATGCCATGCTGAGTCTGGCCAGTAAGGAAGTCAAAGACGCAGCAAACCAGTCTCTGCTGGAAGCGCTTCAGTATCAGCTGTTTTATCTGGGAGCAGAACTGGCGACGGCTGATCCTGCCGCAACCAAAGCCAATCAACGTGTTGTCACAGCCGATGATATTACGGCAATGGAGAACGCGATTGATCGCTGCATGGCCGCCTTACCACCCGTGCACAGTTTTGTGCTGCCCGGTACCTCTGAAGCCGGCAGCCGGTTACATGTCGCCCGAACCATCGCGCGCCGGGCAGAGCGCCGGTTGGTGGAACTGTCTGAAACGGCCACTATCCGGCCGGAATTACTGAAATATTTAAATCGCCTTTCTGATTGTTTGTATGCCCTTGCCCGTTTTGAAGATCAGCAGGCTCATACCGAGCAGATTGTGAAAACCGTCATTCAGCGCTATCTGTCCGCAACCACCGAACGCCGGAATGCTCTCCCGGCGGCAACAGCTGCTACCCAGGTTGTCAGCGGGCAGTTAGCGCTGGACTTCTCGCTTGCACATCGTCTGCTGCAACAAGCCATCTGTGCAGCAAATGAATTGCAGGTGCCGGTGGTGATAGCCCTCACCGACCGGCATGGCAATGCCATTCTGACTTACCGGATGCCTGACGCGTTATTGGTAAGTCTCGAACTGGCACCGAAAAAAGCTTACACCGCAGTGGCCCTCAAAGCCGCAACTCACGAATTAAGCGCCGCGATCCAGCCCGGTGCCGACCTGTTTCAGCTTGAAGCCAGCAGTGGTGGAAAAGTGGTGACATTCGGCGGCGGTTATCCGCTTTATCGCGACGGTCACCTGGTGGGTGGTTTAGGGATCAGCGGTGGCAGCGTTGAACAAGATATGCGTATTGCACAAGCCGCACTTCATGGATTACATCTGGGGAAAGAAGAATGAATAACACTGAGTTAGAAAGCTTAATCCGCACTATTCTGACTGAACAGCTCACGCCTTCCGCTACGGACACGCCTGCATGTACCGCTTCGTCTGTTGCACTGTTTGATGATGTGGACAGTGCCATCTGTGCAGCGCATGCCGCCTTCCTGCGTTATCAGGAAGCACCGTTAAAAACCCGCAGTGCCATTATTGCCGCCATTCGTGCTGAGATTGCGCCCTGCCTGTCTGAACTGGCAGAACGTGCTGCCGCAGAAACCGGTATGGGCAACACCGCCGACAAGATCCTGAAAAACAAAGCGGCACTGGAAAATACTCCCGGTATCGAAGATTTGAAAACAACTGCTCTGACCGGTGATGAAGGTATGGTGTTGTTTGAATACTCTCCGTTTGGGGTAGTTGGTGCCGTGGCGCCAAGCACAAATCCGACCGAAACCATTATCAATAACAGCATCAGTATGCTGGCCGCCGGAAATGCGATCTATTTCAGCCCGCATCCCGGTGCAAAAAATATCTCTTTGTGGTTAATCCAGAAAATGGAAGAGATCGCCTTCAAAGTCTGCGGTATCCACAATCTGATCGTGACGGTCAAAGAGCCGACTTTTGAAGCCACCCAGCAAATGATGGCACATGACAAAATCGCGTTGTTAGCCATCACCGGTGGCCCCGGTATCGTGAATATGGGGCTGAAAAGCGGGAAAAAAGTGATTGGTGCCGGCGCCGGTAATCCGCCTTGTCTGGTGGATGAAACCGCAGAGATCGTCAAAGCCGCACAAGACATCGTCGCGGGAGCCTCTTTTGACTACAACCTGCCCTGCATCGCAGAAAAAAGCGTGATTGCCGTTGATTGCATCGCCGATCAACTGATTCAGCAAATGCGCGAATTCGGCGCCATGCAGATCACGGATCCTCAACAAATCGCGCAGTTACGCGAAGTCTGCATTCAGAAAGGTGCGGCTAATAAGAGCCTGGTCGGCAAAAGCCCGGCAACGATTCTGGCAGCCGCAGGTATTCCCTGCCCGGCCAAAGAACCGCGACTGATCATTCTGGAAGTCCCGGCCAATGACCCGTTTGTTGTTACCGAACAACTGATGCCGGTGCTGCCGATTGTTCGCGTTGATAACTTTGAACAAGGCCTGCAGCTGGCACTGAAAGTGGAAGATGGCCTGCACCATACGGCCATGATGCATTCACAGAATGTTTCCCGCCTGAACAAGGCTGCACATCTGATGCAAACTTCAATTTTCGTGAAAAACGGCCCTTCCTACGCAGGAATTGGTGTGGGAGCAGAAGGATTCACCACCTTCACCATTGCCACCCCGACCGGCGAAGGCACCACATCAGCCCGCACGTTCGGTCGCTTACGCCGCTGTGTACTGACCAATGGCTTTTCAATTCGCTAAGTTCTGATGAGGCATGAATAAATGAACAAGTTTTTAGTCAGTACGAAAATCTACAGTGGTATTAACAGTCTGGATGTACTGAAGCGGTTTAACGGGAAAAAGATCTGGGTCGTCTGTGACAGTTTTTTAGCCAAAAGTCCGGCGTATACACGGCTCGAAACTCTGTTAGCGCCGCAAAATGAGGTTCATTTATTCAGCGATATCACGCCTGATCCCAGCATTGCCATTGTGGTGGCCGGGATCACCCAATTCAACGCGGTTACACCCGACATCGTCATCGGTTTTGGCGGTGGTTCAGCTATTGATGCCGCCAAAGCCATTGTTTATTTCGCGCGTCAGCAAGGACGGGATATCGAAACCTGTATTGCCATCCCGACCACCAGTGGTACTGGTTCAGAAGTGACCAGTGCAACGGTGATCAGTGATCCGGAAAAAGGCATTAAATATCCGATTTTTGAAGACAGCATCTATCCGGATATCGCGATCCTTGATCCGTCACTGGTCGTGACTGTGCCACCCGCGATCACCGCCAATACCGGGATGGATGTACTGACCCATGCACTGGAGGCCTATGTATCAAAAGGCGCGAGCGATTTTACCGATGCACTGGCTGAAAAAGCCGTGCAACTCGTCTTCCGTTATCTGCCGACTGCCTGTGTTAAAGGTGATTGCCTGCAAACCCGCAGCAAAATGCACAATGCCTCTGCGATGGCAGGTATGGCATTCAGTCAGGCCGGATTGGGGCTGAATCACGCGATTGCGCATCAGTTTGGCGGTCAGTTTCACATCGCGCATGGTCTGGCTAACTCGTTATTACTGACGCAGGTAATCAGCTTTAATGCTGCCAGTGATGTTCGTGCCCTGAAACGCTACGCCAGTATGGCCAAACATTGTCTGTTCTGTGCGCAGGATGCCAGTGATAAAACAGCACTTAATCAGCTACTCAATCATATCCGTCAGTTACAGAAACAGATCGGTATCGTCACTTCGTTACATGCGCTGAAAATCAGCGAAAAACAGGTGCGTAGCTGTTTACCCGACATTATTGCGGCGACACAGGCTGACAGCACATTAAAAACCAACCCTTGTCCGATTACAGATATTGAAATCAGCCGGATTGTAGAGGCTATTCTATGAGCGGATCTGCCGTTATTTTGCAGGAACAACAAATCCGGGCAGTTCTTCAATCACTTGATCTGAATACACTTCCGGAAAAAGTACGTCAGGCCGGTATCGTCGGTGCCGGTGGCGCCGGATTTCCTGCCTATGTGAAATTGCAGGCAAAAGCAGAGATCTATCTGGTCAATGCTGCTGAATGTGAACCCATGCTGAAAGTCGATCAGCAACTGATGACTCAACATGCCAGTCAGCTTATCCGCGGATTACGTTATGGCATGGCGGCGACAGGTGCCAGAGAAGGCATTATTGCGCTGAAAGCAAAATATCAGCCGGCCATTGCCGCGCTGGAGCCACTGTTACCAGAAAACGTACGAATCCACATTCTGCCTGATGTCTATCCTGCCGGTGATGAAGTCATCACCATCTGGCAGGCCACCGGACGCCGGGTTCCCCCTGCTGCATTACCCATCAGTATCGGCGTAGTCGTCAATAATGTGCAGACACTGCTTAATCTTGCTGCCGCATTAGAAACAGAAACACCGGTGACTCACCGGACCCTGACCATCAACGGTGCGGTACGGAATCCAATGACTGTGACGGTTCCGCTGGGAGTGACATTACGCGATGTATTAACGCTCGCAGGAGGAGCCACCATCCCTGATCCGGCGTTTATCAACGGCGGGCCGATGATGGGAAAACTGGTCACAGATCTGGATGCGCCAGTTACCAAAACCACCGGTGGTTTACTGGTTCTTCCGGAAGATCATCTCATCATTCAGCGCCGGAAACGCAGTGATGATGCCATTCTGAATATGGCAAAAACAGTGTGTGAACAATGCGGTTTATGCACCGAACTCTGTCCGCGGCACATCATTGGTCATGAGCTACCACCCCATCTGCTGGTGCGGGCAATGAATTATCAGCAGGTGGCAACACCATCCATTCTGTTATCCGCACTCACCTGCTCCGAATGCAGCGTTTGTGAGAGTTACGCCTGTCCGGTGGAAATTTCACCGATGCGGATCAATCAGTTGCTGAAAAAACAACTCCGTCAGCAAGGTGCGCGGTATCAGGGCGAATTACGCCAGCAGGATCCGATGGCGGAATACCGCATGGTTCCGATCAAACGGCTGATTTCCCGCCTGAATCTTGAACCGTATTACCACGAAGCACCGTTCACGGACCTGTCATGGCAACCGGAAAGCGTCACGCTGCCACTGCAGCAACATATCGGTGTCGCAGCTGAAGCCATTGTTCAGCCCGGCGATCAGGTTGTAACCGGCCAGTGTATTGCCAACCCAAAAGCAGATGCATTGAGTGTTGGCATTCACGCCAGCATCAGTGGCCGGATTACCAGCGTCACGCCGGCAAGTATCACCATTAACCGAGGATAAAGCATGTATCACGCAATTGGTCTGGTCGAATTAAACAGTATCGCCAAAGGCATTCAGGTCACTGATGTCATGCTCAAAAGTGCCAATGTGGATCTGTTGAGTGCAAAAACCATCTGCCCCGGTAAATACATCGTGATGGTGGGTGGTGAAATCGCGGCCGTACAGCAATCAGTACTGAACGGTGAGCACGAAGGCAGTCACATGAAAGTAGACAGCTTTGTCTTGCCCAATGTACATGCCTCCGTTTTACCTGCCATCAGCGGTGTTACTCCGGTAAATAAACGGCAATCGCTGGGCGTAGTTGAAACCTACAGTGTTGCAGCCTGCATTGCTGCCGCAGATTGTGCCGTCAAAGCGGCCAACGTTACGCTGGTACGGGTCCATATGGCCTTCGGGATCGGCGGTAAATGTTATCTCGTGCTGAATGGCGATATTGCCGATGCCACAACAGCAGTAAAAGCCGCCAGCCAGAGTGCCGGAGAAAAAGGGCTGCTGGTACATAGCATGGTGATAGCCAAACCCCATGACGCCCTCTGGCAACAGTTAATCTAATCGGACGAAGGTGGTTTTATGCTGGAACAGTTTCAAACCAAAGAGCGTGTTATTCAGGAATATGTACCGGGGAAACAGATCACGCTGGCACATCTGATCGCCAATCCGAATAAAGAACTCTACAAAAAACTCGGGCTGAATGAAGCCGCCAGTGCTATCGGCATCTTAACAATCACACCGAGTGAAGGTGCCATCATTGCCAGCGATATCGCCACCAAATCCGGTGCTGTCACGATCGGCTTTATCGATCGATTCACAGGTGCCGTCATCATCACCGGTGATGTCTCTGCCATCGAATATGCCTTACGGCAGGTCATTCACGTTCTGGGTGACATGATGAAATTCAGCGCCTGCGAATTAACGCGGACATAACCATGATGAAACGAATCATGCTTATCGGACAAAGCCAGTGCGGCAAAACGTCATTGCTGCAACGCCTGCAGGGTGAGCCCATGCAGTATCAGAAAACACAGGCGCTCGGTTATTTCGACTGCGCCATCGATACGCCCGGTGAATATCTGGAGAACCGCTGCCTTTACAGTGCATTGATCACCACCTCGTGCGATGCCGACATTATTGCTCTTGTCCAGAGTGCCGACTGCCAGCAAGGCTTTTTTGCGCCGATGTTTGCTACCGCATTCAACAAGCCGGTGATCGGCATTATTACCAAAGCCGATACCGCAAAAGATGAAGCCGCCTTGTCATTCGCGACTAACCAGCTCAGACAAGCAGGTGCCGAATACTTGTTCGTTACGTCCTCAATAACCGGAGATGGTATTTCACCGCTCCTGGACTATCTCAATTAACGTCGTCAATCGGAGTACACCATGTTGCAAAAAATCATGGCGATAAATGCCGGCAGCTCTTCTCTTAAATTTCAGCTTTTCTCCATGCCGGATGAACAAGTGATTACCAAGGGAATGATCGAACGAATCGGCAAGCAGGATGCTTTTTTTAGCATTCAGTATGGGGAACAAAAGCACCGTGAAACCTTTGCCGTGGAAAATCATCAGCAGGCGGTTGATCACTTGTTGTCAGCTTTGCTTGATCACGAGATCATAAAATCACTGGATGAAATTGCCGGTGTCGGCCACCGCGTTGCTCACGGCGGTGAAGCATTCAGCGATTCTGCGTGTATTGATGCCGCAGCATTACAGCAAATTGAGCATCTGGGCACACTGGCCCCTTTGCATAATCCGGTGAATGCCATTGGTATCCGCGCCTTTATGGAAGCGCTGCCTCATGCTAAAGCCGTTGCAGTGTTTGATACCTCCTTCCATCAGACAATGCCCCCGGAAACCTTTTTATATGCCCTGCCTTATCGTTACTACCAGGAACAAGGTATCCGTCGCTATGGCTTTCACGGCACCAGCCATAAATACGTCAGTCAGATCTGTGCCGAAAAAATGGAAACACCTCTTTCAGACCTGCGCCTGATCAGTTGCCATCTGGGAAATGGTTCCAGTCTGTGTGCCATTCAACATGGTCGTTCGGTGAATACATCTATGGGTTTTACGCCACTGGCTGGCGTTATGATGGGAACACGGTGCGGCGATATTGATCCGTCCATCATGCCGTATCTGGCAAAACAGGAAAATAAAACCGCGGATGAACTTAACGCGCTGATCAATAATGAGTCCGGTCTGCTCGGTATTTCCGGTGTTTCCAATGATTACCGGGATGTAGAACAAGCTGCAAAAGAAGGTAATGAACGGGCGCAACTGGCCCTGAAAATGTTTGCAGAACGCATCCGGAGTTTTATCGGCAGCTACATCGCTCACATGGGTGGATTAGATGCGCTGATTTTTACCGGCGGGATCGGTGAGAACTCCCGTACCGCCCGTGCAGCAATATGTCATGCACTGGAATATCTCGGCATTGCCCTTGATGAAACAAAAAATAATGCGAATGAAACCTTTATTCAGCAGGATTCCGGCCCGGTCAAAATTGCCGTGATCAACACGAATGAAGAATTAATGATTGCCCGTGACGTCATGAGAGTGTGAATTATGAAAGGTAAAGTATGGTTAGTAGGCGCCGGCCCCGGAGATGCATCCCTGATTACAGTAAAAGGACTGCATTGTATCCGTAATGCAGATGTACTGGTCTACGATCGGCTGGTTTGCCGTGAATTGCTGGAAGAAGCCAGTGCAGATTGCGAGCTGATTAATGTCGGAAAAACCCCGAACAATCACCCGATCCCTCAGGATGAAATTAACCAGATCCTGGTAGCTCAGGCTTTAATGGGGCGTGAGGTTGTACGTCTTAAAGGCGGTGATCCTTATGTATTTGGCCGTGGTGGCGAAGAAGTCGAAACGCTGGCCAAAGTCGGTATTCCGTTTGAAGTGGTACCCGGCATTACCTCTGCGATTGGCGGATTAGCCTACGCCGGTATTCCGGTTACTCACCGGGATCATGCCTCTTCATTTCATGTGATTACCGGACATTTACAGCAAGGGAAAGAGCCGCAGGATTGGGCAACTTTAGCCAGATTACAGGGCACACTGGTCATTCTGATGGGGATGTCGCAGATTGATACGATTTGCGCTCAGTTGATCGAACACGGTAAACCGGCCGATACCCCTGCCGCTGCGGTAATGTATGCCAGCCGCAATGTTCAGCAATCCGCCGCCGGGACACTGGCGACTTTACCGGAAGATGTCATCCGTGCCGGCATTAAAGCACCGGCGTTGATCGTGATCGGTGAGGTGGTACAGCTACAGTCATTGCTGCAATTTACGCCAACCGCGATGCAATTAAATGAAATCGCAGGCATTAGTGAGATAGCATAGTCACTTACGGTTGCAGGAAAGGGATCAACACAGATGGCGAAAAGCGGTCAGCACGGCGGTAACGTGCTGGAAATAGCGGAGAAATATGGTCTGAATGTCAGTGATATTCTGGATTTCAGTGCCAATATTAACCCCTTGGGAATGCCTGATTCATTAAAGCAGGCGATTATCGGGCACCTTTCCCTGGCCGAACGCTATCCTGACATCGAATACCGCCAGTTGCATGCTGCACTGGCAAGGCATAACGCCTGCCCGCAGTCATGGGTACTGGCCGGTAACGGCGCCACTGAGTTGATCTTTGCACTGGTACAACAGATCAAACCGGAAAAAGCGATGTTGCTGGTTCCGGGATTTGCCGAATACCGTCGTGCACTGGAGCGGGCCGGTTGTGAGATCGTCAATTATCCGTTGTTTGAAGAAGAAGATTTTCAACCCAACGAACGGTTACTGACGGCGCTTACTGATGATTTGGATTGTCTGTTCTTATGCACTCCGAATAACCCGACAGGTCAGCAACCGGACAAATCGCTCCTTCAGGCTATCGCGGCGGTTTGTCATCAGAAACAGATCGCGCTGATTGTCGATGAATCCTTTATTGATTTTCTTCCGCATGAAACCGGTATGGTGCCTTTGCTGGCAGATTATCCCAATCTGTATGTACTGCGTTCATTAACGAAATTTTTTGCCATTCCGGGCCTGCGCCTGGGTTATCTGCTAAGTGCCAACACGGCTGCAGTTTCACAAATGCGCGATTACCGGGAACCCTGGACCATCAACGCCTTTGCCGCACTGGCCGGTGAAGTGATTTTGGGTGATCGGGAATATATTCAGGCAACGCATCGCTGGCTGGCTGCAGAACAAAGACACCTGTTTAATGCCCTGAATGCCCTGCCCGGCTTACGTGTCTGGCGACCTGCTGCGAACTACATCTTTTTTCACTGTCTGCGTGACAATCTTGATCTGCAGAAAGCACTGCTACAGCACCATATTTTGATCCGTCATTGCGCCAATTATCCGGGATTAACCGCTAACCATTACCGTGTGGCGATAAAAAGTCCGGAAGATAATGTCAGGCTGATCCGGGCGATGCAGCAGGTATTTACCGATGGCTGAGGCATCCTGTCCGGCATCCTGCGGTGAATTCATTCAGGGTTGGATCAATGGTGGAGAAAAACTGATCTCCTGCCCTATTAACTGGTTCAGTACAGTCGAAGTAACTGAGGGCACACCTGAATCCAGTGAACGCCCGCGGATGCGTCAGGCCCTCAGAATTGTATTGAAAGCTGTTGGATACTCAGATGATGTCAGTAAATTACTGCGTATCCGCTTTGATTCGACGATCCCTGTCGCCAAAGGAATGGCCAGCAGTACAGCTGATATCGCAGCAACTATTGTTGCTACTGCACGGTTATTAAAAAAACGACTATCAGAGCAGGAAATCGCCAATATTTGCCTTCAGATAGAACCTACCGACAGCACTATTTTCGAGGCGCTCACCTTATTTGATCATAACAATGGTAAGACGCAAATCGGCCACAACTGGTCGCCGAAATTGGATATTCTGATTCTGGAAAGTGATGCCCGGCTGATAACGGCTGATTACCATCAGATTGATCGCCGGCAGACATTACTGGCAAATGCAGAGAAGCTGGAAAAAGCCTGGTGTTATTTTCAGGAAGCAGCTCAAAACAACAATCTATATAAATTGGGTGAAGCAACCACATTGAGCGCGGAAGCCAGTCAGCAGATCTTACCCAAACCGGCATTTCATGATCTGATGCAATTAGTTGATAAGCATAATCTTTATGGTTTGAATGTCGCACATAGCGGCACAGTGGTAGGCCTATTATTTGATAACCGACAGCACGATGTTGAAAAAATCATGTCAGAGGTTAAAAGTTCATATTTGAACAGACACTACCCGCAGCAACATTATTGTTTATTGGCTGCGGGCGGTATCAGATAATTCACTCTATTGATAATTGCGTTTGCGGCGAACCAAATACCGGAAAGCCCTCTTCACTCCAGCTTAATGTCTGAATACAGGTATGACGATTCGGATCCCATAATGGATCACCTTCTATTTCAGTATAATTCCGGGCGTGATAGACCAGTAAATCCTGCTTACCATCTTTCGTTTGCGTGAAACTATTATGCCCCGGCCCGAAAATTCGTTTTTCCCATGATGTCTGAAATACGGGTTCCGGATTCTTATGCCAGTTTTCCGGATTCAACAGATCAGCATTCTGATCGGCGTATAACAGCCCCATGCAATAGTTTTCATCGGTGGCACTGGCGGAATAACTGATAAAGATCCGGCCATTGCGTTTTAGCACTGAAGGCCCTTCATTGACCCAAAAACCGCGGGTTTCCCAGTCAAATTCCGGCTTGCTCAATAATACCGGTTCAGAAAGTAGCTCTGTCGGGCTTTTCATTTGAGCAATATAAAGACTTGAATTACCACGGATATCCGGATGTTTTTGTGCCCAAACATAATAGAGCTTATTGTCGTGAGTGAAGGTGGTGGCATCCAGACAGAATGCATTAATTCCTGAGTCTACCTGACCTAAAAAACGCCATTCCCCTTCCAGCGGATTTTCACTTTCATTTCCAATCACATACATACGATGCTGAAAAGCTGCATCTTTTATTTCCCGGTTCGGTGCTGCGGCAAAATAGATATACCAGTGGTTATTAATATAATGAATTTCCGGAGCCCAGATCAGATCACTGCATGGCCCTGTTTCTGGTTTGGTCCAGGCGGTGATAATTTCATTCGTGGTGCTTAATTCAGCTAACTCCCGGGAACGTCGCAATTCAATACGATCATATTCCGGGACGGAAGCCGTGAAATAGTAATAACCATCCGTATGCAGATAAATATGCGGATCAGCTCTTTGTTCAATAACCGGGTTCATGATTTTCATGTTTATAACTCCGTTGCCTAAAACAAAATAAAACAGATGAAATTCATCAAGTTCGCAGTAAATCTAAATATGTTATGTGTATATCCTGAATTCAGAGCGCACGAATCCCGCGCCGGAATAAGACGCAAAAATTAATCAGACTAAATTCAGAAGGTGGATCTACCGTTTATGTAGATTCACGAATATATAACTCACCTTCAATTTTTATCAGCGGTAACGCCTCTTCCGGCGACACCTTGCAAATCAGTTCAACGGCTTTTCTGCCCATCTCGTCATAAGGTAAATCAATCGAGCTCAGTCCCGGTGTCAGTTCACTGGCTAACAGCTGGTTGTCATATCCCATCACCGCAATATCGTCCGGAATGGTCAGACCTTTTTTCGCAATCGCCTGATAACAACCCACCGCCATTAAGTCACTGGCGCAAAAGATCGCGTCCGGTCTGGGTGTTAATTCCAGAAGACGAAGCGTTTCCAGATAACTCTGCTTAACCGACCAGTTGCCTTCCACAATCCAGTCCGGATTAGCCGGAATGTCGGCATTCACCAGCGCCTGCTGATAACCCTTTTGGCGCTGGATGGATGACTCTGACCAACTCTCCCCGGTGATCATGGCGATATACCGGTAATTCCGGGAAATTAAGTGATCGGTGGCCCGGTACCCTCCCAGAAAATCGGCGGCCACTACTGCCGAAGTAGTGCTGGGAACATCGCAAAAGCAGTTCAGCATCACCGTCGGGATCTGCGGAGCATCATCCAGCGGCGATATCGACTTCGGCGTGTTCGAAGCAAATATCATCCCCTGATAATCGTCTTCTTTTATCTCGGAAAAGATGGCCTGTTTTAACTCTTCGTCTTCTTCGTAATCGAATACAACCAGCAGGTAATCGAGTTCCCATGCTCTGGTTTTAGCGGCAGAGACAGCGTTGATGAACGGGTCATGCATGTTCAGACTATTCACCACCAGTGCAATACGCGGATGCATATTGCTGTGACGTATATTCTGTTTCAGTGCATACCCCAGTTCTCTGGCTTTATTCAGCACTTTAATGCGCGTGGCTTCCGACACTTTAATGCTGTCAGAGCCATTCAGGATGGCGGACACCGTCGGCTGAGACACCCCTGCCTCAGTGGCAATATCGCTCATTGTTACTTTCTTCTTACGCATATTCTGCCTATTACTCTACCGCTAAAATCCGATTCAAAACTCAGAACAAACTGAGTCAGACAATCCGTTGATTACTACAAGTTAGCCAGCATTTCGTTGACCCGGGACTCGGCATCCGCAAGGGCCGAATCGATATCTTTGGCTCCGGTAATGGCTGCCGCCAGTTCTTCACCAATGATGTCCTGAATAGCGAACTGTCGTTCAACCTTGCTCGGTAAACCGGTGCCAATCTTCGTAACATCCATCAGGTTGGTACGCTGTGGCAATGCCTGAAATTCCGGTTTTTCCAGCACAGCTTTGACGCTCGGTAAATGTCCGGTACGCGACCACTGGAAGTCGTTGTCAGCCATGAATTTATAAAATGCGCCGATAGCGGCCAGTTCATCCTGACTATGCTCTTTATTTGGCATGACCCATGAGTGACCATCAACATAGGTGGCTGCTTTTGCCTTATACAACTGAGGATAAGGCACTGCGGCATAACTTTCATACAGTGCACTGGTCGCTTTATGCGATTCCGCATCGTAAGTGCCGAGCAACCAGTTACCGTTCAGTAATATACCGCCTTCCCCGTTGGAAAACGCAGACACGGTCGCCGGATAATCCATATTTTTAGTGGTCAGACCTTCGTCATAGATCTGCTTGAACAAGCTTACAATATTTTTTGCTTCAGGAGTGCTGAGCTGTATGTGCGTAGGATCTTTAAATATTTCAGCGCCTTGCTGGAACATATAGGTATAGAAGAGGCGCGCGTAGGCAGCGGTTTCGTTAGATAAAATCTGCACGAAATACGGTTTGCCGGTCGCCTTCTTGAACTGACGCGCCTGTTTCAGTAGTTCATCCGGCGTAGTTGGTAAGACCGGTTTGCCGGAAGCATCCATCAACCCGGCCTGTTTCATCAGTTTGGTATTGATGTGATACAGCATGGTCCAGGTATCAATTGGCAGACCATACATTTTCTCATTGCGTACTACACCGTTCTGCGCAGTCGGCGTAAAAACCGATTTATCGACTTTCGCTGTCGCCAGAATATCGTCGATCGGCAGGATCAAATCACGGGACTGGTAATCCGCAATTACTGAGTTATGCATCGTCACCAAATCAGGCGGTGTTCTTGAAGCCATCTGCGCGGTTAACTGATCGTAACCCGGCCATTCCACGGTTGAAACTTTGACTTCAATATCCGGATGCTCGGCACTGAATTTGTTGATCAGTGTGGTCATGATGCCGCACTCGCCTTCGGCGGCACTGACGTCGGTGCTTTTCCCGTATTCGGCATCACAGGCACCAAAGAAACGCTGCAGGTGTAACTGTGTCGCGGCAAATGCACTGGAGGCATTAAGTAAAGAAGCTAAAGTCATGCAAACAAAAACGCGTGAATGTTTCATTATTCATTCCCTTCCTGAATGAGATCATCTCTCATATTCGTTGTTGTGTTGTTCTGTTACTGCATTGTTTAGTTACTGCATTGATTCATCCTGTCTGTCATTGTTTCACTGCACCTCCTGACACCGCGGTCACTATGTGTTTCTGGAAAAAGATGTAGACAAGAATGATCGGGATCGCAGAGAAAATGGCCTGCGAAGAGAGGAAGCCCAGCCCTTCACTCTGCGCAAAATTGGATTGAGATGACGCAATACCCACCGTCAGCGTGAACATTTCTTTCTGCGTGGCAGAAATCAACGGCCAGAAATAGTCATTCCAGGAAGTCAGGAAAGTCAGGATACCCAGCGTCGCCTGTGCCGGCAGCGTTAACGGCAGCAGCACCTTCCAGAAGATTTTGAAACGGGAGGCATTATCCAGTAAGGCCGCTTCATCGATCTCTTTCGGAATCGCCTTGAAAAACTGCGTCATCAGGAATACGCCAAAGGGTGCCGATAACCCCGGTAAAATCAGCCCCAAATAGGTGTTATGCAGACCGAACTGACTGAACAGCTGATGACGGGCAATGATCACTGCCTGCTCCGGCACTGCCAGCCCCATCAGGATCACCACAAACAGCACTCGTTTGAACGGAAACTCCAGCCGCGCAAACGCATATCCGGTCAGTGAAGAGAGCGCCAGCACACCCAGCGTCATACAACCGGAAACAATCAGACTGTTTTTCAGCCAGCCGAATACTGCAGAACTCTCCATAATGTTCAGGTAGTTCTTCAGCGTGTAAGGGAAACGGAACACCGTTTCCGTCCCCATCATCAGTTCCTGATTCGACTTGAACGACAGCCCCAGCGTCCACAGGAACGGTGCCAGCATGAGTAATGAGAGCAGCACAGTAAAAATCAGCACCGCCCGGCTGGTTTTGGTGACACCCGGATTATGAGTGACCAATTGTTTTTCGGTATCAGACGCACGGATCTGAAGACCTGAATTCATAACTTTGGCTTGAGACATCAGGCATTCCTCTTTGAACGGCTGGAAACAAAAAACTGCGCCATGGCTGCCACCAGAATGACGGCAAACAGGATCTGGGAAGCGGCAGCAGCAAGACCGATATCCCAGCGTCGGAAACCAACGTCGTAAATGAACATCACCATTGAGCGCGAGGCGTTATTCGGGCCGCCGTTGGTCATGAGCAATGCCTGTCCGAACAATTGAAACTGCATGACAATTTCAATAATGACGACCAGCACAATCGTGCGCATGATGGAAGGAACAGTGATCCGGAAAAATACGGTCCAGCGGCTGGCGTTATCCAGTGCAGCAGCTTCATAAATCTCTTTCGGGATCTGCTGCAAAGCTGCGATAAACAGCATCATCGGCAAGCCCAGACACCACCAGACCGTGGCGACTGCGACCGCAATCAGTGACCAGTTGGGATCAGACAAAAAGGCGATCGGCTCCATCCCTAACTTCGTAAAGATGTTCGCCATCAGGCCGTCATTCGGAATAAAGACGATGCGCCAGATCAGCGTGACCACCGTGACCGACAAAATGGTCGAGGAGAAAAAGATCCCGCGCAGACTGGCAGCAACCCAGGTCTGCTTGTTCAGCGCGATGGCCAGAAACAGCCCGAGCACGACGAGTGCCGGCACCGTCAGCAGAACAAAATAGAGTGTATTACCGACCGTCTGCAGGAAAATCTTATCGCTGAGTAATCGCTGATAATTAGCCAAGCCGACAAAGCGACCGCCACCAAACAGATCCACCTTTTCAAAACTCAGGCTGATCCCCCATACCAGCGGGATCAGGATCATCGCGATAAATACCAGCAAATACGGCAGGATGAAGGCCAGATTCAGCCACTCACCCCGGTTACGAATTTGATCTTTCATCATTCTTCTCCGTGGTAAGCAACACCGTTGGCATCAAACAGATGAACTGAAACTTTGTTCATCTTCAGATGCACTGTTTCCCCGGCACTGATTTGCGATTTACCATCCGTATCCGCAATCAGCATCCGGCCATCGGCCAGCCGGACATACAGCAGCGTACGTTCCCCTAGCCGTTCAACAAAGGAAACGGTGCCACTGACTTCGGCTTCTGCTTCATCCACCAAATCAATGTCTTCCGCCCGGACACCTAATTCAAAGCATCCCTGCGGATCCGGCAATTTTGCATAAGCAATGCTGGTGTCGATCGGTTTCATCCCGTCGATCTGCACTGTGGTAGTGCCGCCGTCATTGGTTAACGCCGCCACATTGACGAAGTTCATGGCAGGTGTACCGACAAAACCGGCCACAAATTTCGAAGCAGGTCGCTGATAGATATCGATCGGTGTACCGATTTGTTCAATCCGGGTGTTATTCAGCACCACGATACGATCGGCCAGTGTCATCGCTTCCACCTGATCATGGGTAACGAAAATCATGGTGGCTTTTACGCGCTGATGCAGTTGCGCCAGCTCAATACGGGTACGGCCACGCAATGCGGCATCCAGGTTGGAAAGTGGTTCGTCAAACAGGAACGCTTTCGGTTCTCTGACAATCGCCCGCCCGATCGCCACACGCTGGCGCTGACCACCGGAAAGCTCAGCGGGTTTGCGTTTCAGCAGGTGCGTCATTTCCAGCATTTCTGCGGCCGACTTGATTCTGGTGCGGATCACATCCGGATCAGTACCAATATTTTTCAGCCCGAATGCCATGTTGTCTTCCACGGTCATATGCGGATACAACGCATAATTCTGGAACACCATCGACACATCGCGTTTGCCGGGCGGCAGCACATCAAGGCGATTCTGATCCATCCAAATCTCACCGTCACTGATACTTTCCAGGCCGGCGATCATGCGCAGCAAAGTGGATTTGCCACAGCCTGACGGGCCTAGAAAAACAATGAACTCACTCGGTTCAATCGAGAAGGATATGTCATCCAAAATCGTTAAATCATTGTAGCGCTTAGTTAAATTTCTAATTTCGATAGCCGATGACATAACGTTTATTCCTTTAACTGGATGAAATGATAGGAAAGAGGCGCAACAGAAATCTCAATCTGCTGATTGTCGATAACCGGAGCCTCGCCTTTATCGGGTCTGATACGATCCGGAAACTGGCTGGAGTTGCAGCTTTGCAGATCGTGACCACTAAGAGTCTGATGCGCACTTACGTGCAAATTCTGAAATTGCTGAAATTCGGTACGCAGAGAGATGTGTTCACTTTCATGGCGGTTAACAATGAATAAATTGAGTGTTTTCTCTTCTTCATTGTAAACGGCGGACATATCGATATACGGCACGTCACTCGCCCATTCCACCGCATAGCAAGGGCTGTGAATGTCTAACTGCAATGCGTTGCCGCGTGCATGTAATGACGCCAGCTTAAAAGGATGGAAAATGGTCTGCCGCCAGGCTGCACCACCTTCCTCTGTCATGATCGGCGCAATCACATTGACCAGCTGAGCGAGACAGGCAATTTTGACGATATCGCTTTTGCGGATAAAACTGTTGATCAGACAAGCAACCAGCAGCGCATCTTCAAAGTTGTAGATATCTTCCAGAATGGCGGGCGCATGCGGCCAGCCTTCCTGACCTGACAATATCTTCTTGTCTTGTTCCTCTGAGTGATACCAGACATTCCACTCATCAAAACTGATATAAATCTGTTTATCGGAATACTTCTTCGCCTTCACATAATTGATGGTGGACGCAACGGTATCGATGTAGCGTTCCATCCGCAGGGATTGCGCCAGAAAGCGTGCTGTATTGCTTTCGTGGTTTTTGAAATACATATGCAGAGAAATGTAATCAACCGCATCGTAGGTGTGTTCCAGCACCGTTTTTTCCCACTCAGGAAACGTCGGCATATCCGGACTGGAAGAACCACACACCACCAGTTCCAGATTTCTGTCAAATGCCCGCATCGCTTTCGCGGTTTCATAAGCGATACGACCATATTCATCAGCCGTTTTTTGACCAATCTGCCACGGGCCATCCATCTCATTACCCAGACACCAGGTTTTGACACCCCAGGGTTGTTCGCGGCCATTCTTACGACGTAAATCAGACCAGTAAGATCCTTGCGGATGGTTTACATATTCCAGAAAGTTGCGGGCATCGCTTAAGCCTCTCGAACCCAGATTCACCGCCAGCATCATTTCACTGCCTACCGTTTCGGCCCAGTTGGCAAATTCATGGATACCGATCTGATTGGATTCACTGGAGTGCCATGCCAGATCTAAACGGGTTGGTCGCTGCGCCTTCGGGCCAATGCCATCTTCCCAGTTGTAGGCCGAGACAAAATTTCCGCCCGGATAACGCACCACCGGAACCTGTAATTCCTTCACCAGTTCGATCACATCGCCACGAAATCCCTCCTGATTGGCAGAAGGATGCTCAGGTTCGTAAATACCAGAATATATCGCACGCCCCATATGTTCGATGAACGAACCGAAGATTCGTTTATCAACTTCCGATATGACAGAATTTTTGTTTACTGTAACCAAGACTTCCATGACCTGCTCCAATCGTGAGTTTGCAGTCAGAATTGCCCGAAAGCAGCAACTAATAATTATTAGTAATAATGTTAGTAGACTTATTTTCTCAGCAATCCCGTGTTTTCAGAAACAGGAGACAAATCACAATTACTGGTGAAAAAACACGCGTTGGGAGGGATATACAGAACAAACAGAGTTCAAAAGGAACCAGTGGAATTTTTATGCAGTTGAAAAATCCATATTTTCGACAAAAGACAAAAGCGGATTCTAAAGAGACCCAAACGTAGTGGGAAATGACGCTCAGCGAATATCAGAAATAAAAAAGGTGAACCCACAATATGGGCTCACCAAGAGGACTAAAGAGTTATCTTATTCACTTACATTAACGAAAGACTTATCCGCAAAATTAGGCTGAAGTTGCAACGCACCCGGAGTTGTGTTTTCTACAACAATCTCTTTATCAACAGAGAAGGTGATTGGTTCAACCGCAGACACATCTGATGATGAAGCTACGTAAACCTTATAAACACCCGGTTCAACGATCCACTGGTTATGGGCTTCGTCAAAGCTGGCCAGAGTTTCTGCTGAAATGTTGAACGTCAGCTGCTGCGCAGCACCCGATTCCAGCTTGTCAGTCTTGGCGAAAGCTTTCAGCTCAATCTCTGGTTTTTTCAGCTTCACTTCCGGCGCATTAACATAAACCTGAGCAACTTCCTTACCAGCTACAGAGCCCGTGTTAGTCACGTTGGTCGTGATGGTCACACTGCCTGTTTTACCCTGACCGTTTAAGGTGTTATTCGCTACAGCAGAATTGCCGAAGCTAAAAGTGGTGTAGGACAGACCGAAACCGAACGGATACGAGACGCCCTTTTTAAAGGTATGGTAATAACGATAACCGACGTAAATGTCTTCGTTATAGTACTGGTTATAATCCGCCAATTTAGGTGTGATTGATGTATCTACATTTGGATCAACAGGACCTGCGTTGTCATAGGTACTTTCTGTCACACCCGGGAAAGTAGTAGATGAAGGCACATCGGCATAGCTGGCAGGGAATGTCTGCGCCAGCTTACCGCTTGGGCTGACAACACCCGCGATAATGTCTGCAATCGCATTACCCGCTTCCTGACCTGGCTGATAAGCCAACAGAATACCGTCAACCTTATCTTTCCAGGCAGTGGTATCAATAACACCACCGATGTTCAGAATCACCACCACTTTCTTGCTCTGAGCATGGAATGCGGTTGTTACATTATCAATTAACGCCGTTTCAGTTGGTGTTAACAGATAATCACCTTCTGCGGCAGTACGATCGGTACCCTCCCCGGCATTACGTGAAATCGTAATAACAGCAACGTCACTGGATAAAGCAGCAGCATTAATTTGTTCAACCGAAACTTCAGGCTCCGGACAGGCAATAACTTCCGAGACACCAAACGTATCCGTTGTCACCGTTTTATTAGCACTGAAGAATTCCTGATAGAAAGTGCCTATCTCTTCATCAATGGCATATTTTTCTGCCAGACCATCATAAATATTTTTGATATAAGGTGAATGCACATCGCCACTACCAGTACCACCCTTAAAGGTATTTATCTGACCGATACCAAATGAGGCCATTTTTTGTGACATTGCGATAGGCAATGCTGAACCATCATTTTTCAACAACACCATGCCTTCCTCAGCAGCTTGTTTAGCTATCTGAGCGTGACCGTTTAAATCAGGATTATTTGAATATTGGTAATTCTGTCCTGATGGCGCTTTGAGAACTTGCGTTAAAGTGCGAACCACATCCCGGTTGATGATTTCATCACTCAACTGGTTATTCTTGTGAGCATCCTGCAATACGGTTAACCAGTCAGCGCCTCTGAAGATGCGATAGGCTCCGCCTGGCTGGATCACATCAGTACCCGCTTTTACCAGCGCTACCGGATCCCAGCCTGACCACCAGTCACTCATCGCGAAACCATTGAATTTCCATTCATCACGCAGAATATTCGTCATCAGGTCTGTTCGTTCGCCTGCGTTGACACCATTAATAGAGTTATAAGAGGTCATCAATGCCCAGGGACGAGATTTTTCAACCGTATATTGAAAACCACGCAAATAGATTTCACGCAGTGCACGTGGTGTGACAACCGCATTCACTGTTCTGCGGTTTGTCTCTGAGTTATTGGCCGCGAAATGTTTAATCGTTGCACCAATACCCTCACTCTGAGCACCGTCTACAACGGCGGCTGCAATCACACCCGAAATAAGCGGATCTTCAGAATAATACTCAAAGTTACGGCCGTTTAACGGATTTCGCTGAATATTCAATCCTGGTGCCAACCAGAAATCAACGCCATATTCTTTGGCTTCATTACCAGCCGCTTCACCAACTTCTTTAGCCAGTTCCGCGTTCCAGGTTGACGCTAATAATGTTCCGGTCGGAAAAGCGGTCGCGTAATAAGTACCGGATTCAGGATCCAGACCTTCCTGACCTTCACGTGTCGGATAAATACGAATGCCCGCCGGACCATCAACCAGCTTGGCTGCAGGAATATCAAGACCCGTCGCTTCGTTGTAAACACCATTGATATATCCGGCCGCCCCCGGAACAATTTTTTTCACGTTGGAGATCTGCGAATAATCAGTACCATATGTTCTTGAATTATTACTGCCCGGGGTAGTGGTATATCCTGGGCCGATCAACATTTTAATCTTTTCATCGACAGTCATTTTGGCAACCAAACCTTCTGCCATCGATTTATAATATGCATCATCTTTAACTGTAGATGTCGATTTATCAGATGAGTTGTCATTACAGCCAGTAATAACACCAGATATTGCGATTGCAACAGCCATTGTCACTATGGACAGCTTTGGTTTAAACCCTGTCATATTATCTTCCTTTAGGTTTGATCGGTATCACAAAATATCATTTATTGTAAAATAGGAACTAAAGCATTAGTTCGCTACCAGCATCCTAATAATAATGATTTATAAAGATAATAATTTGCATCTGGGTGCAATAAGGTTGCACCAGAGAGCATGAGTTAATATTGTGATATATACCACACTCTGTTATTCAAAAAAAAAACGAAACCAAATAATTAAAAATGCCATGCATTAACCTCCAACGTCATAAAAAATGACATCAGATTTGTTAACCAACAAAAAATAGCATTGAATTATATGCGTCTGTACTCGCGGGGGTTAACACCTACATTGTCTTTGAAAAACCGTGAAAAAACAGACTGAGAAGAGAAGCCAAGCATCTCACTTACCTTCATAACATTATGATCAGACTCAGCCAGTAAATGACAAGCCAACTTCACCTTTTCTTCTCTTAATAACTCTTTGAAATTAGTGTTCTCCAGCTTTAATCTTCTGTTTAATGTCCACCGACTAATATCCAACAAACTGCATAAATCCAGAAGAATATCATCATCACTCAAATAACAATCGTTGAGTTTATGACTGATATAATCCCTGACCTTAAAACTATATTCAGATGTTTTTTGTTTAATTTCATTATTTATATTACAAACAAGATTTTTTTGCATCACATTTAAAACATCGTTATAAGCACAGAAAGCTTTCATTAGATCACCATTTAAAAAAGTGATGCTACTGACACTTGCATTCCAGTTACACTCGACACCAAAAAACTTGTTAATTACATTATAGTTCTTAGGGCACTCCCCCTTGAACTCAATTTTCACAGAAAAATCTTTACTATATTCCTTTACCAAAGAGTACAAGATTGAAACTGTTAAAACAGAAAATACATCAAAAAAGACCTTATCTATATAATCCGGCCCTTGATACACATACTTTGTTTCAAAATCACTTCCGGTTATAAATACTTTACTGCAACTATTGATTATGTTTTTAAAACTCACAAAAACATCAATAGCATTAAATGCGTTTTTCTCATTCAAACACAAACTAAACAGTTCAGGGTAATCGTTATAATATTCACGCAGGATAGAACTGGAAAAGAAGTTATCCAATACATGGGGGTATTCGTTTATTTCCTGATTAAACAATATATATTTATCCAATGAGATACGTGCACTTTTTGATTTTATCTCATACATATCAATCTTGCTCTTTTGGAGCAGACTTTCGATATTAACGTTCTCTTTATTTAAAAAAGATAACAGTCGATTTATCTCCTTACTGGATACAGATATATTATTCATTACTGCGCTCATCCATTTGGCAAAAAATATATCAATAGAGGCTTATTCTCGTTAATCGAATTAATATCGAAACAGAATAGCCTTATCTAACAGTTTTTTGATTTTAGTGAGCATTGCCGTTAATGACTATACGAGATATATCGAATGCTCTTATGAGGGAAACTCATAAATACAATCATCAATAAAAAAGAAGTATTTCTCTGAAAAAACAGACTGTTTTCGGCTTTAATTGTACTTGGATCACAGATTTATTATCTTAATATATAAATCACTAAAATAATAGTGTAAGCGTTCTTCGTAATAAACTCAGATGTATATAAAAAGATGAGCCCACAATGTGGGCCCATCCAGAACCGCCTTTTTACAAACATTGATTTTAGGGTAAATACAATGATGCTATGGCTTGATCGCCATATGTTCGTTATGGGGTACAAAATATAAGTGAATATCATAATGCGGAACTGTATAGCCTTCGTGCCCATCAGGCTCCCAATCAAAATCGACGTGTTCAACAGACGGTAAAGGAATACCTGCTTTCGACTTAAGATCAGTAAACGATGTACCCTTTGCAAGGGTATCGCGGTCGATCATAAATTCCAAAAAGATAACCCGCCCTTCAGAAACACCGTAGATTGGTCCCAAAGGCAGATCTTTGGGATTTGCCCAATGCTCACCCATCGCAGGAACAACAGGTGAAATTTTTACTACATCTGCTGGTAATGTCGACGCCAGCGGAAGATTCTCAGTTGCGGCTATAGCTGACGTTGTCAAACCAAACAAAAGAGACACTGCAATTGTCCGACAGACATGGATCATGATGACCTCCCGGATTTATTAGACCCAACGTTCAGACGTATCCAACGAATTGACTTGCAGAGCCGATCCGTTGCCATCCTCAAATGCAAATCGCCACCAAAAAGCACCAGTGACAATCAAAAGGTAAGAATTTGAGGGAGTTGCAATTGACATATGATAATGATAACTATAATCATCCATCTATTACAGCATCAGCACCCAAACAGAGAGGTGATCCTTTGAAAAGACACAAAAAACTCAGTACTCTTTCCCCGCTTCCTTTTTATCCTGTTCTGTATTTTAATTCCCGCCATCTGTAACTCAGGAATAAGTTAATGATCCAATTTATCCGAAACATTACGCAAAGCCGGACTGCATGGGGCATATTATTAGGCTCGACACTTTTCTTTGAACTTTGTGGTATGGTCTTCCAGCATGTTATGGGCCTACAGCCATGTGTAATGTGCATATACCAGCGAGTTGCTATTCTGGGCATTATGGCTGGTGCTCTGATTGGCTTTATCAATCCACGGAACTGGATTCTCCGCTGGACAGGCCTGCTGATATGGGCATATTCGTCAATAGAAGGACTGCGACTGGCGCTACGTCACACAGACCTACAATTGAATCCATCTCCCTTTAATACTTGCGATTTATTTGTTACCTTTCCACAATGGCTACCGCTAGATCGTTGGATGCCCTGGTTTTTTAACGCTACCGGTGATTGCGCTGAACTTCAGTGGCAATTTCTGTCGTGGACTATGCCTCAATGGCTTATAGTCTCATTTGGTATATATGCAATCATCAGTTTTATTATTATTGCTGGTAATTTAATCAAAGGACGATGCTGTGGATAATATTTATAACGAACAACAGCAAACCATAACGGAAGATGCCTGCCTGACATCTATCGCTACGGTTAAAGAATTTCTTAATAAGCGAATCATCGGACAGCAACACCTGATCGATGGTTTGCTAATGGCAATACTGGCTGATGGCCATATCCTCGTGGAAGGCCCTCCAGGCTTAGCTAAAACCCGTTCCATAAAAATGCTGGCCAGCTGCGTGGAAAGTCATTTTCACCGCATCCAGTTCACACCTGATCTTCTGCCGGCGGATCTGACTGGTACTGAAATCTATCGTCCGCAGAATGGCACCTTTGTGTTTCAGCCCGGCCCATTATTTAATGAGATTGTTCTGGCGGATGAAATCAACCGTGCAGCAGCTAAAGTTCAAAGTGCTTTGCTGGAAGCGATGGAAGAACGGCAGGTTACTATCGGGCGGAAAAGTTACCATCTGCCACCATTATTTATGGTAATGGCGACACAAAACCCGCTGGAACAGGAAGGTACTTATCCCCTGCCGGAAGCGCAACTGGACCGGTTCATGCTGCATCTGGAACTTGATTACCCAAGTGCTGCGGATGAACTGAATATTCTGCGATTGAATCATTCTGAAAGCCGGGAAGAAGACACCCCGGATGCGCCAAAATTAACGCAGTTGCAGATCTTTGCAGCCCGCCAGTATGCGTTGCAGGTGATCGCCTCAGCACCCATTGAAAATTACATAGTAAATCTGGCCACAGCCACCCGTCACCCGCAGGCATATGATGCTGATCTTGCCCGTTGGCTTGCGTATGGCGTCAGCCCCCGCTCCAGTATTGCGCTGTTACGCTGTGCACGCGTCAGAGCATGGTTAGCCGGTCGAAACTATGTCACGCCGGATGACGTCCAGTATTGTATTTATCCGGTAATGCGGCACCGTCTCATGCTGACTGTAGAAGCCGAAGCTGATGGTATTACACCGAAAGATATCATCTCTATCCTGTTACAGAAGGTTGTAGTTGCATGAAATTAAATGACGGCGTCACACTCACACTGGATGATCTGCTGGCAGTTTCAGTGAGTGGAAGTCGTATCGCGACTCAACTTTCAGATGGATGGAGAACCGGTGCTCATCAATCAAGAAAGAAAGGACGAGGCATGGAATTTGCCGAAGTTCGTCCGTATATGATTGGTGACGATGTACGCAATATGGACTGGAGAATCACGGCCAGAACCGGTAAGCCGCATACAAAATTGTTCCGGGAAGAACGGGATCATTCTGTCTATATTTTGCTGGATCTCTCCAGTGAAATGTATTTCGGCTCCAAGGGACAACTGAAAGCCCGCTTGGCGTCTCTGGTGGCTGCAGCTGTTGCCTGGCATGCGTTAAAGAGAGGTGACAAAATTGGTGGTCTGATTCTGAGTGGTGAAAGAACGACCATTCAATCACCAGTAAGTCACCGCAAAGGGGTATTGCTGTGGTTAAAACAAATCATCAATATCTATAGCGCAGGTTTGCAGGAACGACCTGCAACCTCCGATATCACCGCTGGTTTGAAGACGCTGGGTAATATGCTCCGTCCTGGCGCCCGATTGGTTATTATCAGTGATTACTACCGGTTGTCGCAGAAAGATTTTCTGATGATCCGCTATCTGAGAAAACGTCATGAAATCAATCTGATACAAATTTATGATGCACTGGAACGACAAGTTGAAGGTGATGGCATTTTAGGTGTGGAGAACGCCAGTGGTGCTGGTTTTTTACTGACAAATGATGAGTTCAGAAATGACTACGCCCGGCTTGCCAGCTTTCGCCAATTTGAGCTGGAAAGAAAACTGAGCGGTTATGCTAAACAATTATTAGCTTTTGATGCGTCCAAAACATTGGCAGAACAACTATAAATGAAAGCACCACTTAACCAATTGCACGACATCTTACCAGGACCAGATACAGGAACAGACACTAACCTGATCCTTATCGTCTTTTTTATTGTTGTTTCTTTTATGGCAATTTACTTTCTGCACAGAATCTATAAAGCATGGCCTTGCTACAAGCTTTTCTGGAAAGCAAAACGTGAATTGAATTTCATATTTAAGAACAAAAAAGATAATTATATTCCGGCAATAAATGTGTTGTTAAAAAAAACAGCTTCACATTATTGGGAAAGGGAAGAATTTGCCGGTTTACATACCCGCGATTGGTTGACATTTCTGGATAGCAACTCCTCATGTCATTTCTCAAAATACTCTGATGAATGGGAAAGCTGGTCCTATTCTGATATGACGATTTCAGTAAAAGAAAAAAAAGAAATCCTCCATGAATGTAAAAAATGGCTTAAATCAATCCGTAGCAGGAGACCGCTGTGATTAACCTCGCTTGGCCATGGTTTGCCTGTTTATTACCTTTACCATTATTAATATTGTGGCTGGTTAAACCTAAACGAAACCAGCATATTATAATTGATGCACCTACCCTGCCCTATTTTGCGAGCAACATCACAACCGGCAAATCTCGTCACCTATTAACGCGGACGTTATTAGTATTAAGCTGGTTGTTAATAGTCTTATCGCTTACTCGTCCGCAATGGCTGGAGACACCGGTAGTTCAAAGTTTTCCGTCACGCGACTTATTGCTGGCTGTCGATATTTCGCAGAGTATGCAAATTAAGGATATGACCATAAACGGAGAAGCTGTTGACCGTCTGAGCATGGTGAAATCCTATTTACAATCGTTTATTAAACAACGCCAGGGTGATCGTATCGGAATCATCCTGTTTGCTGATCACGCCTACCTGATGGTGCCATTTACCCAGGACTGGCAAGCAGCAGGACTACTACTGGATGAAGTAAATATCGGTCTGGCAGGTAAGTTTACTGCTATTGGAGAAGCAATCACCCTTGCAGTTAAAAAAACGCTGCATGAACCGAAGCCCATCCAGAACAAAACATTGATACTACTCAGCGATGGTAAGGATAGCATTAATACCATTCAACCAACTGATGCGGCTGCTTTGGCCAAAGCAAGTGGATTGAAAATTTATACTATCGGAATTGGCTCAGATTCTACCGACGCAGAAGCAGAAAGTGATCTGGATGAAACCACGCTTGAAGAGATAGCTAACATGACTGGCGGACAATATTTCAGAGCCCGCAGCGAACAGGATTTGTCTGAAATATACCAGCAAATCAATCTGATCGAACCATTATCCTTAAAAACCGTGACATATCAGCCCCGTACCGAACTACTGGTCTGGCCGCTGTCTTGTCTCTTGCTTGTCATGGCCATGCTGCTCTGGATATTAAGAAATGACTGATTTTATCTTTCTGAGACCGTATGCTTTTGTCTTGTTACTCCCATTACTGGCTTTGTTTTATTTTTCATCATTAAAAAAAATAAAACAGCAGAGCTATATTTCAGCACATCTGTTGGCTGTACTGACAAAAAGCGCTCCAAAAAAATCAAAACTAAACATGTCTCTGCTGCTATTTATCTTTTCATGCTTAGTAATTACCGCTCTGGCCGGGCCAGCCATACCACAAAAAACAGCTTTGGCAAAAAACGATCTGCATACTGTTATTTTGTTAGGTATGGATAACACGATGTATGCCGATGATTTGAAGCCATCGCGGCTAGCCATGACAAAGCAGAAAATTAATGCCTATTTAACAAAGAATAAAACCGGTAATACGGCATTAATTGCTTTTTCAGGATCAGCTCATGTCATATCACCATTTACGGATGATCATGGCACATTAACGCATTTTATAGATGCGCTAAACCCATCGGTCATGCCAGAAGCAGGATCAAATGTCGTTGATGCGATGAAACTGGCGGGATCATTGATCACGCCGCTAAAACCAGACAGCCAGATAAAAATACTGTTGTTCACGGATCAATTAACGACATTGCAGGCAGAAAAAATCATTAACTATGTCAAACCTCTTAACTGGCCTGTTGATATAGTTTTTATCGGTACAGCAAACGGTTCAGTGATCCCTTTACCTGAAGGCGGGCTGCTCCGCACCCATACAGGGCAACTCATCGTAGCCAAAACACCACTTACTGTGCTGACAGATACAGCATCTAAATTAGGTGGAAAGCTGATTGATATTACCAAACTGGAAAAATCATTAACGGATGATTTTGCTGCGGATGATTCTAATACACTAAGAGAAGTCATCGTTTATAAAGAACTCAGTTATTTTATACTCTTCCCTTTGATATTAGCCGCTTTGCTTTTCCGCCGGGGTTATATTCTCTTAATTCCATTTATTATTTATTTCCCTGAGAGCTCTTATGCTAAAGATATAGCATTAGATTTATATAAACAGGGACAATATCAACAAGCTGCTGATACATTCCAGGATTACACCTGGAAAGGTAATGCTATGTACCGGGCAGGTAAGTTCAGCCAGGCTATAGAATTTTACGGGAAAGATAATACTCCGGTATCGCATTACAACCGGGGGAATGCCTTGGCTCATACTGGAAAGATTAAAGAAGCTATCATCGCTTATAATCAGGCTATTCAGTTAAACCCTAATTTTCAGGAAGCAAAAGATAATAAAAACATCCTCGAAATCTGGCTAAAAAAACAGAGCACTGAAGACAAAGATGATGAAGTCATAGCAACGTTACAAAAGAAAAACGGCAATATTGAGAAGGCGCTTAACTTTCTGAAAGCATTACCTGAAGAATCTGGCAATCTGATGCAAAAAAGATTACAACTACAACAAAAGAATAAGGCAAATTAGGTCATGATTGTGAAATTACCTTATCCCGTTTTATGTGGTTTAGCCTTTATCTGGTGTACATCAAGCAATGCAGCCCAGATAAATGGTCAGGTCGATTCACAAACATTATCCCTTGGTGACAGCTTGACCTACACCCTGACTGCCGATGAAAACCTCACAGAGGATGCGCTGGATATCCGTCCACTGTTTAGAGACTTCATCATTGGCAATCTGCAGGTCACACACCCTTCAGCAACCGAAACAAGCTGGATTATCCCGCTGCAGCCAGTAACCGCCGGCGAAGTCACCATTCCGGCATTAAAAATTGCAGATTCAGAATCGCAGCCGCTCATTATTACTGTCGATGATAATAAACAAGGTATGAATTCAAATTCATATATCCAACCGCCATCAGAAACAGAATATCAGGCACCAACTCATTTAATCGAAAGTCAGATCAGTACTGAAAGTGCCTATCGGAACGAAGTCATTACATATACAGTGAAAATGGCCAAGAGAGCGGATCCGCAAAACAATCCGCCGGTTATCCCTTCTGTTCAGGGTGCAACGATTACACCGATTGAAGATCCAACTGAAGATAAAGAGATATTTGCCGATCATTATCAGGAAACGCTGACATATCCATATATTGTCATTCCTGAAACCACAGGATCGCTGAAACTGACCGGCTCAATGCTGGCCTCAGACAATAAGCAAATATCCAGTGAACATATTATTAATATAAAGCCAATTCCGGCCGCTTTTCTTGGCTCAGATAAAGAATGGTTGCCAAGTTCAGGTATCACCATCGAAGACCGTTGGGAACCGCAAACCAGCTATGTTAAAACCGGCCAGCCCCTGACACGCATTATTACCCTGACTGGCATTAACAACACGACCGGACAATTACCGGATCTTGCCCTGCCTGAAATCAGTGATGTCCGGATATACAATGATGGTCAGAAAGATGAGCAGCAACTTCAAAATGGCATGCTTATCAGCAGAAAAACATTCAGACAAATATTCATTCCTGAAAAAAATATCACCTTTGCCGTACCTTCATTACATCTGAACTGGTGGAACACCATCAGCGATCGAGCTCAGGTTGCATCACTTGAGGAACGTAAATTCCTCGCTTCTGTTGTTGCGACGAAGACAGCAAAAGTAGCGGCTGATCCCGTACCAGCCAAGAAAGCACCATCAAACGCTCATTATTGGACAGCGTTACTGCTGAAAATACTGACGGCTATCGGAGTCGTCATCGCTTTGGTTACCCCGTTGCTGGCCGTCATCTGGTATTACAGAAAAAGACTAAGAAACCGTTATGAGCGTTATCAATTGTGGAAAATATTAAAGCAAGCTTGTACCGGTAGTGATGCTCTGGCTGTTTATCAGGCGCTCTTCGTGTGGGCATCGCATCGGTGGGATCAACAGTTTACCTGTGCGGAACAGCTACCGTTCTATACGCAGCTAAGAAATGAATTAGAAGGACTACACATCGCCTGTTTTGGTGAAAGCGAAGTGAATTGGAATGGACGAAAATTGATTCAGGCATTAGGTCGTATTTCAGTCATTAAAACGGTATCAGAACCAGCCAAAGATGGTTTTGATGAGTTCAGTTACTGAATCTATTTAATCTCATTTATTTCTCATAAAAGAAACAGGCCAGTTATCAACTGGCCTGTTTCTTTACTATTTACTCATCTCCGTCATCATCAGCTTCATCAACTGGCCGGGCATGTTCAACCCGTGATTTCAGTTTCTGTCCTGGACGGAAAGTGACTACTCGTCTGGCAGTAATAGGAATATCTTCACCTGTTTTAGGATTTCGCCCCGGACGTTCATTTTTCGTCCGGAGTTCGAAATTACCAAAGCCGGATATTTTTACCTGCTCGCCACTCTCTAGGGCTAGCCGGATATCTTCAAAAAACGTTTCCACCAATTCTTTGGCATCACGCTTGCTTATTCCCAACTCAGTAAAGAGATGTTCTGCAATATCGGCTTTGGTTAAGGCCATAACTAGTCCCTCAAAGTAGCATTGAACTCTACCCGGAGTGCTTCAACAACTCTTTCCATTGTTTCGGCAATCTCCTTATCTTCCAGAGTGCGCTCTACATTCTGCAGAATCATACTGAAGGCCAGACTCTTTTTACCATCCGGCACACCAGTACCCTGGTATGTGTCAAATAAGTTTATGCCAACTATCTGATTTCCGCCAACTTTTCTTGCTAATCGAAGAATATCATCTGCAGAAATTGTCTGGTCCACCACAATTGCCAGGTCACGACGGTTGCCCGGGAATTTGGAAACTTCAGCGAATGACGGGATATTACGCTGCAGGATCGCAGCTAATTCCACTTCAAATACAATAGCTTTGCTCTTCAGACCCAGTTTTTTCTCCAGTGCCGGATGAACAACGCCAATATAACCCACTGATTTTCCATTAAATTCTATCGCCGCAGACTGTCCTGGATGTAACGCCGGATGTTCACAACGCACAAAGCGATAAGCGTCAGCATTCGCGGTCAGTTCCAGCAAAGCTTCAACATCACCCTTCAGATCGAAGAAATCGACAGCCCGGCTTGGAATGGTCCAGTTTTCATCCGCAGCATTACCAGTGATCACCCCTGCCAGCATCGCTTCCTGACGAATGCCATTTTCTGCATTTGCGTCACGGATAAAGCGAAGGCCTGACTCAAACAGGCGAACGCGGGTTTGCTGGCGATTCTGGTTATATACAACCGCACCCAGCAGACCAGGCAGCAGAGATACACGCATTGCAGACATATCTGACGCAATCGGATTTGGCAGAACGATTGGATCTGCAGATGGCTCCAGCAACGACAGCACTTTCGGATCAACGAAGCTGTACGTAATCGCTTCGTGGAAGCCACGATCAACTAACAAATCACGGAAACGCTTCAGAGGCTGTTCAGCTTCTTTATGCTCTGACATAGTCAGATGAGCTTCCGGCGCGATATTAGGGATATTGTCATAACCATAAATACGGGCAATTTCTTCGACCAGATCTTCTTCAATCGCGATATCAAAACGCCAGCTTGGTACATTGGTCTGCCAGCCATTTTCTGTCGCTGTCACTTGCAAGCCAAGACGAGTCAGAATATCTACAACTTCGGCATCGTCAAAAGCCATACCAACCAGACGGGTCAGTTTCTCACGACGCAGAGATACGGTTTTCACTGCCGGCAGTGCATCCGCCGCAGTCTTATCAATGACAGGACCACAGCTACCACCACAGATGTCCAGCAGCAGAGCGGTAGCACGCTCCATCGCTTTAAACTGCACCTGCGGGTCAACACCACGTTCGAAGCGATGAGATGAATCAGTACGCAGGCCATACGCACGGGCACGTCCAGTGACCGACAGCGGCTGGAAGAAAGCACATTCCAGCATGATGTCGGTCGTTGTTTCTGCATCAACGCCTGTATCCGCACCACCGAAAATACCGGCCATTGCAATCGCGCCACGATCATCGGCAATGATCAGCGTATCATCACGTAAAGAAACTTCGGTTTGATCCAGCAATGTCAGCTTTTCACCGGCAGTTGCCCGACGAACCTGAATTGTGCCCTGCAGTTTGGCCAGATCGAATGCATGCATTGGCTGACCCAGTTCCAGCAGAACATAGTTAGTCACATCAACAATCGGATCGATAGAACGCAGACCACAACGACGCAGACGTTCCTGCATCCACAACGGCGTTGTTGCCTTTACATTCAGACCGCGCAACACACGGCCTAAATAACGTGGGCAATCAGCGGTAGCCTGCACATCAATTGGATATGTATCAGTCAGCGTCGCGTTAACCGCGTTGATTTCTGGTTCTTTGAGCTCGCAACGGTTCAGAACGGCAATTTCACGTGCCAGACCCAGCATACCCAGACAATCTGCACGGTTAGCGGTCAGATCGACCTCAATACAAGAATCATTCAGTGACAGGTATTCACGCAGATCGGTACCGATTGGCGCATCAGCTGGCAGCTCAATGATCCCGCTGTGATCAGAGCCGATACCCAGTTCAGAGAATGAGCACAGCATGCCGTGAGATGGTAAGCCGCGCAGTTTCGCTTTTTTAATAACAAAATCACCAGGTAATACGGCGCCTACGGTTGCAACCGCAACGCGCAGTCCCTGACGGCAATTCGGAGCACCACAAACGATATCCAGTAACTCGGCTTCACCAACATTTACTTTGGTAACACGCAGTTTATCGGCATCAGGATGTTGTGCACATTCGACAACTTCCCCGATAACAACACCATTAAATGTACCGGCTACCGGGTCAATGCCATCAACTTCCAGACCGGCCATGGTGATTTGTGCGGCCAGTTCTTCTGCAGACAAGGAGGTTGGAACCAGCTCTTCAATCCAGGCTTTATTGAATTTCATGTTGATTGATCCTTATTTGAACTGCTTGAGGAAACGAAGGTCATTTTCGAAGAACGCGCGTAAATCGTTAACGCCATAGCGCAACATAGTCAGACGTTCGACCCCCATTCCGAAGGCAAAGCCAGAGTATTTCTCAGGATCAATCCCAACTGAGCGCAGCACATTCGGGTGTACCATGCCACAGCCTAACACTTCCAGCCAACGACCATTTTTCCCCATAACATCCACTTCAGCACTTGGCTCAGTAAATGGGAAATAGGAAGGACGGAAACGGATCTGTAAATCTTCTTCAAAGAAATTAAGCAGGAAATCGTGCAGAATTCCTTTCAGATTAGAGAAACTGATATTTTCATCAACCAGCAGACCTTCAACCTGATGGAACATCGGGGTATGTGTCTGATCGTAGTCATTACGGTATACACGACCCGGCGCAATGATACGGATTGGTGGCTGCTGTTTTTCCATAGTACGGATCTGCACACCAGAAGTATGAGTACGCAGCATCAATGTAGGATTGAAATAGAAGGTATCGTGATCAGTACGGGCCGGGTGATGACCTGGAATATTCAATGCATCAAAATTATGGAAGTCATCTTCAATTTCAGGGCCATATTCTGCACTGAAACCTAATTCACCGAAAATACGTTCAATTCGTTCAATGGTGCGGGTAACAGGATGAATACCACCATTTTCAAAACGACGACCAGGTAAAGACACATCAATAGTTTCGGCAGCCAGTTTTTTCGCTAGTTCAGCTGTAGTTAATGCTTCGCGGCGCTCGTTTAATGCATTCTGTGCTTTTTCTTTCGCCTGATTGATCAACTGCCCTGCTGCTGGTCGCTCTTCCGGAGATAAACCGGCTAATGCCTTCATTTGTTCCGTAAAGACACCTTTCTTACCGAAATACTCAACACGTAACGCTTCCAGCGCGTTATTGTCCGTAGCTTCGGCAATTTTCGCCAGTGCACTGGCGACTACTTCTTCTAGTTGCTGCATATTTCCCTCATTACCCTTGTTCGTACAAGGTTTTGTTCTGCAGATTGCTACTCTCTCGAGCGATAACCAATTACGCTTTGATCATAACCGCTTAGTATAAATCGGGAATAAGGTGATCAAAAGGATGAATCTCAGATTAGGGCACGTTGACGGTGATTAACTGCCCGATCATTGACTGGATCAGCTTAAACAGATTGGAATTATTAGATTAAGCGGGGAATTCAGATAATGCGCGGATAAAAAAAGGGAGGCTTTCGCCTCCCTATTCGCAACGTACTTGATTAAGCCAGTGCGGCTTTCGCTTTCTCTACCAGAGCGGTAAAGGTAGCTTTATCATGAACTGCGATATCGGAAAGGATCTTACGATCGATTTCGATAGAAGCTTTCTTCAGACCGTTGATGAAACGGCTGTAAGACAGACCGTTCAAACGAGCAGCAGCGTTGATACGTACAATCCACAGTTGACGGAATTGACGTTTCTTCTGACGACGGTCACGGTAAGCGTACTGACCAGCTTTAGTAACTGCTTGAACAGCTACGCGGTAAATACGGGAACGAGCACCGTAGTAACCTTTAGCTGCATTCAGAACTTTCTTGTGACGCGCACGTGCAGTCACACCACGTTTAACTCTTGGCATTTGTCAATCCTTCCCTTATGCGTATGGCAGCATTGCTGAAACTCGAGCCAAATCAGGTTTGGCGACCATGCCTGGCGCACGCAGGTGACGCTTACGCTTGGTAGTTTTCTTGGTCAGGATGTGACGCTTGTTAGCGTGCTTGCACTTAAAACCACCGGAACCGGTTTTTTTGAAGCGCTTAGCAGCACCACGGTCAGTTTTCATTTTTGGCATTACGAACTCCGCATTGTATTTGCCATTAATATAATCAGGCGAAAAAAACCATCAGACCTGAATCTGATGGTCGTTTTTACTTGAAAGCCTGATTACCGTTTTTTAGGGGCCAGCATCATGACTGCCTGGCGTCCTTCCACACGAGGGAAAGACTCCACTACAGCAATCTCTTCCAGATCCGCTTTTACACGTTCCAGAACATTCATGCCGAGGTCCTGATGCGCCATTTCACGCCCGCGGAAACGCAGTGTTACTTTGGCTTTGTCCCCTTCTTCCAGAAAACGAATCAGGTTGCGTAGTTTTACCTGATAGTCGCCTTCATCAGTTCCAGGACGGAATTTAATTTCCTTGATCTGGATCTGTTTGGTTTTCTTTTTCTGTTCTTTAACAGATTTACTCTTTTCGTAGAGGAATTTGCCAAAATCCATAATGCGACAAACTGGCGGTTCAGCAGTTGGGCTGATTTCAACCAAGTCTACGCCGGCTTTAATTGCAGCATCCAATGCCTCTTCCATAGAGACAATTCCGAGCGCCTCGCCTTCAAGTCCAACAAGTCGAACTTCTTTCAGACGAATTTCACCATTGATACGAGTCCGTGGTGTTTGTTTCCCGGTTTTCTTTGCGCCGTTTATAGCTTATTCCTCCACAACATTTAGTACACGAGTGCTGATTTCTTTGCGTAACTGTTCTACTAAATCAGTTACTTTGAATTTACCTAAATCAACACCTCTACGGGTTCTTACTGCGATTTCGCCGGCTTCCATTTCTTTATCGCCGCAGACGAGCATGTAAGGAACACGTTTCAAAGTATGCTCACGGATTTTAAAGCCAATCTTCTCATTTCTCAAGTCCGCTTTTGCCCGGATACCCGATTCATTTAAAGTATTAACGACTTCTTTCACATAATCGGCCTGATTATCCGTGATATTCATCACTACGGCCTGCAAAGGTGCCAGCCACAGTGGGAAATATCCGGCTGTCTCTTCAGTCAGGATACCGATAAAACGTTCCATTGAGCCCAGAATTGCACGGTGAATCATAACCGGAACATGGCGATCATTATCTTCACCGACATAAGTTGCACCCAGACGACCTGGTAATGCAAAGTCGAGCTGCACAGTACCACATTGCCACGCGCGATCCAGACAATCATGCAAAGTAAATTCAATCTTCGGACCGTAGAATGCGCCCTCGCCCGGTTGCAGATCAAATTCGATATTGTTGTGCTTCAATGCTGCGCTCAGTGCTTCTTCTGCACGATCCCACATTTCATCACTGCCAATACGTTTTTCCGGACGTGTAGAAAGTTTTACGGCGATATTTTTAAAGCCGAAAGTACTGTAAGTGTCATACACCATACGGATACAGGCGGATACTTCATCCTGGATCTGATTTTCAGCACAGAAGATATGTGCATCATCTTGCGTGAAACCACGTACGCGCATCAAGCCATGCAGAGAACCTGATGGTTCATTACGGTGACAGCTGCCGAACTCAGCCATACGCAATGGCAGATCACGGTAAGATTTCAGACCTTGATTGAAGATCTGCACATGACCCGGGCAGTTCATCGGCTTAATAGCGTATTCACGGTTTTCTGATGAAGTGGTGAACATGGCATCGGCATATTTATCCCAATGGCCTGAACGTTCCCACAACACGCGATCCATCATGAATGGACCTTTTACTTCTTCATAATCGTATTCGCGCAGTTTCTGGCGAATAAAGGTTTCCAGCTCACGGAAAATGATCCAGCCATCGTTATGCCAGAACACCATGCCCGGTGCTTCTTCCTGCATATGATACAGATCGAGCTGCTTACCGATTTTACGGTGATCGCGTTTTGCAGCTTCTTCCAAACGTTGCAGATAGGCATTCAGCTGTTTCTTGTCAGCCCAGGCTGTGCCATAGATACGCTGCAGCATTTTGTTTTTTGCATCACCACGCCAGTAGGCACCAGAGGTTTTCTGCAGTTTGAAGTGGTGGCAGAAACGCATATTCGGAACATGCGGGCCACGGCACATATCAATATATTCTTCATGATGATACAAACCAGGTTTGTCATCACGGGCAATATTTTCATCCAGAATGGCAACCTTGTAGGTTTCACTACGGGATTCAAATACATCGCGGGCTTCCTGCCAGCTCACTGTTTTTTTAACGACGTCGTAGTCTTTTTGTGCCAGTTCCAACATCCGCGCTTCCAGCGCCTGGATGTCTTCTTCTGTCAGCATCTGATCCAGATCTACGTCATAGTAAAAGCCGTTATCAATAACTGGTCCGATAGCCATTTTGGTCTGTGGCCACAATTGCTTGATTGCGTGCCCCAGCAAATGCGCACAGGAGTGGCGCAGAATTTCCAGACCTTCCTGATCTTTGGCTGTGATAATAGAAAGCGTGGCGTCAGTTTCGATGAGCTCGCACGCATCAACTAACTCACCATTAACGCGACCAGCGATACAGGCTTTAGCTAAACCAGCACCGATGCTTGCAGCAACGTCTAATACAGAGACAGCATTTTCAAACTGACGCTGGCTACCATCGGGAAGTGTAATTACAGGCATGATTTATCCTTACAGTGGTGACACACACCAAGTGTCACTTGTTGATATTGAGGTAATGTTGAAAGGCAATGTCCGCTACATTCGGACATGTCGGGCAAAAGTCTAATGAAATGTGGTGGCTGGTGCAAACAAAGATGCTGCTTTTGAGCCTAAAAATAAAGGCAGCCGAGGCTGCCTTTATTTCAGTATCCGAACAATTAAGCGCGGATGAAATCCAGATGAACTACTTTTGGCTTAACTGGATGACGTTGAACTGCAGCTACTTTAACTTTAACTTCTTTGCCATCAACAACCAGAGTCAGCACTTCGCTGTAGAATGCAGCTTCTTGCTGAGCAGTGATAACTTTGTTGTGATCCAGAACCAGAGAAACTGCTTCCTGACCAGCACCGTACAGGATTGCTGGAACTTGTTCAGCGCGACGCAGGCGGCGGCTCGCACCTTTCCCCAGGTCTGCACGAACTTCAGTTTGGAATGTAAAAGACATAGTGATCTCACTTCTTAATTAATGAATGTATGGCACCAAATGCGACCGTTCGATACCTCTTTAATAGCGGCGCGGATACTATCATCCATTCGTAATGGCAACAAGTAAAAAACTTACCACCAACCCAGCCAGTTCTGACCAATAACAGCACCCCAGACGACCGCATTGAGCACAAGGGTGATAAATACGGCCGCAGACCCCATATCTTTCGCCCGGCCGGAAAGATCGTGCATTTCACCACCAAAGCGATCGACAACTGCTTCCACTGCAGAATTTAGGATCTCGACGATGACGACCAGCCATGCCAGCACTAACAAAAGTAGTTGTTGCGTCAGACCTGCTCCGACGATAAACGCCGCAGGTGTCAGCAATAGCATCAGGATCACTTCCTGGCGGAAGGCAGCTTCATGTTTCCATGCAGCCTTGATGCCCTGCATGCTGTAAATGCCGGCTTTATATACACGATACAGGCCTTTGTTACCCGGTTTCACATCAACTTCCTCTTCTGACTGGCTTCGTCACTGACTTGCCACGGGATAAATAGTGTCTGGCCTTCTGCCTGACTACGGATTGTTTTAAGACGGAAAACCTTTTCTATCAAATGTTCATCAAGCTGATGAGCTCTGTCTGAAAAAACCAGTTTACCTTGTTGTAAACACCAGATCACATCGCAGTGCGCCACGGCCAGATTAAAATCGTGGATTGATGTCACTATTGTGAGCCCTTGCAGGGTAAGTTCATTCAGCAAGGTTAATAGCGTGATCTGATGATGCCAGTCCAGCCCTGCTAATGGTTCATCCAGCAGTAACAGGCGTGCTTGCGGATTCAGCCCCGGCCAGACCTGCAGCAGGGTTTTTGCAAGCAGGATCCGCTGTTGTTCCCCGCCTGATAACTGACTGAAATCCCGGTTCAGGTAATCCATCAATTCCAATCGGGAACAAACCTGTTCTATCGCTGATTTTATCGCTGTTTCGTTAAGGTTTAAGGGGGCAGAACCTAATGCAATAACCTGATGACACGCGATAGGCAATAGTTGTGCTGTACGCTGTGGCAGCATGGCTCTTTTGACTGCAGCCTCTTGCATAGACCACTGTCTGATATCCTGCTGATCCAGCAGCAACTGGCCTTGTGATGGAATAAGCCCTGCTACAGCAAGTAATAAACTGGATTTCCCGCTGCCATTCGGCCCCAGCAGCGCAATATGTTGCCCCGCAGAGGCAGAGACAGTAAGCGGCCCGACGCGATGCGTCACAGCAAAATCAACCAGCGAGAGCATGACGGCGTACCAATAACCAGATGAAAACAGGAGCACCAATAGTCGCAGTGACCACCCCTACCGGTAATTCACCGGCACTTACTACAGAACGGGATAATACATCGGCAATTAACAACAGCAGACTACCGGCTAATACAGATGCCGGAATAGTAAATGCGGGACCATCTTTACCTGCCAGTCGCAATAAATGCGGCACAACCAGCCCGATAAAGCCAATCACGCCAGCTAAGGCGACGCACATGCCACTGATAAAACAAACAGCCCATACCAGTTTCCGCTGCGTCTTTTGTAAATCCAGCCCCATCAGTTGAGCCTGATAAGTTCCTAACTGCAGCAGCGCCAGCTTGCGGTGCTGACAAGCCAGCCATCCACACACAATAATGAATGGTAACCACCAGTAAGCCGGATGAATCTGACCATAGGCAAGGCTACCCATCATCCAGAACATAATTTCCCGCAACGCCTGATCATCAGAAAAATAAAGCAGCCATGTCGTCAGTGCATTACTGGCAATGCCAATAGCTACGCCCAGTAACAGTAATCTGCTCCCCCCTATTTGCCCGCGATGTGACAACCGGAGTAGCAGCAAGGTTACCAATAAAGCCCCGACAAATGCGGACACGCTGACGCCCCACGGCGGAATAACAATGCCTGACTGGTGCCCGGCAAAAATAAGCAGCACCGCAAGTAAACTGGCACCGCTGGAAATACCGATCAGCCCAGGTTCCGCAACAGGGTTATGCAGTAATATCTGTAATACAGCACCACAAAGTGCAAGTCCGCCACCAACAGCGATAGCCAGAAAAGTACGGGGTAAACGCAATTGCCAGATCACTTGCAGTTGCGTTTCAGACAGCCCGTGCCACCAATCAGATAACGCGATCTGATAACTTCCGAGTGACAGACTTATGATCGTCATAAGGAATAAGCAGGCCAGCAAGGCGGTCAGCCAAATCTGACGCTGCCAGCGCTGTTTATGCCAGATAGTTTGCAATGACACGGAGCAGGATCCAATTCAGCTTAGAGTAAGGTTCAGAATTGTATCACTCTGATTCTTATCCGCGAACTTGTGATTCCTGCAAAGCCTGATATCAGATAGATCTATCAATCTGTTCCGGGTGTTGTTTTTTGTCCGGTGAAATCGGTTACGTATCCGGCAACGATCCTCTTCATTTCGCTTTTTTCAGGATTAATGAATAAGGTTGCATTATTTTCGATAAAAAATGCAAAATCTCTTTTCCTGTAATCTATGCTTGCATTTTTTGTCAGGCGCGGTATTTTGTAAGTCATTGGGACACTAAAGAAACAATATCAGCCACTATGACCTTACTGAAGACTGTGCATCACCACCATCGCCATCATCCGGACTAGTCTTTCAGGAGGATTGCTGCTGGAAGACACAAATGTGACTTCCAAGTGGTTCCCAAGCCAATCACTAAACCCTCGGAAGCCACTACTTCCGAGGGTTTTTTCATTTACAAGGATATAACTATGGATAGCAAACGTCTGCGCATCGCGATGCAGAAATCAGGTCGCCTGAGTCAGGATTCTCAAGAACTGCTGAAAAGCTGTGGTTTTAAAATCAATCTGCGTGAAGATCGCTTGATCGCGCATGTTGAAAATATGCCAATCGATATTCTGCGTGTTCGTGATGATGATATTCCTGGCCTGGTAATGGACAAGGTTGTCGATCTGGGAATTGTAGGTGAAAACGTTCTTGAAGAAACTATGCTGGAACGTCAGTCTCAGGGTCTGCCGACTTCATACAAAAAGCTGAAAGATCTGGATTACGGCGGATGTCGTCTTTCTCTGGCTATTCCTCGCGAAGAAGAGTGGACAGGCGTTGCTGCACTGCAAGGCAAGAAAATTGCCACCACCTACCCTCACCTGCTGAAACGCTTCCTGGCTGAACAGGGCGTTACCTTTAAGCCAGTATTACTGACTGGTTCAGTAGAAGTAGCTCCGCGAGCTGGTCTGGCTGAAGCTATCTGTGATCTGGTTTCTTCTGGTGCGACTCTGGAAGCCAACGGTCTGAAAGAAGTTCAGGTCATCTACCGCTCCAAAGCATCTTTAATTCAGGCTGATACAGAACTGTATCCGGAAAAACAGAAGCTGGTTGATCGTCTGATGCCGCGTCTGGAAGGCATGCTGCAGGCTCGTGAAAGCAAGTACATCATGATGCACGCACCAAAAGATAAACTGGCTGAAATTACCGCTTTGTTGCCTGGCGCTGAAAACCCGACTGTGATGCCACTGGCCAGCGACAGTACCCATGTTGCAATGCATGTTGTTGCTACAGAAACCCTGTTCTGGGAAACCATGGAAAAACTGAAAGCGCTGGGTGCCAGCTCTATTCTGGTGCTGCCAATCGAAAAAATGATGATGTAACGGGAGCAGAATATGCAGATCGTTCAGTGGGCAAATCTGGATACGGAGCAGCGTCGCGAGACGCTGACCCGTCCGGCAATGAGTAATTCAGCTGAAATCACGAGCATTGTCAGCAATATCGTAAATCGTATTCGAACTGAAGGTGATAGTGCACTGCGCGAATTCACTGCAAAATTCGATAAAGTCAGTGATGGTGATTTACGCTTAAGCGATGCAACAATCAAAGCTGCTTGTGAACGTACCAGCCCGGAACTGAAAGCGGCTATTCAGCATGCTTATCGCAATGTTGCTACCTTTCATCAGGCTCAGAAATCAGCACCATTATCTTTAGATACACAAACGGGTGTCCGTTGTGAACTGCACTATCAGCCAATTAACCGGGTTGGTTTGTATGTTCCGGGTGGTAGTGCACCTCTGGTTTCTACTGTGTTAATGCTGGCAATTCCGGCGAAAATTGCCGAATGTCGTAAAGTGATCCTCTGCTCACCACCACCAATCGCTGATGAAATCATTTATGCAGCAACGCTGTGTGGCGTCAGTGAAATCTACACCATGGGTGGTGCACAAGCGATTGCGGCTATGGCATACGGCACAGAGTCTGTATCTAAAGCTGATAAAATCTTTGGGCCGGGAAATGCCTGGGTAACTGAAGCTAAACGTCAGGTCAGCATGGATTTCCGCGGTGCAGCGATTGATATGCCAGCCGGCCCGTCAGAAGTGCTGGTCATCGCTGATGATACAGCGAATGCGGCATTTGTTGCCGCTGACCTGTTGTCTCAGGCTGAACATGGCCCTGATTCTCAGGTAGTACTGGTTACACCTTCTGTTGAGCTGGCAAATAAAGTCGATGCAGAGCTGGAAAAACAGCTGGCTGAACTGAGCCGCGCAGACATTGCCCGCAAAGCATTAGAAAGCAGCCGTTCTATCATCTGTGCCGATCTGGAAGAAGCCTGTGCTATCTCTAATGAATACGCACCGGAACACTTAATTGTGCAGACTATTGAACCGCGGGCTTTACTGAACAAGCTCGAAAATGCCGGTTCGATTTTCCTCGGTAACTGGACGCCGGAATCTGTCGGTGATTATGCCAGTGGCACCAACCACACCTTGCCAACTTATGGTTATGCGAAAACTGCATCCAGCCTTGGTCTGGCCGATTATCAACGCCGTTATACCGTGCAGGAACTGAGTGCTGATGGTCTTAAAGGTCTGGCTACGACAGTGACGACAATGGCTGATGCTGAAGGTCTGACCGCACACAAACGCGCCGTTACTATTCGTATGGACAGCATTAACAGCCAGGAGGCGAAATAATGAGTCTGACTACTCCTACCAGCTTAACCAAACTGGCCTGTCAGCGAGTACAGGATCTGACCCCTTATCTTTCCGCTCGTCGTATCGGCGGTAAAGGTCATGTGTTTCTGAACGCTAACGAAGCGCCTAAAAGTGAACAGTACACTTTAGATAGCAGCCGTCTGAACCGTTATCCGGAATGTCAGCCACCACAGGTTATCGAATCATATGCTGCCTATGCCGGCGTTAAACCCGAGCAGGTGCTGGTCAGCCGTGGTTCTGACGAAGCAATTGAGCTGCTGGTACGTACCTTCTGTGAGCCGGGAAAAGAAGAGATCCTGATCTGCCCGCCAACTTACGGTATGTATTCTATCAGTGCAGAAACTTGCGGTGTCGGTATTCGTACTGTTGCGCCACTGCCGGATTTCCAGCCAAATGTTCCTGCTATTCTGGAACAACTGGATGGCGTTAAGGTTATTTTCTTCTGCTCGCCAAATAACCCAACCGGCACGGTGCTGGATCGTGAAAAACTGATCACGGTGCTGAATGCTACTCAGGACAAAGCCATCGTTGTGGTGGATGAAGCCTATATTGAATTCTGCCCGCAGTTCAGCATGATCGACCTGATCAACGATTATCCTAATCTTGTGATCACCCGCACCTTATCCAAAGGCTTTGCGCTGGCTGGTCTGCGTTGTGGTTTCACCATTGCCAATCCGGAAGTGATCGGTCTGTTGTTAAAAGTGATCGCACCGTATCCGATAGCTGAACCGGTTGCTCAGATCGCTGCGCAGGCGTTAAGTCCGGCCGGTCTGGAAATTATGCGTCAGCGTATTCAGTGGCTGAATGGACTGAAACAGAAATTCAAAGCCGACATCGCAGCATTGCCATGTGTTAAAGACATCTATGATGATAACGGTAACTTTGTGCTGATTCGTTTTATCGACAGCGCAAAAGTGTTTGCCGCGATGGTCGAACAAGGCATTATTTTGCGTGATTTCGCTAATAAGCCGATGCTGGACAATTCCGTGCGTGTCACTATCGGTGACGAAGCGGAAATGCAGGCGGTATTAACCGTGCTGCAATCATTGGCCTGACAGGGAGAACGCCGTGAGCCAAAAACAAAAATTTCTCTTCATTGACCGCGACGGTACTTTGATTGAAGAACCTGTGATTGATAAGCAGGTTGATAGTCTGGATAAACTGCGTTTTGAACCAATGGTCATCCCGGCACTGCGTGATTTACAAGCTGCTGGTTATATTCTGGTGATGGTGACCAATCAGGATGGTCTCGGCACCGAGAGTCTGCCACTGGAAAACTTCCAGCCACCGCAAGATCTGATGATGCACATCTTTGAATCGCAGGGCGTGACCTGGGAAGAAGTGCTGATTTGCCCGCACTTCCCGCATGATGACTGTACCTGCCGCAAACCTAAGCTGGGTATAGTGAAAGATTACATGCACTCTGGTCGCATTGATCACGCAAACTCGTATGTGATCGGCGATCGCATCACTGATATGCAGTTGGCAGAAAACATGGGTATCCACGGAATTCGTTATAATCCGGAGACCTGCAACTGGAATCAAATTCGTGACATGCTGCTGAACAAAGGCCGCAAAGCGCACGTGATCAGAAATACCAAAGAAACACAGATCGGCGTTGACGTGGATCTGGATAAATCTGGTGGAAATCAAATATCTACCGGTATTGGCTTCTTTGATCACATGCTGGATCAGATCGCAACGCATGCTGGCTTCAGCCTGCAGTTGAATGTTCAGGGCGACCTGCATATCGATGATCACCACACGGTAGAAGACACCGCTATTGCACTGGGTGAAGCACTGAAAAAAGCACTCGGCAATAAGCGCGGCGTTGGTCGTTTTGGCTTCCTGCTGCCGATGGATGAATGTCTGGCTCAGGTTGCCATTGACCTTTCTGGCCGTCCTTTCCTGGTATTTGAAGCCAACTTTGGCCGCGAACAGGTTGGTGAATTCAATACCGAAATGGTTGAACATTTCTTCCGTTCTCTGACTGATTCAATGGCTATCACGCTGAATCTGTCCGTGACCGAAGGTAATACGCATCATCAGGTAGAAGCACTGTTTAAAGGTTTTGGCCGCGCATTGCGTCAAGCCATTAAGGTAGAAGGCACCGAGTTGCCATCATCCAAAGGTGTTCTGTAAGGGGTTCAGCATGAAACTGACTATTATTGACACCGGTTGTGCCAACCTGTCCTCGGTAAAGATGGCGATTCAGCGTTTAGGCGTTGAGCCGATTGTCAGCTGCGATGCGGCTGACATTAAATCAGCAGATAAGCTGATCCTGCCAGGGGTGGGCACCGCCAAAGCCGCCATGCGTAATCTGCAGGAGCGTAAGCTGGTTGATTTGATCCGCGAAGCGAAACAGCCATTGCTGGGTTTCTGTCTCGGTATGCAAATGCTGGCTCAGGCATCTGAAGAAAGCATGGATGACGAATCGGATATCCAGTGTCTGGGCATCATTCCCGGCAAAGTGAAACTGATGCAAGTCGGTAATCTGCGCCTGCCGCACATGGGCTGGAACCAGATTGAACACGATGGTACACATCCTCTGTTCAAAGATATTCCTTCCGGCAGCTATTTCTACTTTGTGCATTCTTATGCGCTGGAAGTCACCGAAGCCACTTTGGCTCGCTGTGATTACGGCCAGCCATTCAGTGCAGTCGTCGGTAAAGACAACTTTTTCGGTGCGCAATTCCACCCGGAACGTTCCGGTAAACTGGGTGCGCAACTGATTCGTAACTTCCTGGAGATGTAATGATTATTCCGGCTATTGATTTAATCGACGGTAAAGTAGTTCGCCTCTATCAGGGAGACTACGGTCAAAAAACTGAATATTCAGCTGACCCTCAGGGTCGCTTTGATGATTATGTGGCACAAGGTGCTACTCAGCTGCATCTGGTTGATCTGGATGGCGCGAAAGACAGCACCAAACGCCAGCTGACTGTGATCCGTAAATTGCTGGCCAACACCAAAGCACCGGTGCAAATCGGTGGTGGTGTTCGCACTGAGCAAGATGTCAAAGACCTGCTGGATGCGGGCGCTAACCGTGTGGTGATTGGCTCTACCGCAGTGAAAGATCCGGTTACTGTTGCAGGCTGGGTTGAGAAATACGGTGCTGACAAAATTGTGCTGGCGCTGGATGTGAACATCGATGCCGAAGGTAATCGCAAGATTGCTGTTGCCGGCTGGCAGGAAGACAGTGGCGTCACCATCGAAGCATTGCTGGCGCATTATCTGCCTGTTGGCCTGAAGCATGTACTGTGCACCGATATTTCCCGTGACGGCACGCTGCAAGGCAGTAACGTAGCGCTGTATCGTGATTTGGCAGCACAATTCCCGCAGATCAACTGGCAGGCTTCCGGTGGTATCGGCGGTATTGCTGACATCGAAGCGCTGAAAGGTTCTGGTGTGGGTGGCGTGATCCTCGGTCGTTCATTGCTAGAAGGCAAATTCACCGTAAAGGAGGCTATCGCATGCTGGCAAGACGCATAATTCCTTGTCTTGATGTCAAAGACGGCGTAGTCGTTAAAGGCATTCAGTTCCGTAATCACGAAGTGATGGGTGATATCGTTCCGCTGGCAAAACGCTATGCCGATGAAGGCGCTGACGAGCTGGTATTCTATGATATCACCGCCTCTTCCGACGCCCGTGTCGTTGATAAAAGCTGGGTCAGCCGTGTCGCCGAAGTGATTGATATTCCGTTCTGCGTGGCAGGCGGAATTAAATCTGTCGAAGATGCGAAGCGCATTCTGGAGTTCGGTGCTGATAAAGTATCCATCAACTCCCCTGCACTGGAAAACCCTGCGCTGATCACTGAACTGGCGGATCGCTTTGGTGTGCAGTGCATCGTAGTCGGTATCGACTCCTATTTTGATGCGGCAACCGGTCAGTATCAGGTAAAACAATACACTGGCGATGAAAATCGTACCCGCATTACCAAATGGACTACACCGGATTGGGTTGTGGAAGTGCAGAAACGCGGTGCCGGTGAAATCGTACTGAATATGATGAACCAGGATGGTGTGCGTCAGGGTTATGACTTGACTCAACTCAAGTTAATCCGTGACCTCTGTAAAGTTCCATTGATCGCCTCAGGTGGTGCCGGAGAAATGGTACACTTCCGTGATGCGTTCCAGATTGCTGATGTCGATGGTGCTCTGGCTGCTTCCGTATTTCATAAGGGAATTATTCCGATCCCTGAATTAAAAGCTTATCTGCGTAACGAAGGAGTGCAGATCCGTGACTGATTTAATTACTGTTGACCCAAGCCGTCTGGATTGGGAAAAAACTGACGGCATGATCCCGGCGATTGTGCAGCATGTGCACACCGGCCAGGTGCTGATGCAGGGTTATATGACCCGTGAAGCACTGGATAAAACTATTGCAACCGGTCATGTGACCTTCTTCAGCCGCAGCAAAGGCCGTTTATGGACCAAAGGTGAAACCTCTGGTCACGTTCTGCAACTGCGTGCAATTACCACCGACTGCGATAACGACAGCCTGCTGGTTGCTGCTGATCCAATCGGCCCAACCTGCCATCGTGGCTGCCCGTCCTGCTTTGATGAGCACCCTGCTCTGCCGTTGGGCTTTTTAGCTGAACTGGAACAGATCCTGGCTGGTCGTAAAAATGCAGATCCGGAATCCAGTTATACCGCTCGTCTGTATGCCAAAGGCACTAAGCGTATTGCTCAGAAAGTGGGCGAAGAAGGTGTGGAAGTTGCACTGGCTGCCATGGCAAAAGATCGTGAAGAGTTGATCAATGAATCCGCTGATCTGCTGTATCACCTGACCGTTCTGCTGCAAAACGAAGGCCTGCAACTGGCTGACGTAGTACAGTGCCTGCAGGAACGTCATAAGTAATCTGAATCTGAAACAGAACAGAAATCTACCGGATTTTCTGTTCTGTTTTTTTCTGCCCGCCGCAATTCCCAGTCGCGTTTATACTTAACTATATACAGATGCATCTAACCTTTATGTCGTTATTGTATGAACAGAATACTGTTAATCGAAGATGGCCAGATGATCACCCATGCACTCAGTTCAAGCATTAGCAAAGAACTGGCTATTGAAATAGATAGTGTGGATTCATTGGCAGAAGCAAAGGCCCGTCTGGCTGTAAATCATGATTATTTTGCAGTACTGACCGGTCAGTCTGACCCCGATGCGCCGGACAACGAAGCATTGGATGAAATAATGCAATTGCATATTCCCGTCGTAGTAATAACCGCCAGTTTCAGCGAAAAAACACGGAATGAATTACTCGAGCGAGGCCTTACTAATTATATTGTCTATGATTCAAAGCATTCATTCAGCGATCTCATCCATATTCTGCAGCGCCTCTATCTGAATCAGTTCGTTTCTGTACTGGTTGTTGAGGATGTTTTTACTGACATGCAGTTTATTACCAAACAACTCAGAAAATGGCTTTTGAATGTGCATGAAGCAAAAAATGGCATTGAGGCACTGAATATTCTGGAACGACATCCTGAAATCAAAATGGTGCTGGCCAATTATCATATGCCGGAAATGAATGGTATGGAGCTGGTAAAAGCCTTACGGGAAAAACACGATAAAGAGAATTTAGCCATCATCGGTATTTCGGCGCTCGATGAAAAATTACTGTCTGCCAGTTTTATCAAATACGGAGCTAATGACGTTCTGACCAAACCATTTTCACCGGAAGAACTTCTGTGCCGGATAAACCATAATCTGGAAATGCTGGAACTGCAGACAGACTTGCGTGATGTGATCTATCGTGATCATTTGACTCAACTATTTAATCGCCGTTATTTGTTTGAAAAGGTTGAAAAACAGTTCCGGTCGGCCAAATCAGCCGGACAATCCATTACCATGGGCGTTATGGATATTGACCATTTCAAGCGTATCAATGATTCATATGGCCATCATTCAGGCGATGCAGTTCTGCAGGCGGTATCAGCGCTGTTTTCCCAGCGTTTTCCGGATTGCATTACCTTCCGTTTAGGCGGTGAAGAATTCGGTTTGATTTTATTTGATACCCCGTTTGAAATTGCGCTGTCGCGGATTGAACAATTCCGGCATGACCTGAAAGGCACGGCGATAGATTTGGGACATCCGGTTTATATTACCGCCAGTTTTGGTGTTACAGACGAACTAACCGAGCAGCTGGAAGAAATGCTTCAGGCGGCTGATCGGTTGCTCTATCTGGCAAAACAACAAGGTCGGGATCAGATTTGTACTAACTGTGAATAAATGCCGTTATCCGGCTTTCCCCTGATTTGCGACAGCATGTGCTTTCGCTGCGATTTCATCCGGATCACCCAGGTAATAATGCGTAACTGGTTTCATATTGTCATCAAACTCACAAATGATAATTATTATCAATAAGGAATGTGGGAGCAATCTTATTTACGCCATTTATCTGAGAGGTTTCACCTATCAATCCCCTTCAGACCGCTTCCCCCTCTGAAATAGATTCGGAGAACCGCTTGAATAAAGGACACCTCATTGAACATAACATTTGCGATAATGAACTTAATGCAAACGCAACCTTTCTTCTGTAACTATGCTGCGTCAGAGATCCTGTATTGCCATTCTCAAAATAGAAGCGCACAATTAGTTGCATAGGCAATTAATGCCTAATCAATTACTGTGAGGTCAATTAATGTCTAAGCAAGAATCAGGAAAGATGGAGCCTTTGGCGGAAAGCCTTGGTTTTCTGTTAGGACACACTAACCTGCTGAAAGATCGCTTATTAGATAAACATCTGGAACCGGAAGACATTACCGCGGGTCAGGCTAAAGCCTTGTTTAATATCTATCGTTTTAATAAAAATCGTCCCAGCGATATTGGTAAATCACTGGGCGTAGATAACAGCGCCATAACCAGAATGCTGGATAGGCTGGAAAAGAAAGAACTGATTAAACGTTATCCGGCACCGGAAGATCGCCGGGCACAGTTAATTGAATTAACGGATAAGGGTAATGAAACGATTGAGCGCGCGATGCCTCTGGCGAAAGATGCAATTGCAGAACTAACTCATGCGTTGACCGAGGAAGAGAAATCTCAGCTCAAACATTGCCTGAGAAAAATCCTGGCCTCCTCGGGTTGTGCCTTCGCTAAAGAACACTATTCAGTACCAGATCCATCTTCTGAATCGCAGGAATAAAAAATGCGCAGATATTTCCTTTTATCTTCATTAACACTGGTGGTTTTATTATCCGGTTGCGCTTCTCCGGATGATATCCGCCCGCAAAATACTTTATTTGGCAATAATGTACTGACTCACAGCAAAAGTCTGACTACGGATGCGCTGTCATCAGCAAACTGGCCGCAACAGGCCTGGTGGCTGGATTTTGGTGATCAGGATCTGAATGCGTTGATTGCTGAATCATTGAAAAACAGCCCGGATATGCAACTGGCTTCAGCCAGACTGAATCAGGCAAATGCGCAGGTTGCGACAGCGGACAGTCAGTTTGATCCAACTTTAAGCGCTGATGCAAATATGAGTCGGGCCCGTTTTTCCCGTATGGAAGATCCGCTGGGAGAAGGTAATCGTTACTCCACCAGCCGCTCACTCGGTTTAACGTTTAATTACAATTTCGACTTGTGGGGTGGTAAGCGCGCCGCATGGGAAGCCAGTGTCAATAACCAGAAAGCCGCGGAAATTGATCAACAGGCAGCCCGGATCGCGCTGTCTACTGGCATTACCCAGACCTATATTCAATTAGCTAATGCTTACGCGTTAGAAGATCTGGCACAAAAGGATTTCGACCGGAATCAGCACATTGTTGAAATCACTGATCGTTTATTTAAAAACGGACTGACATCTGAAGATCGTTTGTATGCCGCACAAAGTGGCGCAGCAAGTGCAAAACAGGCTCTGAAACAGCGATCTTTAGTTGTGGCTCAGCTTAAGAACGCACTGGCTGCGCTTGTCGGAACCGGACCGGACAGAGCGTTGAGTATTGCTCGTCCAGACGTATCGGTGCAGGCTGATTTCCATCTTCCGGCAGATTTACCGGCCTCGTTAATCAGTCATCGCCCCGATATTACTGCTGCCCGCTGGCGTGTAGAAGCCACCAGCAAACAGATTGATGCCGCTAAAACCCGCTTTTATCCGGATTTCAACCTGACCGCGATGGCCGGATTCAAATCAGTATTAGGTGATGCTGTGTTTGCCGATGTCAGCCGTTCATGGAATGTAACGCCTGCTATTTCTCTGCCGATTTTCACATCGGATTTGAAAGCAAATCTGCTGTCAAAAACAGCGGATTACGATGCGGCTGTCGCGCAATACAACCAGACGCTGATCACCGCATTAAACGAAGTCAGCGATAACGTGCTGGCATTAAAATCATTCGAACAGCAACTGATTGATGCCAAAGAAAGTATGGAACTGGCAGAGAAAAGTTATCAAATCACGGAAAAAAGATATCAGGCAGGAATGGGCAGTCAGCTGGAAGTGCTGATGGCTGAACAGCAATTACTGCAGGCTGAATCAGCGTTTACTGCGCTGAAAAACCAGCAGCAGGAATCGCAGATCCAATTGATTAAATCTTTAGGTGGCGGCTTTTTAGCTTCTCAGCCACCAGCAGCCGTTAAAGATGCTCAGAACAGTTAGTCTTTTTAGAGGTTTTTTATGAGTCAGACTAAATCAGAAAAAAATGTGTCATTACATGCCGGGCAACGTAAAAAGAGCCTGATGATTTTTGCCGCGCTGTTGCTGACTGCAGGCACAGGTTCCGCATTCTGGTATGTCAACTACGGCGTAGGTTCAGAGTTTACTGATGATGCGTATGTGAATGGCAATCTGGTACAGATTACGCCGGAAATCGTTGGTACGGTCACCAGTATTACCGCCGATGACGGTGATTATGTGGTTAAAGGTCAGGAGCTGGTGCGCTTTGATAACAGCGACGCAGATATTGCCTTTGATACTGCGGAAGCCAATTTAGCGCAGGCCGTTCGTCAGGTGCGTTCTATGTTTAATAACACCGAACAGGCTAAAGCGGTTGTCGCTGAGCAGAAAATTGCGCTGCGTAAAGCCGAAACTGATCTTTCCCGCCGTAAGAACATGGTGAAAGCCGGCGGTTTATCGCAGGAAGAACTGAGTCATGCACAAGATACGGTGAATTCTGCGGAAAAAGCGCTGGCGGTTGCTGAACAGCAAATGAAAGCGCAGGAAGCATTAATTGTGAATACGAATGTCAGTACGCATCCACTGGTAAAAAATGCAATCGCGCAACTGCGTCAGGCTTATCTGGCAAAACAACGGACTGCGTTGATCGCGCCAGTCTCCGGTTATATTGCCCGTCGGAATGTTCAGGTCGGTCAACGAGTTAATCCCGGTTCGGCTTTGATGGCGGTGATCCCTTTAGATCAGGTCTGGGTTGATGCCAATTTCAAAGAAACGCAGTTGACAGGTATGCGTATCGGTCAGCCCGCCACAATCACGGCTGATCTGTACGGCGATAAAGTGGAGTATCACGGCACAGTAGAAAGTCTGGGAATTGGCACTGGTAGCGCGTTCTCTTTATTGCCTGCGCAAAACGCGACCGGTAACTGGATCAAAGTGGTTCAGCGTCTGCCGGTTCGTATCCAGCTGGATGCCGAAGAACTGAAAGCACATCCGTTACGTGTGGGTCTGTCGATGTTGGTGGATGTTGATACCGGTAATTCGAAGGGTGAATTACTGTCGCAGACTTCGCCTGCCAAGCCTCGCTATCAGACTGACGTCTATACCCGTCAACTGGATGGCGCTGACGGTATTATCGGTCAGATCATTGCCGCCAATGATACGCAGTCATCTACTCTGTATGTTAAGAAATAGCAGGTCGTTGGTATGAGTCAACAGCAAGGATTCCAGCCGGCGAATCTCGCGCTCTGTACGTTTGCGATTGCATTGGGTGTGTTCATGCAGGTGTTGGACAGCACTATCGCGAACGTTTCATTGCCAACGATTGCCGGCAATATGGGCGTCAGCCTGAATCAGGGTACCTGGGTTATTACGTCGTTTACGGTAAGTAATGCAATTGGTTTGCCTGTCACCGCCTGGCTGAGTCGCCGGATTGGTGAAGTGCACTTGTATGTCGGTGCCCTGATTTTCTTTCTGATCACCTCATTCTTATGCGGCATTGCGCAGTCCATGAATGAACTGGTGGTATTCCGCGCGTTACAAGGGTTAGCCGCGGCGCCGCTGTTCCCGATGAGTCAGGTATTGCTGATGTCTATCTTCCCGGCAGCAAAACGCAGTATGGCGCTGGCGTTGTTAGGGATGGTTGCTGTCGTCGGCCCGATTGTCGGACCTATTCTGGGCGGCTGGTTGACCTACGACTATAGCTGGCCGTGGATCTTCTTCATTAACATCCCGATTGGTATTTTTGCAGTGATGGTGGTGCTGTCTCAGTTGAAGGATCGGCCGCATAAACCGGTAAAGGCACCATTGGATTACGTGGGCTTTACCGCACTGGTATTGGGTGTCGGCGTGCTGCAGATTGTGCTGGATAAAGGGAACGATCTGGACTGGTTCAGTGATCCGTGGATTATTGGTGGTTCTGTCTTTGCGGTAATCATGCTGGTGTTTCTGGTGATCTGGGAGCTCACGGACGATCATCCGATTATAAACCTGCGCTTGTTCGCTAATCGTAACTTCCGTTTAGGTACAATTCTGTTAACGCTCGGCTTTTCAGGTTTCTTCAGTATTAACCTGATCCTGCCGCAGTGGTTGCAAAGTCAGATGGGCTATACCTCTGTATGGGCCGGACTGGCGGCGGCTCCGATGGGCATGATTCCACTGTTTCTGACGCCGATCCTGGGCCGGTTCGGACCGAAACTGGATATGCGGAAGTTGGCTGCGCTGTCATTCATGGTGATCAGTCTGAGCTGCTTCTTACGTTCAAATTTCACCACGGACGTCGATTTCCAGACCATTGCGCTTATTCAGCTGTTTATGGGAATTGGTATTTCGCTGTTCTTTATGCCAATGACCACCATTCTGCTGTCTGATTTATCCGGTCCGGCCATCGCGGATGCCGCTTCGCTGTCCACGTTTATCCGCACGCTCGGTGCCAGTTTTGCGTCTTCCGTTACTACCTGGTTCTGGACGCACGACGCCAGCCTGCACCATTCGGTGTTAACAGAGCACATTAACCCGTATAACCCACTGGCGGCGGAATTCAGTGGTGAGAACGCAACCAGTGCGCTGATGAGCATTAATAATACGATCAATCATCAGTCGTATATGCTCTCAACACTGGATCTGTTCGATATCCTGATGTGGATGTTTGTGGTGCTGATCCCGTTTGTGTTCCTGACTACCCGCCCCCGAGCAACCCATGCCAGTGGTGGCGCCGCTCATTAATTCAGCCCAGGTGGCTGTGCCGTTCTGTACGTTCCGGTAACGTCAGACTGGCCAGCCCCTGCACTATCTTGCACTCATCCACACCTTGCTGTTGACGGCATTGCTGACGCAGTGTTCTGAGTTGCCCCACCAGCATTGTCAATTCGGATATCCGATCTTCAATATGATGGATATGCTCATCCAGAATTTCATTTACCGAGTGACAACTCTCGGCATGGGAATCCACCAGCGAGATAAGCTGACGGATCTCATCATGCGACATATCAAAAGCCCGGCAATTCCGGATAAACCGCAGGCGCTCTAAATGTGCCGGCTCATAATCACGGTAATTGCTCTCCGTGCGCAGCGCTTCCGGTAACAGGCCGGTTTTCTCATAAAACCGAATTGTTTCGACCGGACAATTGGTCAGTCTGGCTAATTCACCGATTTTCATCTTTTTCTCCGCAGAAAACTTGACCCTGTAGTTACTATAGGGTGTTAAATGATAAAAGCTATCATTTATCTGTCAAATTGTGTGATCGGAGAAGTCGTATATGGGACAACCGGAATCCGGAAAAATCAGCAAGATCACTTCGCTGACGCCAGGAAAAAACGGTGCCATTCGCCGGGGAACACCAGCCGCTGTGTCTGAGACAAAACCTGCGCTTAAAATCAGTGGTATCGCCTGCGGATGCGGCTCTTGCGATACGGAAACCCCGAAACAGGAATTACCGCCTTCTGAACCCAAGCTCACCACTGCTATCAATTGTGGCTGTGATTCCTGCGATGATGAACAAAAGGAGCAAAAGGCAGACACACAGCCCTCTGTGAGTGTTGGCGCCATTAGCTGTAGTTGTGACTCATGTGATGATTCTCATGAGAGTGTGACTTCAGAAGAAAAACAGTCTCTGCTCACATCCAATCAGAAGCTGGTATTAGCCGGTATTTTTGCTATCGCAGCAGAAGCTATCGACTGGTTCAGTGTTTCTGAGTGGCTGGCCGCGTTCTTTGCTCTGATTGCCGTGGCATTAAGTGGTGTGACGACCTACAAAAAAGGCTGGCAGGCATTACGCCGTTTTGATCCGAACATGCATGCCTTAATGAGTATTGCCGTGACGGGCGCCTTTCTGATTGGCCAGTGGCCGGAAGCCGCGATGGTCATGGTGCTGTTTAATATTGCAGAGTTTCTGGAAAGCAAATCGCTGGAACGGGCTCGCAATGCGATTCAGGAACTGATGACACTGACGCCGGAACAGGCATTGGTACAACAATCTGATAACACATGGAAAGAGCTGTATATAAATACAGTAGGCGTCAATCAGGTCATAAGAATCAAGCCCGGCGTGCGGATCCCGCTGGATGGTACGGTTATTCGTGGCAGTTCGAGTGTGGATCAGGCCCCTATCACCGGTGAAAGTCTGCCTGCTGAAAAAAATGAAGGTGATTTGGTGTATGCCGGTACGATTAATCAGCAAGGATCGTTCGATTACCGGGTCACCGCGACAACGCAAAATACCCTGCTCGCCCGGATTATTCATTCTGTGGAAGAAGCACAGGGAAAACGGGCCCCCATTCAACGTCTGGTCGATCGTTTTGCCCGTATTTATACGCCGATCATTCTGATTATTGCGGTATTGGTGGCATTGGTTCCGCCATTATTCTTTGCTGCACCCTGGTTTGAATGGCTTTATAAGGCGCTGGTGTTACTGGTTATTGGTTGCCCGTGTGCACTGGTACTCTCTACACCGGTCGCGATAGTTACCGCCCTGTCGGTTGCCGCGCGTCATGGCATTCTGATTAAAGGCGGCCATTACCTCGAACTGGGCAGGAAGCTGCAAGTGCTGGCGCTGGATAAAACCGGCACTATTACCACCGGGAAACCAGAACTGACGGATATGATCCCGCTGGCAGATACCAACATCGCTGAATGTCAGCAAATCGCGGTGGCGCTGGCGTTACATTCCGAACATCCGGTGTCACGGACGATTGTCCGCGCCTACCCGGAAACCGCCGATCTATCAGTTCAGGATATTACTTCCTTAACTGGTGCAGGTATCCAAGGCGTAATCGCCGGAGAAACATTCCGTTTGATCAGCCCTAAGGCTTTTGCTGCGAATAACGCCCTGACGGCTCAGGTAGCACAACCGATCAGCCAGTACGAAGCACAAGGCAAGACAGTTGTATTGTTGGTGAAAGCTGACACCCCGTTAGCACTGTTTGCTGTCGCTGATACGATAAAAGCCAGCAGCCAGCAGGCCATTACCGAATTACATCATCTGCATATTCATACCGTCATGCTGACCGGCGATAACGCACATACCGCGAACCGGATTGCGACTCAGGCAGGCATTGATCAGGTTTACAGTAATCAGTTACCGGAAGACAAGCTGAATCAGATAGACACCATGAGTAAGCATCAGATCGTCGGCATGGTGGGTGATGGCATCAATGATGCGCCCGCGTTAGCTCGTGCCAGTATCGGTTTTGCGATGGGTGGCATGGGCAGTGATACGGCGATCGAGACAGCCGATATTGCGCTGATGGATGATGACTTGCGCAAAGTGCCGCTGTTTGTACGGCTGTCACAGGCCACCTGGCGCAATATACTGCAAAACATCACTGTGGCACTCGGCATCAAAGCCGGCTTCCTGCTGGCAACGCTGCTGGGGTTCGGTACGTTATGGATGGCGGTCTTTGCCGATATGGGAACAAGCCTGCTGGTGGTCGCGAATGCCATGCGGTTGTTACGGTTTAAGTAGTTACAGATTAATGTTTATTTTGACCGATGCTTATCGTTTGGGCTGAGCGTTTCGTTTATTCTGAATTATGGGCATCCGGTCTCATCTGATCTTTCTGAGTCGGATCAACTTCTTATACTTAGTGAATGAGAAAACGATGACTCATCCCAAAATCGCCATAATCGGCTGCGGTGCAATAGGTACTACCCTCGCTTATTCCCTACTGCTCAGACATCCGCACCTTGATATCGCGCTGGTTAACCGTAATCCGCAGAAATCGTGGGCTAAAGCCTTCGATATGTCGCACTGCTCGCCGGAACTGCCAGACCGCACTATCCGGTCTGAAACACCGGAGGAATGCACGGGGGCTGATGTTATTGTTATGACTGCGGGCGCACTGCCTCGTGAAAATGGTACGCGTGCCGATGTGCTGAAAGACAATGTCGCTATTTTCCAGACGCTGCTACCGACACTAGCCCGCAACAACCCGCATGCTGTTTTAATCAATATCACCAATCCGGTCGATGCGATGGCCTATGCTGCCGGGAAAATTACTGGTTACCCTTCTGAACGGGTGATCGGCACAGGTACAGAACTGGACAGTATGCGGTTACGCCATTTTACCGCTCAGGTGCTGGATCTGAATGCAACTGAGTTAAAGATTCAGGTTATCGGTGAACATGGCGATTCGATGGTGCCGTTATGGAGTCTGGCGACTTATCGGGGTCAATCACTCCGTGAGATCTGTCCGGCACTGGATGAAGAGCTGAAAGCAACGCTGCTGCATCAAACCAAACGCGCCGGATGGGATATTCGCCTTGCCGGTGAACACAGTTGCTATGGTATTGCCTTTAGTGCCACCCGTATTGTGGAAACAATATTAGGTCATTCATTCGCACCAATAAAAATCTCTGCTGAAATTCAGGATGAATATGGCTTGTCCGGCACGTTTCTGAGTTTACCCACTCAACTCAATTTACGCGGTATTGAATCCCGAATAATGCCGTCGCTGTCATCGTCTGAAAGAAGCCAGCTCGAACAGTCGGCGAAGATAGTAAAAAAACAACTGGATGATGTTGATAAGCTGTTGTAATAAAACAGTTTCAGTCAACTTTCCAGGCAATATAACCCTTTTTGTATACAGACCTGCCGAGGCGAAGATATATGGATATTCAATACACAGTTAACAAACCCATTTCTGCTGAGCAGTTTATCGGTTTATTAAAGGAAACCACGCTGGGTGGTCGCCGCCCTATCGATAACCTTGAACGCATTCAGGGTATGCTTGATCACGCCGATCTGATCGCCACCGCCTGGGCTGGCGAAAAACTGGTTGGCATCGCCCGTTCAGTGACCGATTTTAACTTCTGCTGTTATCTCTCCGATCTGGCGGTCTCAGAAACCGTTCAGGCCAGTGGTATTGGCAAAGAGCTGATCCGCAAAACATTTCTTGAATTAAAAGAAGGTTGCACGCTTTACCTTGTCGCCGCACCACAGGCGGTGAACTATTACCCGAAAATCGGTATGACCCGCCATGACAGCGCATGGACATTAAATGATGTGGCGGCGTTGAAGTAAGCAGACGTCACTGCTTGGACTGACTGTTTTTTATGAAAGATGGGATGAGAAATATCAGGAAAAGCGGAACATTGCTGAAGTGAAGGCCAGTCAGCGGGAAACTGACTGGTGGTAGTAAATATTCTTGCGTTATTGAGATCTCTATATTTCAAGCACGTTCATCAATATATATTAACGAAGAATATTCAACCTAAGTACGCATTCATCTTCATCTTCATTGTTTACCTTCTTGCTTAAGCCACAAGAAGACACCACATAATCATTAAATAAAACAGAGTTATTATTGCTTTTTAATTCTTTTATTTTTCTTTCATAATCCGCACCGGTCAATGCCTTAGATAAAACGGATTGAATAACAAAGTTTACATTTTCACGAGCAGCATCGTTGGCAAGTGCTTCCAACTCAATGTTTCTTGCTTTGGTCTGATTATAAAGGCATAGCTGTTTCTCTATCGAGGCTTCATTACCTAAATCTTCTTTATTGTAAATTTCATCACTACAAACTAAATCTCTTAATTTAATCCATTTTTTTTGGACGGCTTTCAATACAGAAAAGTCATCAGATTTAAGATGCAACTTTAGTTCAGCATAGTTTTTATTAAGCTGTCCATCTTCATTGTGTTGATTTTCTATAGCTTTCGCCATAATACATTGTGTAGCAACACACTCGCCAGCATTGGCGTTGTATATAAAAACAGATAATATATATAATATTTTTTTCATTCTATTTTCCATAATGAGGGCATGATAAACCATTTTCAAATAAAACTGCTTCTTTCTCTCTTCGTTCGATTAAGCCACCCAGTCCTCGACCTGCCCATAGTCTTTTCATACCTCTAAATTGTGAAGGAATATCGGAAGTATTTTTGGTTTGCAAATCAAACTGTATAGTTCTCATTTCTTCCCTTTCTCGTCTGGTTGAGCTCCTTGCATCAGTTAGTTTATTTCCTCTATTAAAAACAAGGGATAACAATGCACCCTGACAGTGAGGATGCAGATTAATAGAGTTCGGATATATATCAACCACGTATTGAGCATATCTTTTATTTGTTCTAGTTGCTAACGTATAAGCATCATCTTTTGATATTGATATACTATTAACATTATTCAACGCAGTACAAGCTGCATTACCAGTATAATATCTTCCTGATACATCGATAAACTTACCTATATCATCTTGGCTATAGATATTTTTCAAGTCATTCCTTATATTTGTTTCTGTTTGCTGACTTAAATCATAACCATACCCAATTGTTATGCCGCTGGTATCTGATGGTACATATGGAAATTTTTGATATGATTCATATGCCAATATTAAGTCAACACTTTCTTTTGACACCGCAACCATACCGCCTGTGGTTTCTATCTCATATATTTCAGATGGGCAATATTTGCATTTCCCATCTAATGTTTTAATTGTTTCTAAAGGATGAAAATGCCACAGCTTCTGCGTTAATCCCTCGATCTGACTAACAAACTCGCATTTCAGGAAGCGGTCAATTTCAAACTGAATGGCATTTTTATATTCTTCTTCCGTATTTTGAGCTTTGATCTCTTCAAACAGTTTTTTTATGTTGTTCTGTGTAGTGCTGTGCCATTCACTAGGATGGCCTGCGATCATCTTATAAAGATCGTTTCGCAGCTCTTTATCTTGTTGCAATGCATCTTTAATTTCCTGACCGGTCAAAGTGCCGTCGCCCTGACCATTCCGGCTGTTGATTCCGTCAACTCGTTTGAAGATATCTTTAAACAGTGCGGATGGTATTTTGTCCGGGTCGATATAGCCATCGGCATCATTATTGGTCTCTTCCAGTGTGCTAAAACCGAGTTCCTTCCAGTCATATTGCGTGACCAGCTTTACACCGCCTTCAATTTTAACGTGAGCAAAATCAACCGGGCCTGTTGCGGCTTCTCCTGTTCGTATGCCTTTTATATTGTAGAAAACGGTGCCCGCAGTATCTTTCACCTGTGTGCAGGCGCTTTCTTCAAACACATAATCACGGGCGGCATTCAGAAGCGCGTCCGGATTCACAAAACTGCCATCACCGTCACTGCTATAGAGTTTGCTGCCTTTCGGCACTTTCAGATATTTTTTGCCGGTGGTGAGTCTGGCCTCATTGTTCAGAAATTTATCTAATGCTGCTTTGTCATCGGTTGTGAATAGCTCTACATGCATTTGATATTTTATTTTTGTGGTGCCTGCTCCGATGGGATCTGCAGGGCTTTCCCAGATGCCCATAAACCCGATGGGAGCACCCGCTTTGATGGGAAAATTGCATTTAACAATGCGGTCAAACTCGGTGGGCTCGACTTTTTCCCAGTTGACCTGACTTTCATCGACAATCATCCAGCCTTCGTTCAATCGGGTGTTATGCGCAAAGGTTGCTGCATTGTCGATTTTGCACAGAGCAATTTTTAGTGTCTTACCATTGATCGTGGCTGATTTAACCTGAGCGCTATCGAATGAAACGGTTTGCTGTTCATTAAGTAATGCATCGTGGGGAGTCGTTCTGTCCTTACAGGCTTGTTCAGTACTATAAACCCTCATACGCTCTTTTGATTTGCCGATAACTGTCGATTTCCAGTAGCCGGGTAATGCAGGTTTTTCTGTGGTAGCAAACGTCCCAGCAGGAAAACAGCCGGAGTAAAGATAAACCGTAGTACCGACAGCAACAGTGTCATCAGAGCTGGCCGCTTTGCTTTCTACCGTTCCTTTGTAATAGTCATGTTGTTGACCATTCGCTACGGCTTTATAGGGTTGTTGCTGTGTGTCGACCTTTAACATACTGCCACTTTTTAAGACACCGATGGCATGGTTGATATTAGTCGCGTCGCGAGCCTTGGTATTCTTTGTAATGGCAATGGTTTTTTCTGTGTTCGCACAGTCTGCAACATAAGTGTTGTAATCCGCCAGGTGCATATAAAGGCTGTAGAAAGTGAGCGGATTCGCCGGGCTTTCATACTCATGTTTGATCAGACAAAATCCATTGCTGAATTTCAGATCAGTCGCAGGCGGTGTGCTTTTGGCCTGCCACTTTTGGGTTGGGTAATAGTGATTCAGCTGATAGGCGATGACGGTGCCATCCATCATGCAACGCACGGGATGGGTCTTCTTGTGATGGGAAAATTTTTCATCGGTGATGTGGATACCACCGTGCCAGCAGTTGTTGGCTCCCAGGAGGTAATATCCACCGGATTGTTGACCTAAATCGGTCAGCAGTTTTTCCAGATCGTTGAATTCCTTTCCGTCTTCGGTAACAAAAGGATATTTAACGGCAAGCGGAAGGTTCGCTGCCGGGATGTTTGTTGCTGCCATTTATCTGTGCTCTTTTAATTTATATTTATGACCATTTACTATCGGGATAGTAAAGAACACAAAATTATAAACTTAAGAGCTACATATGAATACGATTCACAACCCGTCAATAATGACAGCACCTGACATCTAATTAATCAGGATTACTTAGTTCTATTTTGTTTTTCCCGCCAGGGTTTCTTTCAGAAACGCGACTGTGGTCGCCCAGCCATCGGTGGCGGCTTTGAGGTTGGCGCCATTCATGCCATTTTGCTGGCGTAAAAAGGCGTGTCCGGCACCGTCATAGATTTTTACATCATAACGTTTAGCCAGCCGTTTCATTTCTTCCTGAGTGGGTGGCACAGTAGTGGTTACGCGGGCATCGTCACCACCATATAAGCCAAGAACAGGTGCTTTAATGGTGCTCAGTGTTTCCGTTTTCGGGGATACGCCGTAATAAACAACTGACGCGCCCAGCTCCGGCTGCTGAATGGCCCAGTTAAATGCTACGCCGCCGCCCCAGCAAAAACCGACTACGCCGTATTTTTTACCCCCAGCAGACTGACTGGTTGCCCACGCAGCCGCGGCATCCAGTCGACGTTTCAGTTCCGCCGGATCAAGGTTGCGGATCGCCGTGCGCACATCATCACCTTTGAATGATGCAGTACCCGCCCCACCTTCCCCTTTACCACTCAGAAAGTCAGGTGCAACCACCAGAAAACCTTCTGCCGCCAGTTGATCGGCGGTGGCCCGGGCCCAGTCGGTCAAACCAAAAATTTCGTGGATCAGAATAACAACCGGCGCTTTATCGCTGCGTTCCGGATAAACCACCCAGGCATCAACTTTATCGCCTTGTCCGGCATCATATTTTACCCATTCGCCATGACGAGGTGAGGCCTTCAAAGCAGTCATCGCGTCAACTTCCATCGGCGGGAGTTTCAACGGTTGGGCGTTAACCGATAGCACGCTGAAAAATGTCAGAATAAGTGCGGATATAAATTGGCGCATAAGAAGCCTCACTGAATCAGGAATGAGAATCAGATTTATTATAGGTTATATCGGAGAAAGCGCCGGGCTCACCCACCGTAACGAACCATCGGTCAGCCGTTCTTTTTTCCAGAACGGGGCGCTGGTTTTCAGTTCATCGATCAGGAATTCGCAAGCAGCAAATGCGGCCTTACGGTGCACACTGGCGACCAGAATCAGCACAATCTGATCGTTGATGGTCAGATCCCCTACCCGATGGATCAGCGTGCAGCTTTGGATTGGCCAACGTGCGTGAGCTTCTGCCACCAGCTTTTCCAGGCTTAACTGTGTCATCGCTGGATAATGTTCGAGGTGTAATCCGGTCACATCGCTGTTCTGGTTAAAGTTACGCACTTTGCCGATAAAACTGACTATCGCACCGGTTTCCGGATTGTCGCTGAGACGGGCATATTCCGCCGCTACATCGAAGTCTTCCTGCTGGACTAGGATTTTGTCGGTCATATCAGCCTCCTGTTACCGGTGGGAAAAAGGCGATTTCGTCATCGGCAGATAACGGTGTATCCCACGGCACCAAACATTGATTCACCGCCACCAGCAATGGGGATTCTTGTAATGCTAACTGCCATTTATCGCCACGGGTTGCCAGTGCTTCCCGGAGCTGTTGTGCAGTGAGATAAGGCTCATCTATGGTTAACTCATCGACTCCTACCAGCTCGCGAGTTTGGGCAAAAAACAGTACTTTCATGTGTTCCTCCGGCTTCCGTGCATTTGGGTGATCGGGCTGCTAAACCTGAAAATCGCCGGATTTCCCGCCGGTTTTGGTCAGCAAACGTACCGATTCAATCACCATGTCTTTTTGCAGTGCTTTACACATGTCATAGATGGTCAGTGCGGCTACTGATGCCGCCGTCAGCGCTTCCATTTCCACACCGGTTCTGCCATTCAGTTTGCATAAGGTTTCGATACGTACCTGATTACGTTCGGTATCAGCCGTTAATTCTACTTCCACCTTGCTCAGTGCCAGCGGATGACACAGCGGGATCAGATCAGATGTCTTTTTCGCCGCCATGATCCCGGCGATACGGGCAGTAGCGAATACATCCCCTTTGTGGTGATCGCCAGCCATGACGACACGCAACGTTTCGGCGGACATGGACACGATCGCTTCAGCGCGTGCGGTGCGGGTGGTAATGTCTTTGTCACTGACATCCACCATGTGCGCTTCGCCACTGTTGTTGATATGCGTTAACTGATTTGACTGCATGATGTTTCCTTAGCGGCGCAGATGTGGCACGAAATTACAGGGTTTATGACGGGAATCGAGCTGAGACTGGATAATATGATCCCACGCGGTGCGGCAGGCATTGGTCGACCCCGGCATGCAGAAAATCAGCGTCTTGTTAGCCATTCCTGCCAGTGCACGGCTTTGAATGGTAGAGGTGCCAATCTCATTAAAGGAAACCTGACGGAACAGTTCGCCAAATCCTTCGATGGTTTTATCAAACAGTGGAGCTACTGCTTCGGGCGTCGTATCGCGGCCAGTAAAGCCTGTACCACCGGTGACTAACACCACCTGCACGTTTGTATCCGCGATCCAGCGTGAAAGAATGGCGCGGATGTCGTATTTGTCGTCAATGACGATCTGCTTCTCGACCAGATGATGACCCGCTGATTGCAGATTATCGACCAGTGAACGACCGGATGTATCTGTCTCTTCGTTACGGGTATCAGACACGGTTAACACAGCGATATTGAGTGGCACAAATTCAGTGGCGGCATGAGTCATAATGATATTCCTTCATAAGTTCCGTTTAACAGAAGCTGGCACTGTTGCCACTCTTCCGGGGTATTCGTATTGTTAAAACAGTGGCGGTATTTCGGCGACACCGGTAATTCAGTGATATGCGCCTGACGGTAGAACTGCGTAATGCTGCGCTGGTTCGCCGGGGTTTCTGATGCGAGCAGTCCGGCAAGCACTTCGCGGTTTGCATCGTTGTTCAGTAGCAGCAACGGGAACTGCGCATCGGCATAGCTGACGCCGTTGCCTTCAAAACGAAAGTGCATCAATAACTGGATAAGCTCACTGGTCATATACGGCATATCGACCGGCAGGATCAGTAATTTTTCGGTCTGGCAGGCATCCAGTCCTGCAGCGATTCCCGCTAACGGGCCTAATTGCGCGGTATCGGTAACACAGCGATAGCCGTAATAATCGCCGCTGATCAGCACCTGGCGGCAGCCTGACTGTTCCAATAAACGCATGGTTCTGTGTAGCAACGTTTCACCGTTAATTTCGAGCAATGCTTTGTTGGTACCCATCCGGCTGGAACGGCCGCCGGCGAGCACTAATCCGGTTGTTTTGTGCATGTCAGCCTCCGATTGATGCCAGATGTGGTGTCACGCCACTATCACCGTCATGCAGGAAGTGGGTTTCACGTTTATGCGTTAAACCTTCCAGAATGCGGCTTTGTAATTCGCTGTTCTGCTCATCTGCCTGCAACAGATCGCGCAATGGCACCCCTTCCTCACCAAACAGACAAAGATGCAGTTTGCCGACTGACGAAACACGCAGACGATTGCAGTTGGTACAGAAATCTTTGCTGTACGGCATGATGAGGCCGATTTGCCCCTGATAGTCAGGATGCGAAAACACTTCTGCCGGGCCATCAGTCAGATTACGGTTTTGCTGAGTCCAGCCTTCCCGCAGCAGACGCGTTTTCACGGGCAGGCCGCTCTGATGATGTTTCTGGAAACGGGCATCCATTTCGCCGGTTTGCATCAGTTCAATTAAACGCAGTTGGATGGGCTGTTTCTTTAGCCAGAACAGGAATTGCGAGAGTTCGTGATCATTCAGATTTTTCAGTAAAACGGTGTTCACTTTGATCTTACGAAAACCGGCTTTTTGCGCGGCCTCTAAGCCTTCCAATATTTCGACGAGTTTGTTTTCACCGGTAATAAGCTGGAATTGACGCGGATCGAGGCTATCAATGCTGACATTGAGGGAGCGTAAACCGGCATCAAACCATTGCTGGGCGCGATCTTTCAGGCGATAGCCGTTGGTGGTCATCGCTACTTTTTCTATACCGGCGGTGTTGGCGACGGTTTCGATAATGGCGGGTAAATCACGACGCATTGACGGTTCACCACCGGTCAGGCGGATTTTCTTCACGCCCAATTCGGCAAAGCCGTACACCACCCGTCGGATCTCGTCGACAGTGAGGAATGATTTACGTCCGTCGGGGCGGTAGCCATCCGGCAGACAGTATGTGCAGCGAAAATTACATGCTTCTGTCACTGACAGACGCAGGTAATGAAAGCGGCGGGAAAAACCGTCTTCTAATATCATAAACACCTTTCCAAATTCGGGAGGCCAGTGCATTTCTTTACTGACCCTCGCAACATCGCTGCTGCTCGGCTGTATTGCCTTATCAGTGACTTAGGTAATACAGCTCGGTGTGTTGTTTTTTCGGTGTGTGTAACCCTTATTTTGCGAACGACACGTCGTGAATCCATCCTTGGAGACTTGGACGCCGCGTCCTGCGGCGTACAGTCGTCTGCAAAACAAGGGCTACACCCACCCTCTGTTTGTTCTATTTTTTTCATCCATCAAAGTGGATGAACTCATACTCTGAAGGCGACTGTGTGCCGCAGGGATGCGGCACTCAAGCTCCCATGGATGGGTTTACGGCGTGTCGATCTCAGAGTATGAGTTCGTCCGCGCACCATCCCCACATACAGCACAACTACTATTCTTCTTTAATTTCATCGATCTAAACTGCCCGCTTAATCCGTCGATCAGCAACAACTGACCACTCATCGGGATTCCGGCATTGGTCAGTAATTTCAGGGCTTCCATGGCTTGTAAACAACCAACCACCCCCACTATCGGGGCCAGCACGCCGGCTTCAACGCAGCTTTGCCCCTGATTAGCGGAGGATGAGTTAGAAAAAAACTGGCTGAAACAGTGGTAGCAGGGTTCGTCTTGCAGCCAGCGAAAAACGGAGACCTGACCTTCAAAGCGGATCGCAGCACCGGAAACCAGCGGGGTCTTTTGCTGAAAGCAGGTCAGATTTAATAAATTACGGGTATCCAGATTGTCACTGCAGTCGAGCACCAGACCGTGTGCTGCCACCAGCGACAGAACGGACGATTCATCCAGATAACGCGGGATCACTTCAAACTGACAATTCGGATTTAAAACCGCTAACGTTTGACGCGCTGATTCCGCCTTGTTCATGCCAATACGGGCATCGTGATGTAACACCTGCCGTTGCAGGTTGCTGACATCGACCGTATCACCATCCACCAGTGTGAGTTGCCCGACACCTGCAGTGGTCAGATATTGCGCGGCGGCACAGCCAAGGCCACCTAAGCCCACGATCAGCACGCATGCATTTTTCAGCGCCGTCTGACCATCAATATCGACACTACGCAGATTGATCTGACGGTGATAACGCAGCAGTTCCTGATCAGTCAGTTCTTTCATTCGTCACCTCAGTTCACGATCTCGTTAAACAATTCAATGGTGACTGACGAACCCGCAGGCACGTCTTTTTCCACGATAACGAAACAATTGGCGGCACACAGCGATGTGAACATGCCGGAACCTTGTGCGCCGGTGGATCGCACCGTGATCAGCCCATCAGCATTAACACTGATCAGCCCACGTTGGAAATCGACACGGTTTTTAGCACTACGGAAATTGTGTTCCGCAATGGCAGGAATACGTAATGGAGCGACGGTAATTTCACCCGCCAGTTTGCGTAACGCCGGTTGCACCAGCTGATAGAAAGTGACAAACGCAGAAACTGGGTTACCCGGCAAACCAAAGAAGTGTTTATCGCGGATCTTGCCGAATGCAAACGGTTTGCCCGGCTTCATGGCTACCGACCAGAAACCGACCTCGCCCAGTTCCAGCAGCAGATCTTTGGTGTAATCGGCTTCACCGACGGAAACACCACCAGAGGTAATAATGGCATCGGCGGACTGTGCAGCCTGAATAAAGGTATCGCGCAGTTGTGCCGGATCATCGGGAATAATGCCCAGATTCAGACATTCAATGCCCATCCGGTTCAGCATGGCTTCGATGCCATAACGATTAGAGTCGTAGATTTCGCCAGCTTGTAATGGCGTTCCAGGCATTTTCAGTTCATCACCGGTACTGAAAATGGCGACTTTCAGACGGCGGCGCACTTTAATTTCCGACAGACCCAGCGTAGCCAGTAACGGTAATGCGCGGGCATGCAGACGGGAGCCCGCTTTTAACACCACATCTCCGGTGCGAATTTCTTCGCCCAGATATCGAATATTGGCTTTTGCTTTTGGTGGCTGAGTAAACAACACGCCTTCCGGAGTCTGCGCCATGTGTTCCTGCATGATCACGGTGTCTAACCCCGCAGGCACCTGCGCACCAGTCATAATACGTAAACAAGCACCAGCAGGAATATCAGCGGTAAATGGTTGCCCCGCCAAAGCGGTTCCGGCAATGGCTAACGTTTGCCCGTCTACCCATTCCGCAAAACGAAAGGCGTAACCATCCATCGCGGAATTATCAAACGGAGGCATATTCAGCGGAGAAAGCACGTCCTCCGCTAAGATATGCCCCTGTGAATTTGCCAGAGACACTGTGACGCACTCCCTGACCGGCGTGATTTGCACCAGCATCGTATTTAATGCGTCCTGAACGCTCATTGCACCTGCATCACAGCAACTCATTTCGACTTCCTTATTCCGCTTTTAACCAGACTTCGTCACCGCGCACTTCCACCGGCCAGTTTTTTACGGCGATCCCCGGCGCGTCTAAGCAACGCCCGTCAGCCAGTGCGAAATGCTGTTTGTACAGTGGCGATGCCACACAGAGTTCATCCTGAATATCGCCGATGATGCCGCGGGACAACACAAAGGCTTCACCCAGCGGATCCCAGTTATCCAGTGCATATACCGACGGAATTTCATTCGGGATATAAAACACCGCCACCTGTTTGCCATTCACTAATGCAGTACGGCCAGAATGTTCAACCAGGTCGTTCAACTCACAAATTTTCTGCCAGCTCATACCAGCTCCTTAATCAAAATAAGTTCTTCATCTTGTTTCGGAATTGCCTGCTCACGAACGATTTGACGCGGTGGCATATAGGCTTCATCACTGTTCACAAATGGCGCAAAACGCTTCATTTTTTCCGGGTCTTCCAGCGTGGTTTTCCATTCACACTGATAGGTATTGATCAGGTGCTGCATCTGGTCTTCCAGTTCAGCGGTAATACCTAATTTGTCGTCGATGATGACCGATTTCAGGTAATCCAGACCGCCTTCCATGTTTTCCATCCACACGGAAGTACGTTGCAAACGATCACCAGTGCGGATGTAGAACACCATCAGGCGATCGATGTATTTGATCAGGTCTTCATCGCTCAAATCGGTAGCAAACAGATCAGCATGGCGTGGGCGCATACCGCCGTTACCACAGACGTACAAGTTCCAGCCTTTTTCAGTGGCAATCACACCAAAGTCTTTGCTTTGTGCTTCGGCGCATTCACGGGTGCAACCGGAAACAGCAAATTTGATTTTGTGAGGGGCACGGATGCCCTTGTAGCGATTCTCCAGCGTCACTGCCATGCCGGCAGAATCTTTCACGCCATAACGACACCAGGTTGAACCAACACACGATTTCACGGTACGCAATGATTTGCCGTAGGCATGGCCCGTCTCAAAACCGGCATCGACCAGCTCTTTCCAGATCACCGGCAGTTGATCGACGCGGGCACCGAATAAGTCGACACGCTGACCACCGGTGATCTTGGTGTAAAGGTTGTATTTCTTCGCCACCTGACCGAGCACAATCAGTTTGTCGGGGGTAATTTCACCGCCGGCAATACGTGGCACGATGGAATAGGTGCCGTCTTTTTGCAGGTTACCGAGGAACGCGTCATTGGTGTCCTGCAAAGGCTGGTGCTTTTTTTCCAGAATATGGTCATTCCACAGTGACGCCATGATGGAACCAATCATTGGTTTGCAGACATCACAACCGCGACCCTGACCGTGTTTGCTTAACACTTGTTCAAAACTTTTCAGCTCACCAACGCGGATCTGGTGGAACAATTCCTGACGGGTAAACGCGAAGTGCTCACAAACGTGATTGTTTGCTTCCATGCCCAGTTCAGTCAGCGTTTGATCGACAACCTGTTTCAGCAGATTTGAACAACCACCACAACCAGTTCCGGCTTTGGTGCAAGACTTCACATCAGCAACCGTGTGATTACCGGCTTTAACTGCCGCCACCACATCACCTTTGGTGACGTTATGGCAGGAACAAATCGTGGCGGTATCTGGCAATGCCAGTGAGGTTGGTTTCGCACTACCGCCTTCCGGCAGCAGCAGTGACAGCGCCGGATCTGGCAGCTCCATCTTGTTCAGATAAAATTGCAGCAGTTGATCGTAATCGCTGTTATCGCCAATCAAGATCGCACCGAGCAGGAATTTGCCGGTTTCATCAGTGACCAGCTTTTTGTAGATGCCGGACGGACGATCCAGCAGCAGTAATTCTTGCGCGCCGGCACTGGCGGCATGGCTGTCACCGATGGCGCCCACATCAACGCCCATCAGTTTCAGCTTGGTGCTCATATCGGCACCTTTAAAGCGGGTTTCACCGCCCAACAGAGAGCTGACCGCAGAGCGTGCCATCTGATAGCCAGGAGCAACCAGACCAAAAATTTTGCCGGACCACAGCGCACATTCGCCGATAGCCAGAATATCCGGATGCGAAGTCACACATTGTTCATCAATGGTGATACCACCGCGTTCACCCACAGCCAGACCCGCTTGACGAGCCAAACGATCTTCCGGACGGATACCCGCAGAGAACAGGATCACATCGGTTTCGAGATGGGTGCCGTCTTTAAACATCATGCGGTGCAGTGCACCTTCCCCATCGACGATTTTGTCGGTGGCGGTATCAACGTGCACTTTAACGCCCAAGCTACCAATTTTATTTTTCAGCAGATCACCGGCAACCGGATCAAGCTGCACCGGCATCAGGCGTGGCGCGAATTCAATGACGTGCGTTTCCAAACCGAGCAGACGCAGCGCGTTAGCCGCTTCCAGCCCCAGCAAACCGCCACCAACAACCACACCGGTGCGGCCACCAGCACAGGCATCACGGATTTCATCCAGGTCAGCCAGCGTGCGATAGACATAGCAACCTTTACGCTCGTGACCAGGAATAGGTGGAACGAACGGATAAGAACCGGTTGCCAGTACCATTTTGTCAAAAACATAAGATTCGCCCTGTTCGGAAGTAATAGTCTTGTTTACCAGATCCAGCGATTCGGCTTTACAACTCAGGATCAATGACACGCCTTTTTCGGCGTACCATTCCGGATCAGCCATCTGCAGCTCTTTCGGTGCACGACCGCCGAAAACTTCGGACAGATGTACCCGGTCATAGGCACTATCAGGCTCTGCACCTAATACGGTGACTTCAAATTGTTCCAGACCACCCGCGTTGACCAGTTGTTCAACAAAATGGTGGCCAACCATGCCGTTACCGACGACTAACAGACGTTGCTTGCTCATGTTTATGTTCCTTAAACTACGGCACTATTTTTGATAAAATCCGTTCCGATTAAATCCGTTTTAGTGGTTCTAGCACTCTTCTCGCGGGTTACTGTGTCAGCACCTGCTGGCGTAATACTCAAAAAAAAACGCCTCACTGGAATTAACCAGTGAGGCGTCATTGCCTGAGTGACCAAATTGTTGGAAAGCCAAGTTCTTGGAAAGACAGGTTGGCTAATCCGTTAACAATTTAGATACATTCAGCTTTCATGCCAGTTTTAAAAATCCTGTAAAACATAGCCTTTAGATGCATTTTTAAGGGTTTTAATGGTTTTCCATGATTCACGACGGTGCAATTGCACCAGATCAGTCAACCAGCATGGCGAAGATTCTGTGACCTAGCCTGCATTAAAAATGTGATAGAACATCTGGAGCAAATTTCCCAGCAACAAAGCCAAGGCAGTTAGCTTCCAGAATAAAACCGGGTTCTTTTCCAATATAGGGCGATGCTGTAAATCAGCTTCCAGCGCCCGATTCGGCGCTGAAATATCAGTAAAAAACTCAGAAAATGCCTCATAGCGGTTTTCCGGATCGGGCTGCAGTGCTTTTTGTAATGCCGCATCAACCCAGACCGGCAGATCTTTGCGGAAGTATTTCCCCGGCGTATAGGTCAATTCGGCATAACTGTTTAATTTACCCGCTCGCGGCGAACGTTCTTTATAAGGCAGTTTGCCGACCAGCATTTCATAGACAATGACGCCTAACGAAAACAAGTCAGAACGCATGGTACCGGGTAATCCCATGAGATATTCCGGTGCAATGTAATTCACACTGCCCTGCGGGATGGACTTATCCAATGGGGAATTCATCTCCTGACTGCCGGCGATCAGCACGGTGCCAAAATCGAGGATTTTGACCTTGCCCTCGGTGGTGAGCATGATGTTTTCCGGTTTTAGATCCTGATGCACCATGTCGTTGCGTTGAAAGGCGCGTAATCCGGCGATGATCTGTTTGGTGATCTCTCTGACAGCCGTTAATGCAGGTTCCGGATGTTCGTTGATCCAGGTTCTTAAATCGCAGCCAACAATATATTCGCCCAGATAATACATAAACTGTTTCGGCCGCAACGGCTTATAGGTTTTCATCACGTTCGGATGATCAATCGTCAACCCAACCCACTCTTCGCGGATAAAACCATCCAGATACAGCAGATCTTCGGTGAAATATTCTGACGGTGCCTTGAGCACAAACAACGCACCGGTTTCAATATCTTTGACTTTATACATATGGCTGCGCGTGCCGCTGAAGATAATATCCAGCACTTCATAGCCATCGATTTTATTTCCTACCTGCAACACTGGCGGAATGGGCAATTGGGTTAGCCGCTGCTGCGTTTCATCCAGTGTTTCATTAGGCAGCAAATCCACCGCGAGAATCAGTGCGGTTAGGTTATCGTCACTGGCTTTGTATAACGCCAGATCCACCAGCGCTTTGGCTTGTGCATCCAGATCATGCTCACGAGCAAGAATATCGCACATCATTTCTGGCGTCAGAACACTATGCACGCCATCGGAGGTGAGAATAATGCGATCACCCTCGCTGAGTAAGCGCTTTAAGTAATCAACTTCAAGGTGCGAATCTGCCCCTAATGCACGCGTCAGGTGTGTGCGTTTGCCGCTCATGGCGACATGATCGGTGGTTAGTTTTTCGAGTTGTTGATTGCTGTAGAGATAAATTCGGGTATCGCCGACATGAAAAGCATGCAGCGTGGACGATTTAATCACCGCAGCGGTGAATGTCGTCAGCATGCTGTCTTTGACGCCATGATTTTGCTGATTCTTCTGATATAACCAACGGTTCAGGCTGGTGATCACTTTGGAAGCGCTGGTGCTGACGCTCCAATTCGGCGAGGTGCTCAGGTAGTCATTGATGAAGCTGGTGACCGCGGTCTGGCTGGCAATATGCGAGTCTTCACAACTGCTCACGCCATCAGCAATGACGGCGACGATCCCTTTATAATCCAGTTCGTGATGGTCTGGGATCTTAACGGCAAACGCATCCTGATTAATGGCCTTTTGCCCTGCAATTGAATATCCGCCAACCCGAACCTGAAGGGATTTTGCCATGCTGCTTCACCCGTAATGTTTAATCTATATTTCAAAAAAAGAGAAACGGCTATTCTTATGAATAGCCGTTTTTATCCCTATAACTTAACTCACTTTGATGAGTTCTACCGTACCATCATCATTTATTTCTGCCATATGGCCACGAGGTTCATTCATAAACAAGATAGCAGTGATCCCCAAAATCGCGGTCGCTGCTATTACCAAAAAGAATGTTGAATAATCCACGAACGAGAGCACTGTAAGGAAGAACACACCGCCAGTATTACCATACGCCCCGGTCATGCCGGCAATTTGGCCAGTCAAGCGACGTTTAATAAGTGGCACCACCGCAAACACCGCACCACAACCGGCCTGCACACAGAATGAACAAGTTATGACGACCAGCACGGCAAAGAATAACGGCCATGCACTCGTGATCATCGACATCGCGCAAAAACCCACCGCCAGCCCGGCAATCACAAACATCAACGTCTTTTTCCGACCAAAATGGTCACTTAACCAGCCACCATAAGGGCGCGCGATCAGGTTCATGATGGCAAACAACGACCCGACTAAACCGGCATAGACCATGTCGAGCTTATACACATCGGCAAAGAACATTGGCAACATAGACACGACCGCCAACTCAGAACCAAAAGTGGTGAAATAGAGAATGTTAACTGCCGCAACTTGCTTAAATTGGTAACGCTGAATCTCCGGCACTGGTGTATGAAAGATCTCTTTATTGACCTTATAAACACAGAAACAGTCGTAAACCAGAATCGCCGCGAGAACTGCGTACACCCCGAAGGCCATGGAGTCAGAAATCAGCGCCACACCGTGTGGTGATAATTTCCAGGTGACTAACACCAGCGCAATATACATGGGCAGTTTCATCAGCAGCAGGAAGAAGAAATCGCCTTTACTGGTCACTTCCAGACCACCCATTTTTTTGGATTTAAAATAGGTGGAACCTTTCGGTGAATCAGAAACGTTGAAGTACCAGACAAAACTAAACGCCAAGCAGATCAAGCCAGAAAAACCAACGGCATAACGCCAGCCATCATCACCACCAAAGAACAAGGCGATCGTTGGCAGCAAAATAGCCGCCGCTGCCGAACCAAAATTCCCCCAACCGCCGTAGATACCTTCCGCGATGCCCAGTTCATTGGCCGGGAACCATTCGCTGACCATGCGGATACCGATAACAAATCCGGCACCGACAAAACCGAGCAGCAATCGGGCCATCGCCAGCTGGGCGAAATCGGTCGCGAACGCAAACCAGAAGCAGGGAATACTGCCTGCGAACAGTAAAAAGCTATAGGTCAGACGCGGGCCAAATTTATCGGTCAGCATACCGATAATGATACGGGCGGGAATGGTTAACGCGACATTCAGGATCAGCAGCGTTTTTACTTCTGCCATGCTGATATTCAGGGATTGGGCGATCAAACCCAGCAATGGCGCGTGGTTAAACCACACCACAAACGTGATAAAAAAGGCCATCCAACTCAGATGAAGAATCTTCATTTTGCCGGTAAATGACAGCATATTAAATTTATTATCTTGTTTCATAATGATTCCATCTTGTCTTGGAAACAAACCTAAACGCGTCCGATCTGCCACTGTTCCCAATAACATTGGGTCGGTGAAGCGAACGCCTTTGCTCTAAGTTGGTATTTTCCGACTGGCGTAGCGCTCAAAAAAAACGCCTCACTGGAATTAACCAGTGAGGCGTCATTGCCTGAGTGACCAAATTGTTGGAAAGCCCATCGGCTAATCCGTTAACAATTTAGATACATTCAGCTTTCATGCCAATTCTAAAAGCCCGACAAAACATAGCTTTTATATGTATTTTTAAGAGTTTTCATGGTTTCCCATGATTCACGACGGTGCAATTGCACCAGATCAGCCAACCAGTATTACGAAATTGGTTTTTCAGCAGCCAAATACATTAGGTTTCATTTTTGCCATTTGAAGCAAGGCATCGACCGTCATTCTCACCTTGGGCTGAATGTAGCGCGTGCGGGGCCAGATCACATGGATCGGCATCTTCGCGCCAGCGTAGCAATCCAGCACCGTGACCAACGCCCCGTTTTGCAGATGTTCCGAAATCAACCACGTCGGCAGTTGCGATAAACCACAACCATCCAGCGTGGCTTGCAGCATCATCTCGCCATCACCAAATTCATGGCGAACCAGGATCTGTTGCTGCTCTAATTCCCCTTTCGCATTTTTAAGCAACCAAGCTGCACGCAGCCCTTTCCGCCAACCAATGATGCAATCGTGTTGTAGTAAATCAGCTTTATCTATAACGGGTGGATTGTTACGTAAATAGTCAGGCGCCGCACAAATAACCAGCTCTTGATCGCCAAGCTTACGGGCAACCAATTCAGGATCGTTGTGTAAATCACCGATGCGAACAGCCAGATCAACCCCTTCCCCGATCATATCAATGGTGCGTTCACCAAACGTCAGTGTGAGATCGAGCTGAGAAAATTGCTTCGATAAATCAATCAACATGGGTGCGATATGCCGACGGCCGAACGCGGCGGGCAGATCGACACGCAACCGTCCTCTTGGCTCAGAGACGCCCGTTGACATGTTGCTCTCGATATCACGAAGCTCATCGATGATATGTAAACAACTGCTCAAATAGACTTCGCCTTCATGCGTCAAAACCAGTTTTCGCGTCGTGCGATGCAGCAGCTTTATGCCTAAACGCCGTTCTAACCGGGAAACACTTTTGCCCACGGCGGAACTGGTTACACCAAGCTGCAGAGCCGCTGCGGTAAAACTCTGCAGCTGGGCCGCTAATGTGAATTCCCGGATGCCATCGAAACTAAGCGGGTCCATCGTTAATTCCTCGTACTAAGCATTCAGATTTAATCCCTGCGGGATGAAGTGATTGTAATTTTACCCCATTAATGGCGAAAAAGTTTAGTAATAGACTATGCGGCACATGACCCACTGCAAATGAGCCTTTAATGAACACCGAGCTAAACAGACTACTTTCCCTTGAAGCGATTCGGCATCTACGCATCCAATATTGTCATTTTTTAGATACTAATCGCATGGATGAATTGGCCCAGCTATTTACCAACGATGCCGTCTGTTTTGTTGACCGCGCAGGTTGGCAGGGTCGTGAAGCCATACGGAATGGCTTGTCGCAGGCATTTGCGGAATATGACGTCCAACATCGGGGCGCTTACCCATTCCTGCATTCCATTTCCAATCATTGGATTGAAATTCTCAGCGAAGACCACGCCGAAGGACGTTGCTACCTCACCGATTTCGTCACTGAACGATCCGCCGGAATAAGCCCGTTATTACTTTTGGGATCATACGCAGACGAATATCTACGGGTTGATGGTAAATGGTTAATCAATCGAACCCGTTTAGATGTGGTGTGGCCCGAACCGAATGTCGGTGGCGGTGTTCCCGGTAATGGCCTCGTGCTGCCCTGACAATCGCTTAATTATGTTCTACCTTTCTTTTTCTATTTGAGGTTTTTAATGAGTCTTTTATTCACATCTTACGATCTGGCCGGTACTCAATTATCAAATCGTGTCGTGATGGCACCGATGACACGAGCAAGAGCATCAAACAATGTTCCGGATGAACAAACCGTTCTGTATTACGCACAACGCGCCTCTGCTGGCTTAATCATTTCTGAAGGTGTGCCGGTAAGCCAGGAAGGTTGCGGATATCTCTTCAACCCAAGCTTATATACGGATGAGCAAACGCAGGCTTGGCGCAAAGTGACCGATGCGGTTCATGCAAAAGGTGGAAAAATATTTGCTCAACTTTGGCATGTCGGACGCTTGTCGCATGTGTCAATTCAGCCAAATAACCAAGCGCCGGTATCATCCGTTGCCGAAGCGGTGGCGACGTCACATGCTTATGCCTGGGTTGAACCGGGCAAACCCGGCCGAGTCAAAGCTAGCACGCCACGCGCCTTGCTCACGGATGAAGTTCAACGAGTTACCGCTGATTTTGTGAAAGCAGGCCTGCGTGCTATCGAAGCGGGCTTTGATGGCGTTGAGTTGCACGGTGCAAACGGCTATCTGTTTGAACAATTCATCAACGGTGCTTTAAATAACCGTACGGATATTTATGGCGGATCAATCGCGAATCGACTGCGTTTTTTACTCGAAACGCTCGATGCATTGGCGGATAAACTGGGCAGTAACAAAGTGGGTGTTCGCTTATCGCCGTTTGGTCGACTGTATGACATGCATCCTTATGCGGAAGAGGCTGAAACTTGGCTAAGTTTAGCCAGTGCATTGAATGAACGAGACCTTGCCTATGTGCATTTGAGTGACCAGCTCACTATCGGTGCTGAAGCTATTCCTGATGGGTTTGCAACGCAATTTCGACAAAACTATAAAGGAACGCTGATTGCTGCGGGTGGTTTTACGCGTGAGTCAGCCGAACAAGCCCTGAGTAATGGCGATTTAGATCTGATTGCATTTGGCCGCCCATTTATCTCAAATCCCGATCTGGTAGAACGTATGCAAAATAACTGGCCTCTCGCGGAAAGTGATCGCGCAACCTATTATGGAATAGATGGTGCTGTTGAGAAGGGCTATACCGACTACCCCTTCTATGAAATAAAACCCGCCAGCTAACAAAAAAATCGGGCTTTAGAGAACCTCCAAAGCCCGAAATTCATACAAAAATAGCGCTAAGCAACTGCACTACTTTTCGTCGTTTTAGCCGTTTTCAAGCGGGTCACTTTGCTGTGTTTTTCATACAGGAAGCTCAGCACCTGCTGACGTAAATGGTGATAATGCGGGTTGTCTGCCAGCTCAACCCGATCACGTGGGCGCGGCAGATCGATATTCAGGATCTCACCCACAGTGGCCGATGGGCCGTTGGTCATCATCACAATACGATCAGACAGCAGCACCGCTTCATCCACGTCATGCGTGATCATGATGACGGTGTTGTTCAGTTCCGCCTGAATTTCCATTACCGAATCTTGCAAGTGAGCACGCGTCAGCGCATCCAATGCACCAAATGGCTCATCCATCAGCAGCACTTTTGGTGACATCGACAACGCACGGGCGATACCGACACGTTGTTTCATGCCGCCGGAGATCTCGTGCGGTTTTTTATCCAGCGCGTGGTCCATCTGTACCAGTGACAGGTAGTAACGCACTTTCTCTTCAATCTCTTTTTTGCTGGCCTCTTTCATCACCTGACGCACAGCCAGTTCAACGTTCTGATAGACCGATAACCAAGGCAATAAAGCGTGGTTCTGGAACACCACCGAACGCTCCGGGCCGGGGCCATCAACTTCACGACCATCGAGAATGATGCCGCCGGAAGTGGCTTCGGTCAGGCCAGCCACCAGATTCAGCACGGTACTTTTGCCACAACCGGAGTGGCCGATCAGGGAGATAAACTCACCTTTGGCGATCTTTAGATTTACATCAACCAGTGCTTCAAAAAAGCCTTTGTCGGTTTTGAAACGCATGCCCACGGCACTTAAATCGAGATAGGTTTTGCTCATTTTCAATATCCCTATTAATTAGCGCAGTTCACTGCGTTTATCCCAAGAGAACCATTTCTGCAGTTGCAGCATGCCACGATCCAGCATGAACCCGATGATACCAATCGTGACCACAGCAACCATGATACGAGCCAGTGACTGAGCGCTACCGTTCTGGAATTCATCCCACACGAATTTGCCTAAGCCCGGATTCTGCGCCAGCATTTCTGCTGCAATCAGCACCATCCACGCCACGCCCAGCGACAGGCGCAAGCCGGTGAAAATCATCGGTATCGCCGATGGCAGCACAATTTTGCGCACATGCGTCAGCGGGTCGAGTTTCAATACACGGCTGACGTTTTTTAAGTCAGGATCGATGTTCGCTACGCCCACGGTGGTATTCAGCAGTGTTGGCCACAGGCTGCACAGAGTTACCGTGAACGCGGAGTTGATGAATGATTTGGCGACCAATGGGTTATCACTGGAATAAACCGCACTCACCACCATCGTCACCAGCGGCAACCAGGCCAGTGGCGAGATAGGTTTCAGGATCTGAATAACCGGATTCAGCGCCTGATACATCCACTGATTAAGACCGAGGATGATCCCCATCGGAATCGCGATCAAACTGGCAACCAGAAAACCGGTCGCAACGGTGATCAGACTGGTGGTGATCTGATCAAAGAAGGTTGGGCGTCCGGTATACGGGCGCACCGTCACTTTAAAATCAGGATCGGCTTTTAACTTGTCAGCATTACGTTGCTCCTGACGTTGATAAAAGGCGGTTTTCTTATCTTGTTCTGCTTCGTGTTCATCCACCAAGCCCATAAATTGCTGGGCGGTCGCGACCGGGCCCGGTAAAGAGCCCAGTGTAGTAGTGACCTGACTTGCAGCTATTTGCCAGAAGAACAGGAAGGCAAGCAGACCCACGAATGGAAACGCCATATTTTGCCATTTGATATTCAGTAATGCTGACATGGTTAACTCTCCTCAACTTCAGCCTTAACCCTAATCTCAACCTATACCTGACATTTAAAGTTTCTGATCGCCTTTCAGGCCGATTGGAAATTGCTTCAGATAATCGTTAGGTTTGTGACCATCGTAGGTAATACCGTCGATGAACTTGTTATCGGGCGATTTATAGCCAGTTTCTTTGGCAAAATCAGGGAAGTCGCTGACTTTCATCTTGCCTTCAGCGATCAGCTCTTCTGCGGCCTGACGGTACACTTCCGGTTTGTAAACCTTCTTCGCCAGATCGGCATACCAACTGTCTGGTTTCGCTTCCGGGATCTGACCCCAGCGACGCATCTGCGTCAGATACCAAATCGCATCGGAGTAGTACGGGTAAGTCGCGTGATGACGGAAGAAGATGTTGAAGTCGGCAGCCGGACGTTTGTCGCCTTTTTCAAATTCAAAGGTGCCGGTCATGGAATTCGCGATCACTTTGGCATCAGCACCGACATATTCCGGTTTTGCCAGCAGGTTGACCGCTTCCTGACGATTAGCGTTGTTGTCCTGATCCAGCCAGTAAGCGGCACGGATCAGTGCTTTCACCAGATGGACGTGGGTATTCGGATATTTCTCAGCCCAGCTTTGCGCTACGCCAAAAACTTTTTCAGGATTGTTGTGCCAGATCTCAGCGTCAGTCACGACCGGCACACCGATACCTTTAAAGACCGCAGCCTGATTCCACGGTTCACCAACGCTGTAACCCAGGATTGTGCCGGCTTCCAGCGTAGCTGGCATTTGTGGTGGCGGGGTTACTGACAACAGGACATCGGCCTGTTGCTGTCCGGTGTTGTCCCCTTTCAGTGGCGCGTAAAAGCCAGGGTTCAGCCCACCTGCGGCCAGCCAGTAACGCAGCTCATAGTTATGAGTAGAGACCGGGAATACCATGCCCATGTTGAAGGCTTTGCCCTGATCTTTGTAAGACTGCACAACGGGTTTCAGCGCATCTGCTTTAATAGGATGCACCGGTTTACCGTCCGCGCCGGCGGGTACGTTGGCTTTCATCGCTTCCCAGATCTTATTGGAAACGGTGGTCGCATTACCGTTCAGATCCATACTGAACGCGGTCACCACATCGGCCTTGGTACCCACACCTGCAGTGGCACCCAACGGCTGACCAGCCAGCATATGTGCACCGTCTAATTCACCGGTGATCACGCGATCCAGCAGCACTTTCCAGTTGGCTTGTGCTTCCAGCGTGACATACAGCCCTTCATCTTCGAAATAGCCTTTCTCATAAGCGACCGCCAGAGGAGCCATATCAGTTAACTTGATAAAACCCAGTTTCAGCTCTTCTTTCTCAGGGGCGCCAACTTGCGCCTGCACCGCAGTTGAAACTAATACTGCACTTACCATCAGAGCCACTGCATTGCGTTTTAATGTGATCATTCCATTGCTCCAAAAAAAAACGCCTCACTGGTCAATTCCAGTGAGGCGTCATTGCCTGAGATACCAAATTGTTGGGAAGCCGCCGTTGGCTGATCCGTTAACATATTTGATACATTCAGCTTTCGTGCCAGTTTTAAAAGCCATCAAAACATGGCTTTTTTATGCATTTTTAGGGGATTTAATGGAATTTAATGATTCAGAACGGTGCAGGCGCACCGGATCAGTCAACCAGCGTGGCGAGAATTCTGCGCGCCAGATCCGCCATGGACTGGCTGTTTTTCATCGCCGTGGAACGCATTACCTTATAAGCTGTTTCTTCATCCAGTCCCTGCACTTTCATCAGCCGCGCTTTGGCCTGCTGGATGAGTTTGTTCTCTTCCAGACGCTGCGTGAGATCATCCACTGCCAGCTGCTGTTTACGCATCACATCCTGTTGCAGACGCGCCTGTTTCAGCCAGCTTTCTACCGGTTCTTTCTCTTCAACCCGGTGCGGCACCAGCGTCACACCAGCTTCCAGTAAAAGTTGCTGCTGCGTTTCCGGCAAATTTTCCATAAACACCACCACCGGCAAGCCCTGACCAGCCAGTGTGGTGGCGACCAAACGCCACTCTGCCGTTAAACGCCGGCAATCGAGCATCGCCCCATGAATATCACCCGGTGGGTGCATAGGGTCGATTTGTCGCACTAAATAAGGCTCATGACCATAACGACTTAATAACAAACCCAGGCGGTTTGCCTGGGCTATATCGTCGCTATAAATCAGGATCTTCGAATAACTCATCCATGATTCCTAAATAGAAGATCTAGGCTACCGATTGCAGCAAGGTTTCAGCCATATCACCTAACTCTGCCCGTAACTGAACAACCTCACCCATGATCATTAAAACGGGCGTTAATCCGCTTAAAGTATGAGCGGTTTGTTCCAGACACGCGAGGGTCGTCACTTCAACCCGCTGCTGACGTGTGGTGCCGGCAGCCACCAGCGCAATAGGCAAATTCGCCGGAGCACCGGCCTGCAATAAGCCGCGGCGCAATTCCGTTGCCCGCTCCAGGCCCATATAAAAAACCAAAGTGCCACCGGCTTTGACTAAACCACTCCAGCCGTGAAATTCACCGCCATCCTGCACATGGCCAGTCACCAGTGTGACTGAGCGCGACAGACCACGGTGCGTCAGCGGAATGCCGGTCGCAGCAGCACAACCAATGGCGGCGGTAATACCCGGCACTACCTCAAATGGCACATTATTCGCCACCAGCAGTAATGCCTCTTCACCACCGCGACCGAACACGTACGGATCACCGCCCTTGAGACGAACAATCCGTTTGTATTTTCCAGCCAGCGTCACCAGTAATTCCGAGATCGCCTCCTGTTTCAGGCTGGGCTGTCCGCAACGTTTACCGACGTCATAACGCGCCGTCGCAGCCGGAATCAGTGCCAGGATCTCATCACTCACCAGACGGTCATACACCACCACATCGGCCTGCTGGATACTGCGTAATGCTTTAACGGTCAGCAAATCCGGATCACCAGGGCCAGCACCTACTAACGAAACAAATCCGTTCATCTTCAACACTCCTTTTGCTTCGTTAATCAGACTTCGTTACTGCTGATGTGTTTGTGCAGCAATTTTTTCAGCTCCACCACGCAAGTGCCGCAGTTTGTGCCGCAACGCAGCAGACTCTGCAGACCACTCAGTTCACCAATGCCCTGCTCGCTGATCGCATCCACAATCTGTTTTTCACTGACGCGGAAGCAGGAACAAATCATGCGACTATCACCCGCCAGCGCCTGTTCCAGCGTGGTGGAAAGCGCGGTACTGCTCATTGGCAGACCTAACAACCCCGCCAACAGATCGATATTCACCTGCTGATGCGTAGTGCTGACCATCAGTAAACCAATGATGCGGCCCTGATTCAGTTTCACCGCCAGCCAGCCACTTTTCAGTGGCAGACGTAACCAGCGTCCCTGTTGGGCGAGCTGGAACCAGACCTGCTCAGCGGTACGGGTTTCATCGGTCAGACGGCGACATTCACCGGCATCTAACGGACGCCGCGCCCACCAGCTCACTTCTAATTCCGGTTCATGCTGCCCGACCCACAGGCCATGCCATTTCACATTGACCGCTTCCGCCATCACTTCGGTTTGCTTGAACTGCGGCTGACCGGAGATAGCATCCACCACCGGCGCTACCAAACGATTCACACCGGAACAGGATGAAAAATCGTCCGACCAGTGCATCGGCATAAACGCTTCACCATCGCGCAGTCCATCGTCGCGACCCAGCAAGGTCATCACTGAACCTTGCAGGGAATTAATGCGGATCAACGCGCCTTCGGTAAACCCGCTATTCAGAATAGTCTGGTGGTTCACATACACTTTCGGCAGCGGTTCGGTTTCCATTAATCGCGGCAGATGCCCAGTACGCGTCATGGTGTGCCATTGATCACGCAGACGACCGGTATTTAACAACCAAGAGCCTTCCTGCCGTTCGGCTTTCCGCTTCAGGACGGGCTCCTGCGGCACCACGGCCAGCAGATTGGCTTTGCCATTCGGAGTAGAAAAACAGCCATCACCGAATAAGCGCTGACTGGCGACATTTTTACCGGCAGGTAACGGCCATTGGCGTGGCGTGAATTGCTCGTACTCTTCATCCGTCAGTGTCGCCAGAGCGGAAATATCAAACTGACGGCTGCTGTTTTCAAAACCTGACAACGCCGCATGTTCACGGAAGATATCGACGGTATCGTTGTAATCAAACGCTTCAGTAAAGCCGAGGCGTTTACCCAGTTCAGCCATCGCCCACCAGTCCGGCTTGGCTTCGCCGGGTGCATCAGTGAAGGCGCGCTGACGCGTCATGCAGCGTTCAGAGTTGGTCACTGTGCCACCGCGTTCCCCCCAACCGGCAGCTGGCAGAAGCAGATGCGCGAATTGTGCAGTATCGGTTTTCGGTGTCATTTCAGAAACCACCAGAAACTCGCATTTTGCCAGCGCTTCACGCACCATCACCGAATCCGGTAATGACACCGCCGGGTTGGTCGCCACCACCCATAACGCGCGGATTTTGCCGCTGCGCACCGCCTCAAACATATCGACGGCTTTTAAGCCCGGTTTACGGGCAATATTCGGCGCGTTCCAGAAACGGGCAACCCGGTCACAGTTTTCATCAGAGAAGGTCATGTGAGAAGCCAACTGTGTTGCCAGCCCACCGACTTCACGGCCACCCATCGCATTCGGCTGGCCGGTCATCGAAAACGGTGAAGCCCCCGGCTTGCCGACCCGCCCGGTCAGCAGATGCGGGTTGATCAGTGCATTACCTTTATCGGTACCCTGATTGGATTGGTTGATCCCCTGACAGAATAGTGTCACCGCTTTTTCGTTTTCACCAAACCAGCGATAGAAGGTCTGCAGTTCGCTGACCGTCAGGCCACATTTCTGCGCCACGTTCGCCAACTCATAATCCGGTGTCATCAGCAGCGCATGCAGTTCACTGAAGCCGTTGACGTGATCTTCGATATAGGCGTTATCGACCAGATCATTTTCCAGCAGATAACGACTCAGGCCGTTAAATAGCCAGACATCCGTTCCCGGACGCACGGCCAGATGCAGATCGGCCTGTTCCGCGGTCATGGTTTTACGCGGATCAATTACTACCATTTTCATGTCAGGGCGACGCGCACGCGCCTGCTGAATGCGGCGGAAAATGACAGGATGTGTCCAGGCCGTATTCGCACCGGCGATCACCAGCAGATCAGCCAGTTCCAGATCGTCATAACACCCCGGCACCACGTCTTCACCAAAAGCCCGACTGTGCGCCATGACGGCGGAAGACATACAAAGACGGGAATTGGTATCAATGTTCGCAGCGCCGATGAAGCCTTTCATCAGCTTATTGGCGACATAATAATCTTCGGTGAGTAACTGGCCGGAGACATAAAACGCGACCGACTCCGGACCCGTTTCAGCGATGATCCGGCTGAACTGTGCCGCCATTTCATCGAGCGCATTATTCCAGCTAACCTGTTGACCGTTCAGACGCGGATAAAGCAGGCGATTCGGAAAAGCCAGCGTTTCCATCAAACTGCCGCCTTTTACACATAACGCCCCGCCATTCGCCGGATGTCCGGTGTCTCCGGACAAGGTTTTGGCATCCTCTACCGTAATGCCGCAACCGACGCCACAATAAGCACAACTGGTATGAACACGACTCATCCTTGCCTCTCTAAAATAAAAAAACGTCCGGCCCTTCAAGAGAGCGCGGACGTCGGTGTCCCAAATCTAATTTAGTATTTTTGATACAAGTTTCATGCCTGATTTAAACAACTTGATAACAAAGGATTTTTCTGAAAACAGCCGGGAAAATGCACCAGAATTGAGCAATAAAAGGAAGGGGGTGCCCTAAGAGGGCACAAATTTGAATATCGCTGAAGAAGTATATTGCGCAATACTTCAACTTAATCAGCAGCTAGAGACACCCACATGACATCACTCGAATCACTACTCACCGATGTTCGTGCCTGCACGCTTTGCGCAAAGCACTTACCGCTCGGCCCGCATCCGGTGCTACAAATGCAGGCATCCGCGCAGATCCTGATTGCCGGGCAAGCGCCGGGGAGAAAGGTTCACGAAACAGGTATCCCGTTCAACGATGCCAGTGGTGACAGGCTGCGCTCCTGGCTGGGTATTTCGCGTGAAGTATTTTACGATGCCAGCCAGATAGCCATCTTGCCGATGGGTTTCTGCTTCCCCGGAACCGGCAAGTCTGGCGATCTGCCGCCGAGACCGGAATGCGCTCCCGCCTGGAGAGCGCCATTGCTGTCACATCTGAAGAACCTCAAACTCGCATTGGTCATCGGTCAGTACGCTATGGCCTATCATCTTCCGAATGAGACGGGAACGCTGACAGAGATCGTTCAGTCCTGGCACAAATACTGGCCTCATATTGTTCCGCTGCCGCATCCAAGCCCGCGAAATAATTTCTGGCTCAAACGCAATCCGTGGTTTGAGAAAGAGCTGGTGCCACAGCTTCAAAGCCGGGTAGCAGAAATCCTTGGTGGTGACACTGCACATTAACCCCAGTGATGTTGGAAGAGTCAGTCGCCTGCTGCTATCTTCAATAGAGGATCCATTCACTCAGGGAGGCGATTATGAACAGTCGTGAAAAGGTTCTCGAGTATCTGTCCACCGATTACCACGTAGTTAACCTCACCGCCGGCGAGGCTTTTATCAGCATAACGCCTGACATGGCTTCGTATTTGACTCAGGACGATAAACATTTCTTCCAGATCCATGGCGATGACCCTTGTCTCGAGGTTGCCAAGGCGTGTAATGCCGGGCATGTATGGCACGGTGACGAGAACATGAAATAGTGTTGAATAAGCACTGTGTGTTGGTGTGTTCGTATGGCACACAGTGCCAGATAATCGGAGGCGCACTATGGCTACATCTGAAATCAAGATAGGTCAACTCGGTATCAACTATGTCGTCGACGGATCGCAGAGCGCGAGCATTGGTATGTTCGAACTCACCGTCCCTCCTGCATCCAATGTTCCTCCGCCGCACAGTCACTCCAACAACGAAGAGTGCGTCTATGTACTCGAAGGTATTCTCCGCTATTCGGTTGGCGATGAAACCCACGATTTGGGTGTCGGACAGACCATGAGTACACCCAAGGGGGTGGTTCACTCATTCGCCAACCCATTCGACAAGACGGCCAAGGCACTAATCGTCCAGTCGCCGGATATCGGTGCACAGTACTTCCTGGACATAGCCGCCGTTGTTAACGCAGGCGGACCTCCCGACAAAGCAGCATTATTATCTGTCATGCGTCGCTATGGTCTTGTTCCTGCAGTGCCCAAGGATGCCTGACCACACGCATCAATCATCGTTCAACCCGGACTCTGCCTCACTACTGCGAGGCAGTGTTGTATCAACGAAGACTGTTACTCCGCCCCGATTCTTTTTATAGTATTCCTGAAATCAAACAGATAAAGAGGTTCAGGAATGAAGGTGCTCTTTGCTGCGGAAGAACACGCCTGGGGCGGCATTCTCAATAAATTCCGCCAGGCGCTTCCCGATGTGGCGTTTGTTGCAGCAGGTGGTTACGGTACACAATCACTGCAAGGTTTTGATGTACTCATCCCCACCATGACCAAAATTGACGCCCGTTTGCTGGCAACCGCAGACCAGCTGAAATTGATCCAGCAGATTGGTGCCGGTCTGGAAGGTGTTGACCTTGAAGCCGCAAAACAGCATCAGATCGCTGTCGCTAACGTTCCCACCGATATTTCCGGTAATGCCGATTCTGTCGCGGAGTTAGGCATCTATATGATGCTGGCGCTGGCGCGTAACGCGCATGAAATTCCCCATCATTTCCGGCAACGCGAATCAGGTCGACCAATGGGCCTGGGGCTGAAAGGCAAAACCGTCGGGTTGATTGGCTTAGGCGGTATCGGCAAAGTACTGGCAAAACGCCTGACTGCTTTTGATATGCGCCTGATCGGCATCAAGCAACACGTCGATCCTGATTTTGCCAAAACCCATCATCTGGACTGGCTTGGCACATTGCACGAACTGCCCACCTTGCTGCAGCAAGCGGATTTTGTCGTGCTCAGCCTGCCCGACAGCCCGGATACACATCATATTCTGAATCAGCAAACCTTCCGCCAAATGAAAGCCGGGAGTTTTCTGATCAATCTTGGCCGGGGCGGTCTGATTGATAAAGATGCGCTCGAAACAGCACTGAAAAGCGGACATCTTGCCGGTGCCGGGCTGGATGTATTCTGGCAGGAGCCACCGGATCCGACCGATCCGATCTTCCAACAAAATATCATCGCCACCCCGCATATTGGTGGTGTCACCGATATTTCTGTACAAGGGATATTCGAAGCCGCATGTGACAATATCCGCCGGTTACAAACCGGAGAACCTATTCTTCATCGTCATGCCTGATGTCTATCGGGCAAACTTATTTCAGAGGTGATAATGAAACCAAACGTTGTGCTTTACCGAAAAATCCCTGATGACCTGTTGGCTAAATTACAGGAACAATGTCAGGTCACTTATTTTGACGGCATCAATGCAGATAACCGTGCTGCTTTTATCAAAGCGTTAGCTGAGGCAGAAGGTGTTATCGGTGTTGGTCTGCAATTTTCTGATGAACTGATGGCTGCCGCTCCAAAGTTAAAAGCCGTGTCGACTATCTCTGTTGGCTATGATGACTTCAACGTCGCCAAACTGTCGGCACGCGGTATTGCGCTGATGCATACCCCCGGTGTGCTGACCGAAACTACTGCAGACACCATTTTTACGCTGGTGCTGTGTGCTGCCCGCCGCATTACGGAACTAGCGGAAAAGGTGAAACAAGGCGAATGGCAAGGCAGTATCGGCCCGGACTGGTACGGCTCAAACGTGCATGGCAAAACCATCGGTATTCTGGGGATGGGGCGTATCGGTTATGCCGTGGCTAAGCGTGCTCACTTTGGTTTTGGTATGAATGTGATTTATTACAATCGCTCCGCCAAACCGGAAGCCGAACAGCAATTAAACGCGCGTCGTTGCTCACTGGATGAATTGCTGGCCGATGCGGATTTTGTCTGTAACGTACTGCCACTGATGCCGGAAACCCGCCACATCATTAATCGTGACACACTGGCAAAAATGAAGCCTTCTGCCTTTTTCATTAATGGTGGCCGCGGCGCCTCGGTTGATGAAGCGGCACTGGTTGAGGCATTAAAATCCGGCGTGATCAAAGGTGCCGGACTGGATGTGTTTGAAACGGAACCGCTGCCGGTAAATTCAGAATTACTGTCACTGCCGAATGTCGTCGCCCTGCCCCATATCGGTTCTGCCACCCACGAAACCCGTTATGAAATGTCAAAAATGGCGGTAGAAAATCTGCTGGCAGCACTGAAAGGTGACCTGACGAAGCACTGTGTCAATCCGGACATTTTACGCTGATTTTCTGAGGTGATCAGTCTTCTCTGGTCACCTTATAGTGCACCGCATACACGCCGGTTCAGCCCCTCTGCATCAGCAACATGCAAGCAATTCACTGATAAATAAGCGTCATTTTTTTCATTAACTCGTTCCCATATGCCATGATTAAGGAGGATACTAATCCGGCATACATTTCAAAATGGAGCAAGTGATGACCGATCCTGCATTCTCCTCTTCTGATTTTCATGCTCAACCGACCTCTCAGGTTTTACAAATCGTCGGCTCTCAAACCGATGGCCTTTCTGATGAACAAGTACAGCAACGCCAGCAAAAATACGGGGCTAACCGCCTGACCCCACCTCCCGGTGAAAGCAACTGGCTCAAACTGTTACGCCAATTCAACAATGTGCTGATTTATGTGCTGATTGTAGCCGCCGTTATGAGCTGGTTGCTGGGACGCTGGACGGATGGTGGCGTCATCTTTGCTGTCGTGATCATTAACGGTATCTTCGGATTTATTCAGGAAGGCAAAGCCGAACAGGCTCTGGCCTCCATCCGCAGCATGTTGCGGGTACATACCCATGTTTTGCGGGACGGCGTGCGTCAGCAGGTCGATTCTGAAGTGCTGGTTCCCGGCGATATTGTATTGCTGGAATCAGGGGATCGGGTTCCGGCCGATCTGCGGTTAATTGAAGGTATCAATTTAGCGGTACAGGAAAGTGCACTGACCGGTGAGTCGTTCAGCGTGCAAAAACAGGCCAATCCGGTCGCGCCGGACACCCCGCTGGCAGAACGGTTATGTATGCTCTATGCCGGTACGCTGGTCACTCAGGGACGCGCGCGCGGTGTCATTACTGCTATCGGTGATAATACCGAAATCGGCAAAATCGGCGATATGCTACGCGCCGTGGAGCCTATGACGACCCCGCTGATGAAACAGCTCGGTGATCTGGGTCATGTGCTGACCAAAGCGATCCTGGCGCTTTCCGCTCTCACTTTTGCCTTTGGCTGGATCTGGCGGAATTACGCGATTGATGAACTGTTCATGGCGGTGGTCGGGCTGGCGGTTGCAGCCATTCCGGAAGGATTACCCGCTGTTATCACCATCACGCTGGCCATTGGTGTGCAACGGATGGCCAGTCATAACGCCATTATCCGCCGCTTGCCGGCAGTGGAAACTCTCGGTTCGGTCTCTGTTATCTGTACCGATAAAACCGGCACGCTGACCCGGAATGAGATGAGTGCACAATCAGTGCGGCTCATCAATGGTGAATTGTCCGTCAGCGGTGTTGGCTATCACCCGCAAGGTGACATTACCGCAGAAGAACAACCGCCAACCGAGGCTCAGCAACTAACCTTACAACGACTCGCCACGGCCGCCATTCTCTGTAATGACGCCCGTTTTGATCAGGAAAGTCAGCCTTGGCAGTTGCATGGTGATCCCACCGAAGGGGCGTTATTAATTCTGGCGGCGAAAGCAGGTTTAGACCCTGCATCAATCCAGCAAACCATTCCCCGACTGGCTGAAATACCGTTTGAATCAAGCCATGGCTATATGGCGACCTTGCATCCTGCACCGGCAGGATCTCCGCAACCCTATCAGCTCCTGCTGAAAGGGGCGCCTGAAAAAGTACTGGAAATGTGTACTCAAGTCTGGACGCCGGCCGGTGCTTACCCGTTACATGCCGATAAATGGCAGCAAGCGATAGACAGTTTTGCAGCCCGCGGACAACGCGTACTCGCGCTGGCGGAAGCGGATACCGCGGATGCGGCTATTTCCATTCCCCCCAATCAGGATGGCACGCCGGATCTCTCCGCGTATCAATTCAGTCTGCTGGGTCTGGTCGGCATTATGGATCCGCCACGGGAAGAGGCGCGTCATGCCATCGCCCAGTGCCAGCAGGCAGGGATCCGCGTCATTATGGTGACCGGCGATCATGCCAGCACTGCTGCGGCAATCGGTTCACAGCTTGGATTAAGTGAACCCTTGCAGGTGCTGACCGGCAGTGAACTGGAGCAGCTTGAGGATCATGAGTTACAGGTAAGAGCGGCAGAAATCGATATCGTTGCCCGCGCAACGCCCGCACATAAACTCAGACTAGTCGCCGCGTTACAGGCTGGCCAGCAAGTCGTAGCCATGACCGGTGATGGCGTTAATGATGCACCTGCCCTGAAACGCGCCGATATTGGTGTTGCCATGGGCATGAAAGGCACTGAAGCGGCCAAGGAAGCCGCCGGCATGGTACTGGCCGATGACAATTTTGCCACGCTGCGTACTGCCGTACTGGAAGGGCGGACTGTCTATGACAATCTGCGCAAGGCGCTGGTTTTTCTGCTGCCAACGAACGGCGGTCAGGCACTGGTGATGGTCGCCGCTATTCTGCTTGGCATTACCCTGCCGATCACCCCGGTACAGATCTTGTGGGTCAATATGGTCAGCGCCATCACATTGTCCGTGCCGCTCGTCTTTGACCACGCCGCGCCGGATATAATGAAACGCTCTCCGCGGCAAAGTGACGATTCACTGCTAAACGGCGCCCTGCTCTTCCGTATTGCCTTTGTCTCTGTGCTGCTGATGGTGCTCACGCTGACGCTCTATGACTGGAGTACATCCCATCAGCCGGATCTATCCCGGGCCCGGACCGTGGCTATCAATAGTCTGGTCGTCGCCGAAATGGTCTATCTGATCAGTTGCCGGGCGCTGAATCATGCAACGCTGGATCTCACCAGTTGGGTGGGAAATGGCTATGCGCTACTGGCCATTTTTGCGCTGACACTCATGCAACTGGCACTGACTTATGTACCTTTCATGAATACTCTTTTCGGCACAGCGCCGATTGATTTGCAGGATTGGCTTATCATTATCGGTAGCTGCCTGCTGCTTTATCTGCTGATGGAAGTAGAAAAACAGCTCACGCCACGCTTATTTTTCAGGAATGGCAAAAAATGAGCCCGAAAATGAAACCGTCACCATTACGCCGCATTCCGACGGCAGTCTGGATCCTGGGATTTGTCAGTATGCTGATGGATATCTCATCCGAACTGATCCACAGCCTGCTGCCGCTGTTTATGGTCACCACGCTCGGTGCCAGCACGCTGATGGTTGGGTTGATTGAAGGTCTGGCGGAAGCAACGGCTCTGATCGTGAAGGTATTTTCCGGCGTGATCAGTGATTATTTTGGCAAACGGAAATGGCTGGCTGTTACAGGTTATGCGCTGGGAGCATTAACCAAACCGGTATTTGCCCTTTCCAGCAGTATCGGGCTGGTTCTGACCGCCCGACTGACTGATCGCGTTGGGAAAGGCATTCGTGGTGCGCCGCGCGATGCCTTGGTTGCCGATATTACGCCGCCGGAATTACGTGGTGCCGCCTTTGGCTTGCGCCAGTCACTGGATACCGTCGGTGCGTTTGTCGGGCCATTACTGGCTGTGGGCCTGATGCTGTTGTGGGCCAATGATTTCCGCGCTGTGTTCTGGGTCGCCGTGATCCCCGGATTTCTGGCGGTATTATTGCTGATTTTTGGTGTGTCGGAACCGGAATCACACGCCACGACACAACGTACTAATCCGCTGGTGATGGCTAATTTACAGCGACTGGACAGTCGTTATTGGTGGATTGTCGGCATCGGCAGTATTTTCACGCTTGCCCGTTTCAGCGAGGCATTTCTGGTGCTGCGAGCGCAGGATAGCGGAGTCCCGATCGCCTACATCCCGTTGGTCATGGTGCTGATGAATATCGTTTATGCACTCTCGGCATACCCTTTCGGACATTTATCCGATCATGTCAGTCGTTACACATTTCTGGCTTATGGTCTGGTGATGTTACTTGCAGCCGACCTGGCACTGGCTGTGGATGGTCACTGGAGTATTCTCCTGCTCGGTGTTGTGCTGTGGGGTCTGCATATGGGGTTAACGCAGGGCATTCTGGCTGCACTGGTGGCCGACACTGCCCCCGCTGATTTACGCGGCACGGCCTTTGGCTTTTTCAATCTGGCCAGTGGTGTGGCCATGCTGATCGCCAGTGTCGTCGCCGGCTGGCTGTGGGATAGTTTCGGCGCCTCAGCCACTTTTCTGACGGGCGCCGGGTTTTGCGGAACAACGTTATTACTGCTGGCTTTAAACGCTAAGTTAAGCCAAAGCTGATTCAACAAAACGTTTTATATATTGCTCTGCTGCCAAGTCGTAATTACAGATGCCGACTTCAATTTTGGGTTTATTTTTACCATGAAAGTCGCTGCCGCAAGTCACAAATAAATCACTTCCAAGTGCATAGTCATAAAGCTTATTAGCCAATTCCGCATTATGGTAACTGGAGAATACCTCCACGCCCATTACACCGACTGCTTTCATTTCATCCAGTACTTTTAAATGGTCTGTTTTTACATTGGCCCCAATGTGCGCAATAACAGGAATACCATGATTACTTTTTATTAATGACACCATATCGGTTAATGCCGGATAGGCAACCGGTGTATGGCACGGTTTGCCTGCACCAAAGAAATCCCAGTAGAAATTGATCAGTGGCATATCGGCTCTGGCACCTTCACCGCGATAGATTGACAACAGCGGATGCGAAAAATTCCGTTCATCTTCAAGGATTAACTCTGCCATCTGTTCTTCCTGCGGAGTATTCCCTTTGGCCAGATGATAGAGATGATCTTCATCCAGATGAAAACCAAGATCTTTCAGTTTTTGCAGTTTTACGGGAACGACATCCGCCTGCAGCTTGGTAATATGTTTTTCAAGATTATAGAAATCGGCCATGTCGCCCTTAAAGCCATAACCTAATAAGTGATAATTGCCGCCCTGAAAAGAGCAGTCAATTTCAATACCCGATAAAACAGTGACGTCTTTATTCTGTGTATATTGTCTGGCGACATTCACCGAATGAACGGAGTTGTGATCGGTGACGGCTAATGTTGAAACCTGATTAGCCAAACATCTGTCGATCAATATTTCTACCGGTAAATCCGCATCCAGACTAAATGCTGAATGCATGTGCAAATCAATTTTTGACATAAAAATCCTCTGTCTCATAGAGTCAAACTGCACGATGGATCTGAACATCCGGTCCGCACAGCGATTTCAGTAATTGTTCATCGGCATCCGCCTCGGCCACGAGCGCGGTCAGAATATCGGTTCCGGCAATCCGGAACGGTGCCGTGGTTTCAAGCTTATCGTTTGTTATGGCCGTCACTATCGACTTGGCCTGCGAGGTAACAAGGCGTTTGAACTCGGCATCTTCCAGATCAAACGCTGTCAGCCCCATTTCCGCATCCAGCGCGCAGACGCCGAGAATGTAGAGATCCGGGCGGATATTGGCGGCATCGCGCAGCGATTGCGCGCCGAGTGCGGCACCGGTATTCCGGTTTATGCTGCCGCCGATCAGAATCAGATTAATATTTTCCCGCTCGGCCAATACTGCAGCAATAGAAGGTGCGTTCGTGACCACGGTGATGTTCAGATCGTCCGGCAACGCATGAACCACCGCCAGATTCGTCGACCCCGCATCAATAAACACCACCTGTCCGGGTTTAATGAGTTTTACCAGACCCGCAGCCAGAGCCTGCTTCCGCTCCGGATTTTGCGCTTCCCGTTCGGTCAGTGACCCCGACGCCGGAGAAACCGGCAGTGCCCCGCCATAAACCCGCTTGCATAAACCCGCCGCGGCGAGCTCACGCAAATCACGTCGTATCGTGTCTTCCGACGTATTGAACTTACGGGCCAGCTCGGAAGCGACTACCCGCCCCTGTTCTGTCAGTAACGCCAGAATGGAACGCTGCCGTTCTTCCGGTAAACAATCGATCACGTCGGTAGAATTCATAAATTTCTCGTTTCTGCTTATTCAGCCTGGATGAATCATAACCAATGCCGCACAAACATGCAAAAACAAGTTTAAACGTGCAATGAGATAGTCTGACGTGATTATTCCACTTCATGAGATTAGTCATATCAAAACCATTGATTTACCAGATACGACCTTTTCTTAAAAATAACAGTTCATTACCTCAATCTTCAATTCGGATGAACACATGAAAAATGTATTAATTCTTGGTGCAAACGGTTCGTTGGCCCGCGTAACAACGCAATATTTATTAAAAAATACCGATCTGCATTTAAGCCTGTATTTAAGAAATGCCCGTCGCCTGAATAATCCCGACCAGAGTCGGGTGGATATAGTTGACGGCGATGTCATGGATTATCAAAAACTGGTCGCCGCCATGGAAGGACAAGATGTGGTTTACGCCAACCTGAGCGGGAATATGAAAGCGGCCGCAGAAAACATCGTCAAAGCCATGCATGCCAGCGGTCTGAAGCGAAAGATGTTGAAAACGTTGTTCTCCGGTTGAAGAACAACGCATTTAAGTGGCTTATTTATTTATAAATTTACTTTCATTCGAGCTGTAGCGCGGCCCGGTTAGCGGGAATTGATCAACAATAGCCTGAATATTGGCTAAATCATCACTCGATAACGCCAAATCAACAGCGGCGGCATTTTCTTCCAGATATTTACGGCGTTTAGTGCCTGGAATAGGAATAATATGCTCACCTTGAGCAATCACCCATGCAATGGCTAATTGTGCTGCTGTCGCACCTTTTTCGTGTGCATATGCCGCAAAGGCCGCAGCCAGTTTCTGGTTATTATCCAGATATTCGCCCTGATAACGTGGCAAGCGTGTGCGGAAATCATTGGCAGCCAGTTCATTCACGTTGACAGTTGCTGTCATTAAACCACGACTCATCGGTGCAAACGGAACGAATGCCACACCCAGTTCTTTGGTTAACTCCAAAATACCGTTTTCTTCCGGGGTGCGGGTCAGCAATGAATATTCACTCTGCACAGCTGTGATCGGATGGACGTTCATCGCACGTTGCAAATGCTCTGTCGTACATTCACTCAAACCAAGATAGCGAACTTTCCCCTCTTTTACTAAATCGGCCATTGCGCCGACGGTATCTTCAATTGGCGTATTCGGGTCAACGCGGTGCAGGTAATAAAGATCGATGCAATCAACACCCAACCGTTGCAGGCTGCCTTCGACGGCTTGTTTGACATAGTCAGGTTTGCCATTCAGGTAAGTTGCACCGGGTTGAAAGCTATCAGTAAACCCTTCATTCAGTGCAAAACCAAACTTAGTGGCGAGAAAAATCTGATCGCGTTTTTCTTTTAATACCTGAGCTAATAATTTTTCATTCGAATGATCATTGCCGTAAATATCAGCCGTATCCCAGAAATTAATCCCCAATTCCAGTGAACGGTACAGCGTGGCAATGCTCTCATCATTATCCGGTGTGCCATAGGCGGCACTCATGCCCATACAGCCAAGACCAATACCAGAAAGCTTAATGCCGGTTTTACCTAATTCTCTGTATTTCATAATAACGTCCCGATGAGTGAGTTATTTCAATGGCATCATTATGAACAGTATTGCGCATTAATTAATGCCTCATATTTCGATTGTTCTCATGAATACAGCTCATGAATAAGAGGTTAGTTGTTCGATTCAAAAAACACAGCCACATGGCAAAACGTGCTTCCCGGTTAGTGATCAGCCATTGCCCATCGCGACGGATATATTCGTCTTTGTAGATGACGCCGTTGAAGTTTTTGAATTCTTTACCTTGATCCTCAGACACCAGCACCACCAGACAGTAGTGGGTTGAACTGGCGTGATCGCCATTGATGTCGGCAATCATCTGACCGTTCATGTGATACAGCGCCGAGAAGTTCGCGATAAAACCGGAGAACACCTTGCCGATCTCTTCGCGGCCACGCATTGATGCAAACAGCGTGTCACCAAAATAGGTGTTAACGGTCGCGTCTTCCGTGAAAAGCTGTATCTGGGTGGCGATATCTTTGTCATCAGCCAGATTAGCGCGGTAAAGATTTCCGTACCGATAGCGATCGTTTTTGCATCCACATCGGTGCGCAACTGACCGGTACGGTCATAGAACAGGAAACCGTCATAATCAACGTATTGGCAGGATCAACTTCTTTCCCGTTTGTCGGATCGATGTTAGACGCTGCAACGCTGCAGGTTCCATTTTTTCATCGCTTCGATACCATTGCGCTGCGCGCTGACACCAATCCAGGCGTTACCGGAGTCGATTTTCTGGGCATCTTTCATGGGATCGGTAATGCGATAGCGGTTGGCCTGCCCCTGAAGAAAGTATTCTGTTTCCATATAGCCGTTTGGCCTGCATCGGCATCACGGTTGCGCTCATTGGCGTACCAAGCGCAGGTGCCACCACGGCGGTAGACAACTCAGATTGTCTAGCTCGCCCTGTGAAATCAATCCAGTTTGAGCATCGAGAGATAGTCAATGATGCTGTCGTATAACAATCTTACTCTGGCCGGAACCGGCCCTTTCTGTGGCCGGTATACATAGACATCCCACGGTTCCGGTTCAGACTCTTCTAACAGACGGATCAGATGACCGTTTTTAATGTCATTATTCGCAATCCAGTCTGATATCTGACCAAAACCGAAACCATCAAGAATCGCCAGTCGTTCTATTTCCGGATCATCTGTTCTGAAATTCACATTTCCCGGATGGATCTCAACGCCGTCGGCAAAAAGCCACGGCCAGCCTTTACCCGAGTTGCAATCTATCGCTTCAATCGCCGGTAAATTTTTCAGCTCGTCTAAATGTCGGGGAGTACCAAAGTTATTAATCGCTTCAGGTGAAGCCACCAGGAAAAACTTTACTTCATTTACTTTTCTGACAATAAAACCATTGTTTTTAATTTTTCCTACCCGAATACCGATATCAATTTGCTCATCCACTAAATGGCTGAAACTGTTGGAAGCTCTGATATCAATATGTATTTTGGGGTATTTTTTATGGAAATCGCTTAATAAAGGATATAGAAAATCCCGGCCAATTAAATCCGGCGTGGTAATTGTTATATTCCCGCTCAGTTCATCATGATTATTTTTTTGCTGCCCGAATAAAAAGACATCATTCATCACATCCAGTGCATGAGATGCACGGGATAGCAACTGTTCACCAAATTTCGTGATTTTGATAGTTCGGGTGCTTCGGTGAAATAAAAGCTCTCCATAGGTTCCTTCCAACATTTTGATCACTCTGGAGACAGACTGAGGAGACATATGCAACTTATCCGCCGCATCACGGAATGTTTTCGACTCCGCCGCAACGACAAATACGCGTAATAATTCAGATTTAGAAAGCATGTATGCAACCAGTATAGAAATACTGCTATATCTCAATGCTTTTTGTGCACAATCACAACAAGTGGTTACTGAATAGACTTATGAGCAGATTTCATAAATGCAGTGTAAGCATCATAGCACAGGGTTACGGCATAAGATTATTCTGAAAACTGAGTTAATTAATGCCATTAATCATGATTAACAGATGAACCATATAAAGATTTAATTGTTGACGAATAAAATCATATCAAGAGGTTTTTCCGCATGGAAAGTTTTGCATATCATAACCCGACAGTCCTCGATTTCGGTAAAGACAAAGAAAAACAAATTGGTCAACACTTAGTTACTCACGGCGTAAAAAAAGTATTAGTAACTTTTGGCAGCGACCGTATCAAAAAAGATGGTTTATTTGATGCTGTGACTGCCTCGTTGCAGGCAAATCAGATTGAATATGTGGAATTTGGCGGCATCGTCAGCAACCCGTTATTGTCAAAAGTCTATGAAGGCATTGACGTTGCCAGAGCTCATCAGGTCGATGCTGTTCTGAGTGTTGGTGGCGGTTCAGTTTTAGATAGCTCCAAAGCCATTGCCGCAGGCGTTATGTATGATGGCGATGTCTGGGATCTCTTCCTTGGTAAAAGCCCAATCAATACCGCTCTGCCGATTTTCGATATTCTGACACTGGCCGCAACCGGCAGTGAAATGAATTGCGGTGCAGTGGTGACCAATGAAACGACCAAAGAAAAATTCGCCATTAGTGCACCTGCATTATTCCCGAAAGTCTCTGTAGTGGATCCGGTGCTGATGCAAACGGTCAGCAAAGATTATCTGGTCTATTCAGCGGCAGATATTATTGCGCACTCCATTGAAGGCTATTTCACTGCTGCTGTGCAACCGCATTTCCAGTCCCGTCTGGTTGAAGCGATCATAAAAACAGTAATCGAAACAACAGAAATTCTGATTGAAGATCCACTCAATTATGGGGCGCGTGCTGAATTTGCCTGGGCATCAACGCAGGCGCTGAACGGATTGATCTATTCAGGCACCGCTGGCTTCAGTTATCCGAATCACATGATCGAACATTCGCTGTCAGCACTGTATAACGTGCCACACGGTGCGGGTTTATCTGTGGTAATGCCGGCGTGGATGAAGTGGTATCACACTAAAAATCCGCAGCAGTTTGAACGGTTTGCCCATGAAATATTCGGTAAATCAACTGCGCTCGAGGGCATTGAAGCGTTAGAAAACTGGTTCAATAAGGTGGGAACCCCTACCCGTTTGTCACAGTTTAATATTGCGTCTTCAGAATTACCGGTCATTCTGGAAAACGTATTAGGAAACGCGAAATACTTCGGTGTAGCTGATATCTACACAGAAGAAGTCAGCACTGAAATTCTTAATAATGCTTTTTAATTCAATTAATTAACACCACTCCAAAAAACAGCCAGCTCTGATTATCTGAAGAGCTGGTTGATTCAAATTGTTATTCTTTTCCACAAAGTCACACCCGTCCTCAATTCAGCAATCAAAAATTCGCAGGTGGCAAATGCGGCTTGGCGATATTCCGATCAGCCGGTGATTTGCATATTTTTGCCATGGAATAGTGACCCGCCTCATACTTTTAGACTCCCGAAATGGATCTTTTGATGGGACCGGTCCCATAATCATCTCATCGAGCATAACAGCTCTCCATAAATATCGTCTGACGATCACCAAACCCGGATGATATTTACTCTATTTATCTGATTAATAAGGACTTGTATGAGCAAGGAAATCGTTATCGTCACCTCGGCTTATGGTGCTGATACCGTCAGACAGCTTGGCGGACAAGCGGCACTGCTGCCGATGATCAAAGCCAGCGGCGCTGACGGGGTTGAGATCCGCCATGAACTGTTAACGCCAGCCGACCAACTGGACGAACTGGCTTCGCAAATCAGCACTCATGGCCTGTTCGCGGTCTATTCCGTGCCGGAATCACTACTGACAGATGATGGTCAGCCAGAACTGGAACGACTGGCACTGCATCTGAAAAATGCCGCTCGTCTGAAAGCCCGTACGCTGAAATTGCCGCTGGGTTCAATTACCAACGATACCGATTTATCCGGCATTACAGCAGTGATCAAATCACAGCCGGTTAAGTTGTTGATTGAAAACGATCAAACAGTGGAAGGCGGTCGCATCAGCCCGTTAATTACTTTCTTCGGCATGGTGATTTCGCAGAAATTACCGGTTTCCATGACCTTCGATATGGCGAACTGGAACTGGCTGGACGAAGACGCTTTTGTCGCCGCCAGAGCACTGGCCGCACAAGTCGGGTATGTACATGTAAAAGCCAGTCATACCGAGCAGGGCAAAGTAAAAGCCATTGCACTGGATAACAGCGATGGCAGCTGGAAAGACTTGCTGGCAATGCTGCCGACCGATGTGCCTCGCGGTATCGAATTTCCACTGGAAGGCGCTGATCTGACTGAAGTAACCCGTTATTACGTGGCTAAATTGAAAGAGGTGTAATGATAAATGACAACACAAGCTCACACTAAATCTGCCGGACTGGATGTCGTCACTTTCGGCGAAGCCATGATGATGTTTGTTGCCACCCAAACCGGTGATTTACATCGCGTGGAACAATTTGTTCGCCGTGCCGCCGGTGCCGAATTGAACGTCGCCATTGGTCTGGCTCGTCTTGACCTGAAATGTGGCTGGGTCAGCCGCCTGGGTAATGACTCTTTTGGCCGTTTTATTCAGGACACACTGGACAAAGAACACGTCGATCGTCGTGCTGTCACCATTGATAGCGCCTACCCTACCGGCTTTCAGCTTAAATCCAAAGCCGAAAATGGGACCGATCCCATAGTGGAGTATTTCCGCAAGGGATCAGCCGCCAGCCACCTGTCGCTGGCTGATTTTAACGAAGCTTATTTCGGCGGTGCCCGTCATCTGCATTTAAGTGGTGTTGCGGCTGCATTGTCATCAACGTCATATGAATTATCCGCTTATGCCGCACAGTGGATGCGTGCGCATGGCAAAACCGTTTCCTTTGATCCGAACCTGCGCCCTGTGTTGTGGCGTTCCGAAAAAGAGATGGTGACGCAGCTGAACAAACTGGCTTTTGCCGCCGACTGGGTGCTGCCGGGTATGAAAGAAGGCCGCATTCTGACTGGTTTTACTACACCGGAAGCCGTTGCTGATTTTTATCTCGATGGTGGCGTTAAAGCGGTTGTGATTAAAACCGGTGAAGAAGGAGCTTATTACAAAACAGCAGAGGGTGAGAAAGGCGTCGTTCCTGCTGTTTTTGTGAAAAACGTGGTGGATACCGTAGGTGCTGGTGATGGTTTCGCGGTTGGCGTTATCAGCGCATTACTGGAAGGAAAAACAATAAAAAATGCTGTCGCTCGCGGTAACTTTATCGGTGCCCGGGCAATTCAGGTAATTGGTGATAGTGAAGGTCTTCCAACAAGAAAAGCTCTGATTGCAGAGATGACGATGACACAAGAAACCGCTACGGTTTCTGTATAACAAATTAAAGAGGAACAAGTATGAATACTAAGCTCCCTGCCCCATCCAGATGGTGGCACATCATGCCGATTGTGTTTATTACCTACAGTCTGGCTTATCTTGACCGGGCCAATTACAGTTTTGCCGCCGCAGCCGGTATTAACGAAGACCTGGGCATCACCAAAGGGATGTCATCCCTGCTCGGTTCGCTGTTTTTCCTGGGTTATTTTTTCTTTCAGATCCCCGGGGCGATTTACGCTGAAAAACGCAGTGTCCGGAAACTGATCTTCCTGTGCGTGCTGTTATGGGGTGCCTGTGCCACCTTAACCGGTCTGGTCAGTAATATACCGATGCTGATCATCATCCGCTTCACGCTCGGGGTGGTGGAAGCCGCGGTAATGCCGGCGATGCTGATTTATATCAGTAACTGGTTTACCAAATCTGAACGCTCCCGCGCCAATACCTTCCTGATCCTGGGCAACCCGGTCACGGTATTGTGGATGTCAGTACTCTCTGGTTATCTGATCCAGGCACTGGGCTGGCGTGAAATGTTCATTCTGGAAGGTTTCCCTGCCGTACTGTGGGCCTTCTACTGGTGGAAAACCGCACGTGACAAACCACAGCAAGTTAGCTGGCTGACTCAACAAGAGAAAGATGATCTGAACGAGATCATGGTTAACGAGCAGAAAAATATCAAACCAGTGCGTAACTATGCTGAAGCGTTCAAATCCAAGAATGTGATCCTGCTGTGTGCCCAATACTTCTGCTGGAGTATCGGTGTGTATGGCTTCGTGCTCTGGTTGCCATCCATCATTCGTGGTGCCTCCAATATGGGGATGGTTGAAACCGGCTGGCTCTCATCTGTTCCTTATCTGGCTGCGACTATCGCGATGATCACCGTGTCCTGGCTGTCTGACCGCATGCAAAACCGCAAAATGTTTGTGTGGCCAATGCTGCTGATCGGTGCGATCTGCTTCCTGGGGTCCTTCTTACTGGGTACCGATAATTTCTGGTTGTCTTACACGCTGCTGGTGATTGCCGGTGCCTCCATGTATGCCCCGTATGGTCCGTTCTTCGCCATCATTCCTGAAATGCTGCCAAAAAACGTCGCTGGCGGCGCGATGGCCCTGATCAACAGTATGGGTGCTTTGGGTTCCTTTATCGGTTCATGGGTTGTGGGTTATCTGAATGGTGCGACCGGTAGTCCTGGTGCGTCTTACATCTTCATGGGTAGTGCGTTGTTTGTGTCTGTCATCCTGACACTGATCGTAAAACCAAACGCCGACGAGCAATCAGCTCAATCATTACCACAAGCTGCTTAAAAGGGAATTAGCATGAAACCGAATGTTGTACTGTACAAAAACATCCCTGCTGACCAGCTGGAACGTCTGCAAAGCCACTTCAATGTGGCTTTCTTTGAAGGCATTACCGATGCCAACCGGGCTGATTTTATCGGCGCACTCAGTAACGCCGAAGGATTGATTGGGGCAAGTTGCCCCATCACGACCGATTACCTGAATGCAGCCCCGGCTCTGCGCGCTATCTCCACCATATCTGTCGGCGTAGACCAGTTTAATGTGCCTGATTTAACCAACCGAAAAATCAACCTGATGCATACCCCGAGTGTACTGACCGAAACCACCGCTGACACCATTTTCACGCTGGTGTTAAACAGTGCCCGCCGGGTGATTGAAATGGCAGAAATGGTGAAGGAAGGCCGCTGGACCAAAAGTATTGGCGTGGATAGTTACGGCACCGATGTGAATGGAAAAACCATCGGCATTCTCGGCATGGGACGCATTGGTTATGCCGTCGCCAAACGTGCGTATGCCGGTTTTGGCATGTCGGTGCTGTATTACAACGATGTAGCAAATCCGATGGCAGAACAGGATTTTAAAGCCCGCCGCTGCGAGCTGGATGAACTGCTGGCCAAGTCTGATTTTGTCTGTGTGGTGCTGCCGCTGTTGCCGGAAACCGAAAAATTCATCGGGAAGGAACAGCTACTCAAGATGAAACCGAGTGCCTTTTTGATCAATGGTTCGCGCGGCAAAATCGTCGATGAAACCGCCTTGATTGAAGCTTTGCAGCAAGGCGTGATCCGCGGTGCCGGTCTGGATGTGTTTGAAAAAGAACCGCTGCCGGCTGATTCACCGTTAGTCTCTCTGCCGAACGTAGTTGCCCTGCCCCATATCGGCTCGGCGACCCATGAAACCCGCTATGCCATGGTGCGTTGTGCCGTCGATAACCTGATTGCCGCACTCAACAACGACGTCTCGGTGAACTGTGTTAATCCGGCTGCCCGTAAGAGCTGATATTTATTTAAAAGGAGCTGAAGTATGCATCCTGTAATCCGGCAGGTAACGGAGCGGATCCGTCAACGCAGTGAGCAAACCCGTCAGCAATATATCTCGCTGATGCAACAGCAGTCGATGGAAGGAAGACCGCGGGCACAGCTGGCCTGCGGTAATCTGGCGCACGTGGTTGCTGCCTGCCCGCAGGCGCAAAAATCCACCTTACTGGATATGACACGTTGTAATGTCGCGATTATCACGGCGTATAACGACATGCTGAGTGCCCACCAGCCCTATGCTGACTATCCGGCACAAATCAAAGCCATGGTCAGTGCGTTGGGCCATTCTGCGCAAGTTGCCGGTGGTGTGCCGGCGATGTGCGATGGCGTCACACAGGGACAAGCTGGCATGGATCTGTCGCTGTTTTCCCGTGATGTCATCGCGCAGGCGACTGCCGTTTCGCTCAGCCACAACGCCTTTGATGCCACCTTGCTGCTGGGGATCTGCGACAAAATCGCCCCTGGTCAGCTGATGGGTGCACTCTCCTTTGGTCATCTGCCAACCGCGTTTATACCCGCAGGACCAATGAGTACCGGTATCAGCAATGATGAGAAAGTGCAGGTCAGACAGCAATATGCGGCCGGGAAACTCGGTCGTGATGCCCTGCAGGATATGGAGAATCAGGCTTATCACAGCCATGGCACCTGTACGTTTTACGGCACAGCGAATACCAATCAACTGGTCTTTGAAGCCATGGGGCTGATGTTACCCGGCTCGGCGTTTGTGCATCCGGATGATCCGCTGCGACTGGCACTGACGGAAAAAGCCTCCGCGTTGATCACCTCGCAAGTGGCGGGCAGTTCACAATATCGTCCGCTGTGGCAAATCGTGGATGAACGGTCACTGGTAAACGGACTGGTCGCACTACTGGCTTCCGGTGGCAGCACTAATCACACCCTGCATATGGTCGCGGTAGCGCGTGCGGCAGGTCTGTTGCTGACGTGGGATGATTTCAGTGATCTCTCCGACGTGGTGCCGCTGCTGGCAAAAGTCTATCCAAATGGACCGGCCGATATTAACGCCTTTCATCAGGCTGGCGGCGTGCCGTTATTACTGAAACAACTGGCTGATCGTGGGTTGCTGAACACCGATGCACAGACATTTAGCGGCGATTTCAGTGTCCATTTCCATCAGCCATTTTTAGATAACGGCAAGCTTTACTGGCAGGAAGTTGGCGACTCGAAATTACCGGATGTTATCGCTCCCGCCGGGCAGGCGTTTCATGTATCCGGCGGTTTAAAACTGCTATCCGGCAATCTGGGCCGGGCGGTCATGAAAGTCAGTGCGGTGGCACCGGAACATCAGATCGTGGAAGCCGATGCGCTGATTTTTGATTCACAACACGACGTCGAAACTGCCTATAAAGCCGGTCAATTGAATCGTGACGCCATTATTGTCGTGCGTTTCAGTGGCCCGGCCGCGAATGGTATGCCGGAACTGCACAAGTTAATGCCAATTCTCGGTAATGTGCAGAAAGCCGGTTATAAAGTCGCACTGGTGACCGATGGCCGGTTATCCGGCGCCTCCGGAAAAATTCCTGCTGCGATTCATGTCACTCCGGAAGCCGCCAAAGGTGGTCCGCTGGCGCATCTGAAAAACGGTGATCGCATTCTGCTGGATGCCACCGAAGGCAGACTGGCAGTGTTAACGGACATTAGCCTGCGTGCTACTGCAAAACCTGACTTGCAAAGCCAACATCGGGGAATGGGACGCGAGCTTTTCTCGTTGTTCCGCCAGAACGTTTCCAACGCCGAACAAGGTGCCTGTGTGCTGTTTTCTGACAATACCGATTAATCATAAGGAAAGAGAATGAACTGGAATTTATCTCCGGCGGCGATTTTTGCCGCTTCCCCGCTGGTGCCGGTTATGGTGATCGACGACCTGAATCAGGCTGTGCCGATGACTAAAGCACTGGCTGCCGGTGGCATCACCGTCTATGAAGTAACACTGCGCACCCCTGCCGCCCTTCAGGCCATCAAAGCGATCCGGGAAGCCTTGCCGGATGCGCTGGTCGGTGCCGGTACGGTGCTGAATCCACAGCAATATGATGCCGCCGTTGAAGCGGGTGCGCAGTTTGTGATCTCCCCCGGTTGTACATCTGAATTACTGGTACATGCCCGTCAGAACGCAGTGCCGTTAATTCCGGGTGTCGCCACGCCAAGTGACATTATGGCGGCATACAGCCTGGGTTATGATCATCTGAAATTTTTTCCGGCAGAAGCCAACGGCGGAGCACCGGCTTTAAAGGCTATTTCAGCACCATTACCACAAATTCGGTTTTGTCCGACCGGCGGCATCAGCCCGAAAAACGTGCATGACTATCTGGCACTTTCTTGCGTGGGAACCGTGGGAGGATCGTGGATGTTACCGGCCGATGCGCTGAAACAAGGCGACTGGCAACGTGTGACACAACTGTCGAAGGAAGCTGTTGAGCTGGTTAAATCACTACGTCGTTAATCATTTCGGTGATAAGAACTGTAGGAGATGAATAAAGTTTCATACTGGAATGGCAGAAGTAGCAACAACTTGCTGCCATTTCTAACACGAAAATGCCCCGTTCGGTGTTACAGCTATCTAGAGGGGAATTCCGTATCACCTAGGTGCACAAATTTTAGTAATGTTCTCTGTGCCCCATCGCTTCGAATCAAGTGGAATTGCATCCATGTGATTCATACCTCGTTGATTTGACACGTCTCATGGCATGATTTAGCGTAAACGTAAATCCATTCAAATAGCATGGGAAATAGAAATGTTTGATTATCTAACCTCAACGGTTTTATCTGGTATGGTTTACGATGCAATTTGTGCGGGCGCAACCATTGGTGTCGATATGTTGAAATCAGTTCTTCAAGATTGGATCGTAGATGATGGTCAAATTTGCAAAATTGTAGAAAAAATGAAAGAGGCTGGCATTAACGAAGATTTGAATCCACAGGCAATTGAGCGAAAAATCAATCAGCATCCTGATTTAGTCCAATTGTTAGCGCAAATTCACCCATCGAGTACTGTGACGCAAACATCTCATATCGGAAATAATATCAACGCCGGAGCTGGCAGCAATGTTTCGGTTGGCGGTATCCATATTCATAAGAATTAAGCGGTGATTTCGGCATGACAGACGCTTCAAACAGTCAATATACAGCTATAGGATCAAATCTTAATTTGGCAGAAGGAGCCACCGCAACTGTTGGTGCCATAACCGTTCACTTTAATGACTTGACCTCACAACGGCTAGTAACCACAGCCAAAGAGATCCTTTTGGCTTTAACTCGCCATGAGTATAAAACTGCAGAAACTTATTTGGCTGTTTTAGAAGCAGTTAACACAACGAATGATGATTGTCGTGCGTTCATCCAGGTGCTTGAGTACAAATTCAAACTCAGCCAAGGAGAACCGCCCGCCATTAATACGAATTTATTTCTTCAATTGCTTCGTAGTCAATCATCGGATCCCGTAATAAAAGACATCGTAGAATCGATTTATATTCAATTTCTCCTGCAGCCATCTCCAGATGAAGCCAGAAGCCGATATGCAGAATCGCAATACAAAGATAGTTATTCCAAGGAAGTGTATTTTTCATTTCTTGCCAGCGAAAATGAACTTCAGCAAGAAATTGATGCCGGAATAAATGACCTCTTCGAACATGAATTATCCGCATTTGTTCGATGTGCTCTTCTGTGTCAAAAATTGGATTTAGCTAATGAGCTTTCAACAAGGTTGGTAAAACAGTTCCATAACACCAATAGTGAACTTCTGCATTTTTATATATCAACTTTAAAGCTGAATCAGGAAGTCCAAGGCCGCCATCTTTGGATATTGCCAGAGCAAATCAAGAAGGATTTTCTGAAGCAGCTAGAATATTGCTTATCGTTGATTGGTAAAAATAAAGATAAAAGGATCATATATATAGCGACGACGTTACTGGCCACCACAGGTTTTACCGATCCAGAACTCGCTGCATTTTGTAAGCAAAACATTTCTGAAGCGTCGAAGGTTTACCCAGAGATAGAAACAATTTTATCTGAACGCCAATACAATGAAAATGAAGTTACTGCATTAGATATTCTGGGTCAGAAAACGCTTAATGAAGATGATTTTATTACTCTGGGTACTGCTTTTTTTGCGGGCGATCTTAAAAGAAACAAGATTAAAAACTGGTGGGATGGCGGTGTTGAAATATCCTTAACGCAACCAAATGAAAGCGCCGCTAGGTTTATTGAGATCGAATTGAATGCGATCACATGCACCGATCGTGATTTTGAACAAAAACAGCGAATATACAATTTATTAGAGATGTTTATTGCGACGGATATTGAACAGATCCATCTATTCAGTATTCCTTATCTTTATCGCCTTTGTGCTCAACTAAACAGGCTAGGCGATCACGTCCATGTCATTAAATTATTAGAAACACTGATCCCGAATAACCCTTGGGCTTCACCGATTATTGATGAATATACTCATGCTTTGTTGGAGGCTGATCAATTAAGCAGGCTAGAAGAGTTACTGACAAGCATAAATGACGATGAAAAGAGCTTTGCATTATTAGTAGTCGAGATAAAAAGAGCCTATCAACTAGGTGAAGAATCAGTATGCATTTCTAAGAATCGGTTTGCGTTAACAAAATACTCAAAGTCATGCTATTTGTGGTGGCTTTTGTTGAATAATTTACATCATTTTCAGTCATCACAAGAAGAAATTGACTCTGTTGTAGATGATATTCCAAAGGATATATTAAAAAATTATAGTGCTGACGGATTAACTTTACTTAATGTCATATCACAATCCGACATAGCGCTTGCACAAACATTAATGCTTGAATGGTTTATTGATAATCCCACAGCAATGGCAAGAAGTATCACCAATTTACTATTGGTGAATATTGGTCAAAAACAAGATTGGTCAGTTAAATATAAATCAGAAAGATGCGCTTCAGCAGTGGTTTATATGGTTGACGGTAAAACACAAACCCGATTGCTGGTTGAAGATTGCGACACAAATGGATATTTAATAAACATTGATACCCAGTTAGGTAAATTACTCGACTCAACCGATGTTGGTGATTCATTTGAGCTAGGAATGAAAACCTACACCATCAAGGAAAAATTATCGCCCATTGTTGGTGCTTTTCGTATTTCTACAGTTATTCGAGAAGAAATAAATACGGGGAATGATTGTTTTTACCAGTTATCTGTTCAAGAAAACAATATCGATGAACTATTGCGTTTTCTTGATAAAACAGACAAACAACCACAAATTGTAAATCCAGAAGTTGATGGTCAAAAAATCCCATTATTGCTAAGGTTAATACATTCTCATGGAAATGATTTACTACGTGGTTGTTATCATTATTTAACTGATGTCCATAGTAATAAATCATTGGGTTTATATAATGCCGGAGTGGGTTTTAATCAATCAGTTGTGCTTGATGTTTTATCCCTTACTTATTTATCGCTTACTGGATTCTGTCACGGGCTGATCGCTGGCGGAAAGAGTTTATTTGTAACCCGAGAAACAAAAGCAATCGTCACAAGTTGGTTGCAGAGGGTCGGTAGTCCTGAATATTTTTCGCTGTCGAAGATAGGTGATGCTTATGTCAGGGCTACAGCAGATGACGTCCAAAATCATCCTTTTTATAATAACTTAGATATTCTGATCAATCATTGCTCACTGTTGTCGCCTCGACAAATAGATATGCCCGAGCCAATCACCAGAGTAAGAGAGCATTTAGATATTTCGCACTATTCCTCCGTTAAGGCCTCAATCTCACATTCAATCCCGATTTTGTGTCTCGATCCGATGATGTGCACGTTATATAAAGCCGAAAAGTTAGATCTGATCAATACATATGAGTTTATGTTGGATGCAAGTAGATTGACGCCGAACAAAGAAAATCATGCCATTGAACTTTTCATTGAATGCTATTTGCCCGTTCCTATTTTGAATGGGAATATTTATTGGCTATGTACGCAGAAAAATCGCGGGCAATATTTAGCGTCAAAAATTATTTCACGGCCATCCGATAACACCGCTGATCCAGATACAACGTTAGCCTTTTTAACTCAATGTTCATGTTTTGCTATACATTCATTATTTGGCAGTTATTATCTTGACCTAGTGTATGCGTATGCAGAGTGGCAATATACAGTAAATATTGTATATGCATGTTGTGAATCAGCAATTAAAATCCTGAAAGGTGATACAAGAGAAGCCCGTCTTGCATTGTTTATCGTAAATGTTTATAACAATACAGTTCAAGAAAGCAACTTATTAAACTTCATGTCGAATTCTTTTAACCTCTTTGCGCGTGGTCATTTCTTAAATGTCGAAAAAATAAATGATGAAATTAAGGTATTACAAGAACTAAACTGAATAAATAACGGTCTTAATGACAATTGATTGACGGCACCCTAAGATGGCTAAATGACCAAATTTTAGAAGATGCTCCCTGCGCAATCAAAACCATATCTAACCGCATCGCGGTTAGACTAGCCGTTATAAACAGAAACTACTTTTTATCTCAATAGTTTTAATTAAACTCTTCTTGTGAATTATTCCTGTAGGAGAGGAATAAGAATACCTATCTCCGGCTGAATTTGCCGGAGATATTTCAGCCCGTTTTATAACGTTGTCGAACCGCGAATAATCAGTTCACCGTTAAACAGATATTGTGCTGGCGGATGATCCGGCTTATCCAGTTTCTCCAGCAGACAGGTCACCGCTTTTCGCCCCATTTCCGACGTGGGTTGAGAAACCGAGGTGATACCTTTACCGGCTAATGCCGCCCATTCCAGATTATCAAAGCTTAAGAATCCGATATCGGAACCCCAGTTCAGCCCCAGACGACTTAATGCCTGAGCAACCTGTAACGTCAGCACCCCATTTGCCGCAATCACGGCCTTACGCATACCACGGTGACTGGCGCAAAACTCCGCAATCAGGCGTTCAATTTCATCGGGTGCCGGTAGCACCACTTCATGACTTTCGCCCTTGATATGCGGATGCTGTTCCAGCATGTGATGGAAAGTGTGCAGACGCTCCTGACGCGCACTGATATAACGAACCGGTTCGGTCAGAAACAATAACGCTTCAAAGCCCTGTTCGATCAGGTGATTGGTGGCTAATTGCGCGGCCTGCGGGTTATCCAGCCCGACCATGTCACAGGGGAAATCATCGATTTTTCGATCGAGTAAAACGAAGGGTAATGTGGTCGCTTTCAGCGCTTGCAGAAAATGCGCATTGATACCGGCAGAGTTGATGATCAGACCATCCACCCGATAACCATTCAGCAGATTCAGGAACTCACATTCCAGCTCAATACTGTTGCGGGCATTACACACCACCGTCATAAAGCCCTGTTTGATCGACTCGGCTTCAACGCCTTTTAAAACCTCGACCGAAAACGGGTTACTGATATCGGCAATGATCAGCCCGATCAACCGGGTACGGCCATACTTCAGGCTACGCGCCATCTGGTTGGGGCGGTATTCCAGTTCCTGGATCGCGTTTTCAATGCGCTGGCGCAGATCATCCGATAGCAGATGAAACTCGCCATTCAGATAACGCGAAATACTGGTTTTTCCTGCCTTCGCTCTGGCCGCAACATCCCGAATGGTGGCATAAGAACGTTTACGGTTTGCTGGTTCGCTCACTCACGACTCCCGGTCTTAACATCAATGATGTCAGCATCGGACTATATTACCTGAAAAATCCACAACATAACGAGTAGTGCGTAGCGCTGAGCCGAAACTGGTTACAGGAGCATGCCTATTCTCCGGCAGGCTCACTGACAAAAGCGATCTTGCTGACCCCGGAACGGGACGAGAGCGCCATAATGTCGGCCACTTTGCCGTAGTCGAGATTGCGATCAGCATGGATATGCAACTCTGGTATGGGTTGCCGTTTCGCGGCATTCACCAGACGAATTTCCAACTCCTCACGACTAATCGCTTCCCCGCTCCAGAACAATTCGCCACCGACCTTCATGGCTAATTTAATATCGTCGTTTTTCACCTCTTCCGGTGTGCTGCTGGCTTGTGGTAAATCGACCTTAACCGCATTACTCAGCAAGGGTGCCGTGATCATAAATACGATCAGCAACACCAGCATCACGTCGATCAGCGGGATCATGTTGATCTCGCTCTGTGGCTGTCCGCCACCGTCATCCGATAACTTGCCAAACGCCATTACGCTTCCCCCGCCTGCAACTCAGTGACGACCGCACGGGATGTCGTTTTTACTACCGGCTGCATGACTGATCTGGCCTGCCCCGTACTAAGCAGCGCAAAAACATCATGCGCAAAACCATCCAGTTCAGCCAGATACACACGATTCATGCGTACGAATGCGTTATAAGCCAGCACAGCCGGTAAGGCCACCGCCAAACCGAAGGCCGTCATAATCAGGGCTTCACCAACGGGCCCGGCCACTTTATCCAGCGTGCTCTGTCCGGAGACACTGATACCGATCAGCGCGTTATAGATGCCCCACACCGTCCCGAACAAACCCACGAACGGAGCAGCTGACCCCACAGAAGCCAGCAACGTCAGACCGGCTTCCAGCCGAAGGGTGCTGCGGGTAACCGAGCGACGCAGTGCACGTAACACAAACTCTTCGCGGGAGCCCATTTCCACCAGCCCCTGATCCGGATTCTGAACCTGACGCGCTGCCTGCAAACCACTGATCATCAGCTCCGCACAAGGTTCCGGTTTGACTTGCTTCAAAACCTGTTCTTCGACCTGTTTCAGGTTGCGGCACGACCAGAATGCTGCAAGAAATGCCTTGGTATTCCGGCGCAACTTCCAGCTCTGATAGACCTTCAACACAATCCAGTACCAGGTTGCAACCGACATCAGCAGCAATAAAACAGCCGGAATCAACCCCATGCCTGAGGTCTGGGTTAACACATGTGCCAGTCCCATTTGTGTTACTTCTTGTTGAGTTTCCATCTTTTATCAGCTCCTTAACTTGAACGAAACGGGCACAATCACCCAGCCTTCGATGGATTGATCACCCCGTTTTGCCGGCACAAAACGCCAGTTCTGCACTGCGGCTAATGCCGCATCATCCAGACGGGAAAACCCGCTACTTTTAAACAACTGCACGCCCAGAGCATTACCCTCTGCAGAGACATGCACTTTCAGTTTTACAACGCCCTCTTCTTCCAGCATGCGAGAACGACGCGGATAAACAGGTGCAGGATTCGATAAATAAGCCGCATTAAATTTTGGCGCTTCAACCGGTGGCGGTGCGATATCCACTGTTTCCGACGCCTGTTTTACCGGCTGAGCAGGAACTGAAACCGGCGGTACAATTTTGGGCTTTATTTGCGGCTGTACCTGCCTGACCACAGGTTTCGGTTTTACCGGTGGTTTGGGTTTCATTTTCACCGGTGACGGTTTTTTAACTTCCGGCGGTGGCGTTAATGGTTCAGGTTCAGCTACAGGTTGAGGCTCTGCCTTGAGCTCTGGTTTTGGCTCTTCGGCCGGGGTCACCCAACGTACGGTCATTGGTGTCGCCGCTGTCATTTCAGGTTTGGCTACGACTGACTGATAATTCAGCATTCCGGCCAGTACTACCCCGTGCAGCAGGACTACCCCGCCAAACACAGGCCAGCCAGAGCGATTTTGTTGATAGGAAACAGCGTCGTAGATCATATGTGCCGAATCAGATGTTGATTAAATCTGTGACACAAATCATATGATAATTTTTACGTAATGAGAACCATTATTATTTACAGTGAATATGAAGATGAATTCGTTTGTATAAAAAGCCATCAACTGACGGCAAAAACCGAAATTTTTTTGATCTAAAACAGATACAAGTGATTCCATAAGCGTACGCTGATCACAGTTTTTCTGGTGCATAAAAAAGGAGGTTAATATGGCTAAGATTTATGACCGGAATCGCAACCTGCTGTCAGCAGGACAACGAGTGATGATTGTGGGGACTGGTGAAATCGATGTTCTGGAAACAGCACTTACCGATGGTCTTACATCATCTCAGGCTGAACGCTCAAAATGTGTTCTGCTTACTCACGCTCAGGAACGGTATGCACCGATTGAATTGGTCAAACTTGGCTAAAACAATCAACTCAAATACCAAGCCTTAAGCTATATCAACCTGACAGCTACTGCCTTCTGCGACATAACTGTCAGGTCATGAAACTGATATCAGCTTATGGATTAATACGTACAGCCTGACGCGCTAACAGTTTCCACTCTCCTGCCGCTTGTTTCTGCCAAACCTGAAGTACTTTCAGACTTACATTACCTGGTTTACCGGAATCATTGGTGGTGGCAGTTAAGGTGTGACGAATGACCGCAGTATCACCAGTCACTTTTGCTGTTTGATCTGTGATGTTCAGCGTTACAAAATCAGATTTGCCCTTCATCAGATCACCAATAAAACTTTCCTTGGTATCCAGTCGGCCGCTTGAATGGCCGTAGCTCAGATCATCCAGCACCAGTTTATTGAGCTCGTTTTCTGATGGCTCAACCATTTGAATTCTAAGCTGTTCTGCTGTTGAAACCACATCCGTGTTTTGCGCATTCGCAACAGGAACAAACCAGGCAGCGGAACAAATGGAAGCAACACACAGCATTTTTTTAAACATACGTTTCTCCGGATTTTATGAATATGAATGTTCGTGCAGCGAATCCTGCAGCCAGAAGAACATAATTTAAATAAAACAATAGATCGATATTTATGAAACGTTGTTTTAATTATTTGTGAGCCAGACTACTTTTTGACACAGTTCCCCTGATTTTCCCACGCATCTGATCACCGGAATGTCAGGCAACAATTAAGTTAAATTAATAAAAACTCCCCGCTTACTGGATTCAGAGGCGTATGATCCAGAATGGCAAAGTTCGCAATGGAGTCGTCATGCACAGAGGTATATTTCAGCTGGGAAAGATAAAACCGGTGTTCCAGTGGATATTGCTGATTGTGCTTTCTGCTGTTTTTGCCTTTTTGATGGAATTAATTCATCTTCCCGGTGCATTGCTGCTCGGCCCGATGCTCGCCGGTATTGTCTGGAGCCTGCATGGCGGTACGTTGCAGGTGCCCCTCAATCTGTTTGTCGCCGCACAAGCGATTATTGGCTGTTTAGTGGCGCAATCCATCTCCTCCGGGATGCTGTCTACCTTTGCCCAGCACTGGTTATTGTTTCTGCTGATTGTGCTCTCAACCATTGCTGCCAGCAGCCTGATGGGATGGGTGATCAGTAAACTGAAAGTCCTGCCCGGCACCACCGCGATCTGGGGTTCTTCCCCCGGCGCTGCCGCTGCGATGGTGCTGATGGCAGAAGAGTTCGGTGCCGATGCGCGGTTAGTGGCTTTTATGCAGTATCTGCGGGTAATTGTCGTCGCCAGTGCCGCATCGGTTATTGCTCGGTTCTGGGTTGATACCTCCGGTACAACCGCTGCTGCCATTATCTGGTTTTCCCCGCTGCAGTGGGCAACCGCCGAAACGCTGTTGCTGGCATTGGCCGGGATTATCATTGCGCGTCTGGCGCGTATTCCATCCGGTGCCATGCTGGTGCCGATGATACTGGGCATGGCGTTGCAAAGCAGTCAGCTGATGAAAATTGATTTACCGGAATGGCTGCTCAGTATCGCGTATGCGCTGATGGGCTGGCGTATTGGTCTTGGCTTTACCCGTGCTGTGCTGAAACATGCCTTCCGCGCGTTACCACAAATTATTCTGTCTATCGTGTTACTGATTGGTTTTTGCGGTGGTCTGGCCTGGTTGCTGGCGGAACATTTCCACCTTGATCCGCTCACTGCTTATCTCGCCACCAGCCCCGGGGGGATGGATACTATCGCGGTAATTGCTGCGACCAGCCAGAATGTCGATCTGGAGTTTGTGATGGCGCTGCAAACCGTTCGCCTGTTTCTGGTGATCTTCCTCGGCCCGGTACTGGCGCGGCTGATCGCCCGAAAAACGGTAACCGAACCCTCCGTCGTCAGTTAAAGATTGTTGCTGGTGATAGCCGAAAGGTTGTGGTAACGTCGCCGGCCGCTATAAACGAGGACGATTAGCTATGTACGCAGGCCTGGACTTTGGAACATCAAACTCTGCATTAGGTATCTGGGAAGACAACCAGCCTAAATTACTTTCGCTGGATAACGGCAGTCGTTTTATCTCCTCAACGGTTTATATCGGTAAATCGCAGCAGTTCATGCAACTGCGCCCGCAAGATCAAACGCTGGCGCATGCAATTAACGGCGACGGTGAAAAGATTTTCGGTAAAGACGCGATCAGCAAGTTTTTAGAATCTCCGGAAGATGGTTTTTTCGTGAAATCACCCAAGTCGTTTTTAGGTGCCCGGCTTAAACCACAGCAACTGCATACTTACGAAAAAATTGTTCATCTGATGATGAGCAATATCAAACGGCTGGCAGAATCACAAACGCACACCCCGATTGATTCCGTTGTGATCGGTAAACCGGTGAAATTCCACGGTACCCAGGGTGAAGTCGGTAACCAGCAAGCGATTAAAGTGCTGACTTCTGCCGCCCTCGATGCGGGATTCAAGCGCATTGAATTTCAGTTTGAGCCGATTGCAGCAGCGCTGGATTACGAACGTTCACTGAATGAAAACCTGACTGCGCTGATTGTCGACATCGGCGGTGGTACGACCGACTGCTCAATGATCAAAGTGGGCCCGGCCTATCGGGAACTGACGGATCGGAATGAATCCATTCTGGGTTATTCCGGCGATCGCATCGGGGGTCTGGATCTGGATATCAAACTCGCTTTCCGTCAGTTAGCGCCGCTGTTTGGCAAAGATGAACTGCTGAAAACCGGTCTGCCGACGCCAGCCAATATATTCTGGAATGCCGTTTGTATTAACAACGTCGACGCACAGACGACCTTCTATTCTGCAGTCAATGGCCGTGAAATTCATAAACTGCTGCGCGATGCCCGGCCGGATTCTGTGCTGGATCGTCTGCTGCATATTTACGAAACCATGCTCAGTTATCACATCAGCCAGAGTGCGGAAGCCGCGAAAATTGCCCTCTCTTCCGATGAAGTCACCTCCGTCGATATGTCTTATCTCGAAGCTGGTTTGCGCACAAACATTGACCGTGAGCAACTGCAAACGGCAATCAGTAATGAGCTGAATAAGTTCATCGGCTTGATGAAAGAAGTTGAGCAACAGGCACAGGTTGCGCCGGATGTGATCTACGTAACCGGTGGTACCGCCCGTTCACCGATTGTTGATGCTTATATCCGTGCCGCCTATCCGGAAGCACGGATTGTGTTCGGGGATCTGTTCGGTAGTGTGGCCTCAGGCTTGACCACCTGGGCACACCGGATTTTCAGTTAAAACGCAGCCAATCCCAAAACGACCGCCGCTGTTTCTGTTCCTTGACCCAGTTCAGTAATTCATTGTTCTGTATACGAACTCGTCGTTTTATGACCAGGTAGTAGCCGGAATCCAGCGGTGGTTTTTTGATGATGTGATAACGAATCGATTTGATAAACCGGATCGCCTCTTTTTTATCATTGGTTTCAAAAACCGGATATGAACCGGTGATCACATGACGATAAATCACATATTTACTGTTTGTCTGCTGCATTGCTCATCCACTCAGCTGAATACGGCAATCCGTGCACCGCTCGTTGCATCTGAATGTAATATTTTTACCACCCCCGCAGCAACCATCTCTGGTGTACGAAGTTCACCGGTCTCTTTACGGTGGATGAAATAGTCCACGGCCGGAAAATCTTCTTTATGTGAACTGCGGATCAGCGACTGCATATCGGTATCCATCACCCCCGGATCGACATTCAGCACCACAAACGGGTGTGCTTCACTCGCCTGCTCGACTGCCACCGTGCGGATATAACTCTCCAGCCCCGCTTTGGCGGAACAATACAACGACCAGCCGGAATAGGCCTTCAACGCCGCACCTGACGAAATACTGACCAGCACTTTACGGCAGGCATGCGACTGGAAGTGTTTCATCACCTCACTCATAAAGAGGATGGCACTGGTAAAGTTAGTATTGATATTCGCCAGCACCGCCATGGAATTTTTCTTCGCTGTCGGGCCAATCGGACTAAGAGAAGCGGCGTTACTGACCACCAGAATTTCATCCCATACTTGTGCGGCAAGCTTTTCCAGATTCGATGTCAGCACGGGTAACATCTGTTCCGGTGATGAAAAATCAAGTTTCACCGAATATGCATGCGGTGCACTGCGGGAAAACTCCACCACCTGATAACCGGCGGCATGGAGATTTTCTGCAATCGCAGAACCCAGGCCTTTAGAACCGCCACTGATGATCGCTAATTTCATCTTAATTCCTCGCTGTATCAGGTAGTTAAATTTTGGTTTGCCCTGACAATAATAGACACACTTACCTTACCACAGGCAACAAAATCATATAAAAAACCCCTATATCCATTGCTGGATACAGGGGAACATACGGGAACCAAGAGGAGTTAATTAATAGGTCAGACCAAACCCGTAATTAAACAGCGGGTTTGCTGAATCGTACGGTACATCAGATTGCTGATTTTCTACTGCGCTCCAGCTTGAAGGCAGTTCAAATGGCAGTTTACCCTGCGCTTTGACTTTGCCGGTCAGGACATCAAAGAACGCCGTATCCAGCGCACCAAAGTTGGCCAGAATGACATCGGCATTATCTTTAATTTCAGTCAGAATCGCCGGGCGATCCAGATAGACAGAGACAATCGACGGTACCCCTGCCGCTTTCGCCGCTTTAATGGCAGCATAATCATCACTGCCGGTGTAAACGCCAGGATGAACACTGTCATGCACCACACTTTCTGCATCCGCATAGCCTAACTGGCCAAAATGAACGCTGCCAAACGGGTAACGAGGATCAGTCTCATATGGTGTATTGGTACGGATAATGGCCAGATCCGCCTGTGATACATCAGTTACCACCGTAAATCCGTATTGCGCGGCAACTTCCGCATTCACGTTATACAGATACACTTTTTTCGCGGTATCACTGATTGGCAGTATTGCACTGTCATTCTTCAGCAGAACATGGGCTTTACTTTGCGCAGCTTGTGCTTTTTCCTGGAAGGTACTGTTACCGACCAGCGCCACTGCCGCATCGACATCCACATAAGGGTTTTCAAATAATCCCTGTTGGAACTTCTGAACTAAAACACGGTTTGCCGATTCACTGATTCTGTCCTGAGTTAACAAGCCATCGTTAACCGCAGCCAGCAAATAGGAAGGATCATCGACACCACCGAACTGGTCGATACCGGCATCGACCGCTTTAGCATACCGGTTTTCAATACTTAAGCTTTCAACACCCCATGGGATCCCGAATTTATAGAAGAAGCTCCACGCACTGACGCCGTCGGCGACCTGCTCATCGGTCAGGCCATCCACACATTCTTCATAACAGTCGTTCACAATCAGCCAGTCACTGAGAATGACGCCTTTAAAGCCGAAATCACCACGTAAAATACCGCTAAGCACCTGTTTATTAAAACCAAAACCGACAGGTTCTATTTCTTCCCCGTTGTAAGTTACATCCATCGGTTTGCCATAATAAGGCATGACAGAAGCCACTTTTGCATTAAAGGCCCCTTCAAACGGCACCAGATGATAGGCAAACTGATTACCCGGATAGACCTGCTCTTTACCGTAGGAATTATGCGGATCCAGACCATCTTTCTGCGGGCCACCACCCGAGAAATGTTTTACGACTGTGGCGACGCTATCCGTCTTCAGGCCATCACTGCCATGCTGGAAGCCTTCGATATAAGCCTGAACCAGACTTTTTGAGACCTGATTATCTTCACCGAACGTCCCGGTGATACGACCCCAGCGAGGTTCCGTCGCCAGATCCGCCTGTGGGGATAACGCGATCTGGATACCTACCGCCCGATATTCCTGGCGTGCAATGTCACCGAATTCTTCAACCAGCGTCGGATCGTTAATTGCCGCCAGACCCAGAGCTTCCGGCCATTGTGAAAAAGCACCGGCACTGACGCTCGTGGCATTCGGGTCATTGGTAAAATGGTTACGGGGATCGGTACTGATACTCATCGGGATGCCCAATCCAATGCTTTCCGCCGTTTCCTGTAATGCATTATTATCAGCCGCAATTAATGCCGGATCACCCGCCATACGCGTGATAAATGTATTAACAAAACTCTTTTTAAGCACATCGTCCATGGCTGCAGAATCAACACGACCCGATGTCAGGGTTAATGTTCCATGCAGCATCAAGCCCACTTTTTGCTCCAGCGTCAGTCTGGAAGTTAAATCTGTCGCACGAGCTTCCGCACTAAGGCGCCAATCTTCATATGGAGTCAATTCTCCATCACGGTTAAGGTCTTTAAACTGATACCCATCGTCAGTGATTATTGCAACGGAACGGGTTCCCAGAACAGGCTGAGTGTATTTTGCAGAATCGGAGTCTGAACCACATCCGGATAGCAGCGCTATCCCCGTCAAACCGGCTATAGGAAGTACGTATTTTCCTTTCATGTATTGCATCCCCACACAAAGATTATCGACATAGAGCCGCGCTACATTAGGGCAAAATGAAAATCCCGAATTGACATTCAGAAACAAAAATTTAACATTTGGGTGCACGATAGTGATTGTGTGACACAGGTTTGCAAATTCACTCTCTGGTCTTCAAGAATCAAAATCCCCCCTGTTTTCGAAATAAACCAGCCTGAAACCTGACCAAAATCAAGCGCCGCATTTGAAACTGAGTTCAAATGGAAATAGTATGGAGTATCCCTGTAGATCCTGACAGGCACCGCCCAGACCGCAAATGTGGCCCTGCGGTAGCTATATCCTCCGGAAAATATAGCTGACAGCGCATGAGGGTTTTCCGTATTTGGTGCGGGATTTTGGGTAAAGACTGGGGTAGGTCGGGATAGTGAATTGTTAAACTCTTATGCAAATTACGATTGAGAATTCTCCTATGACAGAAGAACCATCAACAGTTGATACTGTGAAAACCACAAAAATTTTATTAATTGATCTTGAAAATTGCCCGAGTCAGATTAATGAATTACAGAAAATTTTAAATGAATACAGCCTAGTCGTAATTTGTTATGCACATTCAAACGCTAAAATTCCGCTAGATTGGTTGATGCCACTAAATGACACAATCAATGCAGACCGCCTTAAAGTCTTTAAAATGACAACAACCGGTAAAAATGCAGCTGATTTTGGTATTAGTTTTTATGCTGGCATGCTGATGCAACAAATGCCTAATAACGCTCATTTTGTGATCATGTCTGATGATGCCGATTTAGATCATGTTGTTAATTTATTACGTTGTCAAAGCCGTACTGCCGAACGCATAGGCATGAAAAAAGAAGATCATAAACCAGCACAAATTGTCATAGGTACCGATACAGCATCGATTAAACTTTATTGTGCACATTTAGTTACATATAAAAGTAATCGTCCTGCTAAAAAAGAAACCTTACTCAATAGCATTAAAAACAAGTTTAAAGACACACCTGATGTCACAAACAATGTGTTGTCTTCATTAATTAAACAAGGTGCTCTTGCATTTCAAGAAAACAAGGTCATCTATAACGACAAAAAAATTGTTGAACTATCACTTCAATAATAAAAGTTTAACAAAAACTTAAAGTTGTGCGGTTTCATCGCAACAGCACGACATAAATTTAACCTAGGATGCTTCAGCGACCACCTTTATTAGACATTAGAATATAAGGTTTACATTATGAGTGATTGGGACTTTCTTTACGAAATGAATGCTCGTGGCTGCAGTGCAGCTGAAATATCTGATGCCGCCGCATGTGGATACGCTCCGTGGGACTTAATCGACGAAGACGAATATGAAGATGCGGATGAACCAATCTCACAACAAAAAAAGAAACCAATCAAACAAAAACAACCAGAAATATATTCACAGTCATTTAACACATTTAAATATTCAATCCAGGATGCAACGGAACTTTTAGATCATTTTGATTCAATTAATTCAAATCCACCGCCAAGTAATGCCGAAATTCTAAAAAGAGCAAGCCTCATAATGGCATTGGCTGCACTTGAAACATACATAGAAGACCGAGTCACAGAAGCAGCAAACAAGATTTCCAGTAGTAACAACAAAAATAGTAAACTGCAGATCTTCTTTACAAAATCACTTCAAAACGATCTCAAAACATTTCATACGCCAAGTGCCGACAGAATAAAATCACTTTTCGAAAAATATTTTGATATTGATGTAACAAGTGGATGGGTATGGAACCACTTTGATCAAAATAAAGCAAAATCTGAGCTTAATAAAATAGCCAAAAAGCGAGGTGATATTGCACACCGTTCGCTTAGACCACAACCCGGTCAGCCGATGCCTCACGCAGTAACTCGCGACGAGCTGGCAAAACACATTCGGTTTATATGCAATTTGGTTAATGCAACTGAAAAATTTCTCTCCGATAAGCTCTAACATTTTCGACAAGCGGACAGCCAAATACCTGAGCGTGGTGCGCGTTGCTCACTGGACTGCACCGCTTCGCGCCGCAGTCCGTTAACTTAAAATTATGTGCTTAAGACATATCCATGGACAACCAAAGCTTACGTAATATTCTATACAAAGTTATTGATAGCCATACAGCTGCAACAGCTCATTATCAGATATGGTTTACTCTAAGAAACCGAGCTTTACCTGATTATTTTAAAACAATGAACAATCAAGATTATCTTGATTTTTTCGATGCTTCAAACAGTGGGAGCTTCAAGTTAATGTTCATTGAAATAGGAAATTTATTTGACTCTGACCTTCGATCTTCAAGTATATCTAACTTAAAGAAATCTTTGATTGAATATGGTTTCCTTCATTTTAAGGATAACATAGAAAATAATCTCAAGTTACACTCAAAGTTAGTACACAACATTATATCTATTAGAAATAAATTAATGGCTCACAAAGACATTGATGCTGACTCCGATGCTTTGTTTGAAAAACATGGCATCATTCCCGATGAGATAAAAAAATTGCTATTTGACTTAGGACTTGCGTTACAAAAAATTGAACATCACATCAATAATGACTCAAGTTTTACGAGAGTTTGCTTAAATAATAGATTCGGTGACGCAACAATAAATTTACTAAAAACTCTAAAAAAAGGTTCCGTCTCATAACAAAATTGGTGTGGAATTTGGTCTTCACCCACTTTTTCAGACACGCATCGCTGAACTTGAAGAGGAAAATGACATCCTAAAAAAGTGGCAACGCGTATCCGATTTATCGGGTGAACATGACAAAAGAAAACACCTGGCAAACAATAAATAATATTTATTGAATCGGGAATTTCTGTTTCTGGTGAAGCACTCGCATGACATAGATATCTGCATCATCAAATCGGTAAGACACTATCATTGATACCTCCGGGATGATCAGCAGCCGGCCCCTTAGGCCACTACGTCTGACGCCCATCAAGGGCTGCTCCAGCAGATTTTCAACTTTTGCATCTATTATTTCGTCCGTCTTTTCGGCTGCAACAGGGTTAAACTCATAAAGAAACTCAAAAATTTTTTCCCGATCATTCAGAGCTTCTTCTTCCCAATAAATCATGGCTTAGCCTCTGCTGCGAATTTTTGCTTTACGTTCTGCCATTCGTTTTTGAGCTTGTTCATGCGTTAGAAACACAGCGTTTCCTGAATCCAGTTTTTCAAACGCCATATTCACTTGCTCTGTTAGCCATGCATCGTGTGCCATGATTTTTCTTTGTTCGTCAGCGAGTTGTTCTGTTAACTGACGGCAGGCATCACTTAATGTACGCCCCTGGCTTTCAGCCATAAGCTGTGCCAGATGTTTCGTTTCTTCATCAATACGAAATTGAATTCTGGTATCCATGTACTGTTACCTCTCGACCATTATTGTCACACAAATGTTAGCACAGCGTATAGTACCCAACAACTGCGGTGCGCTGTTATCAAGGCAAGTAGCAACACCGTCACGATAATGTGATTTATTGCAAAATCAGTGATACAACTGCAAATAACGGAGAAGAAATGACTAATTTATTGAAAAACTTAGAATGGCGTTATGCTGCCAAGAAAATGGACGCATCACACTCGGTCTCAGAAGAAAAAGTTGATTTCATTCTGGAGGCTATCCGCCTGACAGCAAGCTCCAGCGGCCTTCAACCCTATCAGGTTATTGTTGTTACTAATCCGGAATTAAAGGCACAAATTCAGCCTCACGCCTGGGGACAAAGTCAAATCACCGATTGCTCTCATTTACTTGTTTTTGCCGCATGGGATAACTACACGGCAGAGCGGATCAATATGATGTTTGATCTGGTAAATGAAGAACGGGGTTTCATCAATGAAGATTGGGAAAATTATCGCAAGATGATCCTTAGTAACTACACCAGGCGGGATGCAGAAACTAACTACCAGCATGCTGCACGACAAGCGTACATTGGTTTAGGAACAGCGCTCATAGCTGCCGCCGAAGTTAAAGTTGACTGTACGCCAATGGAAGGATTTGATCCTGCAAAGGTTGACGACATATTAGGGCTCAGCAAACTTGGTTTACGCTCAGTCATACTGCTTCCTCTCGGATATCGTGCCACTGAAGGCGACTGGCTGGTTGATCTGAAGAAAGTACGACGTGCAAAAGAAAATTTTGTAATTGAAATGAAGTAGTTACTTCATGATATAACGCCAGCACAGGGAATGTGCTCGGTTCACTGGTGAACTGATATTTAGGCATCGTCCGATGGTTTTTATATTATTTATAGCGTTGCATTTAAAAGTACATCTGTAAATTCATTGAATAGCCAATTTAATGAGATGCATGGGTGCATTATTGATAATTCTAGGCGTTGTAGTTTTAAAAGTATCACACTGATACTCTGGCATTCATTGTGTTAGTTATCGAATGAGTGAAATTAAAAAGCCCCCAGGTTATGGGGGAAAGTGGAGTGTAAAATCAGTGGGTTTGAAAGCGCATTCAGCGATATCGGCGTTATTCGCTGATGAATAAATGCACACTAACTTTTACCCCAAAAAGGCAGGATTTAAAGCATAAAAAAGGGGTATTTCAATACCCCTCTCTTTTAATCATGCGTCGCCTATTATTGGCTAACCGGTGTTACAAAGCGCGCATCGGCATTGAATGAGTTGGTTGATGTGAATTTAACATCAACAGTCTGGCCGACAGCGATATCTTTCAGTACATTGCTACCTGCAGCGGTATACGTGAAAGTGCGTGCTGGCCAGCCCAGTTCAGTGACTGCATTTTGTTGCACAGTGATTTCCTGTGCGGCTGCATCAACCGCAACCACAGAGCCATGTGCCATATAGGTGTTCACGCTTGCTTGTGATGAGAAAGCTGCCAGTGATAAAGCCGCGACTGCTGCAAAACGTACGATTGTATTTTTCATGTTTTCTACTCCACATAGATTCAGTTCAGAACCAGCCTGCGCTGGATTTATTTTTTGCTTTTGTGAAACGCATCACGTTTCGTTGGAGCAAGAATACTTCCGCAATGCCTGGAGATAAATCACGCATTGTTGAATTGACTATGTCTAAAAATGGAACAATCGAAAGTGAACTTTTTTGAATTTTGATCGTAATGCGAGCAATCCAGATAAAATTGCCATACTAAAACAGTAGGTTATGCAAATATCTCATATCCACGATGGCTCATTTCTAAGTATCAGAGTTGTGATTATTGATACCTCTGGGATGCTCAGCAACCGCCCCCCAAGCTGTTATTTTTTACATTCTTAGCTCCAAATGAAAAATGCTAAGGTCAGCTTTTCATTTCGGAGATTATTTGATGCCTTCTATTTCAAGAGTGGGAGATGCTCACACCTGTCCTAAAACAGGCCATTCTGTAAATGCGGTAACATCGGGCTCACCGGATGTCATTATTAATGGGGTCCCTGCTGAACAAGTTTGCCATCTATACGCATATCACGTATAGTTATCTATGAAAAGTATCTTTGTTGAATCAACCATTTTTGAAAAGTACCGTGAGTCGTATTTGACTGACGATGAGTTCAGCCTTTTCCAAGCAGAGCTTATGTCTGATCCCAAGAAAGGCGAGGTGATCCAAGGTACTGGTGGTTTGCGGAAAATTCGAGTCGCAGGTAAAGATAAGGGCAAACGCGGCGGTTCACGTGTTATCTACTACTTTCTCGATGATTTGCAGCGTTTCTACTTATTGACGATTTACAGTAAAAATGAAATGTCTGACTTAACCGCAGATCAAAAGAAACAGTTAAAAGCGTTTATGGAGGCATGGCGCAATGAGCAATCGTGATTTGTTTGCTGAATTAAGCTCGGCTCTAGTGGAAGCTAAAGAACATTCTGAGGGCAAGCTAACGCTGAAGACTCATCAGTTCACTAATGTTAGTGAACTCAACATATCTCCTGATGAGATCGTGAATATCCGAGAACGATTTCATATGTCTCGCGGCGTATTCGCTCGCCTACTCCATACATCATCAAGAACGCTGGAAAATTGGGAACAAGGCCGTAGTGCACCAAATGGCCAGGCAGTCACATTACTGAAATTAGTTCAACGCCATCCTGAAATCTTAGCTCACATCGCTGAGCTCTAAATCAAGTTTATCGTACGCTCACTGTGTAGTCGCCTGATTAAAAGTCAGGGCTGTTATTGATTATCAGGTAGAGAGCCACAGATAATGTTTACCGTTATCAATAACTAATGGCTGACCATGGAATGATAGAGTTATCGGTTTATGCGGGGTTATTTTTTGTTGCCCTGCTTTCCGCTTCCATCTTGCCGCTGCAATCAGAAGCGGTATTAGTTGGCTTGTTGCTGAGTGAGACACATCCGGTCTGGTTGTTACTGGCTGTCGCCAGCACAGGGAATGTGCTGGGTTCATTAGTGAACTGGTATTTAGGCAAATATCTGCAGCATTTCCAGCACCGTCGCTGGTTTCCGGTAAAGCCAGACCAGCTGGACAAAGCCAGCCGCTGGTATCAGAAATACGGCAAGTGGTCGCTGTTACTGAGCTGGGTGCCGATCATCGGTGATCCCCTCACCGTGATCGCGGGTGTATTACGCGAGCCTTTTGTGCCGTTTCTGCTGCTGGTGACGGTTGCTAAAGTCTCGCGATACCTGGTGCTGGCCGGGATAACGTTGTATTAGGCTATCAAATGCACCCACCACATGAGCTGCAGCGCCAGTCGGCTATATTCACGGCCTGATAAAACCAGCGGAAAAATTCTTCTTCTACCGGAATGTCATTGTCGATAAAACACTGGCTCAGCCAGTCGATGTTATCAACAATCCACTCGTCTTCTTTAAGCCCCTCTTCCCAATCCGGGTCATCCTCAAACAGGTAACTGAAATTACCGAAGGTGCCCATATCTTTCACCTTGACTGACTCCGGTAACGCGAGTTCCTGATCATTAAAACTGATTTGCCAGAAGCCGAGACACATCGTATGGCCTTTGGCACTCCATTCCGCCTGAAATGGGTTTACCTCGTTAACAGACATCGCAACGTCTCCTGATGTTGTTTTGTTAACGCATTTTTGCCATTTGTTAACATTCTGTTATTGATATCTATCAAATATGCATTAGAAATATCTATTTTCTGTTGAAGCAGCGCCGCAGCAGGCCGGGTTGTGATATATTTTGGATGTTATTCTGATGAGCGAACTAAATGAAACTAACCACCTATACTGATTATGGTCTGCGCACCCTGATGTTCATGGCTTGTTTGTCGCCCGGTGCCCGCAGCAGCGTAGTCGAGATCAGCAACTACTATGACATCTCGCGTAACCATATGGTGAAAGTGGTCGTTCAGCTGGTTAGTCTTGGTTATCTCAGTTCTGTTCGTGGTAAAAACGGTGGGATCACCCTCGCCCGTTTACCACGCGATATCCGCATCGGACAGGTGATCCGCGATTTGGAAAGCAATCTGAATGGCGTGGATTGTGGTTCTCCCGGCTGTAAGCTGGTGCCTGTCTGCCGGTTGACGAATGCGCTGAAAGTCGGGATGGAGGCTTTTCTGGCGGCGATGGATGAATTTACGCTGTCGGATCTGGTTAACAACGCCGATCAGATCATTGCGATACTGCAGATCGACGTTGATGCGATTCCTGTTCCCATAAAAAAGGCAGATTAACGCCTCACCAGTAATTTTCCATCGTGATCTGCCCGGGCTCCCGGCGCAGATTCTTTTTCAGTCCTTTTTGCTGCAATGCCTGTAACGTGTCTTTCACCATTGCCGGATTGCCGCAAATCATGGTCTGGGAATAATCTGGTGAAAGCACCAGTTCCGCAGCTTCTTCCAGCAGGCCATGATCGAGTAATGCCGGAATCCGGCCGCGCAGCAGATCAGTGCAATCTTCCCGGCTGACAACCGGAATATAGCGGAACTGCAGAGGCTGCTGAGTCTTGATCGTGTGAATCAGTTCCTGATAAGTCAGATCATTGCGTTCACGAACGCCATGCACCAGTACGATATTTTCAAATCGCTGAAAGACCTTTCTTTCCGAGAGAATGGACAAAAATGGCCCGATGGCGGTGCCGGTTGCCATCATCCAGAGATCACGGCCTTCCGGTACTTCCGCTAAAGTCATAAAGCCGCTGGCCTGATGTGATAGCTGTATTTCATCGCCGGGCTGCAGATTAAACAGATAAGGCGACAGACGGCCTTCAGGAATTTTGATCAGATAAAACTCATGCTGATCAGCCTTCGGCGCATTCACAAAAGAATAGGCCCGGCTGACCCGTTCGCCGTTGATGATCAGGGAAAGTTTGCCGAACTGCCCCGCAGCATACGGGGCCAGATCAGCTTTGATTTTGAGGGAAAAGAGCTTGTCACTCCACTGAATGACTTCATACACTTTCCCGTTTACCCAGTCTGTCATGTGCGCTCCTTATCCTTCCGAAATAAAAAGCTGCTGCGGTTAAATGCAGCTCAATCTGAAATTCATTTAGTAAAGTATGGCTAACTTTCCTTTAACTGCTTGATCAAATTCATACTACGACTAATGTGTTGCCCTGCGGTGACAAAACCCACGGTTTTATCCTGCTGCAATGCCTGAGCGGTCAATCCATTTCCGTCCTCATCCAGCTGCCAGATCAGATCGTCGCTCCGGACATCACCGGCTAACTGAAGCGGATAACTGGTCGTTTTGACATTGACCGGCATCACCGGCCAGCGAATCGCCGTTGGTGCTCCGGCCAGGGTTTTTGCCAACGCCTGTGCACTGACGGTGATCGGTTGCAGGTAAGGCAGTAACCGGCCGCCGATTTCCGCACAATCCCCTAACGCATAAATATGTGGATCGCTGGTCATCAGATAATCGTTCACCACAATGCCGCGATTTACCGTCAGTTCCGCCGCTTTAGCCACGGCGATCCGCGGACGTAATCCGGCGGCACAAACGATGCTGTCGACAATAATTGATTTGCCATCACGGAATGTTGCCCGCACACCATCAGCCACTTTTTCGACCGATGTCACGGTGTTCAGCAATTCAAACTGACAGCCCGCCGCCCGCAATACAGTGTGCAGTTTTTCGCTGGCAAACCCCGGCAGTAATGCATTCAGCAAGCTGTCTGCCGGATCACAAACGGTCACCTGTTTCCCCGCCAGCAGAAAATCATTCGCCAGTTCACAGCCGATCAAACCGGCACCAATCAATAAAATGCGTTGGCTGATCGCCAGCTTGTCCTGATGCTGCCGGTATTCCTGCAGACTGTTCAGGGTAATAATTTCATTGGCCGCATTACCACTGACCGGCGGGATCCAGGCCTCGGCACCGACTGCCAGAACCAGATCACGGTAAGGTAATTCCCGTTCCTGCAGCTGGATGGTTTGCCGCGCTGTATCTATGGCTATCACCGTCTGCTCAGTCAGAATTAGTGCTTTCAGCTCCTGCGCCAGTTCTCTGGCTGATTTGCGGATCAAATCAGCGGCGGTCTGTCGTTTGCTGACGACATGACTAAGCTGTGGTTTGGCATAGTCTGCGCCGTCATCCGCGCAGACGATAACCAGAGGAGCTGAGGGTGCAAGCTGGCGATATTGCCGGGCCAGTTGCAGACCTGCATAACCACTCCCCACGATGACAACCGGATGATGTGCGCCCATGGTTGTCTCCTTCTTACGCGGCTTTGGCAGCAGCGTCTGCCACCGGCACAAAGTCATCTTTGCCCATAAAGCAAACCGGGCAGAGGAAACTTTCCGCGACATTTTCCCAGGCAGTGCCGGCTTCTACGCCCTGATTTGGCTCCCCGGTTTCCGGATCGTAAACCCATGAACAGGTACGGCAAACCATGGACGGAAGTTCAGTCGCGACAGTCGTTTGTTTAGCATCATCAGCTGATACACCGCCCAATTGCGCCACCAGATTTTTACCGTAGGCTTCGCATTCCTGCAGCGCTTCCTGCGTCGGACGCCACTCTACTTTGGTGCCTTCCAGTGTATTAAAACCGCACTCTTTCAAACGCTGAGTAATACGATTCACCGCACCACCATTCCAGCCATGGCTACCAAATGCAGCGGCAGTCTTACCGGTAAAACGCAGACCCTGGATCTCTTCCAGCAAGGCAGCTACCTGCGGCAGCATGACGTTATTAATAGTCGGTGAACCGATCAAAATCGCTTTTGATTTAAATACCTGCGTTAACACATCGTTCTTGTCTGAATTCGCCAGATTGAATTGTTTAATTGTCACTGTCGGGTCAGCTTTACGAATACCGGATGCGATCGCTTCGGACATTTTGCGGGTACTTTCCCACATGGTGTCGTAAACCAGTGTGATCTGATTTTCCTGATAGGAATCGGCCCATTTCAGATACTGTTCGACAATCTGCGCCGGATTATCACGCCAGATGATGCCGTGCGAGGTACAGATCATGTCCAGTGGCAGATTGAATGACAGCACTTCATGAATTTTCTGCGTAACCAGCTTGCTGAACGGCGTCAGGATGTTGGCGTAATATTTGATGCATTCATTATGCAGTTCATTTTGATCAACCAGATCGTTATACAGCTGATCGCTGGCATAGTGCTGACCGAACGCATCGTTACTGAATAACACGGCATCTTCGGTCATGTACGTCATCATGCTGTCAGGCCAATGCAGCATTGGCGCTTCAACAAACACCAGCTTTTTACCGTTACCCAGATCCAGCGTGTCGCCAGTTTTTACAACCTGAAAATTCCAGTCCTGGTGATAGTGACCCTTCAGCGATTTAACGCCATTCGCCGTACAGTAAATCGGTGTACCCGGAATTTTCGCCAGTAATGCTGGCAGTGCACCGCTATGATCAATTTCTGCATGGTTGGCAATGATGTAGTCGATTTTCTCCAGCGGAATTTCATTCGCCAGATTCGTCACAAACTCATCGGCATACGGACTCCACACGGTATCAATCAACGCGATCTTCTCTTCTTTGATCAGATAGCTGTTATAGCTGGAACCCTTGTGCGTGGAGTACTCACTGCCGTGAAATTCGCGCAGTTCCCAATCCTGTTTGCCAACCCAGTAGATATTGTTCTTAACGTGCAGTGTCATGATTTCATCCTCAACATAATGTGCATCTCATATGCAGTGTTTGCATCTTAGTTTAATATGCATTTCAAATGCAAGTTATGTTTGAGAGATTTTTTGTCTCGTATCTATGCGGGCATGCAATCGGGGAAATGGCGGAAACGGGCAACAGTTATGCGAATTCAGAAGGGAATTGGTTAGAAGGTTAAACTATCGTGTTGGTATTCTTATCCTTAATACCTTGCATGACTACAAAAGCACCCTGGCCATAGCCATCCAGAATTGTGTCATTCGGCGATGCAGGAATAAGCGTTTGCTTTGACATTACAGAACTGAATCCAGCCTGCCGGAGAAAAGATAAAACCTCTGGTGCGGAGTAAAAAACAGCGTCCTGATAAAACAGACTTTTCTCACGTTTTTCCATATATTGCCGGCCAAGAACGCTCTCTTTATCAATAAAACCGACCAGAATATAACCGCCAGGTTTCAATACTCTGTATGCCTCTTTGAATGCCTGCAAGACATCATCCAGAAAACAGATCACGGTAACCATCAGCACTAAATCAAACTGATTGTCTTCAAATGGTAGTTGCTCTGCGATTGCAGAAAAAACAGAAATGCCAGATTTTGCAGCTATGGCAGCCATCGCAGCTGAAGGTTCTATTCCGGTTGTAATACCAAGCGGGATTGCAAACCGTCCTGTACCAATACCAACTTCTAACCCATTCCCTGAATAAGAACGCATAAACTCGCGAATAATGGCTAACTCGGCTTCATATATTTCAGAATGCTCATCAAACCATTGGTCATATTCATGACTGTGTTCATCAAAGGATTTGGTCTTAGGCATACACCTATCAGCTCTCTTGAATTAACGGAGAAGTGCCTCGGCTGTAAATCGATCGGTAATTAATACATCTACATAACCACCGATTAATGCACCTTTGATCGCCACACTTTTTTCGAGGCTACCAGCCAATGCGACAACACGTGGGCACTTTTTAACCAGATCAAGCGGCATACCGATAACCGGATCTTCTTCATCACTTAATACCGGCTCACCATTTTCGTTATAGTAGTGCAAACATATGTCGCCAACAGCACCTCGCTGAGCAAGTTTGCCCAGCATTTCTCCATGATAATAATTTCCTGAACTTCGCAATAATTCAGAAGGTTCCAGCATGCCAATACCGACAATGGCCAGATCGACCTCTTTGAATTGATCAACAACCTCTGATACTTCCTGCGCGGCCATTAAACGCTTTTTATCGTCAATAGAACGCTCAATACTCTGTGACGGAAGTAAAGACGGTGAACAGTTCAGCATATTCGCAAGAGAATGCGTTAACAAAGTGGCCTGCACGTTACCATTCGGACCAACACCGCCCAGCAACTGGATAACGCCCCGGGCCTTCACATTTAGTGGATGCATATTATCCACCATGGCGGTGATCGTGCCGCTCCAGGCAGACACACCGACTAAATCATTTGGCCGCAATGATGTTTGTAAATAATGGGCAGCAGCGGATCCAATAGCCTGTTTAATCTGGCTCTCATCCGGATTATCTGGCACATCAACGACAATTGCCTGTGTGATGTTATAGCGCTTCTGTAACTGAGACTCTAACCCCAGAAAGACATGAGAAGGTTGAATTACACTGATCTTTACGAAGCCTTCATTTACACACCGGGTCAAAGCCCGCGATACAAATGACTGAGACAGATCCATCGTCTTCGCTATATCAGATTGCTTTAATCTGTCGACATAATACAGCGTTGCAATTTTCACTAATTGTCTTTGTTCATCACGCTTTGACATCGGAATAACCCATCAAAAATTATTGATATAAAAAATCATAGCATTTTTATTCAGCATCGAATAGATAGAACTTAGCTCTTTTGATGTTATAGTTGATGCCACATTCTATGCAGGTAATTTTCAATATCAGAGCAGAGGTGAAGAGATGGCATTAAGTAGCACAAAAGAAATTATTGAGGATATTCGTCAGGGCAAAATGGTTATCCTGATGGACGATGAAGATCGCGAAAATGAAGGCGACATCCTGATTGCTGCCGAAAAAATTACACCTGAAATTGTGAATTTTATGGCAATGCATGGCCGAGGACTGATCTGTCTTACCCTGACCCGGGATCGTTGCGAACAATTGAAGCTGCCACTGATGGTGAAGAATAACACCGAACAGTATGGCACTAATTTTACAGTCTCTATTGAAGCAGCCGATGGCATCGAAACCGGCATCTCCGCTTATGACCGTGCCATGACGATCAAAGCGGCAACAGCACCGAAAGCGATTCCTTCTGATATCGTATCCCCGGGCCACATCTTTCCTGTTATGGCAAAAGATGGCGGTGTGCTGGTTCGTGCCGGACATACCGAAGCAGGTTGTGATCTGGCCAGACTGGCAGGCTTAGAACCAGCCTGTGCCATCGTAGAGATCCTGAATGAAGACGGCACAATGGCCCGTCGCCCACAGCTGGAAATCTTTGCGCAAGAACATGGTATTAAGCTGGGTACAATTGCTGATTTGATTGAATACCGTATTGCTAACGAAACGATCATCGAAAAAGTAGCAGAGAATAAGCTGCAAACAGAATTTGGTGAGTTTGACCTGGTTACTTACAAAGATCACATTGATAACCAGTTGCACTATGCGTTATGCAAAGGTGAAATTACACCGTCAAAACCAGTTCTTGTCCGCGTGCATACCCGCGATACGTTTAAAGACATTCTGCATGTGCAGGATAGTCGCTGGACGATTACTGAAGCCATGAAAACGATTGCTGCATCAGGTGGTGTAATGGTCATCATCAGCAAAGCAGAAACACCTGAATATCTGGCGCAGAAAATTACTGAACTGACTAAGGCGCCAGCAACTCAAAATATAAATAAAGGGAAATCCCGTGATATCGGGATCGGATCGCAGATCCTGCACAATTTAGGCGTCACCAAAATGCGCTTAATTTCATCTAACACACAGAAATATCATGCACTTTCCGGATTCGGTCTTGAAGTTGTTGAATATGTTTGTGAATAACAGTTCCAATAAAAAAGGAGCAAACTGCTCCTTTTGTTTTTACCATTACTTGCAATCAATCAAAAACAACACCCTTCTTGAGAATAAAGCATCCATAAGGCCGATTCTCGCTGGTTTGCACGACAGCAAAGCATTTTTTGGCTGCTGCGTAATAATCAAAACGTTCAATAACATAGTGCCCTACTTCAGCGTTTTCAGCTTTCTTGCAGGCAGCCAATACGTCATGATGCACTGACAGGATTGTCCCAGGCTGATCGACCGGATCCATCCACCCTACCGGTGTGGGCACAAAGTTATCAAGAGGCATCAATTCCAGAATGCCGCTGATGCAGGTTGGCGCGTCCATCCCACCCAAACTCACAAGTTTGCCAGATGTAGTTTCATTTGCGATTGATCTTGCAGGGAAATTACGATCAACCACGGCCAATTCATCACCATGTCCCATAGCTGCCAATATCCACAACAACTCAGCATCCATAAATGGCGGGATGTTCTTCAACATGTTGTTTCCTCAGATAAAATTCAGAGAATTATTTAAGGCACGGACATTCAGCCGTGCCTTTTCCATATTGGGTTTGCTAACAGTGGATTTTATTTGTGGTAATAACACTCAACGCCTAAATATTTGGTGAATGCTTCGTTTAACACGGCAGCACTGGCTGAATGGTTCAGCGCTACGTGATGTTCAAAGCCGTTATTGCAGATGTGGGAAAGTAGATCTTCCAGCCCTGGGACCTGAACAACCGCACGGCAGCCAACAGTATCAAGTCTGTCATCCACAAATTTACCTTCCCCGACATAGGCTTTTACCTTGCCGGTAAAATCGTCGGTAGAGAGACGGAAGTAAGTCAACGGACCCGCTTTCATACGACCATGAATCGCGCCACAGGTATTTTCACAACCAACGGTGGTACCGATGATGTCAGCGGTTCCCATAACCGGATTTTCCAACTCTTCAGTTGCAAAGTTACCGCAATGGAACAGTACGCATTTATCGCGGTCATCACCAAAGTTGTTATTCCAGTCAGCAATAGAAGCTGGTTTTTGCGAGGTAACAGTCAGGGCGTACATGGATAAGGCACCCATAACATCCACTTCACAAGCGCTTGGCATCAGCTGGCCTGACATGACACTCATGATAGAGCAAACGTTGATACCCAGCGTTTTTTGCAGAGAAGTCCAGCATTGAATCGCCGTGGTATTGATATCGTTTTCAATGATCCACTGACTGATGACGACAAACAGTTTTGCCATCAGTTGCAGCTTATCTGCCGGGATCGCGCCGGTATCAGCATTTGCTTTCAGTAATGCCAGCTTCTCATCAATGCGCAAGTCATCATCTTTCAGATTGTCAACACGGGTAAATATTTCTGACAGATCGATGGTTTCAACAGTAACGCCCATTCTTTCCAGCAATTTTTCACTGTAACGCACAGTGTTAAAACTGGCCGGACGCGCGCCAATAGCACCAACGCGGCAACCACGCATAGCGCTGACAACACGACACAGCTGGGTGAAACGCCCCAGATCTTTTTTGAACACATCACTGTTCAGCCCACAAACATGCTGAGTGGTCAGGGTATAAGGGATACCGTATTGACGCAGGTTATTACACAGTGAAATTTTACCGCAGAAACTGTCGCGACGTGTCGCCAGGCCCATCTTGTCCAGAGAGTCTTCTTCCGCCTGAATCAGTACAGGCACAGTGATACCTGCCAGACGGATTGCATCAGCAATCGCTTTTTCATCCCCGAAGTTAGGTAACAGAACAACTACACCCTGAATTTCTTCACGATGTTTTTTTAATAATTCAGCAGCAACTTTTGCATCCTGATAAGTTTCTACCCCACCATAAGCGGTTTGCTCTTCGGTGAGCATAACAGTGTTAATACCCATTGTTTCGAAAATGGCACTGGCTTCACGGCGAGCATCACCCACCAAATAACTAGGGAAGAAACCACGGTTACCAAACAACACTGCTACTGTTACTTTATCGGTAGTTTTAGTCATTTCAATTTTCCTTCAAAATTATTTAGGCTGAAAACGGGCACGAGCAACGGCCGTTTTCCATTGCAGATAGTTAGCCAGCATTTCTGCTGATTGCGCTCTTGGTTCGATATATTCCACTTCCCGTGGCAATGCAGATAACTGTTGGTGATCTTTCCACCAACCAATCGCTTTCCCTGCCAGATAGGCTGCCCCTAAGGCTGAAATTTCCGCCACCTGATTACGGACGATGGTTCTTTGCAGTAAATCCGCCTGGAATTGCATCAGCCAACGATTTTTGGTGGCACCACCATCAACCAGCAAGGCATCCAGACGACAACCCGCAGCTTGTTCCATAGCATGGAACACATCGGCGATTTGATAAGCGATTGACTCAAGACCAGCACGAGCCATCACGGCTGGCGTAGTGGCATCGGTGAGTCCGCAGAACATCCCGCGGGCCTGAGTATCCCAGTAAGGTGCACCCAATCCTGATAACGCAGGGACGAAGTAAACTCCGGCATTATTTTCTACTGATTCCGCCATCTGACTCAGTTTGTCGAAATCATTAATTCCCAAAATACGGGAAACGAAGGCCAGGCCAGCACCGGTATGAGTGATATTGCCTTCCAAAGCCAGACTCGCTTCACCGTCATGCCAGGCAACCGTTGAACTCAAACCGAAATCACCGACAGGCGCTTTATCGATGCGGGTCATCAACGAACTGCCTGTGCCATAAGTGGCTTTGACTGTCCCGGGATTAAACCCGCCCTGGCCATATAGCGCGGCATGCGAATCACCGACCTGCGACAGCACGGGAATACCATCCGGTAAAGAGGCACACCCTTTGGTATCACCTCGCAGTTCAGACGATGGCAGAACCTTCGGCAAACAGGCCCGGGGAATACCAAAAATACGAAGTAATTCATCATCCCAGCTCAGGGTATGGATGTTGAATAACTGATAACGCGATGCATTAGAATGATCGGTAACGAACGACTCGCCACCGGTCAGATTCCAGACCAGCCACGCATCAACCGTTCCGACACAAAGTTCACCTGCTTCTGCGCGGTGACGACCATCCTGAAGGCTATCCAGCAACCAGGCGATCTTGGCTGCCGGGAACAATGGATCCAGCGCTAATCCGGTTAGCTGTATGACACGGGCTGCTTCCGGTTTATTGGCTATCTCCCGGCAAAGTGCTTCAGAGCGACGGCATTGCCAACTGACAATAGGTGTTAACGGCTGACCTGACTGGCGTTCCCATACCAGAACTGACTCACGCTGATTACTGACCGCAATTCCCTTCAGAGCTGAAATATCTGAAGATTGAAGACATTGCGTAATCGCCTGTTCAGTTGCATTCCAGATTTGCCACGGATCCTGTTCTGCCCACCCCGGCTTGGGGTGGTTCAGAGAGACAGGCACACTACCTTTCGCGACAATATTGCCATCAGAATCAACAGTGATCGCTTTGGCATTGGTGGTGCCTTCATCAATAGCAATGATAAAAGGCTTAAGCATCCAGGCCTCCTTTTATCAGCTGAACTGACTGCTTAACAATGCTGTTAGCATCAAAGCCATGATAGGCACGCATTGCAGCCCGACCAGCAGCCAAAGCATAGCCACCATCCGGAATACCTAAACGCAATAACGGAATTGCAGCACCATGTTCAGCCAGCACTTCTGACACAAGGCTACCTAAACCACCATTGATATTGTGTTCCTCAATAGTGATCACTTGTTTGACATGACCAATTGCATCTAACAACGCAGCCCGATTACAAGGGCGAATGGACGGCACGCTAATGACAGTTACAGAAATATGCTGATCTTCGAGCTGCGCAGCCGCATCGACGGCTTCATGCACCGTAGACCCCATCGCAATCAACGCAATATCAGAGCCGTGACGAAGAACATCAATATTTCCAGGGACAAACTTATAGTTCTCATCGTGTAACACGGGTAATTCTTTTCCATCTAGCCGGACGTAAACAGGGCCGATAGTTGTTAAAGCATAATCAATGATTTGTCGACATTCTTCAGGGCAAGATGGGGCGAAGATCTGAATATTACCGAAACCGCGCAATATAGAGATATCATCCAGACAATGGTGTGTACTCGCCAATGGACCATAACTGGCGCCTGAGTTCAGACCAAACAATTTCACGTTGGTATTGTTGTAGCAAACGTCGACCTTCACCTGTTCATTGGCACGTGAAATCAAAAATGGCGCGGCATTACAGGTAACGGCAACTTTGCCGCCCAATGCCAAACCAGCCGCTGTACCAACCATGGCCTGTTCTGCAATACCCACATTGACCAATCGATCCGGAAATTTCTTCACAAAAGGTGCGATCTTGGCAGTTGAAGTTGAATCGGCAACAACGGGAACGACATCAATACCGTTATCAACTGCGGCGATTAACCGCTCGACCATTACGCTGGCTAAATGTTCTGCGTTACTCATCATTCAACTCCTTCAATGCCAATTCTACTTCTTCACCTTTTGGCACCTTGTGATGCCATTCAGGACGCCCCTGAATAAATGAAACACCAGCGCCTTTTTCGGTATGAGCAATCACCACATTTGGTTTGCCCTCTTGTTTCAAGCCTTCCAGCGTTTCAACTACAGAACGCATGTCGTTGCCCTGACATTCAGAAACCTGCATACCAAACGCTTTCCATTTTTCATCCAACGGATCGGTATTCATGATTTCTTTGGTGTAGCCAGCAAGCTGGAGTCTGTTCTTATCATTAATGATGATCAGGTTGTCGAGTTTGTAATGAGCGGCAACCAGTGCTGCTTCCCAATTACTGCCTTCTGCTAATTCACCATCACCCGTTACAACAAAAATCCGGCGTTTGCTGTTACTTTTTTTCGCTGCAATTGCTAAACCGACAGCCACTGGTAACCCATGACCTAATGCACCAGTGTTCAGCTCTACGCCAGGAGTTTTCTGACGTACCGGATGACCCGGAAGCTTGGAATCTGCATGTTGATAAGTTGGCAACCACTCTTCCGGAAAATAACCCGCTTCAGCCAGACAGCAGTAATAACCACCGGCTGCATGACCCTTGGATTGGATATAAATGTCACGTTCCGGGTCATTCAGATCTTTCGGGCTGCGATTAAGAATCCGGAAGTACAGTGCAGTCACGATATCAACCTGAGACAGGTCCGCACCGGTGTGTCCGCCAGCCGGACTTTCAGCATTCAGAACTACAATACGTCGACGTATTGCTTTTGCTTTCTTTTCCAACTCTTTGATAGATAGTGAGAATGGATTCATAACAACCTCTAATATATTCGATGTTGAATATTTATTCCTTCCAGGTAAAAAAGATCTTTCGATTCAAATTTTACCGGTTGAAACCTCTGCCAAATAACCTGTTCATATATAACCGGGACTTACTTATGCACTATGTGCTTTCTGAGACATAATCGCTGCTTTGTACTGCAGACGGCTTTGCATCTGATCGATGATGACCGCAACAATGATCACGATACCTTTAATGACCATTTGCCAGAATTCACTTACACCCATCATCACAAGACCATCAGCCAGAATGCCGATAACAAATGCACCGATAAGTGTGCCAGTAATCGTTCCGCGGCCCCCGGCCAGAGAAGTCCCACCTAATACCACTGCCGCAATGGCATTCATTTCAAATGCAGTACCTGTTGCCGGATGACTTGCGACCAACTGAGATGACACCACAATCCCGGCTATAGCAGCACAGAAACCAGAGATGGTATAAACCCATATCTTTATATTTTTTACTTTAATGCCTGATAATTCAGCTGCGCGTTCATTATCACCGATAGAATATACGTGGCGTCCAAATGGTAGTTTCTTCGCAATGTATGCAACAATTGCAGCCAAAACAAACATCATCCAAATTGCATACGGTAAACCCAATAAAGTACCTGCACCAATTTGTTCAAAACCAGTATTACCTAATTGAGAATTTCCTGATAACCCAGGGAATGTTTCCCCTCCGGAAAGTAACATCGCAGCACCACGAACAATATACATTGTTCCCAGAGTACAAATAAATGGCGCTACGTTATATCTGGTAATTATCAGCCCATTTATTGCCCCAATTAATGCGCCCACAACCAGCACAACAGGAACAACAACCCAGATACTAGGAAATATTGCTATACCTAAAGGAGAAAGAACAATCCCTTTTGCAATCATATAACCAGCAACCATACCACAGAAGCCAAGTGTGGCACCTATCGAGAGGTCTATACCCGCCGTAATAATAACAAAAGAGATACCCAACGCTAAAAAAGCATTAATAGAAATATGTTTAACCATAATAACCAAACTGGTAGGTTCAAGAAACCCATCAACCATTATGGTAAAAAAACCAAGAATAACAAATAACGCAATAAACGTTCTTAACTTCAACAGCAAAAGAAATATATTCTCTTTTGAAAATGATGCTTTTGACATAGGGATTCCACCTTCCAGCGCTTTAACTTTCATAATTAAAACCCTTGTGCACTTGCAGTTACGAGTTGAGATTCAGTTGTACCAGAACGGGGCAAGTCTGCTGTCAAAAGACCATTTGACATAACCAGGATCCGATCTGACACCGCCATAATTTCTTTCAAATCTGATGTTGAAAATAAGATACCGATTCCCTGTTCAGAGAGTTTTACCATCATTTCAAAAACATCCCCTTTGGCTCCAACATCAATACCTCGGGTCGGCTCATCTAATAACAATACCTTTGGCTCAGTAAGCAGTGAGCGGCCAATAACCACTTTCTGCTGATTACCACCACTTAATGCCTGAATTTCAACTTTTGGTGATGAAACCTTAATGGATAGATTTTTAATTGTGTCATCTACCACCTTGTTTTCATCTTCATCTAAAATGGAAATTCCATTCTTCAATCTTTTCCACAGACTTGAAATGGTAAGATTATTTGCAACAGAACTAATTGGGAAGATACCGGTTTTCTTTCTATCTTCAGGTACCAGGCTTAGCCCCATCCGAATTCGATCTGATGTATGAATACTTGGGCTTATAATTTTACCATTTAAAGAAAACCGCCCCTGATATTCTGATTGCCCTAATAAGCACTCAAACAATTCTGTGCGACCAGCCCCCATCAAACCGTAAATTCCAACTATTTCGCCAGCGCGTAAAATAAATGAAACGTCATTAACAACTTTATTTCCAGACTCATTAATTAAAGTGATATGCTCAGCCTCCAGCATCGGAGGGCCAAATTCTCTGTTTTCCGGCAAGAAGTCAGTGACAGGATCACTGCCTAACATTTCTCTGACAATCCATGGAACATCAATATCAGTAACCGCAGCTTCTGCCTGGAAATGACCATCCCGCAGAATCGTGATGTAATCACCTATCTCCATCAGTTCTTCTAACCGATGCGAGATATAGATAATAGATACACCTTGATTAGTTAAATCTCTGATTACCTGAAATAATATTTCAACTTCTTTTTTGCTGAGTGCTGATGTTGGTTCATCCAGAATAAGAACATCAACTTTTTCAGCTAATGCTTTTGCTATTTCAACAAGTTGTTTCTGACCCACTTTAAGGTTTGAAACTATTTCATTAGGATCAATATCCTGTTTCAGACGGGCGATTAATTTCTGTGTAACCTGATATTGCGCTTTATTATCTATGGGGTGAAGACCATGCTGAATTTCACGACCAAGGAATATATTTTCAGCAACAGTAAGGTTTTCAGATAAATTTAACTCCTGATGAACCATGCCAACACCATGTTCAGCAGCACTACGAGTATCCAAAAGCTTTACTTCGTTATCATTGATAAAAATATGTCCTTCTGTCGGTTGTTGAACACCGGCCAGAATTTTCATCAAAGTTGATTTACCAGCACCATTTTCACCTATGATAACATTCACTTTCCCTTTGTAGACTCGATAATTAACATTATCCAGTGCTTTTGTTCCGGGGAATACCATAGAGATTTTTTCAGCGCGCATAATAATATCTGGTTTATTATTCACAGCAATCACCTTTTAATAATCTCAATAGGAATAATATCAACAACACCATTATCACTTATTGTCGCTGCAGCTAACACATCAACCGACTTACCTTGCCAGGCAGCATCAGGCATTGATATTCCAAGCAGAGCCTTTTTATTTAACTCTTTAGATAATTTGGCAAATTGAACCTGATTTTTAAACTGATCAAACTGAATAAATGATGCCGCATCACGAATTGCATTTCCTTTTACGATCGGACCTAACTGCAATGACACATTATCGCCAGCAACATTTATTTTTATAGAGCGTTCTTTTGTCGAAGTATCCAAGGCATCAACAACCCCCTCAAAACTCACAAAATAACTTTTATTCTTGCCAGATTTAGCAGTCGTTACCTCAGATTTAATTTTCTCCCAGGTAATAGACTTTTGTTTAGCTTCAGGAACAATTTGCCCCCATAATTTTTCAGCAATATCTTTTGGTGTCATATTTTTAATCGAGGCAGCATCTTCTGCCGACATAGGTAAAATCGGCTTTCCATCCTGATCCAATTTTACAACATCACACCCGGACAGCATGGTGCACATCCAAACAACAATCACACCAAATTTTATGTTTTTAGAGCACAGCATAATGTTTCTCCATTGGTGGTGTATCAGTTAATACACCACCACTGTCTGATTATTTTTTAAGAGAGAACGTATCTAAGTTTTTAGCATTATTCTCATCAATTAAAATACAATCCATTAACTGCTTTTCATCCTTACCTGATTTTCCGGTTTTGATATATTGATCAGCCTGAACAACTGCCATTTGAGCTTGATCCCAGGCAGGCTGCAGAACGGTCGCTTTGATATTACTTTTCGCTATAATAGAATCGCGGACATAATCACTACCATCAAAACCGACCACAATAACATCATTACGACCAGCAGCTTTTAATGCAGCTTCAGCGCCTAATGCCATTGTGTCATTACCAGAAATAACACCTTTAATATCCGGGTTAGCCTGCAGAATTGACTCCATACGAGTGAATGCTTCAGTCTGACTCCAGTTAGCTGTTTGCTGAGCTACCATTTTCATATCAGCATAATCATCAATGACATCATGATAGCCTTGAGAACGTACATGCGCGTTGGTGTCTGATTCACGTCCTAATAATTCGACGTATTTACCTTTTTCACCCATCAATTCAACAAATTTCTGAGCACCAAGTTGAGCGCCCTGATAGTTGTTCGAAACAATCTGTGACACTGCCACACCAGTTTCATTGATTTCTCGGTCAATCAGGAATGCTGGAATGCCCGCTTCTTTTGCGGTTTTTAATGAACCGATTGTTGCATCAGATCCTGCGTTGTCGAGGATGATGGCTTTTGCTTTCCGCGCAATTGCAGTCGTAATAAGTTGGTTTTGCTTGTTCACATCATCATCATGTGAGGCGACCAAAGTGGAATATCCCAGTTCCGTCGCTTTGGCCTTCGCACCTTCAGCTTCAGCTTTAAAGAAAGGGTTATCATGCGAAGGTGTGATAATGGCAATCAAACCATTGTCGGCATACGCACTTGTAGCTGCAGCAAGAGACAAAGCAATCAAACATGGTTTGAAGAAATTTCTTTTCATTGTCGAGCTCCTTGGAATATTTATTCACACTAGGGTATATATTCGTTATGAAAACTAGACCTCCCCTGACAACTTGTCCATAACGGAGTAAAAGAAACTAGAGCAGACTCACAATAATCAGCAGATCAGGAAACAAGAGAAAGAGATAACTCGCTGAGATATCTAAAAAAATAAAAAAGCTTGGAAAAACATGTGTAATTAATTGGATTATAAATACAAATCTAAAGCTCACGCTCTCAATCAAATATTGCAATGATTATAAATTCACCAAAGAACACCAATCAGGTCCGCATAATATAAACTGATTATGCATATCTATATCCGATCATTTGCATCTGCTCAGACCGCTTGAAACCTCAATTGTGTGAACGACATCCATTTTTTACTCCTTTGTTATAGACACTAGCCTCAGGTATCAACATAAAATATCTGCATATTAATACCATATGGAATATTTATTCATTCATTCCAGGCGTATTTACACATGTTTTCCACCCAGCGTGACAAGGAGTTACCGTGAGCAGTTTGTTAAATCAATTACGTGCCATGACCACCGTGGTGGCTGACACTGGCGAATTACCCGCCATTAAATTGTATTCCCCCGAAGATGCGACAACTAACCCATCACTGATTTTAAAAGCCGTCTCCAGTCCGGAATATGCGCCACTACTGGAACAGGTAGTGTCTCAGGCCAAACAACTTTCTGCCGATATCGCTGTGCAGGTCGAAGAAGCCGCCGACCGTCTGATTGTGGCGATTGGTTGTGAAGTCCTGAAACATGTGCCGGGCCGTATCTCCACCGAAGTCGATGCGCGTTTGTCGTTTGATACCGCCGCCACCATCGAAAAAGCCCGCAAGCTGATTGGCTTGTATGAGTATCAGGGTATTCCCCGTTCCCGTGTGCTGATTAAAATCGCCTCAACCTGGGAAGGTATCCGTGCCGCGGAACAGCTGGAAAAAGAAGGCATTAACTGCAACCTGACGTTGCTGTTTTCATTCGCTCAGGCCCGCGCCTGTGCCGAAGCCGGTGCCTATCTGATTTCGCCGTTTGTCGGCCGAATTCTGGACTGGTACAAAGCCAAAACCGGTGAAACCTATACCGCCGAAAATGACCCGGGCGTGAAATCGGTGAAAGCGATTTATCAGTATTACAAACAGCATGGCTACAACACCGTGGTAATGGGCGCGAGTTTCCGCAGTGCGGAAGAGGTGCTGGCACTGGCAGGTTGTGATCGTCTGACTATCAGCCCGAACCTGCTGCAGGATCTGGATGCGCAGTCCGGTGAGCTGGTACGTCAGCTGGCTGATGACGGTTTGCGTCTGCCACGCCCAACGCCGCTGAGTGAAGCCGAGTTCCGCTGGCAGCACAATGAAGATGCGATGGCGACCGAGAAGCTGGCGGAAGGTATCCGTAATTTTGCGATTGATCAGGTGAAGCTGGAGCAGTTGCTGGCTACTCGTCTGGCTTGATGGCTTGTCTGGTGTGTTTGCTGTATTGCGTGTGCAGCGGGTCGGACAGTTATCCCTGTCTCCTGACTCGCTGTAAATCCATCCCTGGACGCTCCGCCGCGCCATCCCTGGCGCGGAGGGTCATCCGACAGGGATAACTGCCCTCTGCCAATACTTCTGCATAGCTACACCTGACCGCCTGTCTTTTCCCTATTTTTTATTATTTAGCTGATTTCTGGAGCTTTCTGATGAGTTTAGACCCGAAAACCCTGGCTAATGCCGTGCGTATGCTGAGCGTGGATGCTGTACAGCAGGCCAATTCCGGCCACCCCGGTGCGCCGATGGGTATGGCGGATATCGCTGAAGTATTGTGGCGTCATCATCTCAAACACAACCCGACTGACCCAACCTGGATCAACCGCGACCGCTTTGTGCTCTCTAACGGTCATGGTTCGATGCTGCTGTATTCGCTGTTGCATCTCACCGGTTATGACCTGCCACTGGCCGAGTTAAAACAATTCCGTCAGCTGCACAGTAAGACGCCGGGCCATCCGGAATACGGTTATGCGCCGGGTATCGAAACCACCACCGGCCCGCTCGGTCAGGGCATTGCCAATGCGGTGGGTATGGCTTTAGCGGAGAAAACACTGGCGGCACAGTTTAATAAACCCGGCCATGACATCGTTGACCACTACACCTATGCCTTTATGGGCGACGGCTGTCTGATGGAAGGGATTTCGCATGAAGTGTGTTCACTGGCGGGAACCTTGGAGCTGGGTAAGCTGATTGCGTTCTGGGATGACAACGGTATCTCGATTGATGGGCATGTGGATGGCTGGTTTACAGATGACACCCCCGCCCGCTTTCGCGCTTACGGCTGGCAGGTTATCGACGCAGTGGACGGTCATGACCCGCAGGCGATTGACCGGGCGATTAAAGAAGCGAAGAAAGACCAGCAACGGCCGACGCTGATTTGCTGTAAAACCATCATTGGTTACGGTTCACCAAATAAATCCGGCAGTCACGATTGTCATGGGGCACCACTGGGTAAAGATGAAGTCACCAAAGTGCGCGAATTACTGCACTGGCCGCATGCGCCATTTGAAATTCCACAGGATATCTATCAGGCGTGGGATGGCAAAGCCCAAGGCCAGCTAGTTCAAAAACAGTGGAACCAGCAGTTTGCGGCTTATCAGGAAGTGTTCCCGCAGGAAGCGGCTGAGTTACTGCGTCGTAGTGCTGGCACCTTAACGGCGGATTGGGCAGACAAAGCCAACGCCTACATCGCGGATTTACAGGCCAACCCGGCCAATATCGCCAGCCGTCAGGCCAGCCAGAAAGCGCTCAATGAATACGCGAAAATTTTACCTGAATTACTCGGTGGTTCCGCGGATTTAGCGCCGTCCAATCTGACCCGCCACACATCAGCGTTAGACGTCAGCGCAGAAACACCACAAGGCAACTACATGCACTACGGTGTGCGTGAGTTTGGTATGTCGGCCATCATGAACGGTATTACCCTGCACGGCGGTTTCATTCCTTATGGCGGCACCTTCCTGATGTTTATGGAATATGCCCGTAACGCAGTCCGCATGGCAGCACTGATGAAGCAACGCTCCATCTTTGTATATACCCACGACTCGATTGGTCTGGGTGAAGACGGCCCGACCCACCAGCCGGTGGAGCAACTCGCCAGCTTACGACTGACCCCGAACATGGAAACCTGGCGCCCTTGTGACCAGGTGGAATCTGCGGTGGCATGGAAAGCAGCGATTGAACGTCAGAATGGCCCGAGTGCGCTGATCTTCAGCCGTCAGGCACTGACGCAGCAGCCAAGAACCACCCAGCAAGTCAGTGACATTGAACGCGGTGGTTACACCCTGCTGGACTGCGACGGCACCCCGGAACTGATTATTCTGGCCACCGGTTCGGAAGTGGGCCTGGCGGTTAACGCTGCCAACACGCTGAGTGCGGAAGGCAAGAAAGTCCGCGTTGTTTCCCTGCCCTGCACCGAACGGTTTGACAAACAAACGGCGGAATACAGAGAACAGGTGCTGCCGAAAGCCATCCGCGCCCGTCTGGCGATTGAAGCCAGCGTTGCCGATTACTGGCAGCGTTATACCGGCCTCGATGGCACTGTGATTGGCATGACCAGCTTCGGTGAATCCGCTCCGGCAGAGCAGTTGTTCAAGCTGTTTGGTTTCAGTGACGAGAATGTGCTGAGTAAAGCACGCGAGTTACTCAGTTAATGTGATTAATACAGGAAAGCATCTTTCATCGGTGCTTTCCTGCCCTCCATTATTTCAACCCCAACCGCTTCGCCAATTTGTGCAAATTACTTGGATCAAGCTCCAGCCGGCGGGCAACATTAGCCCAGTTACCCTGACAAATTTCCAGCGTCTGGCGGATCAACTGCCGCTGATAACCATCCACCGCAATCTTTAAAGACACCGCTGGTTCATTACTCTCTATCTCAGGAATAAGCGCATTTTCTGCTTTGTTTATCGTCCTGATAATGGTTGCATCAAGCGCCAGATGCTCCGGCTCAAGAGTGACAATCTCGGTTCTTAATGCCCCGCGGCTGACAGCTCGTAAAGCGGCCCGGCTGATCACATGTTCCAGCTCGCGTACATTGCCCGGCCAGTCATAGGAACAGAGCGCTTGCTCGGCAGCCGGTGATAGCCGCAGACTGCGAAATCCAAGCCGTGCGCGATTAAGCTCAAGGAAATTACCTGCCAGTAACAGCACATCATTGCCGCGTTCGCGCAACGGAGGGATCGGCACCGGATATACCGACAAACGGTGATAAAGATCGGCACGGAACTGTCCTTCCCTTACCTGTTCATGCAACTGACGGTTAGTTGCGGCAATGATCCGGACATCTACTTTTCGTGGTTGATCCGCACCCAGTCGCTGGATCTCGCCGTTTTGCAGCGTGCGCAGCAATTTAGCCTGCACCGTCAATGGCAACTCACCCACTTCATCCAGAAATAAAGTACCGCCATTGGCTGCCTCAAACCGGCCGGGACGATCGCTCATGGCACCGGAGAACGCGCCTTTTACATGACCAAATAACTCACTTTCCGCCAGCGACTCCGGTAACGCCGCACAGTTCACATGAATAAGCGGCGCATTATGCCGGGGGGATTTACGGTGTAAACGGCGGGCAAACAGCTCTTTCCCAACGCCGGTTTCACCTAACAGCAATACCGGCAATTCTGAATTAGCGACGACATCCAGCTCATGCAGCAGCTTCAGCAAAATGGCACTTTGCCCAATAATTTCGCCTTCTCCAGAACCTTGTTCATCCACCAGCAAGGTTTCTGAAACGAGGCTGCCAGCACGCGAAGCACGAATCTCTTCCTCAAGACGGCTCATGCGTACTACGGCTTCAGCCAGAATGGCGCTGTGAGCCAGTTTATCTCCGGCCTGTTCATCAAACACACAGCCGTCAAAAGCATCCAGCGTTAATGCGCCCCACAGCCGGCCTTCCAGATACAGGCTGATCCCCATGCAATCGTGCACAGGTAATGGCATCCCGCGTTGCGAATCCAGTAACCCATCATAAGGATCAGGCAAAGGACTTCCCGGCTCAAAACGAACCGCTGATCGACTGGATAAAATAGTAACGAGACGGGGATGTTGCGCCACCACAAAGCGGCGACCTAAGGTTTCATGTGCCAGGCCATCAACCGCCACCGGACACAGACAATCGCCGTCCAGCTTCAGTAAACCAACCGCCCCACAACCGAAATAAGTCCGGATCGCCACCACCAGCCGTTCCTGACGAACAGAGCGCGGTAACTCGCTGGTGAGATCAAGCAAAATTGAATCATCGAACATGGTATTAATAACCCTAAATGGTTTATTTAACCCTATCAGGTAATGGTGAAAACAACCATAAAAATATATTTATCTTATAATTCAATGAATTAAATTTAGGCACGATGTTTGCCATATATTGATCGAGATCAATCTACCCTATTCCCCCTCAAGGAGATCCATTATGTCCTTACTCGAACAAACTATTGCCAGCATTGCCTGTGAAATTCCTGGTGCTACCCGCGTATTCCATAAATTTAAACTGGATTTCTGCTGCGGTGGCCAGCAACCGTTAAAAGATGCCATTGCTCATCGTAATCTGGATGCCGCTCTGGTCGTGGCTGAACTGGAACAGGTACAGCAATTACCGAGTGAAGATACCGACTGGCGTACCGCTGAACCGGCTGCATTGATCGATTTCATTCTTGAGCGCTTTCATGCCCTGCATCGCATTCAGTTACCGGAACTGGCTCGTCTGGCCCGCCGCGTTGAGCATGTACATTCCGACAAACCAGGTTGCCCGTTAGGTCTGGCCGACCACCTGCTTTATATGCAGCAGGAAATGGAAAGCCATATGCAGAAAGAAGAACAGATCCTGTTCCCGATGTTAAAAGCCGGCCACAACAACATGGTTCAGGGGCCGATCGCCATGATGCGTTTTGAACATGAACAGCATGGTGAAGGCCTGGAAGAGCTCTCCCGCCTAACCAACGATATCACACCACCGGAAGGTGCCTGTGTGACATGGCGTGCGCTTTATACCGGTCTGACCCAGTTACGCGAAGATCTGATGCAGCATATCCATCTGGAAAACAACATTCTGTTTGCGAATGCCACTTTGCCGCAATAAGCCGGTTTATCTCAGCAATGCCGGAGGCTCGTTATCAGCCTCCGGTTTCTCATCATGGAGAGCCTATGAACGAACAACAAAAAGCCTTAGTTAAAGCAACTGTTCCGGTATTAAAGACCAATGGCGTAGCACTCACCAAACATTTTTATCAGCGTATGTTTACGCATAATCCTGAGCTGAAAAACATATTCAATCAGGGACACCAGAATTCAGGTCGTCAGCAGGAAGCGCTGGCAATGGCCGTTGCGGCTTACGCAGAAAATATTGATGATCCATCAGTGCTGCTTCCGGTGGTCGAACGGATCGCGCATAAGCATGTCAGCCTAGGTATCAGAGCAGAACATTACGCGATCGTCGGTCGTCACCTGCTGGCATCCATTAAAGAAGTATTGGGCGATGCGGCCACCGATGAACTGGTCAGCGCCTGGGCAGCAGCTTATACCGAACTGGCCGATCTGTTTATCAATCTGGAATCCGATCTGTATCAGCAGGCCACACAGCAGGATGGCGGCTGGACTGGCTGGCGCCCGTTCCGCATTGGCAAAAAAGTACAGGAAAGTGACGAAATCACTTCATTCTATCTGTACCCAATCGATGGCGGAAAAGTGCCGTCTTACAAGCCAGGGCAATACATCAGCGCTAAACTGTTTGTACCGGAATGGAATCTTTTCCAGCCACGTCAATATTCCCTTTCCGATGCACCGGGTAATGACTACCTGCGTATCTCCGTAAAACGGGAACAGGGCAATGCGGAAAAACCGGAAGGTCAGGTTTCCAACCTGTTGCATGATCAGTTTGCTGAAAATGCAGTTCTGGATATCTCCATGCCGCAAGGTGAGTTTTTCCTGAATGAAACGGTACAAACACCGGTGGTATTACTCAGTGGCGGGGTCGGCATTACGCCTATGGTTTCCATTCTGAATCATCTGGTGGCAACAAATTCGTCGCGGAAAATCCATTTTATCCATGCCTGCCGTAATAACGCCGTGCATGCATTTAAACCACACGTGGAACAACTAGCTGTAAATCAGGCGAATGTCGAAGCCCGGTTTTTCTATGATCAGCGAACAGAACAGGATACAAACGCAGAACATGCTCCTTTCGCGATTGAAAGTCTGCTTTCGCCTGAACTGGCAGATGCAGAATTTTACCTCTGCGGACCAGCGCCCTTTATGCGCCATTACCTCAGTGAATTACAACGCAGTGGTGTTGCCGGCGAACGAATTTACGCAGAAGCATTCGGTTCCGGCGGTGTGAACTAACGGGTAGCATATTTGCCCCGAACTGAGCGATCAGACTACAGCGCCAAAGCAACGCACCTGATTTCTGCCGTTTTCTTTGGCCTGATACAAAGCAATATCCGCTTGTCTGATCGCTTCATCAAATGCGGAATGCTTGTCTTTTCCGGGTAATGCCACAACACCAATACTCAGCGTGATCTGAATAGCATGCTGATCAACCTGTATGGGTTTCGCTGCAACCTGCGCCCTGACCCGCTCCGCCCAATGTAACGCGTCCGTTATGTTCGTTCCCGGCAAGACGACAATGAACTCTTCCCCGCCATAACGCGCCAGAATATCGTGGTGCCGGATGTTCTGCCGCAACCGCTCCGCCACTTCCTTCAGGACAGCATCCCCCACCGGATGACCATAATCATCATTGGTCTTTTTGAAATAATCGATATCAATCATTGCGACGCTGTAATCAGTTGCTGATAACTTGCCGTCAGAATTAAACAAAGCAGCCGACTGCTCATTCAATCCGTACCGGTTATAAATCCCGGTTAAGGCATCGTACGACGCAAAAGCTGCCAGCTTTTGCTGCAGCCACTGCGAGGTGATCAACATGATGCTGAAACTTAATCCCAGCAGCACGATAATAACGTTAAAAACCAGCAAAAGATTACTGATGTTGGTATTCAGCAGGGAGTAGGAAGGTTCGTACTGATAAGTCAGAAAACGCAATAAGGAACCGGCGGTTGCCAGAATACAGGTGAGCGCAAACATCAATCGTCCTGATTCATATTGCGCTCTGTCCTTTAATGCTTCCCGGATGCACAGGATACTTTGCACGTTAAACACAAAGGAAACCAGCTCCGCGCGTTTTATTTCCGGTACCCCGGTATGCAGCATGAACAGCAGCAAAAGTGCTATCAGGAGTGAAAAGGCCAGAATGGAATAATGAACCGATTTGAGACGCTGGTTATATTGCAGCAATCCCAGCCATAACAGATTGGTACCGATAAAGCTGAAGGCATTACCGAAAAAGACACTAACCCATAACGGCGCATAGGCACGATATACAGCGAAAAATATACCAAGTGTAAAAAAGCAGAATCCGATCACCCAGTAAGGCATGCCCGGACAGACATAACGATCCCGCAGTAAAGCGGCAAGCCCGCCGGAAATAAGAAAGCCGATGAAAACACACATCAGCATCATGCTTTTAATATCGAGATGAATAATATCCATATAGAACCGACAAATAAGCGTTATATAAAATGTACCTTATATCCGGCGCTGATGTGCAATGGTTTAGCTAATTTAAATCGCAGTAACTCCTGACATACAGGTTTACTTGCTGAAAAAACGACGAGCCACCAATTTGCGGCCTTCTTCCAGAACACCAAGACCCAACGCCAGCACAATCATCAACCCCCACACGGCGAGTTCGAGCGGATGCGTACCAAATAACTCATTCCCCCATGGGGTATAAACCACCAGCAGGATCAGTACCACTTCAACAGCGATCCCCAGCCATAACATCGGGTTATGACTCAGTTTCATTGGAAAAGCAGAGGCTCTCGGGTGCCGGCAGACAAAAAGATTGATGACCTGCGCCATGACAATCGAGGCAAGGCAGGCAGTGGTCGCTTGCAGATAAAGCGGGTCGGTGTTACCCAGCATGGAACCATATTCCCAGCCAGACTGACGCAAGACAAAAAAGAAGACAAACAGCGATGCGGCGGCTTCCAGCATTCCCAGCCACAGATACGCGCGGATCACCACACCCCAGGATAACAAGCGTTCCTTCGGCGGTCGCGGTGGTTGTTGCATTAGTTTTTTATCGGAAGGTTCCGCACCCAGTGCTAACGCCGGCAACATATCTGTCCCCAGATCCACGGCCAGTATTTGTATAATGGTCAGCGGTAACGGAATTCTGAAAATCACAAACGCAATATAAGGCAGTATTTCAGGAATATTCGACGTCAGAATATACGTCATGAATTTGCGGATATTTTCAAAAACGGTCCGCCCTTCCTCTATAGCATTTACAATGCTGGCGAAGTTGTCGTCTAATAAAATAATGTCCGCAGCTTCTTTGGCAACATCGGTACCGGATATTCCCATCGCAATCCCGATATCGGCGATTTTCAGTGCCGGGGCATCATTTACGCCATCCCCGGTCACCGCCACAATTTCCTTTTTCCGTTTCAGGGCTTTCACGACATGCATTTTCTGCTCTGCCGTCACACGGGCAAAAATGATCTCGGGGCTTTCCAGCGCCAGATGCAAATGTGCCGCGGTCATTTTCCGTAAAGCTTCACCTTGTAAAACCAGTGGATTATCCGATTTTATCAGACCAATCTGCCGGGCAATCGCAACAGCCGTCTGCGGATGATCCCCCGTCACCATGATGACCTTGATCCCCGCTGAATGGCAGCGCTCAATCGCCTCTTTCACCTCAGGACGTGGCGGATCCTGCAAACCAATCAGTGCCGAAAAAATCAGATTTTCTTCCTGCGGCGTCTGCTCTGCTTCCAGACGGCAATAGGCAAAAGCGAGTACCCGCAAGCCATCCTTCGCCATCCTGTTCTGCGCCGCAATGATTTGCTGTTGTACCGCCTGATCGGCAGGGCTGATCACATTCCGGCTATCAATATGACTGCAGAGCGGTAGCACCATTTCTGGTGCGCCCTTACAATAAAGCCAGCGAACACCGTCATGTTCGATCACCACCGACATACGTTTCCGCTCACTGTCAAAAGCAATTTCAGATAACACCGGAATATCGCCAAAATCATGGCTTTTTCTGCCAAACTCGGCCAGCGCAATCTCCATCGGATCACCCAGCAAAACATAATGTTTCTTCTGAAAACTTTTCTTCAGGTTATGACAGTATTGTGCATTCTGAATCAGCCGGATTTCATTCTCATACTGTGCATGATCAGCAACGGAAACGAGTTGTTCATGAATATAAATCTGTGCGGCAGTCATCTTGTTCTGGGTCAGCGTGCCCGTTTTATCCGAACAAATCACTGTTGTGGAACCCAGGGTTTCTACTGCTGGTAAATGACGCACCAGTGCATTCCGCTTTGCCATACGCTGCGTGGCCATGGCCAGACTCAGCGTCACCGTCGGCAGCAACCCTTCCGGCACATTGGCCACAATAATGCCAATCGCAAACATCAGACTTGTCCAGAAGGGCAACCCGATTACAGTTCCGACCACAAAGAATACCAACCCCAGAAAAGCGGCAAACGCGGCGACCAGTTTTGAAAGACGGGCGATCTCCTGTTGCAGATGAGAGACACTGCTTTTTTCTGTCTGCGTAAGATGTGCAATCTGGCCAAACTCAGTATGCAGTCCGGTTGCAAAAATTATTGCCCGGCACTGACCAGACATAATTGACGTACCCGCCAGCAGCAGATTTTTAGCGTTCAACACAGAATTATCTGTCACTGCATCTGCAATCCGCGCCTTTGGCAACGACTCGCCGGTGATCGTTGCGGTATTTACCCGCACTCCGGAGGCATAAATAACCCGGCAATCGGCAGGAACATTGTCCCCTTCTTCCAGAACGAGACAGTCACCAGGCACCAGAATTTCTGCAGACACCGTTTGCATCTTGCCATCCCGGTATACCAGAGCTTGCTGTGGTAACAACTTAGTTAATGCGGCAATAGCCCGTTCAGCACGATATTCCTGCCAGAAGGAAAAAATGCCATTGATTAAAATAACGCCAAGAATGGCTATTCCCAGAGCCAGCATTCCTTCACCGGGTGCATTGACTTCCGCAAAAAATGCCAGCCCGGCGGCAACCCACAGAATAATGGCAAAGAAATGAGTAAATTCTCTGAGAAAGAGAAGCAGAATGGATTGGCGTTTGATCTCTTCCAGTTTGTTATAACCAAACTCTTTCAGGCGGCGTTGTGCCTCATCATTACTTAACCCTTCCTCCGTCGTTCTGAGGCTTTCCAGTGCTTCTGCAACTGACAAATTGGCGATAAACATAGTCTGATCCCAATCATTGCTCTCTGATCTCTCATCACTAAGCGTAGTTCAGAACCCTCAATGTCTCTATTGCCACTATTGAAGATTCAACCAGAACCACATGTCATATGACGCAAACGGAAAGACCAGGCGTAGACATTTACGATAAAGCCTACTAATAATGGGGAAAGATTTTTAATCCAAATAATCCAAAGCATTAACAGGAGTACAACCGTATGAGCATGCACTTCAAACCACGCAGGGCGACCTGTATTGTGGAATGTGAACATGGCATTTTACTGACTGAAACCAGTCATGATTTGTTGCTGCTTCCGGGCGGTCAGGCTAACCGGGGAGAATCCCGTCTGGAAGCTGCGATCCGGGAACTAAAAGAAGAAACCAATCTGCAGGCGCATGCCGCCATCTTCCTGTTTGATCATGAATCCCGTTCTAACCGGCATAAAGTGTTTTATCTGATCGCTTCCGGCACGCCGATCCCGATGGATGATGCCAAGGCGCTGTATTACTACGATACCTTGCCAGCCAATAAAGCCGCCAAGCTATCACCGGCAACGAGAGAGATCATTGAGCATTTCAAAGCGGTAAAAGCTGAACATCAGCATCATCTGGATGCATTAAAAGCGATTTGTCTGAAAGACAAACTGCCACTGTAAGTTGCTTACACTGCAATCGGGGCCAGCAATACAGGTACTTTCCCACTTGCTGGCCCGCTGAACGTTATTCAATTCCTTTCTTCACCTCAAATCGTTTCGCGATCTGGCTGATAATGTCTCTTTCAGTACGAATGAAATTAACAAACGCCTGAGCAACCGGCGACAATCGTTTCCCGCGCGCATGCACCAGACACCAGCTGCGATAAAGCGGCAGCCCCTTCACTGGCAGCTCCCGCAAATCCCCGGTCTGCAACTCACGATACACCGCATGTCGTGGTAAAAATGCAATCCCCAGTCCGGCCATCACGCCTTCGCATTGTGCCTCGTGCGAGTTAAGTTCCATCGTTCTGGTGAAATGCACCCGCTTCTGCTGGAAAAACTCTTCACAGGCTTTTCGTGTACCGGAGCCTGACTCACGGATCAGTAAAGGGTATTCCTGCAGATCATTCAGCGTTAACTCTTCCGCTTTAATCTGACATAACGGATGCTCTGCAGGGGCGACTGCCACAATCGGGTTATTCAGAAATGGCATAAACTCGAGCGCCATATCTTCAGGCACCAGCGACATGATCACCAGATCATCACGGTTATCGGCCAGCCGGCGTATGATCTGCGCACGGTTTACAACCCGAAGTAATGGGCTGACATCAGGAAATCGTTGCTGGAATGCCGACAATAAATGAGGTGTCAGATATTTGGCGCTCGACTCAGCCGCGATACGTAACTGACCTTTAAGTGAGCCACGCAGATCAGAGAGCTGCATATCCAGCTCATCCAGTCGCTGAAAGATATCTGTGGTCGCCTCGGATAATCGTTCGGCAGCGGCCGTGAGATACAGTTTTTTACCCACATACTCAAATAATGGCTGATCGATCAGTTCTTCCAACTGACGGATCTGCAAACTGACCGCCGGTTGAGTCAGCGACATCGCCTCGGCGGCACGACTGTAAGAGAGCAACTTACAGACGGATCTGAACACCTGTAATTGTCTTAACGTGATTCGCATCAATGAATTTCGCATCGCCACCCCTGATGTATAAGTATTTACTTATAGTAAACACAATAAGAATTAATTTAAATTAATTCCTAATGTGTCGTAGGGTTAGGTGTTAGGAATCGTTCACCAGTGAACATACAAGGAGGCAGTTTTTCGTGATCAAAAAAATTCTGATTGCCAACCGTGGTGAAATTGCAGTGCGTATCGTCCGCGCTTGCGCTGAACTGGGTATCCGCTCGGTGGCTGTTTATTCAGAAGCCGACCGCCATGCATTACACGTGAAACGTGCAGATGAAGCTTACACCCTGGGCGCTGATCCACTCGCCGGCTATCTTAGTCCGCAACGTCTGGTGAGTCTGGCCGTAGAAACCGGCTGTGATGCCCTGCATCCCGGTTACGGATTTCTTTCGGAAAATCCCCTGTTAGCCGATCTTTGCGATCAGCACGGTATAAAATTTATCGGCCCGAGCGCTGAAGTTATCCGCCGTATGGGCGATAAAACTGAAGCCCGTCGCAGTATGATCGCCGCAGGCGTTCCTTGTACCCCGGGTACTGAAGGCAATCTGGCTGATCTGGCCGAAGCAATCAGTGAAGCTGAGCGTATCGGTTACCCGATCATGCTGAAAGCAACTTCCGGTGGTGGTGGCCGTGGTATTCGTCGCTGTAACAGCCGCGAAGAACTGGAACAGGCTTATCCTCGTGTTATTTCCGAGGCTACAAAAGCGTTCGGCTCAGCAGAAGTTTTTCTGGAAAAATGCATTGTTAATCCAAAGCATATTGAAGCGCAGATCCTTGCTGACAGCTTTGGTAACACCGTTCATCTGTATGAACGCGACTGTTCGATTCAACGTCGTAACCAGAAACTGATCGAAATTGCACCAAGTCCGCAACTGACACCGGAACAACGCGCTTATATCGGTGAACTGTCGGTACGTGCAGCGAAAGCTGTAGGTTACGAAAACGCCGGTACGGTTGAATTCCTGCTCACCGGCGATGAAGTTTATTTCATGGAAATGAACACCCGCGTGCAGGTGGAACATACCATCACCGAAGAAATCACCGGCATCGATATTGTCCGTGAACAAATCCGTATTGCTTCCGGATTGCCACTGTCAGTAAAACAGGATGACATCCGTCATCAGGGTTTTGCTCTGCAGTTCCGAATCAATGCTGAAGATCCGAAAAATAATTTCTTCCCTTCTTTCGGCAAGATAACCCGTTATTACGCACCCGGTGGTCCGGGCGTACGTACCGATACAGCGATTTATACCGGCTATGTTATTCCGCCTCACTACGACTCTATGTGTCTGAAACTGATCGTATGGGCAATGACCTGGGAAGAAGCATTAGCACGTGGTTTGCGAGCACTGGACGATATGCGGTTACATGGCGTGAAAACGACCACTGCGTATTATCAGGAGATCCTGCGTAACCCTGAATTCCGGACCGGCGAGTTCAATACCAGCTTTGTGGAAAACCATCCCGAACTGCTGGAATATTCAGAAAAACGCAGCCCTGACCAATTGGCACTCGCTATCGCAACGGCTATCGCGGCATACGCCGGATTATAAGAATTTCAGACCGGACGACCGGAAGAGGAAGAATTAAGAATGAGCAAGAAAATTACTGTCACCGATACCATCCTGCGTGATTCCCATCAGTCCCTGCTGGCAACCCGCATGCGTACCGAAGATATGCTGCCAATCTGCAGCAAGCTGGATCAGGTTGGCTACTGGTCTCTGGAAGTCTGGGGCGGTGCGACATTTGATTCCTGTGTACGTTTCCTGAAAGAAGATCCGTGGGAACGTCTGCGCGAACTGCGTCGTGCATTACCAAACACCCGTCTGCAGATGTTGCTGCGTGGTCAGAACCTGCTGGGCTACCGTCACTACAGTGACGACGTGGTAGAAGCCTTTGTCGCGAAAGCAGCTGAGAACGGCATCGACGTATTCCGTATATTCGATGCCATGAACGATGTGCGCAATCTGGCAACCGCCATCCGTGCAGTGAAGAAAGTCGGTAAACACGCCCAGGGCACCATTTGCTACACCACCAGCCCGGTACATACTACCGAAGCTTTTGTTGCGCAGGCGCGTGATCTGGTCGATTTAGGCGTTGATTCTATTGCCATCAAAGATATGGCCGGCCTGCTGACACCGTTTGCCACCGGCGAGCTGGTTAAAGCGCTGAAAGAAGCGGTAGACCTGCCTATCTTCATCCATTCGCATGATACTGCCGGCATCGCCACTATGTGTCAGCTGAAAGCAATTGAAAACGGCGTGGATAACATCGATACCGCCATCTCCAGCATGGCCTGGGGTACCAGCCACCCGGCAACCGAATCCATGGTTGCTGCACTGCGCGGTTCAGAATATGACACGGGTCTGGATCTGGAACTGCTGCAGGAAATCGGCATGTATTTCAATGCTATTCGCAAGAAATACCACCAGTATGAAAGCGAGTTCACCGGTGTGGACACCCGCGTTCAGATCAATCAGGTTCCTGGCGGTATGGTTTCCAACCTGGCGAACCAGCTGAAAGAACAAGGTGCACTGAGCCGCATCAACGAAGTATTTGATGAAATTCCTCGTGTACGTAAAGACCTTGGCTATCCGCCGCTGGTCACACCAACCTCTCAGATCGTGGGTACTCAGGCCGTATTCAATGTGCTGGCAGGCGAACGTTACAAAACCATCACCAACGAAGTAAAACTGTATCTGCAAGGCCGCTATGGTAAAGCACCAGCAGCTGTTAATGCAGCGCTGCAGCGTCAGGCGATCGGTAACGAAGAAGTGATCGATGTGCGTCCGGCTGACTTGCTGAAACCTGAACTGACTAAGCTGAAAGCAGAAATTGGTGCACTGGCAAAATCAGAAGAAGATGTGCTGACGTATGCCATGTTCCCTGATATCGGTCGTAAGTTCTTGCAGGAACGCGAAAACGGCACTCTGACTCCGGAAGTATTACTGCCACTGCCAGATTCAGCCGCTGCACAGTCAGTAGCCAAAGAAGGCATGCCGACTGAGTTTGTAATTGATGTGCATGGCGAGTCTTACCATATCGATATCACCGGTATCGGTATCAAGAGCGACAACAAACGCCACTTCTACATGTCGATTGATGGTCTGCCGGAAGAAGTTGTTTTTGAACCACTGAATAATTACGTGGGCGCAGCTTCAAGCAGCAAACGTAAACAAGCCACGGCACCTGGCGATGTCAGCACCGCTATGCCGGGTAACATCGTTGACGTACTGGTAAAAGAAGGCGACAGCGTTAAAGCCGGTCAGCCACTGCTGGTTACAGAAGCGATGAAGATGGAAACTGAAATCATGGCGCCGGTTGCCGGCACAGTGAAGGCTATTCACGTGGCTAAAGGTGATCGTATCAATCCGGGCGATGTCCTGGTTGAGATTGCAGAGTAAAGATACGCCGGAAAACCAGATAAAAACCGGTAAACTTTAAGCCCCGTTCATTCGGGGCTTTTTTTTATTTGCACAGAAAGAACCGGCTTAATTCTCTGTTAAGGTTCATTCAATATCATGACACACTCAGGTTTCAGATTTATTAAACAGGTAGCAGAGTGCCATTAAGATTTAACCTTAAGAGTCAGTACTTTACATTATTGCTGGCAATCTATTTCACCCTGATCCTCAACTATCCGTTTTTCCGTGAATCATGGAAGGTATTGGGAAAAATTGAACAGGTGAAAGCCGGATTCATTGTTTCCATTCCTTTTTTTGTTCTGTTTGCCTTAATCATTCTGTTTTCGCTGTTCACGATCAAATACATCAGTAAACCCATCTTCATTTTTCTGACGGTATCTTCTTCTTTGGTGTTCTATGCCGGGCTGACGTATGGCGTCGTATTTGACTATGGCATGATCCAGAACTCATCTCAGACCAACTTGGCTGAAGCACTGAGTTACCTCAATCCGTCCCTGATTATCAGTTTTATCCTGACCGGCATACTGCCTGCGTTTTTTATCACCAGAGCCAACATTATCTATCGCCCTCTGGTTAAAGAAGTTTTAAGCAAAACAGCTCTGATGAGTCTTTCACTGTTAGGGCTCCTGATCATTGCATTTTTCTACTATCAGGATTACGCCTCTATCGGGCGTAATAATCGGTTCCTGCAGAAATATATCGTTCCGACCCAATACGTCTCGAGCGGTTATAAATATCTGAAGAAGAACTATTTCACGACGCCACTGGTTTATCAGCAACTGGGGCTCGACTCAAGAAAAGCGGCCGCGGCGACCGTTACCCGCCCGCAAGTCACCGTCATGGTATTGGGTGAAACAGCCCGCGCGATGAACTACCGCTACAATGGTTATTCCCGCGATACGAATCCGTTCACCGTATCCGACAATCTGATTTCCTTCCGCCACGTGTCTTCCTGTGGAACAGCCACGGCCGTTTCTGTGCCCTGCATGTTTTCATTCATGGGCCGCGCAAATTATGACGAAAACCGGGCCGCTAATCAGGATAACGTATTAGATGTGATCCAACGATCCGGCATTAATACCCAGTGGATAGATAATGATGGCGGCTGTAAAGGCGTTTGCGGACACGTACCCACCATCAGTATCAGCACCAAGACCGATTCACCGCTGTGTGATGGCGAATACTGTTTCGATGACATCATACTGCCTGAGCTGGAAAAAGCGCTGGCGAAAGCCAACGGCAAAGATACGCTGATCGTATTGCATCTGATTGGTAGTCATGGCCCGACTTATTACCGTCGTTATCCGGCCTCGCACCGTAAATTCACACCGGATTGCCAGCGGAGTGACATTCAGAACTGTACCCGTGAAGAACTGGTCAATACCTACGATAATACGATCGCTTACACTGACTACATGCTGTCGCGGATTGTAAATGTCCTGAAAGTGCACACTGACCAATACAACACCAACATGCTGTACATGTCCGATCATGGCGAATCACTGGGGGAAAACGGGCTCTATTTGCACGGCACACCGTATGCGATTGCCCCGAAAGAACAGACCCATGTACCGGCATTACTCTGGTTATCGGATAACTATGTAAGAGAAAACCGGATTGATACGACCTGCCTGCGCAAAAATGCAGAATCAGAACAGATCTCCCAGGATTATCTGTCCCACAGCCTGCTTGGCTTAACGAATGTTGCGACATCAGTCTACAAACCAGAACTGGACTTTCTGTCTGGTTGTCGTGAAGCCAGCTGACCTTCAGAGAAATCATGTTCAGACAAAAAATCCGGGGATCAACTCTCCGGGTTTGGTTTTTTGGGGGTTAGACAATACTTGCTGGACTGATATCAGAATTCGACATATCCAGTACAGAACGCAGTCACAGGTATTTAACCAGCGATAGGGCATCTAGGAATGCAACTACATCCATAAGACCCAGAAACCGAGCAGCGTCCTTATGGCATAAATAAATCCTTTACGGATGGTGGAGTTGACGCAGGAACGCCAAGCTCCTACCAGTGTGACATAGCACCACCACACCACAAACAATGAACAAATAAACAACAGAGAGATATTTTCACCCAGCGATGTTCCAGTAAAAGCTGGGCAGTAGACCAACTGGATAGCTAGATTACTTCCGATCACGTACAGCTAGAACGTCTTGGCTAAACTATGATCGCCATCAACCATCTTTCTGTAAAAAGATTTCCTGATTATTCTATCGCCATCAATAAAGTCCATTTTATGTTCCTCTACAGATTGACCACCGCTTGTTTTACAACGCCAATCACTCGGAAATTAACTGCGTTCAGTATGGGATAGGATGGATTGAAGGAACGCAGGAAGACCAATGGACCATCCTGAATGAATTCTCTGACCATCGCTACCGGAGCGTCCTCAACCGCGACCACCACTACCTTTTCATTCAGTTCATTCGGTTTAAACTCCGGCTCCACTACCAACTGACAGCCAGCTTGCAGACTGCGGGGATTGTTTGGTCCCACCATACTGTCATTCGGCATGATGAGAATGAATCCTCCTTTAGAAGTAGCAATGGAGACTATATTGCTCTTGCTTGCTGCCTTGTTCTGTTCGTCCGGCGATAAATCACACCATGTAAGTGCTTGCGCTATGGTGATAACAGGTAACTGTCTTGAGAAGCTATCAATCACCTTGAACTCGTCAGTACTTGGCCGCACCAGTACATAACGAGCATCTGGATCGCCTTCTCCCCAAGTGAGCCAGTCGCTATTAGTGCGCAGGATCTCTTCCAAGCGGCGCATATTCTGGCCTTTCGGCAGTGTCAAATCTGATTCCCATTGACTCACCGTCGGCTGGCTCACACCAACGTAATCCGCCAACGCCTGCATGGTTAATCCAAACATCTTGCGGCGCATTTTTATCCTCTTACCGGACGTCATTACATCTGCTGCACACATAGCTATATCTCAAAAATGAACTGAATAAATCTTTTCTCTCCTTAATATAGTTCTAATATCTATAGCGGTTTAATAAAACTGGAAGCCTTTTATCCGAGAACCGTGAGTCTTTAATCGCTGAATCACAACCAAAGTCTGTATCTGATGCGACAACCCATTTCATCTCTTCCCTGCCTGAATTACCTTTCTGCAATCATTTTTCGGGAAAATCGGGCTTTATAGAGAAAATTGCTTTATACCTTCGTTTATTGCGTCTTCAATTGCATTAGATCCTTGAAAAGAAAATAGTATTTGCTCCCTACTTTATAAGCATCCGGAGGCATCCAGCCTCTGATGCTTTGTGATTTCAGGATTGCATCTTTCAGTTCGATGACTGACACATTAAGCATTCTGGCCGCTTCGAGCGTTTCCAATATATATTCATCATGATTATTGATTCCATACTTTATTTTATTCAGCAGCCAGCCATTTGATACATTAAATATCATAAGCCCCCCATCTTTTTATATCATGAAAATTAAAGTCATTAATGATCTGCCAGAACATTTTTAAATTTGTTTTGATTAAAACATTCATTGCCAGGCGCTGTATCTGGGAGAAAATAAAGTAAAAAACCAAAATCACTATAATACAAACATACACCAGCAGCCTTTACATACGGGTGCAGATATTTTTCATCTGGGTGAAATGTTTGTATTTGTGCGAATGATCACACGTAAGATTGTCGGTTTGAAGACGAGGCCTGCCAAGCGTAATGATAAGAGTTACCGGATACAATAATTGCCGCTGACAATTCCTTATTTTGGCTTTATTAATTCCACACATAGGAATTATAAGTTCCTCTCTACCATATAAAATAAAACATCCTATGTTTAATTTAATTTCTAAACATACCCGCTGATTTAAATGCTAATGAGTTAATACGATGTCTGAAGTTCGCGAAATCGCTTCCACCGAACAATCAAATCTGAAGGTGCTTTATAAAATGATCTCAATATTGATGAGCGTCGTGGTTTTGCTCGCCATTTTTGTTTTTTCCTATATGAGACAACCTCAATTCGCTGAATTACCCCAACAGATTCGTTTTCCGGGCCGTCTGACCGCCACTTATGAATATGGTTTATTTTACAATCAGTTACCCACTCCGGTTCTGACGCGTGTGAGTGAAAAAAGTCAGGTAGCAGCGCTGATGGAATTTCTGTTTTCCAAGGATGAGAATGCCAATCCGCCTGCAGCGCTCCCCTCTGTGAAAACAGACCTGCACCAATTAAATCCTCGTGAAAATGCGATTGTCTGGATGGGTCACTCCAGCTACTTTCTGCAGATTGACGGCATTAAGGCGCTGATTGATCCGGTATTCAGCGAAAACGCATCTCCTGTGCCATTCACTAATCGGGCTTTCAAAGGCAGCAACATATACTCGGCAGAGGATATTCCTGAAATCGATTATTTGTTGATCACACATGATCACTGGGATCATCTGGATTACCCGACCGTCATGGGGTTAAAAGATAAAATCGGCAAGATTATTACCCCTCTCGGCGTGGGATCATATTTCCGGCAATGGGGATTTGATGAAAAACTCATCCATGAGGGTGACTGGAACGATGTTTTCAAAGATAAACAGACACAAATCCACATTCTGCCGGCACGACACTTCTCCGGCCGGTTGCTGACGCGCAACAAAACCTTGTGGGGATCATTTGCCCTGATCACCCCGAATCACCGCATCTATCTCGGTGGCGACAGCGGTTACGGTCCGCATTTCCGTGAAATCGGAAAACGGTTTGGTGGTTTTGATCTGGCCATCCTGGAATGCGGTCAATATAACCCTGACTGGCGACTGATCCACATGTCACCGGAAGAAACCGCCCAGGCGGCGGCTGATTTGAGCGCAAAAACATTGTTACCTTCGCATAACAGCAAATTCAAACTTGCGCACCACGCCTGGAACGATCCACTGAACCACGTCAGCAAGGCGAGTGAAGGCAAGTCATACCGGCTGCTCACCCCTATGATTGGCCAGAAGGTCGAAGCCGATAACCCGCACCAGACTTTCGAACGTTGGTGGGTATATCATTCAGCGAGATAAATCCGGAAACGCTCCAGTGCCCGCTGGAGTTGAATACGCGGGCAAGCAATATTCCAGCGTAAGAACCCTTCCCCGGCATCACCATAAACAGTGCCATCGGTCACCCAGAGATGCTGATGCTCCAACAAATCAGCCGCCAGTTTTTTTGACGATCGATTCAGCGCGGAGCAATCAATCCAGACTAAATACGTCGCTTCCAGGGGAAGGATATGGAGCTGTGGCAAATGCTGACGAATAAATTCACACAGGAAGCGGTAATTTGAATAAATATATGGTTTCAGCTCAGCCAGCCACGAAAAACCTTCTGTATAAGCAGCAATCAGGCCATCCACGGCAAATGGCGTAATTTCACACACTTCATTGATATTCAGTGCTTTATCTATTTTTTTTCTGAACGATTCATCCGCACAGATAATATTGGCAACGTGTAATCCCGCCAGATTGAATGCCTTGCTGGGTGATGAAAACGTCACAGATTTAGCCCGGTATTCCTCACCCTGCGTCGCAAATGCGATGTGTTGATGCGGTTGATAAACCAAATCGCAGTGGATCTCATCCGATAACACCAGAACCTGATGTCTGAAACAGATCTGCCCCAGTTTCCGTAGCTCTTCTGCCGTCCAGCTACGCCCCACCGGGTTATGCGGATTACACAGCAATAACAGTTTGACTCCGGGATCCGCTGCTTTTTGCTCGAGATCGTCAAAATCCATTTGATACGTACCATTTTGATACCGTAATGGATTTTCCACCAGTTCACATTGATTATTGCGAATAGAAGAAAAGAAGCAGTTATACACCGGAGTCTGCACAATGACCCGATCACCGGGTTCTGTGAGAGCCTTGATCACCGCAGAGATCGCAGGGACAACTCCGGTGGTGAACAGGATTTCCCGGCGATCAATCCGGAACTGGTGATGCTCACGAAACCAGCTGGTCACCGCCTCAAAATACGCATCCGGGACTTTGGTATAACCGAACACGCCATGCTGTGCACGCCGGATTAATGCCGCAGTCACTGCCGGAGCAGTCCGAAAATCCATATCGGCAACCCACATAGGCACGAGATCGGTATGCGATGAGGAATCCCATTTATAACTTGCCGTTGATTTCCGGTTGACCGGAAGATCAAATATATTTATGTCAGCCATGTGATCTTCCATTGATAATAATTTCGCAACCACCGGCATTGCGGGCATGTTCATCAATAATCACTTCACCAATACTTTCAGCACGAATATATCCGGCAACCGGATTTTTAATACTGACAATATGGCCTTTAATATCCGCCCTGACAGTACTGTATTCGAATGCCAGATCGGTATTGATCATGGTACAGTTTTCTAAGACCAGATTTTTGGCATAACACAATGGTTGTGTACCAGAGATGACGCAATTGACGAGTCGCAGATTTTCAGAGTACCACCCCAAATATTCACCATCCAGCACGGAATTATAAACCGTTACATTTTTTGTATTCCAGAACGCATCCTTTGAATCAAAATGTGAATCATAGATTTCAACATTCTGTGCATCCTGAAATGAATAATTTCCCTGCAATTTGAAGCTTTCCGCCCGAATTGTATGACAGTTCATAAATACATAATCTGCTCCCGTCATCTCGACCCGTTGCAGAACAATCGTGTCACAGTTCCAACAGCATTCAGCTGCATTATTCAGTTTTGTATCTTTCAGCGTCAGATCAGATACTGAACGAAACATTTTCGGCGCATCAATCTGGCAGTTCAGCATTTCTATATTCTGTGTGTACCAGATTGCAGCACGGCTATAGACGGTAAAATGACTGTTCTCAACTTTTACATTCTGACAGTGCCAGAATGGATATTTCGCCATGAATTCACATTCTGACACACTGATATTTTTTGACTCTTTAATCGGTGATTCCCCTGGAAAGAATCTGACTTTTTCAAGAAACAGATCATTACTTGCATACAGAGGGCGTTCGCCTTCATAAAAGGTATTTTTAATGATATTCATAAATAATCCGGTATTTGAATAGGTAAGTAATCAACTCATCGCTCTGACGGAATAACGCATCCGATAGGCAATAAAACTTAATGCCGCCGCGCATAGCAGGATAAAAGCACTGGTACTGAACGTTGTTTTGTAGCCATGATGATCATATAGAACGCCCCCGATACCAGCACCTAATGTGATAGCGAGTTGAATCACTGCAACCATCAGACCCCCACCTTGCTCCATATCGTTGGGCGCAACGTTGGCAAGCCAGACAGACCACCCCACACATGCCGAAGTACCGATAAATCCCCATGCTGCCACGACCCAAATAGTCGAATACTCGTCAGAACCGAAAGAAATAAAGCCTAAACCAATCAGGCTCATGATAAACGGCCAGCCTATCAGGATCGGGAAAAGCGTTTTACTGAGTAACCGCCCAACAACGATGGTTCCGATAAAGCCGGTCACGCCTAAAACCAGCAGGGTAAAAGAGAGTCTGGATACAGTCATTCCGGTCACGGTTTCCAGAAATGGCCTCATATAAGTAGACAGAGAAAACTGCCCCATGAATAAACAGAGAATTGCAGCCATGCCGATCGAAAATTCCAGCCGGCCGAATAATTTGAACACATTCAATGAAATAACCCGGATATGGATCGGCTTCATTGACGGAAAGGTTTTCATTTGCCAAATCAATGAAATAATAGCCAGTGGGACAATTGTAAAAAATGCTCCTCGCCAGCCAATAGATTCCCCCAGAAAGCTGCCAACCGGAGCGGCAACTGTCGCTGCCAGTGCATTCCCCCCGTTCAGAATCGCCAGACCTTTCGGTAACGCTTCAGCAGGAAGTAGCCGCATCAGGGTCGCGGTTGAAAGTGACCAAAACCCGCCAATGACAATGCCCAGTAATGCCCGTCCTACCATCAGCACAAAATAATTTGGCGCAAAAGTGACCACAAAGCCGGATAAAATCATAATGAATGTGAGTGTGAGCATCACAACTCGCCGATCCATTGTGCGGGTGATCACAGCCACATACAGGCTTGTGATAACAGCAAAAATACCCGAGACAGAGATGGTTTGTCCGGTTTGCCCTTCCGTCATCATCAAATCCGATGCAATCGGTGTTAACAGGCTGACCGGCAGAAATTCAGAAGCTATCAGCACAAAAACACATAACGACATCGCAAAAACTGCGCCCCAATTGGCAGTTTCATCTTCAATCCGGGTATTTACAGTTGAATCTATCAGCATAAAACAATTACCTGTTTTAAAATGGTCAAAGGCATCAAAAAATGACTAAAACACCGTCCTTTCAAGTTTTAAATTATTATTCTTTGCCATATGAAAATTAATTCTAAAATTACAATTTCACTATTCCAAAATACGAAATAATAGAAACAAGATGAGAAAAAAGCCATACAACTACGGTATTGATAATAAAAAATCCCGTAAATACGGGTTATAAAATAAATCTATTTTTATTTACAGAGCCAGATCTTATCTTTGGTTTCAGCTTTCGTGATCACCGCACCTTTTGATTTGCGTTTTTCATGACGAATGAATAGTGAGTGAACACTGCAGAACCATAATAAAATAATGCCTGACCCATGACTTAGCCATTCCATTTTATGGAATTATCAATTCCCCAATAGAGGGGTAATCACCACTTTTATTCCATTATTTGTATATTATGATGACAGTCATTCCGGCCATGAAATTCCCCCATCTGGCGAAGTCGAGGATGAAACCATGTTTAAAATGATTCGTTACACTAGCAATTGATCTTTCTTTCTGGAGCGAAAGCGCTGGTGAACCACGTAATGCAGTGTCTCCGGATATCTATGCAGAAGATTTTAGTGCAGCCGTTGATTACCTTGGTACACGCCCATTTGTCGATCGAAATCAAATTGGTGTATTAGGTATTTGTGGTAGCGGTAGCTTCGCAATTAGCGCGGCCAAAATCGATCCCCGAATAAAAGCGATTGCAACTGTCAGCATGTATGACATGGGGGAAGTAAACCGGTCAGGTCTGACACATTACAAAGAATTTAAACCGATGACGGTTGAAGAACGCAAAGCTGTTTTAGCGGAAGCTGCAGAACAACGTTATGTTGAATTTACTGGTGGTAAAACCAAATACACCAGTGGTACCACCCATGAAATCACAGCAGATACGCCAGCAATTCAACGTGAATTCTTTGATTTTTATCGTACACCACGCGGCGAATTCACACCGAAAGGTTCATCTTCTGAGCTAACCACACATCCTACATTAACGAGTGCTGTGAAGTTCGTTAATTTCTATCCATTTAACGGCATTGAATCAATTTCACCTCGCCCAATGCTGTTTATTGCCGGTGAAGATGCGCACTCAAGAGAATTCAGTAACGATGCATACAAACTTGCCGGTCAACCCAAAGAGCTTTATATCGTTCCTGGTGCAGGACATGTCGATCTTTATGACCGGGTCGATCTGATTCCTTTTGCGAAATTGACGTCTTTCTTTAAAGATCATCTGAAATAAGAATTGAATTAAAAAGCCATACAATTCCGGTATGGCTTTTTTCGTTTTTAAGCAAATAGTTTTGGAATAGAAATAAATAAGGTGTAAATACCCATACCAGACATGAGCAGCGCGACAAAGCCACCGAATACCGCCATCCAGACCGGGTGTTTGTAATCACCGACAATGGATTTTTTGTAAGCAGCGATCAGCATTGGAATCAATGCCAGCGGCAGAATCAGACCATTCACAGCCCCCACCAGCACCAGAATTTTGACTGGTTTGCCCACCAGTGCGAACACCAGCGTCGAGAAAATGATGAAACCGATGATGATCCATTTCTGATTGCGCTCAATGAAAGGACTGAATGAACGCATGAATGAGACTGACGTATACGCAGCACCAATGACTGAAGTCAGCGCAGCCCCCCACATCACAATCCCGAAAATTTTATAGCCAACATTACCAGCGGCCAGTTGGAATACCGAAGCTGGCGGGTTGGCGGCATCAATTGTCAACCCCTTATACACAACGCCAAGAACTGCCAGAAACAGTACCACACGCATAACCGAGGTGATCAGAATGCCGGAAACAGCACTACGGGTGACCTGACCCAATGCTTTCTGGCCGGAAATACCCGCATCCAGCAAACGGTGACCACCCGCGAAGGTGATGTAACCACCCACCGTACCACCCACCAGCGTAATAATCGCCATGGTATCAATCTGTTCCGGCATAAAGGTTTTCTGTACCGCTTCACCAACTGGCGCACCAGCGCTGAACGCGACATAACAGGTCAGAACAACCATTACTACGCCAGCAATCTGAGCAAAGCGGTCCATTGCCATGCCCGCTTCTTTACTCAGGAAAATCCCCACGGCAATAGCAGCACTGATGATGGCTCCCGTCACCGGATCTATCCCCAGCATGACATTGAGCCCCAAACCGGCTCCCGCCACGTTCCCAATGTTGAACGCCAGTCCACCCATCAGAATAAAGATCGCTACAACAGTTCCCAGTCCCGGCAGAACCAGATTTGCGACATCTTGCCCACGTTTTTCAGAAACAGCAATCACGCGCCAGATATTCAACTGCGCTCCTATATCCAACAAAATAGAAATCAGGATCGCAAAACCGAAACTGGCACCCAACTGTGCGGTAAACACCGTAGTTTGTGTCAGAAATCCCGGCCCGATGGCGGATGTTGCCATTAAGAAAGCAGCACCGAGTAAAATACTCCAGCTAATTTTAGGACGGGTAATAACCAGGCTATTATCCATGACAGCTTCATTGGTAGGTTCCATCATATGTCTCTCCCTGAACCGATAAAAATAAGAAAACTACATCGCTTTAATTTCCACGCCGGCCTGTAACAGCGCCGCTCTGACTTTGGTTGCAAAACTCAAGGCATGCGCCCCATCCCCATGAATACAGATGGTATCTGCATCCAGTGACACCCACTCCCCGGTGACTGCTTTGACGCGTTTTTCCGTCACCATGGTTAAAACCTGTTGTACCGCCTCTTCATCGGATTGCAGCAATGCATTTGGTTGTGAACGTGACGTCAGCGAGCCATCAGCCTGATAGGTGCGATCAGCAAACACTTCACTGGCCACTCGTAATCCGGCATTTTTACCGGCCTGAATCAGCTGACTTCCGGCTAAGCCATACAGCACCAGTGACGCATCGATATCCCGTACCGCACGGGCAATCGCATCCGCCAATGCCTTATCTTTGGCTGCCATGTTATAAAGCGCGCCGTGCGGTTTCACATGATGCAGGGAAACACCGGCTGCTTTGGCAAAACCAGCCAGCGCCCCCACCTGATACACCACCATGTCATAAGCTTCCTGCGCGGAAACCTGCATATTGCGACGACCAAAACCAACCAGATCCGGCAACCCCGGATGTGCTCCCAAGGCAACGCCTTGTGCTACTGCTGCTTCCAGTGTTTTGCGCATCACCGACGGATCTCCGGCATGAAACCCGCAGGCAATATTGGCCGAGCTGACCAGCGGCATAATCTGGGTATCAGTCCCCATCTGATAAATGCCAAAGCTCTCGCCCATATCACAGTTCAAATCTACCTGAGCCATCTCAATATCCTCCTGTTAAGGCCAGCGCAATGCGATCCAGATAGCGCTGCTGTTGAGCTTTCACGACAGCCGCTTCTTCACGTGTTACCCGCTTAAAATGTACAAAGGCACCGGGTCTGAGCTGTCCCAGTTTCCACAAATCCGGCTGGATCACCGTTGCAATCCGCGGGTATCCGCCGGTCGCCTGTGCCTCCGCCGCCAGAATGATAGGCTGGCCATTTGGTGGCACCTGAATGACACCGGGAAATACGCCGTGTGATAACAGATCGGTAGATTCCGTACGTCGCAATGTTTCCCCTTCCAGCCGGAACCCCATGCGGTTGCTGTCGGCAGTCACTTTCCAGCCATGATTGAAAAATGCATCCTGTGTTGCGGAGGAAAACTGTTCCATCTCCGGGCCTGCTAATACACGGATCACCTGATTTAATACCGGTAGCAACACGCCACGGTTTTTCAGCTGTTTCGGGTGCTTTTTACCGATTGGCAGTAAATCACCCGCAATCAGCTTTCGGCCCTCCCAGCCACCGAACGCCCCCTGTACATCCGTCGATTTCGAACCCATCAAGACTGGCACATCTATTCCGCCCTCAAACGCAAGGTAGGCACACAAGCCGTTACGGGGCATGCCAATCACCAGTTCATCACCAGCACGGGCGCGTTTCGTCCAGCCCAGTAACACTGGTTTACCATTGAGGGTGGCGAAACATTCACAACCAGCCAGCGCAAACCAGATCTCTTTCAAAAACCGGATGCGGGTATTGCCGAACAGCAATTCCAATCCGGCCGCTTCTTCCGGATTTCCCACCAGCCGATTGGCGATTCGCAGTGACAAACTATCCAAGGCGCCTGCCCGGCTGACGCCCTGATGACGGAATCCGCTTCTGCCCAGATCCTGCACAGTAACCAGCGGGCCTGCCTGCACGATCTCAATCAATTTTGAATCAGGCATGGCACACCTCCACCGCAACAAATTTCACCCGATCACCCGGCATCCAGAGCGATGGCTTGTCACGGGTCGGATCAAACAGCACCACATCGGTGTGCCCCAGGATCTGCCATCCTCCCGGCGAAGTTTTCGGATACACACCGGTTTGTGCTCCGCCAATGGCCACTGATCCGGCAGGCACCGCCTGTCGCGGTGATGCCCGGCGTGGTGTGGTTAACTGCTCCGGCATACCACCGAGATACGCAAACCCAGGCTGGAAACCGATAAAGAACACGGTGTACTCCGCTTCACTGTGCAGCCGTACCACTTCTTCTGGTGTCAGGCCGGTATGCGCCGCAATATCACCAAGATCCGGGCCATATTCCCCGTCATAACACACCGGAATTTCAATCACGCGACCTGCCTGTGCCGTCACATTGATGCTCTTCCATCCTGCCTGCAGTTCCTGCATCAGGGCTTCGCCATCCACCTGTGCTTCATCAAACTGCACGGTGAGATTATTCATTCCCGGCACAATTTCAGTGATGCCTGACCGCTGATGTAAAGCAGCGCCAAGCGCCCAGATCCGTTGCTGATGAGCCAGTGACACCGGCGCGGGTGCCTGTAATGTCACCGAATTTTCATTGACCCAATAAGTTTGAGCTGTGAACACTTTACTCAATTTCATTTCTCCGCGGCTACACAGCATCTTCCCCTGATACAGGCAAATTTAAGGCCATAGTTACAATTTATCGATAATTTATAGATATCATTGCAATGAAGTTTTAGCCAATCAACGACAAACTCCCTGCAAACCGGTCATGGTGATACACTGAAAAAAACGGAGGGAGCCGTTATGTCTGATCACCCCATCAAAATCGTCTCGTCTTCGCATCTGGTCTCAGAGCGCGCAGGCGAACTCTCTGAATTCGAATTTGGCCTCACCGTGCTGAATAATGCCTTCAACCGCTGGATGGTGCGTTGTATGTCTGCGGCTGGTGAAAAAGAGATGACTTCACTGGAAGTTCAGTTAATTCATCATGTTACGCACCGAAAAACCGCGAAAAAACTCGCTGATATCTGCTTTGTACTGAATATTGAAGATACACATATCGCCTCTTACGCACTGAAAAAACTGGTCAAAATGGGCTATCTGGCCAGCGAAAAAATCGGCAAGGAAGTCTATTTTTCTGCCACCGAAAGCGGCGCAGCCCTGTGTGAATGCTATCGGGAAGTGAGAGAACGTTGTCTGATCGAAATTCTGCTGGAAACCGGCATCAGCAACGAAGACATCGGCAATACAGCACAGCTGTTGCGTATGCTGGCCGGGGTTTATGATCAGGCCGCCCGGGCAGGCGCGTCACTTTAAACATGCCAAAATGGTGCAAGCGCACCAATTCCACGCAAATTTCTGCTGAAATTTAGCCTGATATTCCGGTGAGATGGAGGTTAATTCATCTCACATGCTTATTTTTACTGTCATTTCCAATCATGGCACATCTATTGATGATTGATTGTTGAACAATCTTAATCATCGAAGGGAGTCATGCTATGAAAGGAATGCATTTCGCGAAAAAGACAGCAACCATATTGGCTGCATTCGGTCTGGCCAGTTTTCTCAGCCAATCCGCATCGGCGTCGGAACCCCTGAAGATCGGTACCGACCTGACCTATCCGCCTTACAACTATCTGGAAGGAAAAGAAGCCGCGGGTTTTGATGCCGAATTCATGCGGCTGGTCGCTAAAGAACTCAACACGACACCCACATTCATGGATACCCGTTTCGCCAACCTGATCATGGGTGTGAATCTGAAGAAGTTTGATGTGATTGCTTCAACCCTCTATGTCACACCTGAACGTGCGAACCAGATTGAATATATCCCTTATATGAAAACCGGAGGCGTACTGCTGGCCCTGAAAGACGGCAGTTTCAAGCCACAAAAACCGGAAGATCTCTGCGGCAAAAAAGTCAGCTCCATTCAGGGTGCCGCCTGGATCAGCAAACTGAAAACCGTTTCTGAAACCTATTGTGCAAAACAAGGGCTGGATGCCATTGACGTGCGCGAATTCCCAACCTCTCCGGAAGCCAGTCAGGCCGTTTTATCTCATGCCGTCGATGCTCAGTTTGAAGATGCGGGGGTTGCGAAAGTTGCTGCAGATAAATCAGGCAAGCTGGTGCTGACCAGCGAGATTATCTACCCGGTAGTGGTCGGTCTGGCAGTGAAAAAAGGCAATACCGCGCTGGTTGAAACCCTGAAAACCGCGATTGGCAAAGTCGAAACAACCGATGATTTCAAGGCGCTGCTGGCGAAATACAGTGTGGCAACGCCGGATGATGCTGAAATCAAAGCTGCGCTGAACGGCACCCTCTGATTTTCCCAAAGTAAAAAGCCCCTCATCTGAGGGGCCTGAAAAGAAGGATTGTACGCATGGAATTTGACTGGCCCTATCTGCTCAGCCTGTTTCAGAATCAGGATTTCTGGGACGCATCGTTGCTCGTTGTGGAACTGAGTGTCGCGACCTGGTTGGGCGGTATTGTGTTCGGCATGGTACTGGCACTGGCGAAACAATCTCACTATCGCCCACTAAGCTGGCTGGCCGGCAGCTATATCTGGCTGTTCCGCAGCCTGCCTTTGCTGGTTTTGATTATCTTTATCTATAACGTGCCGCAGTTTGTCCCATCAAGTTCTGACTTACTGTCGTCCCCGTTTACTGCCGGTTTACTTGCCATGATCCTGAGTGAGTCAGCATATATTGCCGAAATTCACCGGGGCGGTTTGCTCTCTGTGCACAGAGGACAGACCGAGGCCGGACGCGCCTTAGGCATGCGTTTTATCGGTATTCAGCGTCTGATCATTATTCCGCAGGCCTTTAAAATCGCGCTGCCTTCACTGGCGAATGAATTCGTGACCATCGTAAAACTGACTTCGCTGGTGTCAGTGATTTCGCTGGCGGAGATCCTGATGGTTGGGCAACGTCTCTATACCCAGAATTTTAAGGTGATGGAAACTCTGCTCGCCGTTGCTTGTTATTACGTGCTGATCGTCACTGTGTTTGATCGCTTGATTGTCTGGCTGGAACATCACTTTGATGTCAACAAACGTATCGCCTTACCAACGACTGAAACTGAAATCCTGTTGGCGCGTTCGATTTCTGTTACGCCACCAGCCAAAGCACAACGCAGCGCACCATCGGCACAGAGCAAACCGATCCTGTCTGTCATCGAAGTGCGCAAATCGTACGGCAGTAAAGAAGTACTGAAAGGCATTAACCTGCAGGTGCGTCCGGGTGAGGTAATTTCTGTGATTGGCCCATCCGGTTCAGGAAAAACCACGCTGATTCGTACCATAAACGGCATGGAAATGCTGACGGAAGGTCAGATCCGGATGCATGACAAACCCTTCCTGCATCCGACGAAAAATGGCCGGCCGGATGAGCATTATTACGAACATATTGATCGCATTGGCATGGTGTTTCAGGGCTTTTATCTCTTCCCGCATAAAACCGCACTGGAAAACGTCATGCTGGCACCGGCCTATCATCATCGTGGTTCTGAAGAAGACATCCGCCAGTTCGCTTTAGCGTTGCTTGATAAAGTGGGTCTGCTCGCGCATGCCCATCAATATCCACATCAGCTCTCTGGTGGTCAGCAGCAACGTGTTGCCATTGCCCGTGCACTAGCAATGAAACCCGCCATCATGCTGTTTGACGAACCCACTTCCGCGCTCGATCCAGAACTGGTCGGTGAAGTGCTGAAGGTTATTGAAGATCTGGCGAATGAAGGTATGACCATGATAATCGTCACGCACGAAATGCAGTTTGCCTTCAAGGTTTCTGATCGGGTGATCTTTATGGAACAAGGCCAGATTACAGCCGCTGGTACACCAGCACAGTTACGCGAATCTGAAAACGAACGCTTGTGCCGCTTTCTGGCAAGCCAGCAGCATGCCCTGAATCAACTGGAGTTGACACAAGATGTCTCAGCAGCCTGAAACCCAATATAACCATTTACCTGCGTTTGAGCGGGTCGCCAGCCTGTTGCGTGATGAACTGATTGCCGGTCAATTACACGCAGGGCAAACTCTGGTGGAAATGGATCTGGCCGAGCGGTTAGAGGCATCCCGCAATACAGTGCGCGAAGCTTTACGGCAACTACTCTGCGAAGGGCTTGTCACCTATCAACGCAACAAAGGTGTGACGGTCCGAATGATGGAACGCAGTGACATCAAGGATATCTATGTCATTCGCCGTACGCTGGAATTACAGGCCATCAGTGGTGGACGCTATATCAAACAGGAAGCCCTCGCCCGCATGTTATCTGCCATTGAAACGGTCGAATCTGCCTCCCGTGATGACGACTGGGCAACCGCTGCCACCTACAGTCTGCGTTTTCATCAGACAATCGTTTCAATTCTTGGCAGTCGCCGGTTCGACAGTTTCTTTGCCAGCATCATGGCGCAACTACGTCTGCTGTTTGCCTCCGCCCCCGACGAAAAGTTTTTCCAGCAGCCGTGGGTAGAGCGCGACCGTGCCATTTATCAGTTTCTGCAAGCCAGCCAGCGGGATGACGCCGTGCAGTTGCTTTCTCAATACCTGGACAATTCAGAACAGGCCTTACTCAAACTGTTCGCTACCAAGGAGTAATCATGACCAAATTCTATCCGGCCGCTTATCAGGCCAACAAAGGTTCTGCATTAGATGTGAACCGCGACTTCTATCAGAAAATTGCTGACGCCACCGACAAGCGCGAGCTGGTACAGTCGATTCACGTGCCAATCCGTACTGGTCAGGCATGGACGGTTCCAGCCGGTCACGTCTTCCGTATTGTTGCCAAAGAAGGTGCACAGGTGGGTGATCTGAATATGTGGAACCTGCACAACCCGCGCGAGCGCATGTGGGCATCCCGTACCCGTCAGTTACAGGGCGCACATGTTTCTACTTATGATCGTCTGTGGTCAAACCTGCCGTTCTTGCGCCCGATTGCGACTATTACCGCAGACAGTCTGGCCGATTATGGTGTCGATGAGCATGGTGGCCGGGTGCATGACCTGCTGGGTACCCGTTGCGATCCATACGTCAACAAACTGCTGACCGGTGAAGATTTTGACTTCCACTGTCACTCAAATCTGACCCGCGCCATCATGCCGTATGGCCTGACAGAGTTTGATGTACACGATGTGCTGAACGTCTTCCAGTGCACGGGGCTCAACAGCGACGATATGTACTTCATGAAGGCTTGCCCGGCGAAGAAAGGCGATTATCTGGAATTCTTTGCTGAAATCGACCTGCTGTGTGCCATCTCGACCTGCCCCGGTGGTGATCTGTCTGTTCATCTCTGGGGGCCGGAAGCAGAAGACCCACTGAAAGTCTGCCGTCCGCTGGGCATTGAGATCTACAAAGTGAACGAGAGTCTGCTGGAAGGTTGGGAGCAACCGAAATCACCCGATTACAAGGGCAATCACGGTATGCCATTCCCGAGATGGGAAGATCATCCGGATGCGAAAAAAGCCTGTCGCTAACATATGGCAAATGCAGACCAGCTCTTTCCTGTTCTGCATTTATAAAAGTGTCTTTAAACCGGCCCTGAGGCCGGTTTGTGGTTTACTTTACAGGTACGGGTACGGGCACGTCTCGATATAGCCAGCATCACCATCAAGCGATGATTCAGGTGTGAGACTCTCGAGCTGAGCTCCCTGGAAAACACATTCCGCTGAAGTATCAACCAGTTTTGGCCCGGCCATGCCTGGTGAAGAGGTATACCCCCACGAATTAACCGATATTATCGGGCCATCGCCGGTCTTCAGATCCATCTTCTGCACCCAGGGCCCTCCTGATGCACCGCCGGATAGTCCGCAGCTGGGCAACCACCAGTTGACACTGCCGGTAGTGGTCATGTCTTCAGCGCAATACATAAAATTTGGATCTGCATTGTAGGAATATCCCAGCGCATGAGTGAAATCCGGGCTGGTTGCGCCTGCAGAGCCATCATTAACGCTGATGGTCGTAAAGTTCACGACCATTGATCCTGCTGCTAAATCGAGTGCATCCGGAGAAGCAGGTGCCCCTTGATGGGCAGCGCTGTCAGGGACAACGTAATAGGCATAGTCCCACGCGATGTTGTCGGGGAAAGTGCGGGTCGTCCAGTTAATATCAACCACGCCAACAGATGGCATCCAGCAGCCAAGAAGATCATTACTGCAGTTCAGATCGGTCTTAGTACCGCTTCCGGCCTGATTCGGAATAAACATGACATTCCTTGCAAACGCTTTGTTGGCATCGTCGTAGACACAATGCGCGGCAGTAATAATAATGGAGCGTCCGGAAATACCCTCTGTGGCAACGGTGCCGGAGCAGACATAACCAACCCAGCTTGTGCGCCGCTTGTTGCCCGGCATTTCAAAATAAATGCGGCCCGCAGCATTCTGTACCACACCGCCGTCTGACCATACTGCATTGGTGACAGTATCCACTGTGCCAACACCACTGCCAGTATCAACTATAAAACTGACAACACTGGATGAGCCGGTATTTCCCCCTTTTCTCGCACCATCCTTGGCTGTGACCTGCCAATTCCAGTCACCAGAACTGAATCCTGTGAGGGTAATAGCCCATTCATCGCCGCTGGTATGAGTCGCGCTGAACGACTGAGCAGTCCCGTTATCCGGCCAAACCTTAAAGGAAACCGATGAAACACCGCTTGGATCGGTAATCAGTGCAGAAAATTTCTGGGTATTCCCAATGGTGACCCCACTCCCGGGAATCATACCGGTGATACTCGGCGGAGTGCTGTCAGTTGTTCCACCAGGTTTGCCGAAGGGTGTGGGAGCATTCTGATGAGCACCTGCTTGTGCCGCAACACTATGACCATAAGGTTCAAGCCTGCCATCAGGAAACTTCATATAGCCAAGTCCCCGTGAGTCGATCGCAAGGTCGCGGGGAATAGCTGCCGCTATACGTTCCGGAGTCCAGTGCTCAACAACGCGTGCCTTATCCGGGTCCATGGTTTTAACAGGCTGAGCCATCGAACTGGAAGAAAACAATACGGTCAATATACCGACCAGTACCACAATCCAGTAGCCAAAGTTGGCTGGAGCCCGATGCGTTTCTATGGTTTTCATCGCATATACTCCTACGGAATTCGCCGTGATAGAGGCGACTACTTAATCATCAAGGGAAAATACAGATAGAGTGGTGTTTTGAGCTCAAAACATAAAGTTGAGCTCACTTTATTAAGGATAGTTGAGTTAGTTGAAATTATCCGATAACGGGATCGAACGATTATTCATGCTTTTAATGCGATCCCTTTTCTGTTCCTGATTTGTTCAGGTTTGAAAAACATTGCTGCATTCCCCAGAAGGATTAAACATAAACCAGCGATAGCGTTCCAATGCCAGATATAACCTTCAAAGAAGGTTGAAACGGTTAATGCCACCAGCGGGAACAACAATGTTGCATAGGCTGCATGGCTGGCACCAATCCTGCCAACAAGAATGAAATAAGCGCCGAATCCAATCACAGAACCAAATACACTCAGATACAAAAGAGAACTCAAGTATTGGAATGATAATTCAGGCGAGAAATCGTACCCCAGCGACAGAGCTAGCAACCCCATTACTAAAGTGCCATATAACATTCCCCAGGCATTCGTAGACATGACATCCCTGCCTTCCTTTTGATGTTTCGCGCTGATCATATTTCCTATAGAAAAACAGTACGTACCTAATACACTCAAACCAATACCGTAAAATACGGACGAATTCTGTTCGATCAGTTTCAAATCTTGCCAAAAGAGTAAAAGAACCCCGATGAGACCTAACGGCGCAGCAACCATAATGTTTTTTGTGATCGGTTGTCGGAAATAAAGCCATCCATTCACAGCATTAAAAATCATGGCCATAGAAAAGATCACAGATTCCAATCCACTCGAGATCCAGGTAACAGCATGATAAAAACAAAAGAAATTTAAACCGAATACTGTGATCCCCTGAAGAAAACAAAGCAAATGTCCTTTATGACCAATAGCCTTCAATCGTTTGGAAAAAAATAAACCTGCCATGAGCAAAAAGGATGCGCAAGCAAATCGCCAAAAAATAGAAACTTCCGCTGCAACCATCCCATGTTGCATCTTGATCGCGATCCAGGTAGTTCCCCAAATTAAAACAACAGCGATATACAACAAGCTATTCATCCGGATATTCCTTGATTAAACTCACTGGCATGCAGTATGTAAGATCCATTGATTTGATACTGTCAGTTTCCTGCGGTTGATATCAGGATATTGCAGTTATTTCATTAAGACAGCGGTTATGTACGAAGCAATTGAAGTTTTACAGCACCATAAAGCCAAACTTGAAAAATCAGTCACACTGAATAATGGTGTTCAACTTGCACTTTGGCGAAATAGTCATGCCCGCGTCAATTTTGAGAACACCCAACATCATACTTTCAGTATGTATGTGGAAGATGGTTACGAGTCTTACCACAAACGTTCTGATGGCTGGTTCAACGGTGGTGAGCCGGGTCGATTCTGTCTGCTACCCAAAGAAAGTATCAGTAGCTGGGATATCCGGGGTAATCTCCGATTTATTCATTTTTATTGTTCCGATGAACATCTGATTCAACTAGCAGAACAGACATGGGATAAATCCCTCACCTCGCTTCGCCTTGATGAAAAAGTGTTTATTGGTGACAACCAGTTACAGCTGATTTACAAAAACTTCCTGCTGGAACCGGAATGGAACGACCCGGCAAGCAAAATGATGCAAAGCTCTGCCTCGACCATGGTAATGCTTCATTTACTCCAGAAATACTCGCATTTAAATTGGAAACTCCCCAAATTTAAAGGCGGGCTAGCACCACATGTCCTAAACAGGATAAAAGAACTGATCAGAGCAAGCCTCGCGGATGAGCTTTCTTTATCGATTCTGGCTCATGAAGCCAAACTTAGCGAATATCACTTTGCCCGCATGTTTAAAGACTGCGTCGGCTTGTCGCCGCATCAATATGTAATGATCTGTCGGCTTGAACATGCTGCAAAATTGCTAAAAGACACACCGCTCTCTGTAATTGAGATAGCGGTTAGTTGCGGATTTAACTCAGCCAGTCATTTTGCACAGCAGTTCAAAACCAAATATGGCGTTACACCAACCCGTTACCGACTTGGCTGATAAAATCAAGCCGTGCAATGATAGCAGTTCCAACCAAACGATTGCCTTCCATCAACCGTTTAGCGAAAATCAATTTGCAGACGAATCATTTTGTTGATCTCTATGCTGTCGATGGGTTTGCTAATGCAGCACTCGCGAGTAGTTACTTCAATTGAATTTCCACGGAACCCAATCGCAGTTGTTGCTGGCGAGGGGAGCTTGTGGGTACAACATTTCGTGTCATAGAGGAGCGACAAATGAAAAGAATTTTGGCCTTGGCGATCTTGTTATCAGGAGGTTTACTTGGTGGTGTTGGTTCAACTTTTGCAGCAACCGATGAGCAATGCGTTAGTGACTGCCTCAGCGCCATGCGACAATGCCAGGGCGATAAACCTGAAATTGATGAGAACTGCGCAAGCGAGAGCAGAGCATGTGCTGCAGGCTGTACAAACAGCGACGAAGGAAAGACCTACAGTTTCTACTGCCGAATGGAGGCCCTGACTGAGAATGGTCCTGTCATCAATGATGGCACGTGCGTAGGAAATTCGGGCGAGACATATGATGCGCAACTTTCTGGTTGTCAACGCGAGTTCGCTCCCTCAGGTATTAGCGCAATAAGCTACTCTGTGGATTGCACCCCTAACTAGAAAGATGGTTAGCTATTTGTCGCCTCTCATAACCAGAGAGGCATCAATGGAAAAAACACCTCTGTTTTGCAGAACAGATCGCAGAGGACTGACTGAGTAAGCAGAGAGTATCCCCTGCTTATTTGCGCAAAATCATTTCAGATGTTTATCTGATTTACGTTTTTTGTCCCGCTTCACATCCACGGTCACAAACACAGGTTTCCGGGCACAAGCTCTGGATAATGAAGCAGATATGGCGTCTTTCAGAAAGGACAGATCATCCCATAAATCAGGCATATTCAGATGATCGGAGATCGTATCCGCCATCTGTTCCAGAATAGCAGCTGGCCTGATAATTTTTAAATCCCGCCCGAACCGGATCAACCCGTCATAATCAGGGAATGCATGACTCTTATTCAGCTTCAAGGCCAACTCTTTATCATGTGTCGGGTAGCAAGTGGTGTTGACCACATCATACATCGGGGATAATTTCAGCTCCGGTGTATGAGCAGTAACAGAATAAAGCAGTGCAAAATTTTTCAGATGCGCATCGCCGTTTCCGACCAGACAGCTAAAGGCCACATAACGAAAATATCGTTCTACTTCTGATTGATCCTGCGTGAACAAGCTGACAATTTTTGCCCCCATTTCATAGGAACCAATGTATTTCTGTTCACTTTGTTTACCCGCTAATACACAGAAATCCTCCATGCCGAGGCGCTCGCTCCCTGCCAAATCAAAGCGTTCCATAATAAACAATTCTTTGTTATCAGACAGGTAAAACTCCGGCACAGCAATGCCACAAGCTTTTGCCATGCTCATGCACAGATATTCATTTTCCGGTAAGTGCGGATATTCGACATCGCCTGTTTTGGCGATCAGGTTCGGGAATAACACAGAACCTTTGATATCAGCATTCAACATGACTTTAGGCTGGACACCTGACACTGAGGTATTTAGCAGATATTTATCAAGCAGGTATTCAAAAGCACTGCCTTTTTCATTCCACTTGAGTAAATCTTCCAGCTTTTCCGGTGTTGGTTTAGGCAGAACTAACCCGCTTTGATAGCTTAACGCACCAATCCCGGCATCTTGCTGTAAAGCGAGAAACAACATGTCGGATACTTTTCCGACATAGCGAAGCAATCGTTCAGCAATGCGGTGACGAACATAGCCTTCCGGAATGTTCATTTCAAAGATGGGAAACAACCGCCCATTGTTATAAAACCGCTGATTCTGCGGTTGCATCGTAACCGATACAGGCAAACTATCCGCACTATCATAGGCATAATGATAACTGCCCTTTTCGAAGAGCAAATGACCTGATTTTTTGTCTGCGATACAAATATCCAGCTCAGAGAGCCTCTGTGGGAGAGTCCTCAGGTCAGTCATCATTAAATATGTCTTCCAATTGTCCGAACTGAGGAATATGCGTTTTATTGACGCTCAGTTCTAAACCTAACACCGACAGATAAGCCACTAAAGACTTCAGGCTACCGGTAAAGCGTCCCCGTTCGATCATTGAAATGACAGGACGAGCCAGATTCGCACGGATTGCAGCATCTGCTTGTGTCCAGCCTTTCGCTTTGCGCTGCTCTGCGCATTGTTTTCCTATTTCAGGCATACCTTGCAGCATAAGACCACCAATGTATTTATATAAATACACTTTAGCCTAAAAATGCATATTTGTATTTATATAAATACAATACAACAGATTACATACTTAGCCCATATTATGTGATATTCGCATTATTGTATAAGTTGCGAATACTTCTCTTTTTCCTATTTTTCAATAAGTTAAGCAACAGAGATGCGGCTTTCTAGCCGGCCGCTTCAACCGTTGGGTTACTGACCGACAGCTCTAAATTTGGGCGTATTTTCCCGAATGCCCTCAGCCCGATGGAGCTCATTCATCAAGTGATCACCGATCACGAACTGCCAGCAATCCATAAAGACGATTTGTCTACAAAAGTAAAATTAACGCTGATCTAACTACTGTTTAAAACCGCCGATTGCTTTTCAACAGCAAGAAGCGGTTTGATGATCGAGGGATAGATCGACAGATCACTAAACCAGCAAGACCTGAATACCGCGCTGCTCCAGTGCGGTTTTATCAGCTTCACTGATACCATGATCGGTGATCACGATGTCGATCTTGTCAATCGGCACCACCACGTTCGGCGTTTTACGGCCAAACTTGCTGGAATCTGTCACCACAATGATCTGCTTCGCTGCCTGACACATGGCCTGACTCACCTGATACGCTTCAATGAAGGTGGTCGTGCCCTGCTCAATATCAAAACCATCAGCACCGATAAACAGCTTATCAAAGGAAAAAGCGCGGAACGCCTGTTCGGCCAACCCGCCGTGAAACGAGGCGGAACGTTTACGGTAGGTGCCGCCCGGCATCAGCAAATTCATGTTGCTGTCACGCGCCACCACTTCATTTATGATATGCAGGCTGTTGGTCATCACCGTTAAGGCTACCCGCTCAACCAGCCAGGGCACCATCTGCAGCGTGGTACTACCGTTATCCAGAATGATCGATTCGCCATCGTGCACCAGCGAAGCCGCTTTCGCGCCGATGCGCTGCTTGATGTTCTGATTGAGTGCTGTTTTCTCGTCGATCGTGCGGTCTTCAGTGATCGGCTGGGTAACCGCTTCAGCCCCGCCATAACGGCGTGTCACCTGATGTGACTGTTCCAGTTGACGCAGATCGCTACGTATGGTGGCACCGGTAATATTAAAGTGGGTAGCCAGATCATTGACCGACGTTCTGCCCTGTTCACGCAGATAACGTACTAACATTTCCCGACGAATTTCAACGCTCATATCAGACTCTCTATGCCAATCTATTACTAATAAGATACATGGAGATTTTCAAAATGAAAGAATTAAAACAACCACATTATCACTTTGTTGATAAGGCGCAAGATACAGCTTCACGCACGGATGGTTCCAGTTCGGCGACCATGCGATCGGATAATGGAATACGTGCATGGATCAACGCAGACAATGGCGTAGGACGAGCAAAAATAGTCAATCCTTTCATGATACTGGCATCAACGATCACATTATTAGCATCATGCGCTAGAACGACTAACGTTTTGGGTTTCCAGCGGGAGGACGTTTTGCCGATTTTCACCACACCTTTCAGACTCATCGCCTGCAGCATGCGGTTGAAGGCACGCATTTGCAAAAAACCGGTTGCGATCTGTAAACTCCAGGCGATAACCGCACAAACAATCAGTATGTATGTCGCATCCATCTTTCACCTCGTATATGGAAAAAAGGCAGTGTAAAAACACTGCCAACATAACAGGCATCCTCAGGAGCTAAACCGGGACCCTATTTACCCTGAACGCAATAAAACTTAGAACATCACCTGGCCGCCAGTGATATTGATCATTTGGCCGGTGCAGTAGCTGGCTTCTTCGCTGGCGTAGAATTTCAGTACGTTCAGCACATCCTGATAATCGCAACCGCGTTTCAACGGTACTTTATCGATATAGGTTTGTTCAACCTGATCTTCCGGGATACCCAGTTTCTTCGCATATTGCGGCAGCAGAGACTGGAACATCGGGCTCTTCAGCAGGTTACCCAACATCAGGGAATGCACGGTGATGTTGTAGTCCGCCAGATCCAGCGCCAGGGATTGCGTTAAGCCAACACCACCGAATTTTGCGGCAGAATAACCGGAGTTATGTTTTGAGCCGACTTTGCCGGATTTGGAGTTGATCTGGATGATACGGCCAAAGTTCTGACGCATCATGATTTTCGACACGGCACGGGCACACAGGAAGTAACCGGTCAGGTTCACTTCGATAGAACGTTTCCAGGCATCCAGTGGGAAACTGTCAATTCTGGCCGCCTGAGCGACACCGGCGTTATACACCATGACATCGATACGACCGAAACGATCTTCGATCGCGCCGACCATACGCGCTACATCGGCTTCATCTGTGGAATTTGCCTGCACAGCCATGACATTGTCTGCCCCGAACTGTTCAGCAATCGCGGTCGCTGTCTCTTGTGCACTCTGTCCGTCCAGATCCGCTACAGCCACTTTGTAACCGGCTGCCGCCAGGCCGTTGCACAAAAAAGCACCAAGGTTACGACCGCCACCAACTACCAATGCCACTTTTGACATGTTAATCTCCTCAATTGCTAGTCTCGCTCCCCCCTGCAACGAGCGCCAACTCATGTGTTGCAGAGGGGGCAGTGAGTTTTAATTATTCAGTTTGAAAAATAAGTTCGGTTCCCAGCACCAGTGCCTCAGGGCATTGCCCTGCAACATGGACGGTGCCCGGGTATTCGGCTTCTGCGCCACCGTCAAAACGGATCGTGATATGGCCGAGTTCTGCGAGATTCTGATTGACCACATCGCCGACCGCGGTGATCGGATAGCGTGACGCGCCGAGCACAAACTGACCACCTGTCTTGATCTCACCTGTTAAATCCGCCGCCGGATGGATGAAGCAATAATCAGCAACATCAGCAGGGGCATTATCGTTAAACAGGATCATCATATTGTCATTCAGGGCATCTGCCGCATACTCACCGATATGAGTCACTTGGGTACGGTACAACATCGTCATTTCAAACCTCGACAAGTCTTACTGGTAAATAAAGAAGGATACAAACCAGGCCAGCAGTACGGTTGGAGCACCGGTTAAGAACCGTGAGTACAGCACTGACGGTACGCCGATCTGGACAGTTTTAGGTTTCGCTTCGGCCAGACTCAAACCCACAGGGATGAAGTCACAGGCAGCCTGGGCATTAATCGCAAACAGTGCCGGTAAAGCCAGTTGTGGCGGGATGTTACCCATACCAATCTGGGTACCGACCAGAACCCCGATAACTTGCGCAATAACGGCGCCCGGGCCAAGGAACGGTGACAGGAATGGGAAGGAACAAATCAACGCCAGCGTGATCAGACCAATCGGACTTTTTGCCAATGGGATCAAGGCATGTGCAATCACATCACCGATACCAGACGCAATAATCACCCCAATCAGCATCGAAACGAAAGCCATAAATGGCAGGATTGATTTCAACACCGTATCAATGGTTTCACGACCCGCCTGGAAGAAGGTCGCCATGACCGAACCCATGCCGATGCCGATCTTGGCCAGCAAGCCATCACTCTGCTCACTCAGTTTCTTCGAACTGTCATACTGACGGTGCTCTTCCTGTGCCGGCGCTGCAGCAGGACGGGATGGCGCCACACCAGCCTGATCCTGCAGTTGAATGTTGTCAGGACGAACACCGGAAACATAAATGTCTTCCATAATATAGTCAGCCATCGGGCCGCTTTTACCGGTGGAATGAATATTCACCGTTGGGATCCGTTTTTTCGGGTACAGACCGCAGCGCAGTGTGCCGCCACAATCGATGATGGCGACCGCAGTTTCGGTATCCGGTACGGAGGATTTAAAGCCATCCACCGCTTCCATGCCGGTCAGTTCAACCATGCGGTCCACGATGTCAGGACGCGTACCGGCGGTGATGTAAATGATCTTCTTGTTTTTATCGACCGGGATAGTCAGCGGGCCGCCCCAGCCACCATTGCCTTTGGTGATAACTAATGAATTTGCCATGATGTCTGCTCCTGAGCCTGATTAGTTAGCGTGCATGTGTACTTCGGTACTGAGACGGATGTTCTGCTGTCTTTCCACAAAGGCGGTCGTAAGGTCAGTCACCCAGCCACGGAAGAAGTTAGAGATCATACCGACAAACAGGTAGCTGATAGCCAGTGGTGCCAGTGGCAGACCCAGCGTTGTCAGACCATTGGCAATACCTAAGTAAACAAACAACTCACCCGGGTTGATGTGCGGGAACAGACCATTCATCGAATGGCAGCTGTAAGACGCCGCCGCATAATAAGACGGTTTGTAACGTTCCGGCATGAAGCGACCCAGACTCAGTGTCATCGGGTTCATAAATACGAAGGTACCGACCACCGGTAAGATCAGGTAACGGGAAACCGGGTTACCGGCGCATTTCTGGGCCAGACGTTCCACACGTTCCTGTCCGATAAAGCGGATCAGCGCGTTCATTGCCACCATCAGCGAGATCAACAGCGGGAGAATGCCTGTCACCATGCTGACAAACACCTCGCCTCCTTTCTGGAATAGTCCGATAAACCATTCCGCTGCATGAATTACTAAATCCATGACGTATTCCTCAATTTGATTCCATCAGTGAAGGGACACACCAAACAGCGTAAGGATCATGATGTGTAGTTCAGTACAGGCCGTGATGATGAACGGGGTGTATCACGTAACCTGTATATTTATATTTTCACAATGAACGACATATTGCATATTTTGATTGCCATTTTGTGATGATGGCGTAATTTTTATTTCATTTCAAAATTCATATCGATATTTTAATTTTCGGTTTGAACGAGAACAAGCGAATATAGTTACGAGCAACCTTATGAATTACAACATATTGGCAACATAATTCAGCATCAATGGGCTTGCACGACTCCCAAATCGTCAGTTTTAATCTTTTTATTGGTTTCATAGCCCCCGGCACCAGAATTAAGCTCCAAATAAATACGCCACAAATGAAAATCAAATTTTCATTTGTGGCGTAAAATATTTTCACTTTTAATGCGAAAATTAACAATATAAAAATTCAATGAGACAAACATCAAACCTGAACGCTGAACATTGACGGGCAGATGCAGTGGAAAAAACCAGAAATAAGTTCTGTCATCAGAGACTGGCTGGTTTTCAATCGGGAACGAATTCTGGCCTGGTAATAGGCTAATCGATGCAATGGCATTTTCGACTCAGCTATTCCACGGCAAGGCATAATTAATTCGGATATGGTGGGTATATTGCTTCTGACTGAAAAGTTTTTATTAAATGCGTTGAAAAACACAGCAAACATAACTGTTTGATTGTGAACGCTAAAAATAGATACGTGAATTCCAGGCACAAAAAAACCAGCTTTCGCTGGTTTATGTTGTTCGCTTGAAGAACATGGTGCGGAAGGAGAGACTCGAACTCTCACACCTTGCGGCGCCAGAACCTAAATCTGGTGCGTCTACCAATTTCGCCACTTCCGCAGTGCTGATCTTTAATTGGGGTGGCTAATGGGACTCGAACCCACGACAACCGGAATCACAATCCGGGGCTCTACCAACTGAGCTATAGCCACCATCGAACCGTGTTGTCATGCCACTTGTGAAGCTGAGCAACAGTGTCTTGCTGGTACGCCCTACAGGATTCGAACCTGTGACCCACGGCTTAGAAGGCCGTACCTGTTAACAGACTCTCACATACCGATAAACACATTAAATTACCTTAATATATAACTATTACAAATCAATTACTTAAATCAACAACGTACAATAACGTCATTCGATATGATTTTACATAGCCAAAATATGACTACTTTATATACCTAATTTTGCATTATTTTTTGATCTTATTTGGATCAGTTTTTTAGTCCCACCGGTCATTTTCATCCTATTTCCCTCTTCCTCCACACCTGATTTTCACTTTTATACGACCTTAATATAACTAACCGGTTACTAAAAAATTTAGATGTCGCGTGATCCGGTTATGCTGTTTTTCTAACATAAGTTGTTATTCGTTGAGTCATTAATTGAAGCAATAGCTTCAAATGCAAAAGCGGATATTTAGACGGGCAATAAAGTCTGTATAAGTCAAGAGGGTAATTTGATGCTATGTGGAAAGCGCTCTACGATAATGCTTTTGAACAAATATGGAATGAACATGGCGATAGCATCAAGGCTTAACAGACCGATGAGATTGTTATTGCACAAGAAATTATTCAAATCCACGATGACATTTTCGTCAGATTAGCTGGTGTAAAAGGATTGGTCGATCCTAGTAGAGTTGAAGCGATAATATCGAGAGTTTTAATCCTACTACAGCCCCAACCGCTGACCAATCAATGCAATCGCTTTTTCAACTCGATTATTCCAGGGTAAGGCGTAATTGATCCGAACATGATGGGTGTATTGCTTCTGACTGGAGAACAAAATGCCCGGTGCTATCGCCACTTGTTCGGCTAACAGTTGTTGATATAACGCGAAACTGTCGACATCTTGGACAAATTCCAACCAGAGAAAATACCCACCTTCTGGCTGTGTGACCTTTACGCTAGCGGGTAAATAATATTGAATCGCCGCTTGCAACATCTGGTGCTGGCGTTGCTCTAAGGTTCTTCTTAACCGCCGCAGATGAGCGTCAAACCCACCGGAACGCAGAGATCGTATTTGCGGAAAGCCGCCCTTATCAATTTACTGACCGGGGTGATCGCATCGGTTGGGTTAACGGTATCGATGGCAAACACCATTTAACGCTGTTTATTCCAAGAGGTCGCCTGATCGACACACCAGAAAAACCGTTGAAAACCGGCATCGCTGAGCTTGCTAAAATTCACACCGGTGATTATCGAATTACCCCGAATCAGAACATGGTCATTGCCGAGGTTGATGAAGAGAATATCGTGTTAATAGAAGCACTGGCACGGCAATACAAGTTGATTGAGACAGTGTCACCGAGCAGCGTAAATACTTCAATGGCGTGTGTCTCGTTCCCGACTTGTCCACTTGCCATGGCGGAAGCAGAATGATCTGACCCAGCATTACTGGACACCTCATTAAACGAGTAAAATAACTCGCAGAAGTGGATCTACATTCCGAAGAGTAATGGCAAACATGACTTTGGATGGACTGGAAGCGGCAATAGATGCAAGCGTGGCCCCGACGGGGCACATGCAGAAAGTACAAGCAGATATGCGGATTTTTTGTCGTGACAGCTGTATCGAGGGAAATTATCGAACACAACGTTCTCTCGGCGATCCGGCAATTCATGGCCGTTCGAGGTTTGGCGCTCTCGGAAGAAAAAATCAGGATCACCCACACTGATGAAGATTTCGATTTCCTCGGGCAAAACGTACGCAAGTATGGTGGTAAGTTGCTTATCAAACAGGCGCTTTACGCAACCCTGAACGATTAAGAGATCTGTTCCTGAAATGGGGTGACTTTGTGGCAAATAACATTGCCACGAGGGTTCTTATTGGATATGCCAATAACCGCCTTTTTTAGGCCCGTGATATACCAGCTTATTTTGTTTTTTCAGTTTAGCTACTGCTCGCTCGACAGTACTGACTGATTTACCTATGGATCCTGCCACCTCTGAAAGTGTCATATGAGGGTTTTGCTGTAACAACATCAGGATCTGTTCTGGTGTTTTTACCCGCGTTTCTACCCGCATTTTTCCAACACAACATCTGGTTGTGTACTGATAGCTTCCTGTAAACTGTCTTCTATTGCCTGTAGTAGAAACTCAATAAATGCTGAACAGTCGCTTTTCTGATCAGATTCAGTCAGCAGTTGGTAGTAATCCTGCTGTCTATGCTTGATAACTGTTTCAACAGGTAGGTATGCCAGCATCGGTTGCCAGTGACTCAGGATCAGCGTTTGCCATAAACGACCTATACGCCCATTACCATCACTAAATGGATGAATAAATTCGAATTCATAATGGAATGCTGTGGAAGCAATCAACGGATGAGCATCACTGGTTTTGAGCCAATCAAATAAATCAGCCATAAGACGAGGCACCTGACTTTGTGGTGGTGCCATATGCACTAACCTATCCCCTCGATAGATCCCCGCTCCTGTGCTGCACCAATGACCAGCATCATCAACCAGTCCATACATCAGTACGGCATGTGCCGCCAGCATATCGTCCAGTTTATATGGGTTCCACTGATCCAGAGTTTCATATGCCCGGAAAGCGTTACGGACTTCCTGAATTTCCTTTGGCAACCCCAGCACCGTTTTACCTTCAATAACCGCCGTGACCTGTTCCAGGGTTAATGTGTTTTGTCCGACAGCCAATGAAGCCTGAATGGTTTTAATTCGATTGTCTCGCCGTAGCTCAGGCACCACCGGAGCATTGCAATTAATCTTGGAGATATCTTGATAAAGAACTCCTCATTTTCTATGTAACTCTTGCTGTGTGTGTATGCGTGTGTATACTTAGCTTATTAGGAGGAGATATGAAGTCTATCGACCTAATAAAGGAACTCACTGCGGCTGGGTGTGAATTAAAGAGGCATGGTAAAGGTAGTCATCATATCTACTATTCACCTATTACAGGGAAGACATTCCCAGTACCTCATCCGAAAGGTGATATTCCTCTTGGCACTGTGAAATCCATAAAAAAGGCAGCGGGGATTTGATCCCGCTGCCTGCGTCATAAAGGAGGTTATATGTTATTTACCGTTGGCGTCGAATTGCCGAACTCTCCGAAAGAAGCCTTTGGTCTGGTTGCTCCTGCACTTTGCAATGATAACTATGCTTGTTTCAGTGCAGCCGATAATCAGGAAGATATTGCCGTAATGGCACGAGAAGCCATTTTAGGTGTCATTGAGGATATGGCTGAAAACAACATTGACGTTGAATCAATCAAAGATACTGGGGTGCTTAGTTATCGAACAAATCCGGAATATGCGTATTGCACTCTCTGGTGTTTAGTTGAGATTGATCTCACGCCTTATACCGGAAAACAAAAACGAATTAATATCAGCATTCCTGAATCTTTGATCGGCCGTATTGATGCAACGGTAGCATCGTCTCATGGCAAGTACAAAGACCGCAGCCACTTCTTATCTGTAGCAGCCAGAAATCAAATTAATGCCGGATAAAAGTCCTTCCAACAAAGGACTCTTTTTACAATACGGAGTTTGCATCCTCGACAGTGATGGATACGCAAATCATCTGTAACCTCAGCCCTGTCTGACTTTGGACCATATACGCTATGCAGCTCATCTTGGATATATCTTGGTTTAATTTAGCTGTTAGGTATCACACCCAATATGACCACAAGTTCATTCGGCCAGAAAAAGGCGCAATTGCCCCCAACAATCCGCAACCTATGGGACTTTGCGCGCGAAAAACTAGGGAGTGGTGTCACTTTCTCGCTCAAGAGCTAAATAACTGATCCTAATTGTGCTCCACCTATTTATTCTGTGCTGCTATTGCAAACGGGCTGACATGATCTAAAAAATACTTCACCTTTCGCAATAATTCCCACATCGCCCGACATCGGTGGTTTCTGGTGACCATCTCGTGCATTGAGCGCCAGAGTAGTTCAATCCGATTGACCCACGGTGAGTAAACAGGTTGAAACAGTAACTCAAATTTTGGATTGTTCTTGAGCCATACCTGCGTCTTTTGGCTTTTGTGGATCACGTAATTATCAAGGACCAGGATAATTTTCTTCGCCCGACGGTAATGCCGTTTCAGCTTTTCCAGTAGTTGAATAAATAGGTCTGAATCCTTACTCAGCCCTGTGGTGTAAATTACCTTGCCCGTCTGACTATTAAGTGCACCGGCAACATAGTGTTTTTCGTTTTTCCCTGGTGTGGGTATTCGTTTTTGTTGATGACGACGCATCCAATCCGCACCAATTTTAGGATTCAGGTCGATATCTGCTTCATCGACATAAAAAACCGGTTCATTAATAGAGTGACTTTGTAATGCATTGTTTATTAATGCCATTTTCTCATCACGATGTGGGTCACGAATATGGAGTGTCGGCGCAGCTCTACGCCAAACAATGCCCATTTTAGGTAACCAACGGCGGATGGTAGAGGCAGCAATGTTGAGTTCTGGACACATGCGATGAATAAGCGATGCAAAAAGCTCTGAACTCCAACGTGAACGTTGATAACCAAAATCTTCTGGCGAGAACTGAATAAGCAGCTCTAAAATGAGTCGAATTTGTTGGTATGGCAAAGAACAAAATCGTCCGCGTTGTTTACTTTCGAGACCGGAAATACCACATTCCTGATACCAGCTGAGCCAGCGTTGAATAGAAGAACGAGCAGCGGCAGTCAGTTGATGAACCATCGAAACAGTCTGCCCCTGATGCAGCATGAGAATAGCAGTCAGACGCCGGGCATGTTCTTTATCGTTGGTTTTATAAATGATTTTTTCGATGCGTCTGCGTTCGGCGCGAGATAAAACTGGTAACATAGCGGTAACTCGGTTTTGGGCGATTGTTTAGTTTGGCGACGATATGATCGCATAACTAAAACCGAGTTACTCCCACCAAGTGATCTACATTTCGGAACAGTTATTTAGTTCCATCCAAAATAATCAATTGACAGCATCATTGTCCTGCAATGTCTTTCGATACTCTTGAGGTGTGATCTGGAATGACTGGCGGAAAACCTTGCAAAAATAACTTGCTTGAGAGAACCCAAGTTTTTTCGCAATGTCGGCTATCGACCAATCACTGCACTGTAATATTTGTTTCGCATTATTCATTTTCTGTTGTGTTACGTAGGTATTAAATCCAATCCCCAACTGATTTTTAAATAGCTTACTGAAGTAATAAGGGCTCAGATATACGTGACTAGAAACTTCCTCCAGTCGAAGCTCGTCAGAGAAATGAGAATCAATGTATCGCAATGCTTTTTTAATTTTTGCATCGTATATTGTTTCAGATTTTTCCCTTACCAATCTTGGCGTTACAGCATCATAAACCACTATCAAATTAAGATTAATTTTAATGTAAGTATCGACAATTATTTTCAGTAGATTGGCTGCAGAAATTATTTTAGAATAATCCACTAAAGGAATTTTTTCATGTTCTGCAACTAACTCATGGTTTGCTTTCCATGATTGATCCCCTTTGTGGACATTATCCAAAGATACATCATTTTTAATACGTACTTGCCCGCATAAGATAAACCCCATTAGATGCCCAGCAATTACTAGCGGGATTGAAAAATCTGTCAATCCTGCATGGCAACGATAAATACAAGGTTTATCGTATTTTGATGCTTCAAGACCACCACATCGGTCACTCATTTTACAATGTGAATAAAGTGTTGGGTCTGCCCGCATTTTTTTACAAAATTGAGTAAAATTAAAATGAGCAGAGATTTCTTCACCGTAAATATTAACAACCACAACAGCCAAATTCGTAGCATGGGCAAAGTCTAACGTTATTTTATTGATAAGGTCTGAGTCTAATGAACTAACAGAAGTCATGCTAAATTCTCTGCTTTATTGGTTATATTCAGTATCGGATCAAGAAACACGCATCAATACGGGTAAGTTTGTATTTCGCAGTATACAACACTTAATCATAACTATTAATTACACATGCTTGACTCATCAAAAAATGGATATCATTAATAATCAAACATCCAGCATGAAGCTCCCAAAAAAATCATCAAAATTTCACCACTGAACTATCTGCATTCTTCGGGAGCAGCTATTATTTCTTGAACAAGCAAGCTCGGATGTAATATTTAAACATTCCAGCACTATCTTTTTTAACGTTAACTAATACCTTCTTATTCCTCATCAAAACCCATTCATCAAGTATTACATTTGTAAGATTTAGTCCACAACGTTGTAAACACTCTTTAAATAACTGTTCACCTGAAATTTCAGTCAAATATGAATAATCCATCAGTCTTACTCCATTTTGTCCAATAAATTAATACCAACAACTACTATTTGGAAATAAGGCTCATGAAATACCAGCATCATGTAACCGATGTAAATTCAGTACACCAACCAAGATACCATTAGCATCAACCACTGGTGCGGCACTGATTTGATGCTCATGTAATGCGTCTAATGCTTCGCTGGCACGCCAATGGGAAGGAAACCGATACCCTGGGCGAGTCATAGCCTGCTCAAGCTGATTACTTAAAGAGTTTTCTTTAACCAGCCAACGGCGAAGATCACCATCAGTAAATACCCCAACCACATATTTTTCTGCATCACAGACTGCAACTAACCCCATGCCTGTCCGGCTTAGTTCCAGCATTGCTTCCATGACACTGCTGTGTTCATCAACGATAGGTAGTAATTCATCTGTTTGCATAACATCATGGACTCTGTTGAGAAGACGAGCACCTAAGCTACCACCCGGATGTGAGCGGGCAAAATCTTCAGCACCGAATCCGCGCTGACGCATCAGTGCCATGGCTAATGCATCTCCCATCATTAATGTGTTTACAGCACTGGATGTTGGCGCGACACCAATAGGACACGCTTCTCTTTCTACACTAATATCCAGTACACACGTTGCAGCTTTTGCCAGAGGAGAATTTTTATCGCCGGTCATGGCAATCAACGAGATCTGATTCTCTTTGATTAATGGCAATATATATTCCTGTTCTTTGGCCTTTCCCGAATAAGAGATAAAGATGAGGACATCATCAACGCCAATCATTCCCAGATCGCCATGTAAAGCTTCCGCCGGATGAACAAAAAAAGCCGGAGTCCCAGTGCTTGCTAAGGATGCAGCAATTTTCTTGCCAATATGTCCTGATTTTCCTATTCCTGAGACAACAGCTTTACCTTTGCAATTAAGCAATAAATGACATGCAGAAAGAAAATTCTCATCAAGTCGATCAAGAAGACGCTGCGCTTCTTTAATTTCAATTTCTAATGTTTCTTTTGCGTAGGATAAAAGATCTTCATTCATTGTTTTTGTACTCAGGAAATTTTGTCTGCCGGAAAAATCAGTCCAATTTTCTTTCTGATATGCTGCATCACATCGGAAACCTTCAACATCAAAGAATAACTATTCAAGGTAGATTCCGTTCCACCGGATTCAATTGTATGTATAAACTCATTCAACTCATATATCATCGGAGTGGGCGACTGAGGTACAGAAATATCTTCTTCACTTCCATCACGATATATTATTTTCACTGAATTCAACTGAGAAATATGGTCAATTATTATGGAACCATTTTCACCTTGAATCTCAGACGGCACCCTCATATCAGTAATTTTTGAGTAAGTAACTGAGGCTGTTAAATCTTTATACTCCAGCAATGCAGTGCCAAGACCATCCACACCACTACTTAACATAACAGCACTTGCACTGAGGTTTGATGGCAACCCAAATAAGTCAATGACAGGGTAAAGTGCGTACACACCAATATCCATAAGTGCCCCATTGGATAACTCAGGTTTAAATGCATTCATGACTTCTCCCGACTTAAATCGGTCATATCGGGACGAGTATTGGCAATAATGGCTGGATACATGCCGGACTTTACCAATCTTGTGAAGATTTAATTTAATTGAAAGATAATTTGGCAGTGAACAGGTTTTCATTGCTTCCATCAATAGAACGCCATTTTCCATTGCGGTTTGCACTATCAACTTAGCCTCATGAAAATTAGAACACAGAGGCTTTTCACACAAAACATGTTTCTTGTTTTTTAAGAACAAACAGGTTTGTTCACAATGTAATGAATTAGGGCTGGCAATATATACCGCATCTATGTGTGGCGAACGAGCCATTTCATTAAGATCATCAAACACATATTCAGCACCATACTTATCAGCGAACTCTTTTGCTTTATCAAGAGATCTGGAATATACAGACGTCAATTGAAAACCTGTTGCAAGTTTAGCAGCAAATAAAAGTGCTTCAGTAATATTACTGGTACCGATGACTCCGAATTTTAACATATTGGCTCCATTAAAATTAAAAAAACATTTACAAACACACACAAGATCATCTTAAATTAAAACATCACAGGCCAACCATAGAGCACCAGAAAAAATGAAAAGAAATGTTTTTTATATTTCCGATGGCACAGCGATCACGGCTGAGGCCTTAGGGCATGCCGTACTATCTCAATTTAATATAGAACCTGAATTCCATACTATTCCATTTGTCGATAACGACTCAAAAGCAATGGATGTATGCCATAAAATTGATACCGCATATACTCAAACAGGTGTAAAACCTATCGTTTTTTACTCGATCGTTTCTCCAGAAATAAAGAATTTAATTAATAATAGTCAAGGGTTATGCCTTGATGTAGTCCAATCACTAATCGCTCCTTTGCAACAAGAGTTGAATATCAGCCCTGTTGCATCTGCTAAACGCAGACCCTATGGTTTAACTGAAAACAATATGATCAAATACGATGCACGCATCGCTGCTATTGATTACACCTTAGCCCATGACGATGGTATCTCACTGCGCAACTTAGAGTTAGCTCAGGTTATTTTGCTTGGTGTTTCAAGAGCAGGAAAAACACCAACCAGTTTATATCTGGCGCTCCAGTTTGGAGTTTATGCAGTAAATTACCCTTTCGTTTCTGACGATATGAATAATTTAAAGATACCACCGGCCATATTGCCTTATAAAAATAAGTTGTTTGGATTAACCATTGATCCTGAAAGACTTTCTGCCATCCGACAAGAAAGAAAAGGAAACAGTAATTACGCTTCTTTACGACAATGTCGAATGGAAGTTTCCGAAGTCGAAGCACTTTACAGAAAGCTCCAAATTCCCTACCTCAATACAACTAATTACTCTGTTGAAGAAATAACGGCAAGATTAATGGAAACCATGAGTCTTCAACGACAACGATAAAAAAGCCACCGTATCTCAGTAGAGGGTCGATACGGTGGTACACGACGCTTTCACTTCGCCCTGAGTTTACGAATCGAAAGCCACTAACAACTGCCCTAACTTATCAACCATATGTGCAGAACCAATATAAAATGGGGTTCTTTGATGTAATTCCATTGGTGATAAATCAAGTATCCGCTGATATCCATTTGTTGCTTTCCCGCCAGCCTGTTCAACGATAAAGGCCAGAGGATTACCTTCATAAAGCAACCGTAATTTTCCGTTTGGTGCATTTGTGCCTGATGGATATAGGAAGATCCCGCCTTTCAACATGTTACGATGAAAATCGGCAACCAACGATCCGATATAACGCGAGGTATAGGGCCGATTATCTGTTTCATCGATCGCCTGACAAAACTTCAGGTACTGTTTGACACCTGCAGGAAACTTGAAATAGTTACCTTCATTTACTGAATAAATGTGACCCTGTTGAGGTATTGAAATATTTGGATAAGAAAGACAAAAACACCCGATAGAGGGATCGAGCGTAAATCCGTTAACGCCCTGCCCCGTCGAATAAACCAGCATGGTTGAAGAACCATAAATGATATAGCCCGCAGCAACCTGATGACGACCGGGTTGTAAAAAATCCGCTTTAGTCACGGGGGTGCCAATCGGTGAAACCCGGTGATAAATAGAGAATAACGTGCCGACAGATACGCCGACATCAATATTCGAAGAGCCATCCAGTGGGTCTATCAGCACAACATATTTCGCTGTTTTGCCATTAACCGGTTCAAATGCGACATAATCATCATCTTCTTCCGAAGCCATGCCACAGACTTCACCGCAAGCAGCCAACGATTGTTTGAACTTGTCATTCGCAAACAGATCTAATTTTTGTTGTGCTTCCCCCTGGATATTATCGATACCGGTAGCACCAATAATATTACCAAGACCCGCCTGGTTAATTTGCCAACTGATAACTTTGGCCGCATGCTGAATAGAGGTCAAAAGTGCACTTAAATCCCCGGTAGCATGAGGGAAATCAGCCTGTTTTTCGATAATGAAGTCGTATACCGACATACCCGTTTGCATGTATTGCTCCGTGATTGCTTATTGAGACAGCCCGTCATAGATTTGACGGGCCATAACCCAAATTAATGTGCAGATTGATCTGACAGCCATAACCAGGTTTGTACAACGGTATCCGGGTTCAACGATAAGCTGTCGATCCCTTCTTTACGCAGCCAGTCTGCGAAATCAGGATGATCGGAAGGGCCCTGACCACAGATCCCGACATATTTACCTTGTGCTTTCGCAGCTTTAATAGCCATCGATAGCAACGCTTTTACCGCATCGTTACGTTCATCGAACAACTCAGATACCAAACCAGAGTCACGATCTAAACCAAGAGTCAGCTGGGTCATATCGTTTGAACCGATGGAAAAACCATCAAAATGAGCCAGGAACTGATCTGCCAACAATGCATTGGATGGGATCTCGCACATCATGATGATTTTGAGACCATTTTCTCCGCGCTTCAGCCCTTCACGTTCCAACTGGGCAACAACCGCTTCCGCCTGCGCAACGGTCCGGACAAACGGCACCATCAGTTCAACATTGGTGAGGCCCATGGTATTGCGGACGCGTTTGACCGCTTCACACTCCAGCGCGAAACAGTCATGGAAATCCGGTGATACATAACGCCCGGCACCACGGAATCCCAGCATCGGGTTTTCTTCGTGTGGCTCATAATGCTCACCACCGACCAGATTAGCGTATTCATTCGACTTGAAATCAGACAGACGAACAATGACGCGTTTAGGCCAGAACGCAGCTGCCAGCGTGGAAATACCTTCCGCGAGTTTGCTGATGTAAAATTCAACCGGATCGTCATACCCCACCATCCGATCACGGATTTCCAGCTGAAGATCTTCATCAAGCTGATCGAACTCAAGCAGTGCTTTCGGATGCACGCCAATCATGCGATTGATGATAAATTCCAGGCGAGCAAGACCCACACCATCATTCGGTAAGCGGGAAAAATCGAATGCACGATCAGGATTGCCGATATTCATCATGATTTTCAGCGGAAGGATAGGCATGGCATCCACTTGCAACTTACGCACGGTGAAATCCTGCAAATCACGGTATACATAACCGGTATCACCTTCGGCACAAGAGACGGTGACATTTTGGCCTTCTTCTAAAACGTCAGTTGCATTGCCACACCCCACTACCGCAGGAATACCTAATTCACGCGCAATAATGGCAGCATGACATGTTCTTCCGCCACGGTTAGTCACAATGGCAGAAGCACGTTTCATGATCGGTTCCCAATCAGGATCCGTCATATCTGTGACAAGAACATCACCTGGTTGCACTTGATCCATCTGGCTGATGCTATTGATAATTTTTACTGGGCCAGCACCGATACGCTGACCAATGGCCCGACCCTCAATCAATACTTCACCCTGTGAATTTAACTGGAAACGTTCCATCGTCTGTTCATTAGAACGAACCGTTTCCGGACGTGCCTGAACGATATAGAGCTTGCCGGTATGACCATCTTTGGCCCATTCAATGTCCATCGGACGGCCATAATGCTCTTCAATTAGCAAAGCCTGATGGGCTAACTGGTGTATTTCGCTGTCCGTAATGGAGAATTTGTTGGCCAATTCGTCAGGGACATCTTCGATTTCGACCTGCTTACCGTGTTCCTGGCTATTTGCATACACCATCCGGATCTTTTTCGACCCGATAGTTCTGCGAACAATGGCCGGTTTGCCATTTTTCAATGTCGGTTTATGCACATAAAATTCATCCGGATTGACGGCACCCTGAACGACCATCTCCCCCAGACCATAAGCAGAAGTGATAAACACGACCTGATCGAAACCGGATTCAGTATCCAGAGTAAACATAACGCCTGATGCTGCTAAGTCAGAACGAACCATGCGTTGTACACCGGCAGAGATCGACACACCTTCATGGTCATATCCCTGATGGGCGCGGTAAGAAATAGCCCGGTCATTGAACAATGACGCGAACACATGCTTCACCGCGATCATGATGGCATCAATACCCTGCACGTTCAGGTAGGTTTCCTGCTGACCCGCAAAGGAAGCATCCGGCATATCTTCTGCTGTTGCAGAAGAACGTACCGCAAATGAAGCATCTTGTTGGCCATCAGCAAGTTGGGCATACGCTTTATAAATATCCGCTTCTAATGCAGGTTGAAACGGACTTTCTACAATCCATCCACGGATCTGCTTACCGGCATTGGATAACGCATTAATATCTTCTACATCAATGCGCCCGACCAGTTGATATATTTTCCGGTGAATATCGTTGTATTCCAGAAAATCATTAAAGGCTTGAGCGGTGGTCGCAAAACCATTAGGTACAGAAACCCCTAATGAGGTCAAATTAGTGATCATTTCACCCAGGGAGGCATTTTTGCCACCCACGCGTTCAACATCATGCATGTTGAGTTCGTTGTACCAAAGTACGTTAGCCACATCGTTCTCCCAATAAACAGCTTTTGCGACTTTCGGGCAGGAATAAACCTCAGCGTCCTGCCGGGTTTATTCCTGATTGATATAGAAGTTAATTAGCCAGGATTGGCTAATTAATATTATTTAGTGTTTTGCTTAATATAATCCTGGCCATATTGGTCAGCGGCAATCATTGCGGCATAGACTTTAGTGGCTGTAACTTTAAATGGCATAGAGTGAATAGTTTCACCTTCTGCACACGCCGCTTCAGCAGCAGCACGCATTTTCTCTTCGATACCTTCCTTGATATCCAGCTGCGCCAGGGTAATTGGCAAACCAACACGGGTGCACAGCGCACACACGGTATCTAATTCAGCTTTAGGGGCATTTTCCAGGATCAACTGAACTAATGTGCCGAATGCTACTTTTTCGCCGTGGTAGAAATGATGCGCATCCGGAATAACAGTCAGACCGTTGTGAACAGCATGTGCCGCAGCAAGACCACCACTTTCAAAACCGACACCGCTCAGATAGGTATTGGCTTCAATGATGCGTTCAACCGCTTCGGTCACCACTTTTTTCTGTACAGCTAGCATCGCTTTATGGCCTTCAGCCAGCAGGGTATCGAAACAAAGACGCGCCAGGCTCATCGCAGCTTCAGTAGATTCACCGCCCGCCATGGTGGTAGCACGGCTTTGGTAACAGGCCCGGGCTTCAAAATAAGTGGCCATGGCATCACCAATACCGGCAGCCAATAATCGAGCAGGTGCACCGGCAACAATTTCGGTATCAACCAAAACCACATTCGGGTTACAAGGCAGGATCAAATAGGATTCAAATTCACCGGTATCAGTATAAATAACGGATAAAGCACTGCATGGCGCATCGGTAGAAGCGATAGTTGGTGCAATGACAACCGGCACTTTAGCGTAATAAGCAACCGCTTTAGCGGTATCCAACGTTTTACCACCACCAACACCCACAACACCGTCACAGTTTTCATTTTGCAGGATAGTGATCAGACGATTTACTTCATTGCGGCTGCATTCGCCTTTGAATTTTTCGATAACGAAATCTGTTGCGCTTTCTTTGAAGCTGGCAGTCACTTTGCCTTCGATTAACCCCAGAACAAACGCATCAGAAATAACCAACAGCTTTTTAGCAAATGGGGCTGCATATTGGCCGACACGAGAGATAACACCAGCACCTTGAACATACTTACCAGGGGATTGAATGATCTTATCCATAATAAATCCTTAATTTAGTGTGAGAATGATGCTTCGCCCCTTTGAAAGGGAAAGGAGTGAAAACTTGGAAAACAAAGAAAATTATTTATTACAACTAAACTTGCGAATAAATTAATGATTAAAGAAAGACATTACAATCGCACAATAATGACAATTACTGGATAAATGTAAACTGGACAGAAATCACCAGACTTATTCACAAAAAATACCTATATATCAATACATTACAATTTAAAAAGATCTCATAAACGCAACACGGATCACACTAAACACCAAGCAATACAAATCTCCAGTAAACCTAACAAATGTCCACTCCCAATCATATTTTCTTTCATTTATAGTTATCCCATATAAGTTATATTCAAGACTTAATAAAACCATATGTAGTCTGATACAGAAGAAAATCAAATGTATCGGCGATATAAAATAACAAAAATTAATTTCTATTAGTTGCAGCATGAAGAGAAGAATAGAAGTGCTGCTGATTTAGGTGATGTATTTATTCACTATGATTCATGTTTTTATGAATAATCTAAATTAATGACTTATTTTACAAGAGGTAATGAACCATGATTTACATGCTGGACACTGCAAATCTTAAAGACATCGCTCGTTGTGTTGATCTGTATCCAATCACTGGGGTTACAACTAATCCAAGTATTGTTGCTAAAGAAAACAGACCGCTGGCAGCAATTTTGAAAGATATCAAAAATATCATCGGTGATGAAATCATGTTGCATGCCCAGGTAATGGGAAAAGATGCAGACACTATTGTTAAAGAAGCTTATAGCCTGAAAGAAGTCGTTGGCAGCAATTTTGTAGTAAAAATCCCAGCAACCGCTGAAGGCATCAAGGCGATGAAAATCATCAGCAAAAAGGGTGACCTGCGCATTACTGCAACTGCAATCCTGTCACCTCAGCAAGCGCTGATGGCTGCTGTAGCTGGCGCTGAATTCCTGGCTCCGTATGTTAACCGCTTAGATAACATCTGTGCTGATGGCGTCAAAGTAGTTTCTGACATCGTGACCCTGCTGCAGAAGCACAATCTGAAAGCTAAAGTATTGGCTGCTTCATTTAAAAACGTTCAACAGGTACATGACGTATCCATGACTGGTGCACAATCAGTCACTGTTGCCCCTGATGTATTCGAGCAACTGATCCTGCATCCATTAACTGACTCAGGTGTCGCCGGATTTGTGCGTGACTGGGAAGGCGTTTACGGTAAAGACACAACTGTTTTAGACGTTTTGTAAAAAGTATTTCCGGCCACTAGGGGCTGAGCCAGTGGCTGGAAATATCCCCTGCCCTAAAAATAAACCGTCATTTAAAAATTCAATTTATTTACTCTGATTTAAACCAGACAGGATAACCTATGAGCGCTCCTATACCTTTAAAACACCAATGCTTGGGTGAATTTTTCGGAACGGGTTTATTTATATTTCTAGGTGTTAGTTGCTTGATTGCAGCTATTATCTGCGGTGTTACTCTTAGTTTATGGGAAATTGCCGCCGTATGGGGTTTAAGCATTACATTAGCTATATATCTTTCAGCAGGTATATCTGGCGCACACCTGAATCCAGCGGTAACCATAGCGCTTACATTGTTTGCAGGCTTTGACATCAAAAAAGTAGTACCATTTATATTTTCACAAACTGCAGGCGCTTTCGCTGGTGCAGCGTTATCTTACTTTTTGTATCACAATTTGTTTATTGATTATGAACTAAAGAATCACATCGTCAGAGGAAGCATTGAAAGTCTGAAATTAGCAGGAATTTTCAGTACTTATGCAAATCCAGGGATCAGTACAAATCACGCATTTGTTGTAGAGTTAGTTATCACGTCGATCTTAATGTGCCTGATTTTATCTCTGACTGATGAGAGAAATGGCTCAACACGAGGTGTCTTCGCTCCTATTCTGATAGGTATTCTCGTTACTGTAATAGGTACAGCAACTGCACCATTAACTGGTTTTGCAATGAACCCCGCTCGTGATTTTGGTCCAAAGTTATTTACATATCTGGCAGGATGGGGTGATATCGCCTTCACTGGTGGCAGAGATATTCCCTATGTTTATGTACCACTCATCGCTCCAATATTAGGTGCTTGCTTAGGTTGCATTTTATACAAAACATTTTTCGATCTTCGAACAGTAACAAAAGCTGAAACTGCTAAAAAAACAGATCCAAATACAACCGAACTGGCAGCAAATGACTAGATGGTAATAATATTTAAACCTGGTTTACAATAAAAAGATTTGAAATAAATCAAATCACCTAGTGAGTTAAAACGGTTTTTCGCCAAGACATTGTCTTGGCTTTTTTATTACAGATTCATTAAAAATCAAACATCACCATGCTTACTACAGTATTGAGCTCTATATTCTGATGGCGATCTGTCCGTTTTTTCTTTAAATAGCCGACAGAAGTAATTACTGTCATTGAATCCACATTTTCTGGCTACATCTTTGACCTTCACATCATGTCTTTTTAGCATGGATTTTGCTTTTTCTAATCTTATGTAATTCAGATATTCATTGAATCTTAAATCTGCTTCTTTTTGAAACAAGCGTGATAAATACGTGGAAGATATTAAAAACTCTTTTGCCACAGAATCTCTGGTTAAATCTTTGTAAAAATTATCATCAACGTAGTTCCTTATCTCTTCGAAAAGTGATTTTCTTCTGGGTTGTGTCGTCAGCGGATTCTGTAATAAATATAGTGATGAACATAATAAGGATTTGATCAAATAAGTTGCTGTTTGCTTATCTTCTTTTTGCCACATAGCTTCTTGCAGTGACTGAAGAATGAATGCACCAACCCGGGGACCACGCCGAAGCACACTGGTCTTTTCGAGAACATTGAGATGTTCGCCATCCCACGCTATCAACTTGAGAATAATTTGCTGTTTATAGAACCCCATGCTGAGAAGAAGTGACTTTTCATTAAATAGAAAGTCGAATTGAATATCAACTGGAGTATATAATACTGAACCACTATTTAACTGAGTAATTACTTTCTCACTTTCTCGCGTTGATTTGATATTTGCAGAACCTTCAACCATAAATTCTAAACGAGGACATGCTTCAAAATCAGTTTCATGGTGTGATGAAGACGACACTTCCTGGCTACAAAAAACAGCGTCTAATTTATAGAGCTCCCCCGTAGACTCAACGAGAATGTCTTCAATAGTATGGCTCATTAATAGTGTCCGGCATTATTAGTCCCTTTATTTATTTTACACCATTAAATAATTTACTGCCTCCAATTAAAATTTTAAACAATGACTGAAAACCAAAAAATAATTCCCCCTTGTTTTTATTGGCTATAACAGCATGATCCGGATCACAACAGTTATCGTAGAAAACAAATAAAATAATCGCTTAAGCAATCTACATTATCACTATAAAACTGCTTCTGATGGCTTTCTATGCCATCAAACCATAAGAAAAATAAAATATTTCCCTGAGGCGACAATTAGGAAATAGTAATGAATCAAAAATTAGTGCTTGTACTTAACTGTGGAAGTTCATCCCTGAAATTTGCAGTACTTAATGCGGCGTCCGGAGAGGAAAAATTATCTGGATTAGCTGAATGCCTGCATCTTGATGAAGCAAGAATTAAATGGAAACTTCATGGTGGAAAAGGTAATGCAGATTTATGTGTAAAAGCAGCCCATCAAGAAGCACTGGATTTTATTGTACAAAAGATCCTTCCTTGTGATCCTGATTTGGCACATAACTTAATTGCTGTCGGTCATCGCATTGTTCATGGCGGAGAAAAATTTACACACTCAGTCCTTATTGATGAAAATGTCGTGAAGGGTATTGAAGAATGTTCATCATTAGCTCCTTTGCATAACCCGGCCCATTTAGTTGGTATCCGGGCAGCTCAACATGCATTTCCGGCTTTGCCAAATGTTGCCGTTTTTGATACAGCTTTTCATCAAACCATGCCGGAACAAGCATATCTGTATGCTTTGCCGTACAAGCTATACAAAGAAAATGCTATCCGTCGATATGGTATGCATGGAACGAGTCACTACTATATTAGTCTCAAAACAGCCGAATTATTAAATAAACCGGTTGAAGATTTAAATATCATCAGTTGTCATCTTGGGAATGGTGGCTCCGTATGTGCCATTAAAGGTGGTAAGTCCGTCGATACATCGATGGGACTCACCCCTCTTGAGGGACTAGTAATGGGGACCCGATGTGGAGATATTGATCCGGCAATTATTTTTCATATGCATGATGCACTGGGTATGAGTTTGAATGATATTCATCATGTATTAACGAAAGAATCAGGGCTGCTCGGATTAACAGAAGTAACAAGTGATTGCCGATATATAGAAGATAATTACGAAACAAAAAAAGAAGCTAAGCGAGCGATGGATATTTATTGTTACCGGTTAGCGAAATATATCGCTGGTTATACAGCAGCATTAGATGGCCACTTAGATGCGGTCGTATTCACAGGCGGGATCGGTGAAAACTCCGCCCCTATTCGTGAATTAACATTGAATCGACTGAGCTTGATGGGATTCAAGGTAGACCACAAAGCGAACCTGGCAGCTCGTTTTGGCAAACAGGGTATTATCACAGAAGATGGCAGCACTTGTGCGATGGTTATTCCAACAAATGAGGAATGGATCATAGCGCAGGATGCTGCCAATATCGTCAATGTAGAATGATCCACCTCATGATCACGGCAGGTGCTCAACCCTTGCTGTGATCATGAGTTTTAGAAAGAACCAAATCAGAATTCAACTCACCATTAGTGAGAGTGAATTATTATTACCCATTCTGATTTCTTGTTACTAATTAACAATAATTACGAAAAAATATTTTTTAAACTCGCCAACATAATCACCGTTTAAACCACATTTATTAAAAATAAAATGACCTTTTACTTTTTTACAAATGGAATTATACTAATAAAAAATAATATTGATGGCCTGACATGAAAAATAAAATAGACGATTTTTTGATTAATCTAATCAATCAAGAGCACATAATTGATACCGTCTACTATGCCAATGATGTAGGAATACCATCAGAAGTCGCATATCAGGTCCATTTTCCAAGATTAGAATTTGTGATCGATGGAGAGTTGCCGATGAAGTTCGCACTCTCCAATGATGAGAACACAATAATCCTGCAGACCAAAAACACCGTATTATTTATTCCAAATGATGGCTGGAATGAGCCGCAATGGGAAAAACCGGTTACAACGCTAAGCTTATTATTTGGAAAACAGCAACTTGGTTTTAGTCTCATGCAGTGGGATGGATCTGAATTCCACTTGTTGGAAAAATGTCATATTCCCAGACGGGGTCCTCGGACCGCTGCTTTTATTCTGCAAGCATTAATGGAACTCACCTGGCGTCCGGAAGATCAGCAAACAGCAATTTTGTTGATCCGATCACTAATTAGTTCTTCAGTTGACCTGATGCAACATCCGGCCGAAACACTATCCAGAAGTAAAACATTATTCGAAACAATTCGCAGCTATATTGAAGATAATTACCAAAAAGAATTAACCAGAGATCTGGTTGCAAAAGAGTTCTACATATCCCCTAACTACTTATCTCAGCTCTTTCAAAAAGAAGCCAACATGAGATTCAACGAATATCTGAATTTTATACGTATCGAGAGAGCTAAATACTTACTCAAGCGATATGATCTAAAAGTCAAAGAAGTAGCACATCGCTGTGGCTTCAATGACAGTAATTATTTTTGCCGGCTGTTTAAAGAAAAAACAGACAGATCACCATCGGAATATAGAGTTCAATATCAAAGTCAACAATAAAATCCAAAATTATAAATGTATTTTTACGCCTTTGCTGAATAGTGATATATCTTCAATGGCTTTCATTACTTTTTCAGGACTTTGTAAAAACAAACGAGTTGAAATTTTAATCACATTGCAATTGTCAAATCTTTCCATGCCTTCTATATTAATATCAGCAATAATAATAGCCAGATTTGAGCTCTTAATTTCATCATCAGATAGTTTATTTTCTATTCCTAATGCACCTTGTGTTTCAACCCGGATTTTCATCCCTTTGGCCGTGCACATTTTTTCAATTTTTTCAGCCGCCATATAAGTATGGGCAACACCAGATACGCATGCTGTTACAGCAACAATAGATAATTGTAATGTCATAAATCAAAGAAATTCAGATATATAGTATGAACAGTAGCAGACCCATGCCTTAACGGTCTGCTTTTTTGCGAAAAAACGTGATCTACATCACAACAAGGACACAGCTTACTTAGGTGCAAGTTTCCAGTCAAGGATATACACCATAGTACAGAAATATTATTTCACGATTCGTTTATTGAAGAAATGATCAGCTGGTTATATTTTACACTAAAAAATGAATGCTCATCTATATTTAAAAACTAGATGAGCACTGATTTAATTATTACTAGTTAAGGCATATTAAAACAATGAAAGATTTAACCCTTATGCAATAACCTGTCTTTCAGCTTTTTTGCTTAAACCTAATAATATTGTACCAACCGTAATCCCTGCAGCGACAGATAACATCCAACCACCAAAATTACTGTTCAATGGAGCAACGAAGACCCCTCCAAATGGCGCTCGTATTGAGCAGCCCAGGTACATAGACAAACCGCCAGCTAATCCAGAGCCAACAACACATGAACCAATTACAGGTAAAGGACTTCTGACCAGAAAAGGAATGGCCCCTTCAGTAATACCCGCTAATCCAACAATAAAGTTTGTATATCCTTGCTTCCGCTCATCTGGTGTAAATTTGTTTTTGAAAATCACACTAGCAAAAGCAGTCACAAAAGGAGGAACAATACCACCGGCCAGAACAGCCGACATAATTGTATAAACGCCATTTGACAGTGCACCTGTTGCAAATAAGTACGCAGTCTTATTTACAGGCCCACCCATATCAACGGATTCCATCCCCCCGGTGATGACACCCAGCAAGACATTGCCCGATCCAGAAAGAGAATTCAGTAAATCCGTCAATTGAGCATTTAATATCCCAACCGTTGGTTCCACAAAGAAAACAGTTACAGCACCAGTACACAGAACGGATACCAAAGGAATAATCAATAAATCTTTAGTACCACTTAATGAATCAGGTAATTTATCAAATATTCTCTTTAACAGAACTATTAAATAACCCACGAAAAATCCGAGGATCAAAGCACCCAGAAAACCAGATTTGCCAATACTCGCTAAATAGCCAGCAGCTAAACCTCCTGGAATTGCCGCATCCTTACCATGGTATCTGGCAATAAAAGCGCACAGCACAGGCAACATAAAGTGAAAAATAGCACTTCCTGTTGTGGTAAAGAAATCAGCCAGTTTAGTGTTATGACCATAGTTATTAAAATCGATTGTCGGATCATCTAACATAAATCCAACACCAATCAGTATGCCACCTGCAACAACACAGGGTAACATATACCCTATTCCGGCCATGATCGGATCTAAAATCCGTGATGATAATGATTTTTCCTTTGCGATACTCATATTAGTAATTCCTTTTATGGCAATAATGCCGCACCCATCAGACCCGCGTTATCGCCAAATTCAGCCAATTCAACACGTAAATAATCAGGGAAAATGACGTACTGCTTCGCACGTAACGTAATGCGTTCAACCAAGTCCGGGTTGTGTAATGCAATAGCGCCACCCAAAACGAAAACATCTGGATCCACGATGCAGGAAATGTTGCCTATCGCTCTGGCGATCCCATCAACGACCTGTTCGACAATGTCTGACGCGGTAGGATCTCCAATACGATATAAATCAAACACCTCTTTTGAGTTCAATTCTTTTCCATACTTTTTCTTAGAGATCAGCGCGATACCCGTACCACTGCATTGCTCATTAATCGCGCCAGGATTAACACCACCACGACGTTCTGACTGTTCATTAACTATCAGGTTATAAATTTCAGCAGCAGCCGAATTAGAGCCATTAATGATTTTCTTTTCGCGGATATAACCACCACCGATACCGGTAGACATTGTTATATAAAATACAGTTTTATATTGTGTACCAGCGCCTAGCGTTGCTTCCGCCAGCCCAGCTAAATTAGCATCATTATTCAGAGTTGTTTTAAACCCGGTTTCTTTTTCAAAAAAATCAACAATACTAAAATTGTGCCAGGTTTCATTCAGATTCGGTGGATTAATAATTGTACCTGTTCTGGTACTCAGTGGACCAGGCGCGCCGACACCAATACTTCTGAATTTATAACCTTTCTCAACGATCATATCTTCTAAGAACTTAACAACTTGAGACAAGTTATCAGCAGCAGTCCATTCACGGTTATTTGCCACCTTAAAATGTTCAACCTGATTAAATTCTTTATCGTATATAGCACATCTGATATGTGTTCCACCAATATCAATACCAACGCTTTTCATCTACAACATCTCCAGATAATATTATCGACAGCAAAGTTTCCGTAAAAACAAAACAACTTAGAACTTAATCTTTTCTCAGATTACAGGTATAGGTGCAGGCATGACTATGTGACAAAACTGCCAAAAACTGGAGAAATGTATTATCAATAAAATTTTAAGAGATAGCTCACAAAAAGAGTTAAAATAATGTTAACAGACAGGAATTAAACTCATATTACGATAAATATGATGTGTATTTTGAGGGATTAATAAGCAAAATCCACTTTGCCATAGCAATAAACGTAGCACTAATTGAAGGGAAATGAAGAGAACGGAAGAAAAGATATATTTATTAAAGATATTCTGATGACACTATTACTGAATAACAGTGTCATCAACAATCATTGACCACAGAAAATATTTTATCGTGAATAATCAGGTTAGCGTTTAGCTACCCCCCTACTACAACATTATATCCTTCCGATTCGCAGTATTTTTTATATGCTTCTACTTCAGATACGCTTGGCACTTTAGTATTAGTAAGCTTATATTCCATTTTTAGTGTTTCATATTTACTAGCACCAAATTGATGGAATGGTAACAAATGCAACTCTTTTAATTCAAATGGCTTCAGAAATGCTAATATTTTTTCTAAATTCGATATTGTCATTGTGTACCCGGGGATTAAAGGAATTCGTGGAATCACTTTTACGCCCGAAGAAACGACAGCCTTGAAATTTCTTAACACCAGTTCAAGGTCAATCCCTATTATTTCTTTTGCTTTCGCTGCATCCATAATTTTAAAGTCATATAAAACTTCATCACATAACGCAGCCATTTTTAATAATTGAGTTCTACTACCGAAACCTGTGGTCTCAATTGCAGTTCTGATTCCTATCGCTTTCAGCCGTTTTAATAATTCAATAGCGAATGGAGCCTGAGCAAGAACCTCTCCGCCTGATATTGTAACACCCCCATTAGACGTAAAATAAAAAACAGCGTCTTTCTTTAATTCTTTCATGACTTCATCAACCGTCATGTCAGTACCAATTCGTTCATATGCGCCGCTTGGGCAATCTTCAACAGTCTTCGGACATATATCACAATGGATACATTTTGCTTCCCTAATCACGTATTCGACTTTGTGAGAACGAGATTCAGGGTTGGCGCACCAAGGGCACGCCAACGGACAACCTTTCAAAAAAACGACTGTCCTGATTCCTGTTCCATCATTCAACGAATATCGTTGCATGTTGAAAATTCGACCTTCCATCTGCGGTTCACAATTGATGTGCTGTGCGATGGATGATGTCATCTTGGATCTCCTTACTCAATTCAACGAAGAACGCACTATAACCAGCGACACGAACAACCAAACCGGCATAATCTTCAGGGAACTCTTGCGCTTTAAGTAAAGTTTCAGCATTAACCACGTTAAACTGCACATGCTGAAGCTTCAGCTTCATAAACGCAGACAGGAAGTCAGCTAATTTATTTAAACCTTGTTGACCTTCTAAGGTACTTGGCATGAATTTAACATTCAGCAGACTGCCGTTAGACAACAGATAATTATCTAACTTACTGACAGACTTCAGTACTGCTGTAGGGCCAAGTCCATCTTTACCAACCATTGGTGATAAACCACCGTCAGCCAGCTGATCGTGAGCTTTACGACCATCGGGTGTTGCACCAACAACTTTACCCAACGGAACGTGAGCAGAAACAGTATACGAACCCGGGATGAACTGACCACCACGCGGGTTTTTATATTGTTCAACTTCTTTACAATAGAAGCGTAGCAAGTGACTGCTAATGTCATCGACCGCATCAATATCATTACCGTATTTTTCGTAACGGCTGATCAAGCGGGCACGGACTTTATCGCTGCCTTCAAGCGTATAATCCGAATCAAGAATATCGATCAACTCGCTATACTTCATTTGTTTCTCTTCAAAAATAAACTTCTTGAGAGCAAACAATGAATCACTCAGGTTGGCGATACCAATTCCCTGCACACCAGAGAAGTTATAACGAGCACCACCTTCAGTAACATCTTTCCCGTTTTGCACACAATCACTTACAAAAGAAGAAAGAAGTGGCGTCGGCGCCCAGTCGCGGTGGCCGATATCGCAGATATTACTACCATCAACCATTAATTTTACGTAATGGCGAATGTTATCCTCAATTTGGGCAATGATAGAGTCGTAAGTTACAGCGTCATTGTTTTTGTTCTGTTGTAATGTGATTTCCATTACTTTCAACAAGTTGAACATCGCAATATCGTGTAAACCATAGGTTCTGCCTGGAATTGAGAGCTCGACACAACCAACAACAGAATAGTCACGGGCATCTTCCAATGAAACGCCGCGATTCAGGAATGCCGGAATTACAACTTCATCGTTAAAGATCTGCGGAATACCCGTTCCCAGACGGATGGTTTCTGCTGTTTTGATCAGGAATTCACGATCCATAAATTCATTAACGCGAACACCCAGATTAGGCTGTGGCAGCTGAATGCTCTGATATGAAGTCAAACACAATTGCGATAATGGGTTTTCCGCATTGCGGCCATTAGCTGTTAAGCCACCCAGCAAAATAGTATAGCCTGTCGGGAAACCGGCGAAGAATTGCGCACTACTGCTTGAACGCAGCAATACGATATCGTTCATCTTGATCCACAAACTTTCCAGCCATTCTTGCAGCGCTGCTGGTGATTCACCTTCCGCCAGAGATTTCTGGTAGAACGGCCACATGTATTGGTCAAAGCGGCCTAACGACAGAGAGCTCGCATTAGACTCATACTGCAAAATGATGTTCATGTACCAAAATAATTGGCAAGCTTCATAGAAATTAGTTGGTGCATCGAATGCAACTTTTTCAGAAATCGAAGCTATTTTCAGCAGTTCAGCTTTTCTCACTTCATCCGCGCAATTAGCCGCCATTTCTAACGCTAACTTGTTATAACGCAGAATGTGTCTGCTGGATGCTTTCAGTGTTATCAGTACGGCTGGATAAAAGTGATTGTCCGGATTATTTTCAACTAACGCTGCAATCTCATCAGTCAGTACTTTCAGACCATTATCTAACAAACGGTTGAAATCGATGATGATATGGCCTTGTCCCTTATCAGTCTGGTTGATACTGAAAACTTTAGTACCAACAGCTTCTTTGATATTTTCCGGGAACTGGCTATTAATGAAATCCTTCATTGAGCGTTTTTCCCAATACGGGAGTAACTGCTCACGATAAATCTTTTTATCTTCTTCAGATATATTGAATTTGTCTTGCGGACGAGTGGCAAAAATATCCAGTTCTTTCGCAATCCAGTACGGATCCATTTCAGGAGAAATGATACCACTACGCGCTTTAACAGTTCGATTACCAGCGATTAATTCGTCTTCACGGATGGATATTTCAACATTATCCAGAAAATGTTCCACCGCTTTTGCACGACGAGACTGAACATGCTCTCCTTCTGTTTTTTTATAACTCTCGGTGTACAGCAGTGCACGTTCTAAAGAAATCTCACGCGGCTGAGCGAACATCGCTTTTTTTAATCGGGAAATACGTTCAGTTGTCATATGCATTACTTCCTTTCTGTGAGCTGAATTGGGGGGCCGAAACACCCCCGTTTGACTTTACGCAGTTTGAGCCAGGTGAGCTTCAATTTTATCCATCAGAGTACCGGCTTTTTTAACAGCGTCACTGATACCTACACGAATAATTGTTTTACCTTTGAAGCGCTCTTCATTTTTAATGCCGATATCTTTTGTCAGAATAACAACATTTGCTGAAGCTACATCTTCGGCTGTTAATTCATTATCGCAGCCAATAGAACCCTGGGTTTCAACTTTCACTTCCCAGCCTTTGGCTTTGGCAGCATTTTCAATTGCTTCTGCTGCCATATAAGTATGAGCAACACCTGATGGGCAAGCGGTTACAGCGATTACTTTAGTCATGATCATTTACCTCTGAATATATTTTAAGTGATATAAATAAACCGTATTAACTTTAATTTTTGTAAATCAACCAATTTGAATATCGATGTCCAAATCGTCATTTTGCTTAGAAGTGTCTTTTTGTGGTGCACGGCTTTTCAGGAAGTTAACAACCAGAGCACCAACAACTGCGCCTACTACCAATGCGAGTACAAAACCAAAACGACCATCGATAACAGGCAGAACAATCAAACCACCCCACGCGGCATAACCTTTTACACCTAACACCGCCGCAGTAACCGCACCACTCACAGTGCCAATCATGATGGATGGAATGACACGCAGTGGATCAGCAGCAGCAAACGGAATGGCCCCCTCGCTGATACCCATGGTACCCATCAACAGTGCTGCTTTACCGGCTTCACGTTCTTCGTCTGAATAGTATTTTTTGCCAATCAATGTTGCCAGACCCATGGCCAGTGGCGGCACCGCGATAGCGACAGAACCGATAGCAACGACGGTATAGATACCCTGACCAGCACACATAACCATGAATGCGTAGGCAACTTTGTTAACCGGACCACCCATATCGAACGCGATCATGGCACCCATAATGGCAGCCAGAACGACGATGCCGGAATCTTGCATACTGGTCAGCCATGCAGTCAGACCTTGGGTCAGCGCACCAATCGGTTCCGCCAGGAACCACATCATTGCGCCAGCGGTGATGAATGTACCTACCAGTGGGATAACAAAGATTGGCATTACTGAACGGGCAAAGGCAGGTACTTTGATCTTTTTCAAATAAAAGACCACGATGCCACCCAGCAGACCGGCGATGATGCCACCGAAAAAGCCAGCACCGAAAGAGTTACCAACCCAGGCAGCAATGGCAGCCGGAGCCAGTGCAGAACGGTCTGAAATCGAGTAACCGATATAGGCCGCCAGCATTGGCACCATTAACGTAAATCCGGCCACACCGATGTTGAAAATATCTTTGAGATAACCAGAGTCTGGCACCGCGCCTTTACCATAAAGCATCACAGATGCTGCGAGTAAAATCCCGCCAGCAACTACGAATGGGATCATATGGGAAACACCCGTCATCAAATGCTGACGTGTATTTTTTAAAATGTTGATTAAATCACTCATGGTTCCCTCCTAAGGGAGATCTATCATTGTCGTGTGTGTTTGCATTTTGTTCACTGAGCCTCTTCAGCCAGTGAATTTTTATTTCACGATAACTATAGGAACCGAAGGCATTTACAGGGAGAGGACAAATTTGCGAATTACTAGATTTTTGTACGATCAACTTCGAACGGTGATCCATGTCATAATTCAAGAAACACAATATTCTTTCAAGTAACTATAAATTTTCGGAAACATTCCAAAAAACATTCAGAAGACAAATAAACAATTAATTTTTTGTAAAAAAAAAGAGTGCCGAAGCACTCCCTTTTTGATTTTAAGCAGCCTGATTCAACTGCGCTTCAACTTTATCCATCAGTGCACCCGTTTTTTTAACAGCCTCACTGATACCTACGCGAATAATTACTTTACCATTAAATCGCTCTTCATTTTTTATACCAATATCATTGGTCAAAACAACAATATCAGCTGCTGCAATTTCTTCAGCTGTTAATTGATTATCGCAGCCGATAGAACCCTGGGTTTCAACCTTGACGTTCCAACCTCTGGCTTCAGCAGCATTTTTAATTGCTTCTGCTGCTATATAAGTATGAGCAACACCAGATGGGCAAGCAGTGACAGCGATTAACTTAGTCACGCTGCCCTTCTCTTTTGGTAATCTATTCTCTGGCATAACCTGACTGGTTTTACCAATTTGAATGTTGATATCCAAATCATCGTTTTTATCAGCAACTTCTTTTTGTGGTGCCCGGCTTTTCAGGACATTGACTAACAAAGCACCGACAACTGAACCCACAGCCAATGCAAGTACAAAACCTAAGCGACCATCGATGACAGGCAGAACAATCAAACCACCCCACGCGGCATAACCTTTTACACCTAACACCGCCGCAGTAACCGCACCACTAACGCTACCAATCATGATGGATGGAATGACACGCAGTGGATCAGCAGCAGCAAACGGAATGGCCCCTTCGCTGATACCCATGGTACCCATCAACAGTGCTGCTTTACCGGCTTCACGTTCTTCGTCTGAATAGTATTTTTTGCCAATCAATGTTGCCAGACCCATGGCCAGTGGCGGCACCGCGATAGCGACAGAACCGATAGCAACGACGGTATAGATACCCTGACCAGCACACATAACCATGAATGCGTAGGCAACTTTGTTAACCGGACCACCCATATCGAACGCGATCATGGCACCCATAATGGCAGCCAGAACGACGATGCCGGAATCTTGCATACTGGTCAGCCATGCAGTCAGACCTTGGGTCAGCGCACCAATCGGTTCCGCCAGGAACCACATCATTGCGCCAGCGGTGATGAATGTACCTACCAGTGGGATAACAAAGATTGGCATTACTGAGCGGGCAAAAGCAGGCACTTTGATCTTTTTCAAATAAAAGACCACGATGCCACCCAGCAGACCGGCGATGATGCCACCGAAAAAGCCAGCACCGAAAGAGTTACCAACCCAGGCAGCAATGGCAGCCGGAGCCAGTGCAGAACGGTCTGAAATCGAGTAACCGATATAGGCCGCCAGCATTGGCACCATTAATGTAAATCCGGCCACACCGATGTTGAAAATGTCTTTGAGGTAACCAGAGTCAGGCACCGCGCCTTTACCATAAAGCATTACTGAAGCAGCGAGCAAGATACCACCAGCTACTACGAATGGGATCATATGGGAAACACCCGTCATCAGATGCTGACGTGTATTTTTTAGGATGTTGATTAAGTCGTTCATAGTTCTCTCCTGGGGGAGTCAGATCATTGTCGTGTGTGTTGACATTTTGCTCACCGATCTACTTGCGTGGAGCCAGTGAATTCTTTTATTTCACACTAACTATAGGAATAGAATTGTTCGGCAGGGATAGGATAAATTCTAGAATTACTGGATTTTTGTGCGATCAATTTTGAACGGTGATCCGCATCATCATTTAGTAATGGCATTACATGAATTGCACAGAATAAAAATGCCCATCTATGTTTATATTAATACATTAGATGGGCAATCATTTTTAAAAATCACGCGATATGTTGGCACATTCATCGGGCAGAATTCTGTTTCATTTACTCAACATCAAGTAGCCATTTTTGAGCTGGATTCAATCGACTGTTAGTTTCGTGCGTCAGCCATTTCCTTTGGTCTTGCTGCTGAAGATCTGCCCGGTCAATATACAAACCATGCAACACGCGCCGACGAGCGCCTGTTCTGTTTGTCGTCCCGCCATGCCAGGTATGAGCGTTATAAATCATCACACTTCCCGCCGGACACGCAAAAATTATTTCATCCGGATGTGATGCACTGGGATCAGCAAGTACATCTTCCGGCAATTCCGGACGATTATGCGTACCAGGAATGATTCTTGGCGCCCCATTTTCTGCACTTAAATCATCAATAGCCCAGATTGAATTCACCAAATGAACTTTAGGAAAATCCGGCCGCGGTTGCTTCCAATCAGCATGCAGAGGCTGATGTCCTCCCCCCATAAGCGCTTCACGGGCGTTAAGACTGGAAACTTTAAATTCTCCGTTGAAGATATGCCTGCACACAGAAAGTACAAGCGGATGTGACCAGACCTTTTCCCAAACTGTTCCCTTGTTTATCAGATTGGCAATTCGGGTCGCCTTTTCTTCCTGGTGATGTTCAATAGCCAGCAGATCACCTTCTTTTTCGACGATCATATCGAACATCCGGCGCATTTCTGCAAGCCAGTCTGCGTCGATGACATTATGAATAACGGTAAACCCTTGAACATCAAGATCATGAATCATTTGAGGAGATAAGCTAATGTTCGCACCTAAAGCATCTAAATAAATTTCAGATTTATTAGACATAGGACTCCCTTTTTGCTTTGTAATGAACATGTAAATAGAAAGTTACTAAATAAACAAAAGAAAAAATGCAGGATATTTGTTAGATTTGCTGGATTTTTGTATGCTCAATCCGAAACTGTGATACAAAGCAAATATAATACACTGCAACACCAGCTTGTTTTTATATTAAAAAACAGATCAATTGAAACCATCATATATTAAACATTAGTTTAAGATAGAAATGAAAATATTTTAAAAACAGGTTGTTGATATTAATGAAATTTTTCATTCCAGAATAAGATTAAACTCCTTTATTACATTCCGACTTATGCTTAATAATTAATTGGGATCCATATCACAACTAATTATGGATCGCACAAATATCTAGTATTTCGATTTTATGTCTAATAGGAAATAGCCCCTCTCCCCCCTAATGTTTACACAACGAAAACTCAATAGTGCACCGATATAGAAGGTTTATTCCTATGGCTAAGACATTATCTTTTACCTGTGAACTGCCCAATGGCGTCCATGCCCGACCAGCAAGTCATATGGAACAGTTCTGTAATAAATTTGCATCATCTATCAACTGGACTAATACCCGTACCGGTGCAACAGGCGATGCTAAAAGCGTTCTATCATTGATCGGAACAGATACCCTATTAGGCGATAAATGCCTTATTACCATCGATGGCTTAGATGAAGATGAAGTACTGCAGCAGATGCAGGCGTTTATCAATGGCGAATTTGCCAAGTGTGATGAAGCACTTCCACAGGCATCACATGAAGACAAAGACGTTGCACCATTGCCTCGTTCTCTGGCTAATTTGGCGCCGGTGACAGTCCGTGGTAATAATGTTAGCACCGGTATCGCTACAGGTAAGCTGGTCAGTGTTAACGCATTCGATTTCGAAAAATTAGAAAACTTGCCAGCGCTTCGTTCTATGGATGAAGAAAAATCATCAATGGCTTCTGGTCTGAAAGCTTTGGCTCATGGCATTGAGCGCCAGCTGCAAATCGCACATGGTACCGAATCCGCCATTCTGAAAGCACATCTGTCTATTGTGTCAGATACTTCGTTTCACCAACATTTGATGAATCGTGTTTCCGAAGGCAGCAGCTGTGCTGAAGCGATTATTGCTACAGCCAGACACTTCAGTAACCAAATGAAGCAATCAAAAAGTGAATACTTACGTGAGCGTGAATTAGATATTCGCGACGTGAGCTTCCAGTTATTGCAACAGATCTATGGTGCTGCGAACTTTGATAACAAACTGGTATTAACTGAAGATTCAGTTTGTTTAGCTGAAGATCTGACGCCAAGCCAATTCTTGGAGTTAGACAAAAAACACCTGAAAGGTCTGATTTTAAGCCGTGGTGGCAGTACATCACACACTGTTATTCTTGCCCGTTCATTCAAAATCCCAACCTTGGTTGGTGTAGAACAAACAGCGTTGAATAGTGCCATCGGTACACAAATTGTTGTGGATGCAAATTTAGGTTTAGTAGCCACTAATTTGACTGATCCCGTAATTCGTTATTATGACCAAGAATTGAATGTTCAGAAAACATTAGAACAACAGCAAGGTGTGTTCAAAAATATTCAGGCGCAAACCGAAGATGGCAAACGTCTTGAAATTGCCGCAAACATCGCATTACCAATTGAAGCTAAAGCAGCCTTCAATAATGGCGCTGAAAGTATCGGTCTGTTCCGTACAGAAATGCTGTACATGGATCGTCAAACAGCACCAGACGAAGACGAGCTGTACAATATTTATTGTCAAGCTATCGAAGCAGCTCATGGTAAAGCGATCATCATCCGGACAATGGATATCGGTGGCGATAAACCTGTTGAATATCTCAATATCCCTCATGAAAACAACCCATTCCTGGGTTATCGGGCAGTTCGGATTTATAAAGAATTCTTTGAGTTGTTCAAGAGTCAATTACGTTCCATTCTGCGTGCATCAGCGCATGGCTCTTTGAAAATCATGATCCCAATGATTTCCTCAATGGAAGAAATCCTGTGGGTTAAAGAATTACTGAGTCAGGTGAAACACGAACTCCGTGAAAACAAGATCCCATTTGATGAAAAAATTCCATTCGGGATCATGTTAGAAGTTCCATCAATTGCGTTCATTATTGACCAGTGCTGTGAAGAGATTGATTTCTTCAGTATCGGCAGTAACGATTTGACCCAGTATCTGATCGCCGTTGACCGTGATAATGAAAAAGTAGCTAACCATTACAACAGCCTGAACCCAGCGTTCTTGCGTACGTTAGATCATATTGTTCGTGAGGTTCATCGTCATGGTAAATGGGTTGGTCTGTGTGGCGAATTAGGTGCTAAAGGCTCCGTACTGCCACTGCTGGTTGGTTTGGGTTTAGATGAAATCAGCATGAGCGCACCTAACATTCCAGCGACTAAAGCCCGTCTGGCTAAACTGGATAGCAAAGAATGCCGGTTGCTGCTGAATAAAGCGATGGCTTGCCGTACTGCGCTTGAAGTTGAGCATTTACTGGCTCAATTCCGCATGGTTCAGCACGATGCGCCTCTGCTTACTTCTGACTGTATTATTCTGGACAGCGATTTACGCAGCAAAGAAGAAGTGATCAAAACGATGACTGATAATCTTTACCTGGCGGGTCGTTGCCGTTATCCAAATAAACTGGCTGAAGATCTGTGGGCTCGTGAAGATGTGTTCTCTACCGGACTTGGTTTTGGATTTGCAATTCCACACACGAAATCTGAGCACATTGAACAATCAACTATCAGCGTAGCGAAACTGGCTAACCCAATTATGTGGGGTGATGAAGAAGTCCGGTTCATCATTATGCTGACCTTGAACAAACATGCTGCTGGCGATCAACACATGAAGATCTTCTCAAGATTGGCGCGTCGTATTATGCATGCTGGTTTCCGTGATGGTTTATTCAACTCTAAATCTACTTTTGAGATTGAACAAACACTGAAAACCGAACTGGAAATGTAAAAGCTAAACAGCACACCCCGTAACCTGTATGTTAAATAATAGTCGAGTATTATTTTCATACAGGTTACATTTCAATACAGTCGTACGCCATTATCTTTTCTCAAACTCAGAACCAGTCAAAATTAGAGATCTTTGGCTTTTTGTAAATGCCCATTAAATCATTAATCATTAATCATTAATCATTTTCCTGTTTTGGCCAAAAAAATGAACTCACATTGCGTTTTCCAATCTATTCTCTCAGCAATAGTCGCATTATTCATCCTTGATCAATTCAAATAACGCTGTGATATCTACATCGAAATAGCGACACAACACCTCAATATCATTAAGTTCAACTCGCGAGGCTGTTTCGTTATATAGCCGAGTTATCGTTCCTCTATTCAGCCCCGTGTCTCTTGCAACATCAGCAATTTTCAATCGACGCTCGCCCATCAGGCGTGATAGATGGCACTTGATCATAATCTTCTACCTAAAAAAATTATCTCCTAATGAACAAAATGACTTGCAAATGTCATTTTACTCATCATAATGATCTTCAGGAGGTCATTTTAGACCTCTAATGAAAAATCTATCTACTGGAGAATCATTATGTCACACACATATCTCACAACAGAAGAACTTTCTATGCGCATCAAGTATGACGCACGAACTATCCGCAATCAGCTGAAAGACTCTGTGTTTTTGGAAGGGATCCATTACATCCGTCCTTTCGGGGGCAGAAAGCTCCTTTTTATCTGGGAGCCTATCGAGGAAGAATTACTGAAAAACAGCGCAATGTTTGAATGCTTCCACGGCTAAGGAGAAAGACAATGACTTCCGTGTTTGTTCAAAACGACATTTTGTATCTGGATTTTCATTTCAAAGGCCAGCGGTGCCGGGAACGTACGGGCTTGCCTGATACAGAATTTAACCGGCGTAAGCTGGAAAAGTTTTGCAAACGCATGGACGCTCAAATCACATTAGGACAATTCAATTTTTGCAAAACGTTTCCCAATAGCTCTCAGTGCGAATATTTCCACAAAATTGCGCACCGGGAAGAGCTACTTAAAGCTGGCTGTCCTTCATTTGCTGAATTCGCCGAGACCTGGTATCAGGAAAAACAGGTGGAATGGCGGACATCTCAACGAGAAACAATTCGCAATATCCTGGATATTCACCTTTTACCCAGCTTTGGATTAATGCCCGTAAACCATATCGGGAAAACAGAAATTCTTTCGTTTCGAAACTATGTTACTCAACTCAAAGGCCGGGGTGATAAACAAATTTCCGCCTCTCGGGTCAATCATATTATGACGCCATTGCGCATGATCCTGAATGAAGCATCAGATCGTTTTGATTTTCCTGCAGTCTGGAAACAAATTAAATCGATGAAAGTCCCACGAAGTGATGTGATGCCATTGACTCTGGCTGAAATAGAACGATTGCTCTTAGTAGTCAGAAAAGATTTTAAACCCTATTACACAGTGAGATTTTTTACCGGACTTCGATCCAGCGAAATCCACGGATTAACGTGGCGTCATGTCGATTTTGAAAGATGCCAAATTCTCGTTTATCAGGCTTATGTCCGTGGAGAGCTGATTTCGACTAAAACTGATGGCTCCTACCGGGAAGTACAGATGAGCCTGCGTGTCTACGAAGCATTATTAGCCCAATATAAAATGTCAGGACAAAACAGATCGATTGATGATTTTGTGTTTTGTAGCTCTGTTGGAACAGCTCTTGAAGATCGAAATGTAGCCAATCGGGTTTGGTATCCTCTTCTGGCACTTCTGGGTTTAGAAAAACGGAAACCCTATCAAAGCCGGCATACTACAGCCACTTTATGGCTTTCCTCCGGCGAAAGTCCGGAATGGATCGCCAGACAACTCGGTCATGTCAGTACCAACATGTTATTCCGGGTGTATTCCCGTTATGTCCCGAATATGACTGGTCGCGATGGCACTGCATTCGAACAGATGCTGTCTACATCCTCCCGTCAACATTCTACTTTTTGAAAGTGTGGAGGCTACTATGAATTTTGTGACTAATCACCCCGAATGTGCTGAATTGATCTGGGCTTCACGAATTGAAGGCACTCAATGGCTTTTCCACTCACTTAACCGGAAATTGCAACTTTCCATGCAACAGGATGATATAAAGTCGATTAACCCTGATGGTCAATGGGTTATCTGCTTTTTCAATGATGCTGGCGTTTTACCCAAAATTGATAAAATAACGGTATTGAAAGGATTATTCAGCGAAGAACATCATCAGCTGATCAACTTTCATTTTAAGCAGGCTTTGCCTCAACACAAAGAGATCGTCAGAGACCTGTGGTATTTCTACAGTATTCTCCCTGAGGGTGTTATCAGGGAATTTCTCTATCAGATACTCAGCGACAGGATCTTCATTACTGCATTTTTTAGTGCTCGAGGCAGTCATCGGCACCACCACGAGTATATTGGCGGTTTACTGGAACATAGTTATGAAGTCGCGTTTAATTCTGCGTTGTTAGCCAAACAATTCCGGCTCGGTCCGATGACAACATCTATCGCATTCATTGCTGGGCTATTACATGATGCCGGGAAAATAGAGCTGTATTACAATCATCCCTGTGAAGATGGCATATGTGCACAACATGAAATGCTGACATTCATGTTGCTTAAATCTCAACTGCAATACTTAAGAAATAATTCTCCACGCTACTTTGAAGCTATCAGCGGATGTTTAAAAACCAAAGTTCCGAGTGTACCAGCGTCATATATTGTAGAAACACTGGTTCGGATGGCCGACAAGGTATCCACCGACGTTTATCTGGCAAAAGCAGCGTTCAGGAATGTTCCTGATTTTTACTGGTATACCAAAAGCAAAATGGACAACCAGGTCTATAAGCGTCTGGATGCTTATTCAGTCATTCAAACGGAATAAAGTTAGTCAAATTACTGAAGCTATATGCTGCGGCAGTATATCTGCCGCCGCTCCTGCAACTTAGCCCGACTAGAAATCCATCAGAGCCTTAAACGTTGGCTGAGAGCGTGTTGTTTTTACTCCATGACTGTAGCTGTTCAACTGAAAAGAGGGTCAATGCGATCGTATATGCAAGATAGAACAATACAGGTGAACTGTATCGTTTAAATTTCTGAATACCCTCGTTTTTTATTACCTGTCGCTGAAGAATACCAGCTTCATCAGGATGTTTGATCCACACAAGTGCACTCGATGCATTAGGGTTATCAATGAATTTATCAATATCGATTTGTGCAGGCAAACCCGATGTCCATTGCTTTTCATTAATCGGGGAACAACGAATTTGAATCCTTATTCTTCCTGCGGGTACAAGTTTCAGCGAGGTAGCTATGAATACTTTCAATTGTTCCGGATCACGAAATGGCAGTGAATGGTTTCGAGTATTACTATGCATAAGCTGGTACTGGATCCACCCCACCAGTTCTTTCTGGTTTGTCCTGTATATTTTCCGGGCCTTCTTGACCATATCACTGAATTCTTCTTTTTCTGCATGACTCCGCAACTCCCCCGGCAACAAGTCATTTATACGGCTGGAATGGAATAATCTGTGTTGCGTCCGTTTCGTTTTCAACTGTTTCAATGCATCGATTTTATGCCCCCACGGCTTAATCACATCATCAGTGATCTGGTAATGAGTCTGTAATGGCAAGATGTCATCCTGATTTGCTAAAGCTGTGAGTATTTCCAGCATGGCAAATAAATCGAGCTTGGGACGTTTGGGGACCGCTACAGGGGGTAGTTGTTGTGGCTTACAGTTGATTCTTTTTATGTATCTTTGAAGGCCGGTTCTGATTTCAGTAAAACAACGGGTATAACTCAATGCACCAGCTTCCCAACCCAATGACTGAAGTTGGTTTATCGATACCCCTGAGAAGAAGTGCCGGGTTTTAAAACCCCATTCATATTGAGCTTGTCGAATGCAGGAAGCGCTAACCCAATCAGAAAAATGCAGATAGCTCTTTAGAGTTGTCTCAGGAGAGAGATGTCCGGCAAACTGAGCGAATGCCCAATAATCCCCTCTTGGATGCCCACTCATGATGGCTTTATAAATGAGCTCACAACGGTCAGCATCCCATGGCAATAAATGCTGCCCTAACAACCGATTTCCAGAATGTAACTCTAGCACGTCTCGATGCAGCAGCAACTGCAACCGACTAATTGCGGTATGTCGTAGATGATGAAAGGTCCACTGCTGGTTACTACAAGCATTAAGAGCATCTTGGATAGGTGACCTGACATCACTGTCTGACAGAGGAATTAATTCTCCTGCTTCAGACGGAAACATCAGTGCTGCAGCGGATTGAGTTTGAGAATGAGACCGAAACCTAAAATAGCGCTTCACTATGGCTAACTCTTCTTCTGTTAACAGCACCGCAAGCGGGATCTTCCGGTGAGCACTATCTGTTTTAGTATCATCCAATTGTGTGGTCCGAACATACAGCCACATTTCATCACTTTGCTCAACATCTGCGACCCGGAGTTTAATCAACTCGCCCAGCCTTAGCCCAGTCCGGAATGCAATAATAGCAATACACTCTAGCTTTCGTTTTTCCCTCGTGGTGAATGTTGCACAACATGCAACTACATTCAGCATATACCGGAATAACGGTTCACTGATGTACCCAGCCCGAATATGCGGCTTTTCCCGAATACCGTCGATCAGACCTTCAGATAACGGTTCGAGACCATGATGTCTGACACCGTACTTGTGCAACGTCACTATCCGTTTCGCCAGATAATCCGCTCGGCTGGAATATTTCGGCTCAGACTCAGGATCTTCATCTTCATTCTCATGAGTAATAAGACATAATGATGATTGGTCCTCATGAAGCAAAGCTCGATATTTCGTGACGAAGTCCTCACTACTCCAACTGTGTATATTTTCGCCGTAACAAAGATTAAGCCACTGCATCCCACCTCGACTCAGATAAGTACGCAAGCTTGACGGCTGATTTTTGTTCACTGCGATACAATGATATAACCAGCCTAAGAGGATCTGTTCTACCTCGGTCAGTGACAATTCCGCCTGCAATGCGGTCAATGCTTTCAGTGTGTTCTGACGGGTATTTTTTTGAGTTGCACTGCTTTTTTCCTGAATCGCATTGCGCAATTTACTCAGAAATAAAGAGTGTCGATCAATACGGGCGTTTCCCTTATGCCTGGTTCGTGTTGCCGCCGGTTTAGTTATTGAATTTATCTGAGCACCCTGCGGGACGCATGGCTGATGTAATTCGTGCCAATGCGGATGAGACAGCCCCAGAGAGATGAATTTATCCGATGCAACATGCGAAAGGATCTGAGGGTAAAACACCCCGGGATGAAGTTGCACACATAACTGACTATATGAACACAGCTGTTTCGTCGTTATTTCGGGGGCGTTGTATTGATGAATATGCCGATTTAACCAATACTCAAATCCTTCCAGCTCATTAGGCACTGAGAATGTGAGTGTTCTGTTCCGGTACCATCGCTGTAATAAACCCAGCGTCGGCAGTGCAGGAAAAAAACGCCAATGCGAGTGTAACTCCCCTTGGCGATCAATAAAGTTAGTAGGTGCATTGTTAAGCTCGGTTTCAATCCAGATCTGTTGCTCATCCGAAAATAATCCGGTCCGACTTGCTACCGCTTTCGCAAACAGATGCAGTGTGCGAGCAGTCTGGATCCCTGAATGAAAAATGGCACTGAATAACACATCAGCCAACAACACCTCGGCTGAATAATTAACTCGACCATATCGTTCAATATTTTCTATCCACTGATGATAAAAAACCGTACAAGCCTGATTTTTACGGAACCACTTTCCATCGTAAGGCAGTTTGGTTCTTGTGATTTCAAGGGGAATAGTTGGTAAATCTAACTGCCATAACCCACTTTCATTTCCTTTTTGAATACATTTAAGAACAAAAATCAGCGCTTTTCGGTAACTATCTTCACTCTTGCAATCCGATCTAAGTCCTTCAATAAACCGATCCCAATTTTCATCATATTTTTCACACGAAGGGATTTCATGGAACATCTGTGGCAGGTATTTTTCAAATGCTTTCAATGCCTTTGAGTGTATAGCAAGGGTTTGAGACTGGCGGTTTTTGGCCCTTCTATCAGCACCAAAGACCTGAAACCTGCCAACTTTCAATTCAGCCTGTTCTGACTCTATTTTCGTTTTCGCTTCGGATAACGGGTTCACCATCCCTCTATACATTCCAGCTTAATTTCTGAAAACCAATCATCCAGTACACGGGGGATAATAAAAAGCTCCTGTAAAGAAGCCGCGCTCATTGAATGAGCATATTCGTGCCCCATATTTTCATGACCCATCATCGCGTCGATCAGGACAGATGGAACTCTCTTGCAAAGAAGATGAGAGCGAACAGCATGACGGTGCCAGTTGACAGGCAGAGGTAACAGATTGTCGAAGTAATGATCAAGCGATATCGGAGATATGAGTTCAATCTCATATGAAGATGACATATCAGTGATTTCTGGTTCACGGAGCCAAAATAACAGCGGGCCTTCACCGGATAATGCTATCTCTGCTGCATGCGCAATGTCTGGATATTTATATTTAAAACAGTCAGCCATATAAAGCAGATGTTTTTCAAGAAACTTAAGTTGCTGCACGGCCAGATTAGTTAATGGGATCAAGCGGCCTGCCGGGACAGAACGTGCTTCTTTATCCGAGATCCGAATCAAACGAGAGAGCAAACAGTAATCATGGCGTGAACCATACATTTCTGTCACTGGACGCGCAGCGGTCGACAAATTCAGGATCAACACACAATGCCGGATAAAAGCGTTATGCCAGTCTGCAAATGCCTCCGGTTTATTTCTGAGCCGCTGATTTACTTTGAGATGTGCCTGATAGGCTTGTATCAACAGTACAAATTTTTCTTTTTTAGGATAAAGACGACTGCCTATCGCATCATTAGCTTCTTCAACCTTCAATGCGATACCTAGGGAAGTGACATATTCTTGCCAGATATCTAATAAAAAATCAGAGTAAATATAGCTGTAAGCAATAGGTGCGCATTGTTTTACCGATTTTCCGGACAGTACCCCGGTAATAGCTTGATCAACATGAGTTGCCTGTAACCAATAAACCAGAAAATTGCTGACTTGGGTGTGGGTAATTTTTATTCCGGTCTTTTTATAGATCTCAGCCAGTATTTTTGCTGTGTCTTTTTGAGTATTCAAGCGTAAATACTCAGGTTTCCAGCTAGGCAGGATCACGTCGGGTAATGGTAATGAAATAAAAAAATCAGTAGACGGTAATAGCTTACTGAGTTTTTTATGAACATTACTATTTGCAACTTTTACTAGACGCTGAAGGTAAATTTTATCCTTACCACGGATCAACCAGCAGGTGTCATTTTCCACGTTACTTTTACCGATCCGTCTGGATGCTACAGGCAATACGCCTAATTCAGCGGAAGACATCCCTAACAAAAGCTGGAAAAATAACTGCAACGCAGCGATATTGCCACTGCACATCTGTTGCAGCAAAACACTAACCACTTTTTGTATCTGTCTGACACTGAACATGGATGAAGAACAGGGCAATGCTTGTGTACGTATAGATATACTTTGTGCAACCGATTTAGCCTGAAGTCTTCGGGCTAAAAGATCCTGATGTTTAGTTCGCTTTTGTGAAACAAGATAAGTTTCTTTATTTCGTGTATTGCCTAGCTGTTCTTCCTCAGACCAGGGCATAGGGTATTTGCGCCCTTTTCCACATGAAATATCAGACAGAACATCAATCCGGGCATTATCCAGATGATATCGTGATACTATCTCCAGCTTTTTATCTTTTTCATCCTGAGCTCGCTCACCACTATGTTCTCTTTTAACCCTGTGCTCATAAAGCCTGTTCAGGATTTGATGTAAATTCGCTAGTTGAACTTTAACCGAATTATCCTGAACACATTTTTCACACTCTTCATGTATTGAAGAAATAATTTCATCAATACGGTCTCCAAATGAAATGGCAGATACCGATGTTGCAAATGATGAACGCCGGTTATTCGTAAACAATCGAATATTTCTAATGGCTGTTTCAATGACTTTGTCTTCGGAAACATTGTTCTGATCATTTATCCTCAATATCGCTAAAACCGCCAGTATGGTGATCTTTTTTAAACATTTAAACAAATCGCCATTTAATGTGACGGAATGAGTTAGCTCAGATAATATGCCATCAATCAGATAGTAATGCCCGATGATACGACGACCTTTTAATTCTTGTCTGAATGCTTTTGCCAACAAATGATATTCAACATCTGATTCAGGTGTGAATTGTAGTTCATTAATCCATTGTATTTCAGTATCAACTAAAGATAAGAATGAAGCATGTAGCTTGATCGTCGGGTCTGCAATCAGCTTTTTCAGATTATAAATAATCACTGCATGCCATAATTTCCAATCAATAGCGGGATCCCATAGATCGTCTGGAAAAATTAAGGACTTGATACACTGAAAGTCATCCTGATGACCAGTGTTGGAGATAGGTACTTCCGTTAAAATTGCAGGCATATCCGTCATATCATCAACTATCATGACTAAATGTTTCATCAAATATATTGATATTTATCGCCGATTTCGAATAACGTTTTCCTGATATCCTCTTATTTCTGAGATAAGATGCACCATGAGACATTTGTTCTCGGGTTAACCCAATCTGCTGCCCAAAAAATGTTTGCGAAAGATTTTTCTTACCGAAAAAAGAGAAACGAACTGTGGTTGAAATAGTTTGATTGATCAGACGCCGTAGGTTTTCACACATGTAGGGATCAGGTTCAGAACTAAAGCAAATCAGGCGTAATAATTCAGAAATAATGAAATATTCTACCTCGTCATCACTTAAATTTTGTTTGATGCATAAAGCTTCAGAAGGCGGTTTATCCGGACATGGCCATAAACTAACCATCAATAATGGACATGAAATTAGTCTGATTTCTTCATCTTGGTTCCTGTATGTATCAGATGACAATGTATACAGTACAGGTGCACGATAGAGCGAAGGCTTTGCACGAACCGGAGCATTCACCTCTGCTAATAAATGCTGAAAATGAATATTGTTAAAAATATGCAATAGAATCGGGTGCCATTGATATTTGATAGTCTTTTTCTTTTTATTCATTGACTTACCGATACCGTTACTTCGCTGTATTAAAGCTCCTGCAACTGAGGGCAACAAACAAGTCCTTTTCGAAATTTTTTTAAAAATTCGTGATAAACATCTCCTTATCTGATGAATAACCAAGAACAATTCTTGATTTTTGAGAAAAAGACTATTCCCTACTCGCAACCAGTTTTATATTTCCAAAATCGACATAGCCTAGGGTACATGCAAATAAGTCTACAAACCCAAGAAACAGTGAAATCACCGCCTCTTTATTGTTGTTACATCCTCCCCTGTGATGGATACGCAAATTCCCTGCAGCCCTTACCCTGTCAGGCTTTAGGCCATATGAGTATTGCAGCTCATCTTGGATATATCTTGGTTTTTGTTCGTCGAACAATGAAGTGAACATCTATATTCGGGGAAAGGTATGTAAATTCCAGGCACAAAAAAACCAGCTTTCGCTGGTTTATGTTGTTCGCTTGAAGAACATGGTGCGGAAGGAGAGACTCGAACTCTCACACCTTGCGGCGCCAGAACCTAAATCTGGTGCGTCTACCAATTTCGCCACTTCCGCAGTGCTGATCTTTAATTGGGGTGGCTAATGGGACTCGAACCCACGACAACCGGAATCACAATCCGGGGCTCTACCAACTGAGCTATAGCCACCATCGAACCGTGTTGTCATGCCACTTGTGAAGCTGAGCAACAGTGTCTTGCTGGTACGCCCTACAGGATTCGAACCTGTGACCCACGGCTTAGAAGGCCGTTGCTCTATCCAACTGAGCTAAGGGCGCACTGGAAGAAAATGGTCGGTGATAAAGGATTCGAACCTTTGACCCTCTGGTCCCAAACCAGATGCGCTACCGGGCTGCGCTAATCACCGACTTGTTGTTCTGTCGAAGGCGTCCAACGACGGAGGCGGATATTATAGACTCACCCCTGTAACGTCAATCGCTTTTTCATGAAAACCACCCGACCGTTCACATATTGAACGACCAGGGTAAGCATCTGTTTATGCACTAACCTTATTGTAAAAAAAATGCGACAATATGCATTAGCAAAGCAAGGTGAGTGGAAGGTATGTCTGCAAAAATCATTGATGGAAAAGCGATTGCCCTGTCTGTGCGTCAGCGTGTAGCTGCCCGTGTAGCAGAACGTAAGGCAAAAGGATTACGGGCACCGGGGCTGGCGGTTGTGCTGGTTGGTGAAGATGCGGCTTCTCAGGTGTATGTCGGCAGCAAACGCCGGGCCTGTGAAGAAGTTGGTTTTATTTCTAAATCATACGATTTAGCACCAACAATCACACAAGATGAATTACTGGCTCTGATCGACCAATTAAATGCTGATCCAACCATTGATGGCGTTCTGGTTCAGCTTCCTCTCCCTGCTCATCTTGATTCAACACAGGTTATTGAGCGCATTTTACCAAACAAAGATGTGGATGGTTTCCATCCCTATAATGTTGGTCGTCTGGCGCAACGTATCCCTGCCCTGCGTCCATGTACCCCTAAAGGCATGATGACACTGCTGGAAAATACCGGGGTTAAGATTAAAGGAATGCATGCGGTTGTTGTCGGAGCATCTAATATTGTGGGTCGCCCGATGACGCTGGAGCTATTGCTGGCCGGCTGTACTACAACGACCTGTCACCGTTTCACTAAAGGGCTGGAACAATTTGTCCGTCAGGCCGACATACTGGTCGTGGCGGTAGGTAAAGCTGAATTCATTCCGGGTGAATGGATCAAACCGGGTGCAATCGTTCTGGATGTCGGCATCAACCGTTTATCGAATGGCAAACTGGTAGGTGATGTGGAATACCCGACTGCGGCACAGCATGCGAGTTTCATCACCCCGGTACCAGGTGGTGTCGGCCCGATGACAGTCGCGACGTTAATCGAAAACACGTTGCAAGCCTGTGAGCAATACCACAGCTAAGCACACTAAGGGGCTGAAATTTCAGCCCTTTTTATTGGCAGCAGAAAATACTATATCCACGATTAAACCATGTGGTTCATTGTGATTTTTGATCTGTAATTTGGCATGATGCAAAGCACAGATCCGGGCGACGATATTCAGCCCTAATCCGATACCACTCCCCCGCTGATCAAAACGCTGAAAGGCATCCGTTAATGCCGCAATATGGGTTTCATCAACACCATTGCCAATATCCCTGACACTCAGATGTAAGCCATCCGGCTGTTCTGCCAGTGAAATCGTCAGGCTTGTATTGCTATCTGCATAACGGCTGCTATTTTCAACCAGATTGCGTAACAGCAAACTCAGTAATGTTTTATCCCCCACGACATAAGCGGAATCCGGCAGAAATAACTGAACCGCCAGTCCCCGCGCCTGTAACAACTCCCGGAATTCATTTTGTGCCGGTAAAATCACGTCATTGACCAGATCGACCGGTGTTTGCAGACCCATCACCATTTTCTGTTCAAGCCGTGCCATCGTGAGTAACTGGTCTATCGTCCGTTGCATACTATCCAGACGAGCGATAAGCGGCATGATCTCTTGGGGTGACTGCTGTTCAAGCAATTCAAGATTTAAACGAATACCAGCAATGGGGGTCCGCAATTCATGAGAAACATCCGAAGTGAATTGCCGCTCGCGGGAAAAAGCCAGCTGTAATTTCTGCATCAGCAAATTTAATGCATGAGTAATAGCGGTCACTTCACGACTGCTTCCGTCATCATCGAACGGCTGCCACTGTTCAACATGACGTTGCTGCAACTGCGTCGTCAGCTTATATAGCGGAGAAATAATCCGTTTTATCGCGATCCCGCTGACAAACAAACTGAGTAAAAATGCCAGCAGTGCCGGGAAAAACAGCGCACCAACAATCTCCCAGTTAAACCAGCCCAGAGATTCAACAGGCACGTTTAATTTACTGGCACGGTGTAAATTACGGACAATAATTTCCTGCTCTTCATGCAACAACCAGAAAATAGTCGTGCCCTGCGTGACAAACAAGATCGTACCAATACTGAATAATAACCGTCGGGACAGACTATTCTGATTTGGCTTCAAGACGATATCCCTCCCCCCGAATGGTTCTGATACTGTCTGAACCCAGCTTGCGTCTCAGATGATGAATATAGACTTCCAGCGTATTTGAGCCAATTTCATCATTCCAGTCATACAGATCCTGCTGTAACCGTTCACGCTGTACGGTTTTTCCTGCATGTAACATCAGGCGACGCAGAATGGCATATTCCATCCGGGTCAGTGTCAGTTCCTGTTCATGCAACCAGACCTGATTCAGATTCATATCCAGCTTTAAAGCGCCGGATTGCAGTGCATTTTCCGCTTTCTCAAAACGACGACGCATCAGCGCTCTTACTCTGGCCTGAAGCTCTGCCAGGGCAAATGGTTTAATCAGATAGTCATCAGCCCCCTGATCCAGCCCTTTTACACGATCATCCAATGAGTCGCGGGCCGTCAGGATCAATACCGGCTGGGAACAGCCTTGCTGGCGCCATTGTTTCAGTAACGTCAGTCCGTCTCCGTCCGGCAATCCCAGATCCAGAATAATCAGATCATAGTCGTCCAGTGTGTAGCGACGAGCCTCACTCAGGCTCCGTGCAATATCACAACAATATTGCTGTTGCTCCAATGCCTTCTGCAAGCCATTCAGCAATAAAGCATCATCTTCAATCAGCAGAATTTTCATGGGTCACTCCGTTGATTCAAATAAAAAAGCCTGCCGGAATTTCCTGACAGGCTTTTAATATCCAAATACTGATTAGCCTTTACGACGCCAGGTTGTACCCTGCGGACCATCTTCCAGCACAATACCCATTTCAGTCAGCTTGTTACGCGCTTCATCGGCCAGCGCCCAGTTTTTGCTGGCACGGGCATCGTTACGGGTTTTGATCAACAGCTCAATTTCGGCAACATCATCCGTTTCGGCTGCGGCACCGGATTGCAGGAACTGTTCCGGCTGCTGTTGCAACAGACCCAATACACCGCCTAAACGACGCAGACAAGCGGCTAACGCAACTGCATCGGCTGGCGAATCCTGTTTAGCACGATTCAGATCGCGGGCCAGATCAAACAACACAGAATAGGCTTCCGGTGTATTGAAGTCATCATCCATCGCTGCTTTAAAGCGCTCATCAAATGGCGCAGAGAGTGCAGCCTGCTCTTCGCCATCTTCCACACCACGCAATGCAGTATACAGACGTTCCAGAGATGCACGGGCTTGTTGCAGATTCAGATCAGAATAATTCAGCGGACTGCGGTAATGGCCGGACATCAGGAAATAACGCACGGTTTCAGCATCATACACTTTCAGCACATCACGAATGGTGAAGAAGTTGCCCAATGATTTGGACATTTTTTCCTCATCCACCATCACCATACCGGAATGCATCCAGGTATTTACATAAGGAGTGTGGTGGGCACAGCAGCTTTGTGCAATTTCGTTTTCATGATGCGGGAATTGCAGATCAGAACCACCGCCATGAATATCAAAATGATGACCCAGATGTTTGGAATTCATGGCAGAACATTCAATATGCCAGCCCGGACGACCAGCACCCCATGGTGAATCCCACATTGGTTCACCCGGTTTCGACATCTTCCACAGCACGAAATCCATCGGATTACGCTTACTTTCTTCGACGTCTACGCGTGCACCTGCCTGAAGCTGTTCGATATTCTGACCAGACAAACGGCCATATTCCGGGAAGCTGTCAATCGAGAACAAGACATCGCCGCTATCAGCAACATATGCGTAATTTTGATCCAGCAGACTCTGCACCAGAGTGATAATTTCGCCGATATGCTGAGTAGCCCGTGGTTCGATGTCCGGACGCTGCAGTTTTAAGGCATCAAAATCAGCATGCATGTCGCCGATAAGACGCTCAGTCAGCGCATCACAGCTCTCGGCATTTTCAGCAGCGCGTTTGATGATTTTGTCATCCACATCGGTAATGTTGCGTACGAAGGTGACGTCATAACCGAGATAACGCAGATAACGCACAACAACGTCAAAAGCGACGAAAGTGCGGCCGTGGCCGATATGGCACAGATCGTAAATGGTGACACCACAGACATACATGCCCACTTTGCCGGGGTGGATTGGTTTGAATTCTTCTTTCTGGCGAGTCAGGGTGTTGTAAATCTTAAGCATAATGTCACCGTATTAATCATGAATTCCAACATTCTAAAGAAGAGAGCCCGAGATTGCACCCCTACTTTCGGTCGGGTTTTAACAGATGTTTTACTTAGCGGCTTTTGTGTCAACGCCTCATCAGCTAGAATCAGTGCACAACTTTTAAAGAGGCAAAAGCATGTCTGTTACTCTGCACACCAATTTTGGCGATATCACTCTGGAACTGTTCAACGACAAAGCACCGGCAACTGCAGCAAACTTCCTGCAATACTGCCGTGACGGTCACTACAACGGCACCATTTTCCACCGTGTTATTGAAAATTTCATGATTCAGGGCGGTGGCTATGCACCTGGCTTTGAAGAGAAAGAAACCCGTGCTCCGGTCAAAAACGAAGCGAATAACGGTGTATCTAACAAAATAGGTACTGTCGCTATGGCACGTACCATGGAACCGCATTCAGCTTCTGCTCAATTCTTCATTAACGTTGCTGATAACACCTTCCTGGATTTCAAATCTGAATCCATGCAGGGCTGGGGTTACTGTGTATTCGGTCAGGTAACTGCCGGCATGGATATCGTTAACAAAATCAAAGCGGTGAAAACCGGCCGTTACGGTATGCATCAGGATGTACCGAAAGAAGACGTAGTGATCGAAAACGTCACCATCGCTGAATAATCAGCCTGCCATACCGTTACCGCGGTATGGCTCTTTTAACGAAGACTCATGACTAAACTCTTTATTGCTGATCTGCACCTCAGTGAATCGCGCCCTGATCTGATCCAGGCATTTATCCATTTCTTAGAAACTGAGGCCAGAACTGCCGATGAGCTCTATATTCTCGGTGATTTGTTCGAGTTCTGGATTGGTGATGATGAACAATCGCCGTTACAGCAACAGATCACCCATGCATTAAGAACCTTAGCCAATCATGGCTGTCAGCTGTTTTATTCTCATGGTAATCGCGATTTTATGATCGGAAAACGATTTGCCCAGGAATGTGGCATGACACTGCTACCGCCGGTTTATCCCTGCGAGCTGGCAGGAGAAAAAGCCTTGTTGTTACACGGTGATCAGCTTTGCACGGATGATGAGGCCTATCAGCGTTTTCGCCGCATCACCAGCTGGCCATGGCTTCAATGGATATTTTTGCATTTGCCTTTATCCCGTCGTGTAAAAATCGCACAGCAAATCCGTCAGGGCAGTCATAAAGGTAAGCAGCAAAAAAGCCGTAGTATCATGGATGTGACACCGCAGAGCGTTATCACATGCTTTGAGCAGCATAAGGCCACACTGATGATCCACGGCCATACGCATCGGCCGCAGATCCATGACGTGACATTAAGCAGCAATCAGCCAGCACGCAGAATTGTGCTCGGTGACTGGGATACGGATCTCTGGTATCTGAAAATTGATGATCGGGATATCAATTTGATTTCTCAGCCCATCAATACAGCTAAAAACTAATGTCAGAGCCAGTCAGACTGGCTCTGCTTTATTCAGACCGTATTCACGTAGTTTATTCGCCACTGCCGTGTGCGACAGCCCCAGACGCTGCGCCAGTTGCCGGCTGGATGGATAAAGTGGATATAACCGCTCCAGCATTAACCGCTCAAAACGCTTCGTAGCCTCAGGCAAGGAGCCTTCAAACCACTGCTCCGCCGTCGATTCATGCGCATCCATTAATGGCAGCATAGGCTCAGTACACTTCCATTTCTAACACGAAAATGCCCCAAAGTAAGTTAGCCCGGAGCAGTAGAACAATAAACTTGCTAGCCCTCTACCATACAAATACTAATCCATCGCCGACCGAAAACTATAACTCATTAATGGCTTCTGCCAGTTCAGCTTTGAAATCAGCAAAATCCTGCATGGTGACCATAGCTTTATCAAACAGGCCAAGAATGAGTTGAACTTGTTCAATATTGCGAAGATACGCAATTTTGCGTTCTCTGGTGAGTAACGAGAATTTGAGTTCTTTTGGTTAGCCTCTTTCACGCAGTGAAAGAGAAGTAGCGATACGGGTGTAATAAACGCTGTTGGGGAGCCTGAATGAGCATCACCTGCATCTTCCGATGCTTTCGTAGCATAAAAACAAGTGTAATGAAGCCACAAAATTAAGGTATTTATAACTAACAATATTTTTATATCTGTTAGTTTTTTCAATCATATTAAACACCTACCTGTTGTGGAATAGTGAATTTGGCCACCAGACTGGAGGTGATAAAATTACCCCAGAACACATAACAGGTGGCCAATTTCATACAGTAGCTGCACAACACCACCAGAATTCCAGTCAAAGTGATCACTATTGAAGTGTTCACCCAGACCTGTTTTGTGAGTCTCACATTCGGGATAACAGTAGGGTATTAATGCAGGTGCTAGATACCATCAACCATAGCGGCAAGGGGAAGGTTTGGTTTGCTGGTGAAAGGATAACCAGAGCATGGTCTATGAAGCGGGAACATTTGTCACCGGCATACACGACTAACTGGCGTGAGTTGCCGGTGGTGAGGTGAATATCTTCTGATTAATACCACACACGACAATTTAGTGGCACGATAAGTTATAAATGAATCCAATGCATATTGCTTAACGTTCATCTGCATTGTTTGTATCGCATGAACTTAATGTTTCAGAGTGACATGCATTCTGATGGTGAAAAAAAGCCTCGCGACTGCGAAGCTTTGGTTATTTTGTCACATCATCTGATTACTTGTTATTAAACTTATCAACCAATGCTTGTAGTCGCATGGTGGAACGCTCAACCAACATACTGTCCAATTTGCTCGGTTCACATTGAAGTTGCTCATTGATGCAGTCCACATCGGTATCTGTATTGAACTGAGTCACTTTACTCTGAATTCGCGAACGAAGAATGTTCCAGAGAAGACTAACAACCTCAGGATCCGTAGTAAAATAACCTACCGGCAACGTTAAACGACCGAGCCCGAGCTCCGGAGCAATTTGTGCGTGATATTGGATAAGACCGCACCCATTCTCACCAGGAAACACCATCATTTCCAAATGGGTATCAATTTTCCCCTCAAGATAAGACAACAGGTTACTGTCAATGCGGTATATAAATGTATTCTTTTTTTCGCAAGTCGCTTGGTAATTGAGACCACCACGTTTATCTGCTTGAAACACAAGGTTTAGACTACTGTTACGCTCTCCTTTCTGAAGTTCACAATTCATCTCTTTAACAAAGGACTGAAGACTTAGACTCGCACCGAATAATTCATGATCAGCACCTAACCATATCCCTTGATGCATCTGCTTATTCATGCTTTGCCGATGCACCCATTGTAGTATGGTCTCTCGATTGCTTGAGGTAGGCGCATACATTGGGCCAATCATCATTCTTATTGCTTGGTTATTGTATGATGTTTTACGTAAGTATCGGTCATGCAACAATCTAGGTAGATCAAGATACTGCCGCTTAGATGTATAGTCTTGCTTGATGTAACGCTTAATCACGTCATCACACGCAAGTTCACAGTAGTCTTCAAGTGTAGAACTAGGACGTTCATTTTGTTGTTCCTTCAGCCACTCTATTGCCGTATCAACAAGTCCTGACTTTTGAACCAATGAGCAATGAGCATCCTTATAGTCCACTAGGCGGGTGTCTAGCCGGATACCTTTTAACGGGTCATGAGCGGCATGTATATTCAAGGTAATTTGCTGTGGCAGCCCAGAATGAATAACGGTAGCGCTGTTAACACGATAAAGATGCGTTTTAGGACTCTTCAATTCAGCAAAACTATCGGGTAGACATACCTTAAAACGATCGAACTGATTAGCTAGTATCTGACTATAATCTTTATTGTTGTAAGTACGAGTCATTAAAGGAAGACCTTTTTGAGGGTCCTCTTCTGAACGCGGCTGGATATGCCCAGTACACAGATCGATGTAAGTAAAGGTGCGGAAGTTCTTTACCTCTTCAATAATGATCCCATTGTCAACAGCCCCATCACGACGCTGTGCTGTTAGCTTAGCTGTTGAAGTTAGATCACCTTCGTCATTGTACTTGACTAAATCACTTACGAGCATATCGGAAACAAGGACATCTCGTTCATGCTCGTTTAAGCCGAAGAAATTTGCTAGTTCTGTTGATGAGATAGTCTCAATATGAGCAACTAGCAGCAAAGCAGACTCTAGGATAGCTGGCAGACTTATTTTATTGGTTACATCAATATCCAGTTCGATCTTTTGTGTCGGTGCACACAAAGTAATAGTTTGTAATAATCGATCATAGTCAGCCGGCACTTCTATGCGCTGATTCTTAAGAGATAGAGTTTCACGCATTGAATTCTTCCTCTGTCTTAGATTGACTCACATCAGCAATATCTTCAGGTTTAACAATCAAGTACTCACTATCTGTTTTACCGGTATGGCTATTGATGAAGTTAAACACTCGGCTTAATGGCGCTTCTGGATTTGTTTTGGTCCACATTGCACCAGCACCCACGATGATTAAGCGCTCTTTGGCGCGAGATAATGCCACGTTCACTCGGGCGTTATCATTCATAAAACCAGTTTTATTATTAGCGTTATGACGAACAAGGCTTAGCATGATGATGCGGTTCTCCGAGCCTTGATATGAATCAATGGTATCGATCTTTATTAGATCACGGATACCAGCAGCCCATGCAGCGTTTTCAAGGTTAAGCTCAAGAAGTTCAACTTGTTTACGGTAACCAGTGATGATCCCTATAGGTGGGGTCGAGTCGTTCTTACCCCACATTTTCAATTGTTCCACAGTACCATCAATGCTAACTAATTCATGTAATAAGCTGCTTAACAGCTCAACCTCTGCATCGTTGGAAACACCACCTTTGGCAGTATTTTTTTCTAGATAGCCATTACCAGAGGTATCGATCCAAGAAACACTCTTATTCCAAGGCTCGGGTAGCGACTTCATCCAATCAAGCGAAGCTTTCGGACCAGTCTTAAGTTCGCCGCTATAAAAGCACTGACTGATAATCTCACCAATCGCAGGCACCATTCGGTATTGTGTCGACAACATTTGACCATTATTAAGCTCGAAGGCGCGCTCAAAGTCTGTTTTGGTAACCTCATCCTTGCTCAAGTTAAGAGTGCGACATACATCTTTTATATGATCTACATCGTAGCTAGGAGCTAGTTGCTTATGGTCACCAACTAGCAAAACCCGCTTAGCCGACTGCATTGCAATCGCTAGCTCAGAGAAGGTTGCACGACCTGCCTCATCAATGATTACCATATCGAATGAATTTTTATGAATCTGATAAGCTTCTGATCCAATACCAACAAGGGTACCAACCACCAATTGTCGAGTTCGCGCAGCAAAGGCAGCATAGCCACGTTGATCGGTCGCAAGACGTTGGAACCAAAGATGAGTCACCTTAATTACATCAGCCATGCGCTTAATGCGTTGTGGATTATGAACCTGGTGTGTTTCGGCTATTATTTCCAAAGCCGCCATTAAGGGGTTGTTGTGGCGAAGTATTTGCTCTGGGTAGTCAGTGTGTGTCTTTAGTCGTCCCTCAAGAGAAAATGCTAATTGTTCCATTCTACGTTCAGCAAGATTTAGCTTTTCTCTTACTCCGTTATCCTTTGGTTTATCCTCGGCTTCTCGTTTAGCATCGATTAACACTAAGCGAGCAAGATCAAATTGAAATAGCTCTAGGCCACAAGTGCGATATAAACCTGCCGCAGCCAACACAAATGATTTTGGCAGTTTTAGACGGGCAGAAAGAGATAACATTCGAATCTCAAGCTCACTATGGAACTTAGTGCGCATTTGATCCTGCAAAGCAGAAGTATGCACATCAAGCATTTCCTTAGATATGCGTTCACGATCACCAAGACGAACAATGCTGGGTATTCCAACTGAAGCATGCTCGCCCGCGATCTTCATCATCATGTCTCGGGCACGTACTACAACTTCGTCTGCAGCAATGTGCGATTGACTGACAACGAGAATGCGGCGAACATCCCCTGATGTCATCAAGTGGTGAAGTAAAGCACTTGATAAAGTGGTTTTACCCGTACCTGGAGGCCCCATAAGTACGCTAAAAGGGTTCTCCAGTACGTATCTAAATGCCTTCTCTTTCGATTCATCTAGGTTGTAACGCTTTAACTGCTCTTCGGTAATATTAGGCAAGGAAGGAGGTTGATCACCGTCTGCCCCAGAAATGAATCGCTCAGTTAAATCTCCCATTACTGCTTCTCCGGACAGCACTCGACTCAATGCTTCCTTACGACGCGCCCAGCTTATATCACAACCTTGATTTGATAGTGTCAGTGTCACTCCTTCTTTAATGTTTTTAAGACGGAAGTGATTTGACCCAACTTTTTCCTTAAGCACCAACAAGCCATCACCTGATGCTTTAATATCCAATTGTCCAAAGAGAGTTTCAAATTGATCAGTAGACACATTGATTTCGTCATCATAATCAAACTCAAAATCATTTATGTTTTCAGCAATTTGCACATGAACTACGTTACCTTTTTCTACCGCATCTTTAGTTACAGTAACGGTAGGTAAGGTTTCTCGTTCTACATCAACTAAACGTTGCCATAGTTGTTTAACCGGTACAGAGCCATTAGCAGGCATCGGTAACTGCTGTTCAACACTAGGTTCTGTATTTAATAACTGGCGGATTACCGGAAGACTCTCTATGTACTCAATAAATTCGTTGTTATTAGTTGATGCATTAAGTTTTTTCAATTGTATCGGCTGCTCAATCGGCATCTGTCCCCGATTCTTCCTCTGCAGGAAACGAGAGTCTGTAGTCAAATCTTGACCACTCAACTTGCCGAAAAATGAGCGATTTCCATCATGAAGTTCATTTCCTTCAATGTTTAGGTTTACAGTTAATTTATGTGTAAAACCACAAAGAAACACTGTAAGACGATTCGCCTGACGGCGAGCCGAGAAGTGGTAAACGCCTGAGTCCATCTCAAACTCTTCACCATTTTCATGTATGTTTGGGTGGTAAAATAAGATTGGCTCTATAGCTACAGGTTCCGGCTCATTAGCTACCGTCATAGTTCTACGTAGTAGCTCAAGATCACGAGGAACAGATTGCAAATCATCACCTAGTGCGTTCTTTATCTCAACACGAATCTTAGTAGCCCCCTTGTCCGCACATCCACCAAAGATTTCATCGACTAGAAGATAAACTGCATAGCGGTCACGAGCACTAGCACTAACATCCGACTTAGGCGAGTACGTGGAGTTGCTGGGGGAAAGACCATTGAGATCCATATCAAACATGTCCAAGAGAACTACATTTAGCTTGCCATCATTTTCTTGCACAAGAATATTTTCAGGCTTGAGATCGCCGTGACTTAGTTCAAGATCATGTATCTTGTTGATAGCACGAATAATATTGTCTGCAATTAAGTATCTTTTCTCGTAAGTGTTACCTTTTTTCTCCATCCACTTTTCAAGGTCAATTCCATCAACAAATTCCTGAACAACATGAGTTCCGTTCATACCATGTCCAAAATCGAGAATCTTTGGTATTGGTAAGATATTGTTACTAGCAATTTTACAGCGATTCAGGAAATGCAGTAGACGTAGTGATTGACCATGGTTGTCAGGATTAGGGCGAGCAGACATGAATATACGAACAATGCATAGCTTACCGTCAGAAGTTTTAGAACGGTAGGTAATGCGTTGACGAATCATATCTTGTTCAGGCGGGAAATTAGGATCTTGCAAGAACGACATCATGGGTATTATTTGTGAACCGTATGATGTAAGTTCATCAAGCACTCGTTGCTTGTCTTGATTGGTGTCGATATTCTGCATGTTCACCAATTGCGCCAAGACCTCAAGCATTTGACCTGCGTTGTCGAAACGATTATTAGCCTCTGGATCCAAAGCTTTCTGAAACCAACCATGTAATCGCCCCTCAAAAGGGTCACTCTCTAAGGCTGGCTCTACCCATTCAGTCCAACCATCTTTAGGACTAGGTAACTTTGTCCCATAAGCAACTTCATAGAGCAAAACCCCTATTTGGAATACATCGATTGCTTGACTGAGTATATCTGTTGCGCCAAGAACATCTTCAGGCATTTCAACACGAGAACTGTTTAGCTCTTGACGCAAATCAGCAAGAGATGTGTTTCCCAAGTCAGGAAACTTACTGCTAAGCAGACCGCTAATAAGCACTGAACCACGAGTTTTATCCCACCATAGACGAGCAGAGCTTAGATCTCGATGGTATACACCAATTGCGTGCATTGATGCTAAGGGGGTTAATATTGAGCGGATCATTGATAGCCGATCTTCGGCATTTAGGTGTGAGGTATTTAGGTAATCATCTAGGCGTTCAACCATTGGCGGAAGGCTATATACTTCAGCCATGTCTACCGGCAACGTATCTTCATTTAGATCGTGCTTAAAATTAAGCAGATAATCATCACTTAGTTGGCGATCTATCTTATGAATATAACGGATTGCACGTTCTTCTCGCAGTCCAAGGAGTGCACGCACAGTCATAGTGGTATCTACATTGTGTAGATTGTTAAAATTCCAGATCCGAACTAATGCTTTATCTTCAGCATCACGAGTATGCTCCCCTATATGTTCGTTATAGACACCTTTAGGTCCTCTAAATGCTGGTTCGTTTAGCTCGGGGATAATATAGCTTGCTTCATTGCGATAGCGCTTTTGGATGGCTTTACCGCCACGTCGCCAATCATCGAATATATTGATTTGATTGCGATTACAAGGGCGAAGATGTGGATTTTTGTCGAAAAAGTATTGAGCGTTGTCCTGAGGAATAATTTCTTTATAGATTTGTTTGTCACCTATATTTTTGAAATTATTGATATGAACAACCAAAGGTGCATCGGTTGGCGTGGTACGAAGCACTTTAGCCTCACCACACAAAACAACCATAGGCTGCACTTCGAAGAAAGTATTTCCCCATCGATTAACCAAATCCCGTTTAAATAGCGACTTGATACGCATAGCATGTTCACGTTTAACCTCGATAGGCGACGCATGCTTAATAATGTGACCGTTGGGGGTTGTTTGATACCAAGTACGGTCATCCATCTCAATGGTGCCGGCCAAGTTTTTTAGTTCGACAAGCAGCACTCGATCATCTGTGAAGATCAACATATCGATCTCCATTGTCTTGCCTTTAGTGTCGGCCATCAGGAAGCCCGCATAGCCAACCCAATGCTCAGGGAGACTGTCTCGTAGTAGAAGAGCTGCTTCGTGCTCAGATTTCTTTAGCCCTTCAGAGCTTACAACTATGAGTTCCATATTTATCCCTTTTATTTAATCGAATACTGACTACTTTTGATTTTGTTACTTCCTGATGTAACTTTTTACTATCGACAAAACACCTATTGAATAGAGCTATTTCTAGATAAAGATACGCCGAGTGAACCGATGATTAATCTTGTTAACTTTTTATCAATGCATAAAACCAAATTAGGTCTGAACTATTAGTTTAACGCCTGCCAGACAATGGATACATCTGAATATTCACTTATAGAATAAAAGGACATGAAACGCTCTTCCTGCCACTTCACAGGTTGGTATTACATAGATTGAACTAGCTGATAAAACTACTGCTCATTCCGTGAGGATTAGTTAGATGCATCAAGTGTCCACTAAAACAAGTGGACACTTAACTCTTCTTGAACAGTGGATGTTGCGGTTTAACTGCTGATTCACGCCCAATATGCCGGATTTGTTATGCGCTCATTGGCAGCTTTAACAACATTGATTCCTGCAGCATCACTAAACAAAGATTGATGACGAGGGTCTGAAACTAAAAACTCAACAGTAAGGTCTTTTCTTCCAGCCTTCATAAGTTTTTTAAATCCTTTTTGTGTGTATCCGGATAGATCGTTGATTAGATTACGACAGTAAACATACGGTTCTTGGTTGCTTTCTCTCATACGTCTTTCAAAATCTAGAGCGATAGGTCTAAATTCTTTGATGGCCAATGTATCAGCAATAGATTTATTTACATCGTCTGCAAACGTTTTTAGAGCTTGCTCGAACGCAAATTCAGAAATAAAGTTATTTTTGACGCTGTTAAACTCCATTTCAGTCATCTTTGGCATGTAATAACTCCTTTAATGTATAAATCAGAGAAATAGTTGGCACTGATGTGTTTTTAATCAATGACCTTTACATCTCAAAATTAACTGCAGATCTCTTTTTCCAAATGCTTCACCAGTTCAATCATGCTTTCCATAACAAATGGTAATTCTTCAGGAAGTATCGGTGTGTTTGCATACTTGGCAAACTGCATGCACGCATACCCCGATGGCATTACCGTATCTACCGACCGCGTAGAACCAATAGGAGATTGGAAAATCACTTTTTCATACTCAGGTTGTCCTGCGCATGAATCTCTTGTTGGAGTGACGTAATCTACAATCAAAGGAGCAAATTGGACTGGCAGTCGACCCTCATTTGCCAGTCGATTTGCAAACATCAACAGTGATGTAAACTCCGATGTATCCTTCGCTTTTGATGTCAGTTCGACAGAGCCCTTTCCTTTCTTCCGCGATGCATCAGACAAGTAAATGGCATCATAGCGATCATTGATAGGGACTATGGCATACATGTATTTCCATGAGCCAGACAGATGATGCAACATGTTTACATCGTATCCGGCGTCCTGCATATGCCCCATCCCGCTCATAAAATCACAGATGATCGCATTCTTTGCTGAGATATTGGCTGGAATGTCTTTGTCATAACGATGCTTATTGAGCTTTTTGTCTATGATTTCTGTTGCCAGTTTTGTGAGCGTTAGGATCTGTCTGTCAGTGATGTTTGTTCCCATTAATCGTTTGCAGGTGGCAGCAAACCCAGCAAAGTCATATACAGGCATCAGAACAAATGGATCTTGCTGCATGTAAACCGGAAGACTGGTTACTTGTGCATACAACTCCTCATAAGCCGTAGTGCCAGTTATCCAGAGTGAAGACACAGCATGAAGCACATGCATGTGACTTAACTCTGTCCTGTAGTTTATGGCTGCGTAATTTTCCAATGAGCGGGCCATATCCCCTATAAATAATGTAATTGCCGGCTTTGCTTTCTGGGGTAAAGGGGTGGGATTATCCATAGTATTACCTTTTCATAGGCGAGTTTAATCCCGCCAAATTAATTAACGTTGAAAAATAAAAAAGCATAGGTCACAAATAATTTGTGATGGTTTAACTATGGAGATTAAGTGTAAGTAATCATGATGCATCCTCTCATTCACTAAACATTAGAACACCCCAAAGGAGATCCGTTCTAACCCTTAATTTATAGAGAATACCGTGAACCAGAATTTGCCGAACAATGTTCGTCTTTATGGTCGCAGTAGTCTGTTGTTGCGTAATAAACGCGCACAAATAGCGTAGATTAGTTTCCAAAATTAAACAAATGGTTTTTGTGCCAAATTAGACGCATACCCTAATTGTAATAACTTCTTGTATGAGCGATGCAACTACACTTCGATGTTCGCTTAGGTTATGTCAAACCTAATACACTATCCCCTCAAAACGCAGCGATAAACAGAGATGAGGCGGCTACTCATTTAAAACCAAAGCAGTTAGAAAAAGCACAATCCCTTGCTAATCAATACTTTCAAAAGTATCAAAAGCACTAAACTAAATAAGCAGAGCTGGAGATTTTGTCATCATCAGCTCTATTCCTTATTTAAAAATAGTCATTTTGATTTTCAAAATCATCGCTGACTCTCGGTAATTGCGCTTAACACCCATCAGAATTGACCATATTTATTTTCATGCGAACAACGGGTGTTAGCTGTTAGGGGTTAAAGCATTTTTGTCCAGAAACGAGTTACGTTCAGTATGAACTTTAATACTCAGTTGTAGCTCCATTAAAGCAATGGGATGCAGGTTAGGATGATACTTTATTACTCTCCCACAAGAGCCAGTCAGACTGGCTCTGCTTTATTCAACCCGTATTCACGTAGTTTATTCGCCACTGCCGTATGCGACAGCCCCAGACGCTGTGCCAGTTGCCGGCTGGACGGATAAAGCGGGTATAACCGTTCCAGCATTAACCGCTCAAAACGCTTCGTAGCCTCAGGCAAGGAGCCTTCAAACCACTGCTCCGCCGTCGATTCATGCGCATCCATTAATGGCAGCCGCAGCACATCCGGTGTCAGCTCATCCCCTTCCAGCAATGTCAGCGCCTGATACAGCGCATTTTTCAGCTGCCGGACATTCCCCGGCCAAGGGTAACTGTTCAGAAATTCCGTCATCGAACGGGAAAAACGCGGACGTCGCCGCTGCAGTTCTTCACTGATCCGGCTGCAGAATTGTTGTGCCAGCGGCATGATATCGGCCAGACGCTGGCGCAACGTCGGCATCTCCAGCGTCAGCACATTCAGACGGAAAAACAGATCTTCGCGGAACAAGCCTTTCCGGACCTGTTCTCCCAGTGATTTGCGTGTCGTGCAATAAAGCCGCACATCCACTGTCACCTCACTTTCCTGCCCGACTCTGTGGAAACGTCCGTCCTGCAGTACACGCAGCAATTTACTCTGCAATAACGGCGACATTTCAGCGACTTCATCCAGCAGGAATGCACCGCCACTGGCTTGTTCCAGCAACCCTTTTTTGCCCGGCCAGTCCGGCCCGAACGCACCGGGGGCAGAACCGAAAAGTTCATGCTCCGCCACATCATCTGGCAGTGCGGCGCAATTCAGCGTCAGCAGCGGGCCATTGGCTCGCAGACTCGCCCGGTGGCAGGCACGCACCAGCATCTCTTTTCCGGACCCCGTCTCGCCCATGATCAGCAACGGCTGATCCTGCATTGCAAAGCGGCGTGCCTGATGCAATAACTGCTGCATCACCTGACTTTCAGCGGTGAATTGTTCAAAACTGCTGTCGTCATAGCTGTGCAGCAGATTGAAATGATGCCCTACCCGTCGCGCTGATTTCAGCACAACCACGGCACCTGCGAGATGAGAAACGCCCTGCGTATCCGGAATGAATATCGGCAGAATATCGGCCAGGAACTCTTCACCGGCAAAAACCAGTTTACAGGTTTCAGGCTGTGGACTTTCAGAAGACAACCACTGCAGAAAAGCAAATCCCTTCAGAAAACTGCCCGCCTGCACGCCCTGAATATCTTTCAGCGATAAACGCAGAATATTCAGCACGGCATCGTTCGCCTGAGTCAGGCGACCTTTGATATCTAAAGCAAAAACCAGATCAGGCAAGGCTTTCATCAATGCCTGTATTTCATGATGTTCACGTTCCGATGGCATATAGCCAACTGTTTTCACATCCATGACACCCGCGATCCGGCGCAGATCAGGCAACAATTTTTGCAGGCTGGCAAAATCAACATCGGACAGATGCAAATAAATGATACCTGCCACGTCAATTTCGATGCCCCGCAGATCAATCCGGTTATCTTCCAGCTGCGCCAGCAACTCTCTGGTCAACCCTAATCGATCTTCACACGTTACCTGCAACCGCATTTATTGATTACCTTTTTACCAATCTGACCATTGATTATACGGATGAGCGGCAAAACCACCTAGCATGAGGATTTTTTTACAAAAAAGGATTGACCCAATATGCCCTTTCCCCTAGAGTAGCGCCCCGTCGAAAGGGTAATACGCAAGGCGTTCCCGCTAGACAAAAAAATATGGTGAGGTGTCCGAGTGGCTGAAGGAGCACGCCTGGAAAGTGTGTATACGGCAACGTATCGAGGGTTCGAATCCCTCCCTCACCGCCATCTTCTAGCGAAAAGACCACTGAGAAATCAGTGGTCTTTTTGTTTTTGGAGCTTGTGAGTTAGCTGGTGTCACAATCAGGTGTCACATTTATGGCCAGCTACCTGCTCCGGAACGGCAACGGCAACGGCAACAACTACTCCCGAGTCCCTTTCCCGCTTGAATTAAAGCAACTTGGCTTTCCCCATGAAGTCCGCATATCCCTACTAACCAAAGATCGAGCCATAGCATCTTTTCGCAATCTTATTGGTCGTACTAGGGTATGCGATCTCATTTTATTGCCTTTCATTAACACTAAAATCAATTCCAGTTGGTGTTGTGTATGCAGTATGGTCAGGAATGGGAATCTCTTTGATTACATTAGTTGGTTGGCAACTATTTGAAGAGAAGCTAAATATGCCGACTATATTTGGGATTGGTTTGATATTCATTGGTGTTATGGTCATAAACACATTTTCAGCAGCAAAAATATAGCTTAAAAGTTTTTATACTGTGCCCTGCGGTTTACATGAATAAAACCAGGGCATTTTGCCAATTAGAGTAATCCCTATGCACCCCCTAATTGGCTTGTATTTAAAAGGCTTTTTCTAAAATTGATGCAATGACATCTTTTGTATATAACTCATTAGCGCCGAAATATTTAGCATTATCAAAAACATTATCCACTAGCTCATTAATATCATCCGTGGGGATATTTAATTGTTTCAGTCTTGTTGGTGTGCCAATTTTATTGAGCCAAGCTTCAAACGCTTCGATACCTTGAAGAGCAGAGTCTTTTCCGAAGACTTCGCGCGCAAAACGTTCAAATTGCTTCGTATTATTATTGTAATACCATTTCATCCATGCAGGCATTACAACAGATAAACCAGCGCCATGTGGTACATTATATATCGCAGATAGTGAGTGTTCGATCATATGATTTGGATATTGATATCCCATTGCCCCAGCTTTCGTTAAACCATTTAAAGCTAACGAAGAAGCCCATGCAAACTCAGCTCTTGCATCATAGTTATCTGGCTCTGATATTAAGATTTCCGTAGTCGTCATTACTGTTTTGATAATTGACTCTACAATTCTGGAGGAAATTTCAGGTTGAAGTTTTGCAGTAAAATAAACTTCTATCGTGTGGGCGATAATATCCGATGCTGAATAAACAAGATAATCTTTACTGACACTTTGCATCAACTCTGGATTTATAATAGATACTTTTGGAAAAGTATGTACAGATGCTATTGCCCATTTCTGTCTGGTTTTCTCATTCGTCACTACAGCGCCATTATTCATTTCGCTTCCAGTTGCAGCTAACGTCATAATGCTGAAAATAGGCAATGCAGCGTTTATCTTTTCCTTACCACAGAAAAAATCCCAAACATCACCCTCATATTTCACACCTGCAGCAATCGCCTTTGAACTATCAAGTACTGATCCCCCACCGACGCTAAGAATAGCGTCAACTTGGTTCTCTTTTGCAAATTTAATCCCATCATATATCGTTGATAAAATTGGGTTGCTAATGATGCCACCGAATTCAACAAAAGAAATATCATGATCTTTAAGCGATGCAACAACTGTATCAAAAAGACCACTGTGTTTTATGCGATCACTGCCAAATGTAATTAACACCTTATTGATATTATTATTTTTCAGATGTTGACCTATTTGTTTTTCTTTGTCCTTACCAAAATCGATCATTGTTGGATTGTAAAATGTAAAATTGTTCATACAAAAGATCCTCAATAAAAGTTAAGTCTTTTGTACACCTTATTGTTCTGATTATTAATTCTTGATATACGATTTCACTATTCCATAATATGAAATAAAAGACCGCTTTTCTATGTGATACTTTAAAATGAAATCGATAGCTGATTTAGTCATTGCGGGAAATCGTCGCGCGCACGTTACCTTGTTGGTTGAGTGCCTCTATGCCGGAAATGATCTTTGCAATCTTGATGACACCAGAGGCGTCAGGACCTCTCCCACGGTAGAACGCGATATTTCCCCACGGTGCGTAATAGGCTATGTCGCCCACAGCCCCTGCATCAGTCGCCGGTGCGCCGTCTTCTGAAAGGTGCTTGGGCAAAGCGCCGCTGACTTTTTCAGCGGCGCTGAAATCCCGCAGGGTGACAGTCAACGGCAACAGCGTGGCGAAATCCCGCGCAGTCGGGTTATCTTCCAATGTCGCGACCATAATGGTTGATCCGATGGAAATACGGATATTCACACGCAGCTTTCCTTCTTGACCTTGACCGGGAGCGTTGTCGCTCCCGGCAGTACCGGCTAAGACCATACTCACAGATAGGCCACAGATAACCAGCAAGGTGAGCAGGATGCTCTTACGTGTTTTCCGTCTATCCGTGAAATGTGCCATGGCCTGCGCTCTACTTGAGGTTGGTGCTGAAAAATGCAGTCAGCTTGTCAAACGGGATCACGTTCACGCGATCATACAGATCGGTGTGGTTCGCACCAGGGATAATCATGAGTTCCTTTGGTTGCGCTGCAGCTGCATAAGCGGTCTCGCTAAAATAGCGCGAATGAGCTTTTTCCCCGTGAATGAACAAAATCGGGCGTGGTGAGATTTCCTTAATGTAGGTCAAGATCGGCATGTTCATGAACGACAGCGGAGTTGTAAGCGTCCACGAGCCATTCGAGTTGACCGCTCTAGGGTGATAGCCACGCGGTGTTCTGTAATAGTCGTGATAGTCCACCAGGAATTGCGCTTCGCCACCTTTCAGTTCATTGGCAACAGGGCCATAAGTTGGGCCGCCATTTTCTGCATCTTTCCAACGCTGCTGGCTCAGTTGCTCCAGTCTTTGCGTGCGCTGTTCCAAGGTGACGCTGTCGTTGTAGCCCTTGGACATGACGCGCGTCATGTCATACATAGTACTGGTTGCAACAGCCTTGATGCGCTTATCTACCGCAGTAGCATTTAATGCCATTCCACCCCAGCCACAAATACCGATGATGCCGATACGCTCGCGATCAACGTTAGGTTGAAGGCCAATAAAATCCACTGCGGCACTAAAATCTTCTGTGTTGATATCGGGTGAGGCGACATTGCGTGGCTCACCACCGCTTTCTCCTGTGTAGGATGGGTCGAAAGCCAGCGTAATAAATCCGCGCTCCGCCATAGTCTGAGCATAAAGCCCCGACGACTGTTCCTTCACCGCGCCAAACGGGCCGCCGATAACTATCGCTGCTTGTTTGCCGCTGGCATTTTTCGGCTGGTACAAGTCAGCAGCCAAAGTGATGCCATAACGATTCTTGAAAGTAACTTTTTTGTGGTCAACCTTGCTACTTTGGGCAAAGGTTTTGTCCCACTTATCGCTGAGTTGTATTTGTGACTCTGCGAAGGCTTGATTCATGGTAAATGCACCAGCAAGTAAAGTAACGATACCGATGAGACTCATTTTAAGAAAGTTGCGGCGTTCAGCATCAGGCTTATCCTGATAAGTAATTGCGTGGCCAGATATATCGGGTTTATTCATGGTTACATCTCCAGGTTAGCCGTTTTCAAACGGCAATGGTTGCGTTGTCAATCACGAAACGGTATTTGACCTCGCCTTTCAGTAGCCTCTCGTAGGCACTGTTGATTTCGTCGGCACGGACCAATTCGATGTCTGTAATGGTTCAAGAGGCTTATAGTTAACGAATTTCACAGGTTTTCGATATCAAGATCCTGCGTATTTCTTGCCTGATCCTCTGATTATTCGGATTATCATGTAGCACTCAGGTGGCGTGGGAAGTACCATTGATTCATGTGAAAGCACTCGGAGATACCCATGCCTGTTCGAGACCAATTTGAGCGATGCACTGACCCGTCGCTAAATGCCATGCACGCTGGTTTAGCTGATGTGATTGGAAGATGGCTCAAGAGAGAAGGTGACAGCTCGACTTCGATCGATAATCTCCTGTTTTTTCGTCGAGAGGCGCTAACCGAGCCCTGCGCATGCATGGTCGAACCAAGCATCGTTTTTGTTGTCCAGGGCTCTAAGCAGTTGCTTATTGGCGATCAGTCTTTTGTCTATGACACCGGAAGTTTTTTGCTCAACTCACTCGATATTCCTGCCAGTTCGCAGGTTCTCGACGCGAGTGTGAACCGACCTTGTCTAGGCCTGGTGCTCAAACTTGATTTGCGACTTATGGCAGAGCTCATCACTCAAAGCGGTTTACCGACACCTTGCGATCGCGCTACGAGTGGAAGCACTGCTATTGGCACAATGACACCTGCGTTGCTCGAGCCATTTTGTCGTCTGCTAGCTTTGCTTAATGACCCTGTCGCAATCAGGGTAGTCGCACCACTTATCGAGCGGGAGATCCACTTCCACCTGCTGAGAAGCAACTTAGCTGCGCGCCTCTGGCAGATTGCATCGGTAGGCAGCCAGAGCCACCGAATCGCTAGAGCCATCAACTGGCTGAGAGCAAATTACGCTCAGCCGCTGAGCATTGACGAACTCGCGATCCATGCGCAAATGAGCACGTCCACCCTACACCATCACTTTCGCTTGCTCACCGCGATGAGTCCCTTGCAGTACCAGAAATGGTTGCGATTGAGCGAGGCAAGACGCTTAATGCTGAACGAGCGCTTCGACGCCGCGAGTGCAGCGTTCCAAGTCGGTTACGAAAGTCCATCGCAATTCAGCCGTGAATACGGTCGTCAGTTTGGCGTACCCCCCAAGCGGGATATCGCAGCCTTACGCCGCCAAACTAATAGTATTGAGGCACAGCAGTAGCACGTTAAGAATCTGGCAGTGAGTCATGGGTATTGGCGGTCAACATAAAGAGCTGGTCATTGTACCCAATGCTAATCATGTAGATTTATACGACAACCAGGCAGGAAAAATTCCGTTTGATAAATTTGAGCAGTTTTATAAAGCAAATTTGAAATAATGAATAAAGAGCAAAGGTATGTTCGTGTGATGCTCTAAAGGGTGAATCAGCAATCTTCCAGCAAAAAGACCATAAATGACCCAATATGTAATTATTCATGAATAAAAGACCATGATCAGCACTTAAAAGTTGATTTGTTTTATTTATGACCTAATATTTATACAAATAAGTCATTGTGGGTTATTTATGAGCCATAGAAATCTACTCGAGCTAAGAAAACAGTCTGATGAACTTTTTCAGCACTTTTCTCGGTTGCTGGATAATGCAGAAAAAGAGCTCACAGAGCCCGAACTGGGTATCGCTGCCGATAATTATGATGCCATGACGTTGATGCTTAAAACTAAGCGCAAATCGCTCGGTTTAACGCTCAGCGATCTGGAATTGCAGACCGGAATATCTCAATCGACACTAAAGCGCCTTTTCTCTGATCCGGAGAATGCGCGTGTTGGCCATTTGCTTTTAGTCTGCCAGGAATTAGGTATCAAGTTATGGGCCGCAAAGTAATTGTGTTTTGCTATGGCAAGCAGGCCGGTATTCTTAGTGAAAACAACGACGAATACGTATTCACCTATGATGATGAATATAGAGGCAAACCTATCTCTCTCAGCTTGCCATTATCGAAAAAAACATTCCCCAGCAAAGGATTACATCCATTTTTCAAAACCCTGGCACCTGAGGGGTGGTTGAAAAAAAGGTACTCCGAACTCCAACATATTGATGAGCGTGATTTATTTGGCTTTTTGATCCGAAACGGCAGTGACTTGTTGGGCGCGATTACTTTTCTTGAGGTTAATGATTAAATGGACCGTTGTCTGATCACACTAGAGCTACTGGATAAAAAACAGCCGCAGCCGGGCTATTCTTCCCGTGGGATCAAGTATCTGACCGGAAACATAACGACATCCATGGAGCTCCCTTTTACTCGCGACGAGTTCATTACTGAATTACCTGGCTTACAACAAGGACTCAGTATTTCCGGTTATCAGCCTAAATTGTCATTAGCCATTCAGAATAAGCAATTTCATGTGGTTGATCAGATGGGAAGCTACATACTAAAACCATCACCAGAAGCTTATCCCTATTTAGCTGAAAATGAACATGCCACGATGATGGTCATGAAAAAGCTTAAATTTTCAGTCCCTGAGTTTGGTTTGGTCGCGTTTAAAAAAGTAGATAACGCAGATCCTGCCGAGTTTGCATTCATCATTAAACGATTTGATCGTGATATGAAAACTGGTGAAAAAATTCATCAAGAGCAATTGGATGGTGCCATGGCCATTGATGATAAATACGGTCATCGCGACGGAAAACAACAGATCAGCTATGAATCAGCTTGTCGTTTTCTGATTGAGCAAGTCGACAGTAGTTTACCTTTCAAGCGAGATCTGTTTTTACGTGTGATTTATGCTTATTTACTGGGTAACAATGACTTTCATCTGCGCAATTTTGGTATTCTCGAACCACAAGTCGCACCGAATTTACTGGCACCTGTTTATGATTTTGTCAGTACGGCGCCCTACTCTTCTACGTTTAATAGCTGTTATTTGGCGTTGCCATTGCTAACTCGTGAAGAGAATGACAGAGCACTTGCTCCAGGATTTGATACGCAGTTCGGTCAGTATATTGGTTACGACTTTATAGCGTTCGGAAAAGGGATCGGCTTGAATGAACGGTATATTCTGAAGTTATTTGCTGAAATTCAAAAGCAAGCGGATGTAGTGCGAGATACTTACCAAATCAGTTTTATGCCGCCACAGCATATTGAAGCTGTACTAAAGTGCTTCAATACAAGATTAAAGCTGATAGAGGTTGTCGATCTCGACCGGTAAAACCAAAGCAAAACCATCTTCTAACCGTCGAATCTCGACGGTTTTCTTGTTCCCGGGCTTTGGAAAAATTTGCCGGCGACATTGCAGCGTACGTTATGATTCTGGACACATGCTATTTAGGCCGCTTCCGCCACTATTTACAGACAGCGGAGTGGACGTATTTATGTTTATAACATAGACCTAAGATATAACCTGGATCCCCCATGTGAAGCGAGAATCGTATGTTTAATGACCCTGATGTTGGTGCGTTAGTAAGAACGTATGCGATTGTTGATGTCGCAACACATAAAGTGGATGTAGTGAAAGCCATCGATTCACAAAAAGCCGTGAATGAGGCCGTGCACTCCTATCCACAACACAATACAACCACGACAAATCAAGAATTAACGAATTACTTTAGTTATGAAATCACCGATGCTGATGTCGCGCGCCTTAATCATTTAAGCAACGATACAGATCGGTTTGACTACCTTAGAAACCGCTATCCGAAACCCCAGTCATGGCAGGTATAACGTTGTCTGGATTAAGGTCATTTTGAGCAGTAACGATGGATTATTCCAATTTTCGCAATAGTTAATTCGAAAAACTGAGGTTTATCTACTTAGTTTGAGATCGTATTCTTAGCCCACTGAAACGTGATGCGTTTCACAAAAACAAAAAATAAACGGCATGTGCCGGTTAATGAAATAAATCTATGTGGAGTTAAGATTATGAAAAATACATTCGTACGTTTTGCTGCTGTTGCTGCGTTATCTTTGGCTGCTTTGTCTGCTCAGGCTACTGTTAATACTTATAACGCCCACGGTTCTGTTGTTGCCGTTGATGCTGCAGCCCAGAAAATTACTGTTCAGCAAGACTCAGTATCTGAATTAGGCTGGCCTGCCCGTACTTTCACCTATACCACAGCCGGTAGTGATGTGCTGAAAGGTATTTCTGCTGGTCAGACTGTTGATGTTAAATTTACGTCATCAACCGCTTTCAATGCGAACGCTCAGTTTGTAACACCAGTTACTCAATAATTTTCGTATGGGCTGGCTCACGATGGAGCCAGCCCATAAATATTATGGGCTATTAACAATATAAATTAAAAACACAGAACACATATACCATGAGGCATATTAATCCTTGCGGGATACGTGTATTGCTGCAGCTTTGTTTGCCTTGGAAACAGATTCTTCGAGTGAGCATCCGTTCATCATAGAGGCACAAAACATCCCCATGAAGCAGTCACCGGCACCATGTGTACTCACGAGTTCCACTTTTTCTGCCGGCAATGAATTACATGTGCCATTACTTTCAGAAAATGCCACACCATGTTCACCGGCTGTAACTACTACGACGGGGAATGTCTGGTTAAGTTTCAATGCGGCTTTTGACGCGGTTTCTAAACAATCAACCGTAATGCCCGACATATCACGCGCTTCTACGCCGTTAACCACCAGCACATCAATACAGGCTTGCAGGGCTGGAGATAGTTCTTTCGCCGGAGCTGCGTTAATGCAAACCGTAATGTTTCGCTTCTTAGCTTCTTTTGCAGCATTCAGGTTTACCAGTTCCGGTACTTCGTTTTGCAACAGCAGCATACCGACATCAGCCCAGATGTCATCATTATCGAATTGGTTCGGATTGATCCGGAGATTCGCATTTGACACTACCACCGCACCATAGTCGCCTTCGGCGTCCATCGTTGCGACGCTCATTCCGGAAGCAATGCCATCAATAACCTCGACAAACTTGGTATCAACGCTATTATTTTGTAATACCGATAATAAAAATTTGCCGCTGTCATCGGTGCCCACGGCACCTAAGAATTTAACACCAACGCCTGACTTAGCCGCGGAAACTGCCTGATTACCACCTTTACCACCGAATTTATATGAACATCCGGTGCCGATCACTGTTTCACCTTTTTCTGGCCGGTGATGAGCATCGACCATAATATCGTAATGCAGACTACCAACGACTAAGATCTTCTTCATATTAATACTCTCTTAAATTCTGGACCGCTTGTTGAGTTTTATTTAAGTTTTGTTCTGCTTTTTTCAGATCTTTTTTAGCAATAGCCACGAACAGCGCATCTAATATGTTCAATTGAGCAATTCGTGACGCTGCATTTTCCCCCAGCAAATGAGACCCCTGGGATGTTGAATTAAGCACCACGTGCGCATTCTGGACAATCGGTGATTCCGCATAATTGGTAATGGCAATTACTTTTGCACCATTTCTTGCCGCTAATTTTATCGGCTCAATTACAGCTTTCGTCATACCCGAATGACTTATTGCAATCACAGCATCATCATCAGTTAAAAGAGCCGCCGACATCAGCATGGTGTGTGAATCATCATGCACCATGGCTCTTATTCCTATTTTCAACAGTTTATGTGATAAATCCCGGGCGACTGTTGCAGAACCTCCGACACCATATAAGTCGATATGTTTTGCTTTAAATAAAATATCCGCCGCCCGGTTGAACTCAGAGACATCCAGAATAGAAAGAGTTTCTTCTATTGCCTGAATGGATGTTCTGAATACTTTTTCCAACAATTGCTCCGACGAATCATTTGGTTCAATTTCAGAATGAAGATTGGCCACTTCTGAATGATTGTAATGAATCAGACTCGTCCTGAATTCCCGGAATCCCGAGAAGTTTAATTTTTTAGCCAGTTTAACTATCATTGCTTCAGAGACATTATTTTCAGTAGCAATCTCTTTTAATGATGTCTGTTCTGATAAATCTTCTTTGGACGTTATCGACTCAACTACTTTTCGTTCTAACGGTGTTAGTTGTGGCAATCTCATTCTGATTTGAGCACCTATGGCTCGCGGATCTAGTCTCATTATTTGCCTCGTGTCGCCCGGTCTATTAACATTGCGATGATAATGATGAGGCCGGTAGCAAGCAATTGATAAAAGGCCTGGATATTCATTAGCGTTAACCCGGTGCGTAATGAACCCAGAATAATCGCTCCCATGATGGTTCCGATGATACTGCCTTTACCGCCCATCAAAGAGGTACCGCCGATGGCTGCCGCCGCAATCGCATCCAGTTCCCACAAGCTACCCATTGTCGGCTCTGCAGCCCCCAGGCGCCCTACCAGAATCAGTGATGCCAGTGATGCTAATACACCAGAGATAACGTACACGGTGACTTTTGTTCTTTTGACAGGAACACCCGCTACACGTGCCGCTTCTTCATTACCACCGACAGCCAGAATGTATTCACCCAGCGGGGTTTTATTCATTAGAATCCATGCGGCCAGCGCAATAATCATAACGATAACAATCGGGCATGGAATACCAAATAACTCACTGGTTATGAAGTTACGAAATTCCATCGGGATACCAAAGATTGGGTTACCACCGGTATAGATCAGGGCACCCGCACGGAACAGCGATAAACCACCCAGCGTTACGATGAACGGCTGCAGACCGGCATAGGCCACCAGCGTGCCACTGAATAAACCACACAGGGCGCCGATACCTAGCGTAGCCATGATAGCCAGCGGAACAGGTACGCCCGCCACCATCAATGTCGCACCTAACACAGCAGATAATGCCGCTGTTGGCCCGACTGAAAGGTCGATCCCGCCGGAGATAATAACCAGTGTCATACCCAGTGCAATCGCCGCATTAATGGATGATTGTTGCAGGATATTAAGTATATTCGGTACCGTCATGAATACCGGTGAAAGTACTGCGAATGTACCGACGATAATCAGTAAACCAATTAACGTTCCTGCGTCGCGCAGATTAAATTTAAATAGTGCTGAAGGATTTAATCCAGGCATAGTAGTTCCTTGAGTGTTCATGTTGTCAGCCTCTTAATATTTGGACTAATTACAAAATTTGTTTTTATTAACTACGTCATTGATGGCGTATTGCGCGATATTTTCTTCATTGATATCGTCACCTTTAAGTTCGGCTGCAATTTTCCCTTCGCGCATGACCAACACACGGTCAGAGATCCGAATTATTTCAGGCATCTCTGAAGATACGACCACAATCGCCTTACCTTCCTGAGCCAGTTTTTCAATCAGGTTATAGATTTCAGACTTCGCACCAATATCAATGCCACGCGTTGGCTCATCGAACAGGAATACTTTTGCATCAGCAGCGACCCAGCGGCCAATAATTACTTTCTGCTGGTTGCCGCCACTCAATGTGCCTATATGCTTTTCAATATTAAGCGGTCGCAGATTTAAGTCTGACATAACACTCAAGGCGACTTTGTCCAATTTTGACTTTTGAATTAAACCTGTCCGGGTAAAATTCTTCATTGAAGGCAGTGCCATATTCACGGCAACAGATCGTTCTTTAATAATGCCTTCTTTTTTACGATCTTCAGGTACCAGTCCAATGCCTGCTTTAATGGCAGAGGTCACATTCAGGTGATGAATTTGCGCCCCGTCAACAGACACTGAGCCACTGGTTTTAGAGTCAATACCAGCAATCAGTTTTAATAATTCAGTGCGGCCAGAACCGACCAGACCCGCAATACCGAGCACCTCACCGGCCTGCACGGTGAAATTCGCAGGAAGAACAGCTTTGTCCCGTCCTAAATTTTCGACTTTCAGGATTTCCTTTTCTGTCATAAATGAATGATGCGTTACTTTTTCAAGCTTACGACCAATCATTTTGGCAACGATGGTTTCCTCGGTTTCATCTTTAATATTAACCACGCCAACTTGTTTACCATCCCGCATGATCGTGGCGCGGTCACAGACTTTAAAAATCTCATTCATCTTGTGAGAAACATAAATGACCGACACTTTCATTGCTTTCAAATCTGAAATCAATTCAGCCAGACGATCAAATTCTGTTGGCGTTAAACTCGATGTAGGTTCATCCATGGCGATGATTTTGGCTTCATCCAGCAAAGCACGGGCAATCTCGACAATTTGCTGCTGAGCCACTTTCAGGTTTTTAATTGGCTCATCCGGGTTAATCGATGGGTCTAACCGTTTAAGGATGACTTTGGCCCTTTCGTACTGTGCTTTTTTATCAACGAACACCCCTTTATATTTTGTTAAGGGGCGCCCCAGAAACATATTTTGAGCAACGGAGAGTTCAGGAACATGCTGCAACTCTTGGTGGATCATGGCAATTCCGGCCTGTCGTGCAGACAGCGGGTTCTTCATGTGGACGAGCTCGCCGTCCACTCTGATTTCACCTGCATTTGCATCTCTGACACCAGACAGAATATTCAGTAGTGTTGATTTACCTGCGCCATTCTCACCAATTAACGCATGAACCTCGCCTTTCTCAACCGAGAAGTTCACACCTTCAATCGCAGCAATATTACCGTAAATCTTGGTAATGCCCTGCATACTCAAACGATAACCTTCCATAAACCCTCCGGCGCTTTAATTATTGCTGTTCAAGAAGTTTGCGCAGTTTCTCGTTATCTTTAATCGAGAAAGCATCCGCATTTTCTTTAGTGATCAAAGCTTGTGGAGTTGCAACCACACGTGAAATTTTCTGACCGTTAATGAGACGTAAAATAACGTTCATGGCCACTTCACCGGTTAACACAGGGAAGCTGTCAACAGTACCAGTCAGTTCACCACGTTTAATCGATGCGTATGCGTCTGAAATACCGTCAGTACCGAACACCGCAGTCTGCTCAGACTTACCTGCCGCACGTACCGCTTCTACTACGCCCAGTGCCATGCCGTCATTGTTAGCATAGAAGCCAATCAAATCAGGATGTTGTTGCAAAATGGTAGATGCTGCGTCATAGGCTTTTTCACGACTCCAGTTAGCAGGAATACTCGCGACCACCTTCAACTTACCATCTGCTTCGATCGTTTCCTTGAAGCCTTTAGTACGTTGACCAGCCGCATAAACGCCTGGCTGACCTTCGATCACCGCCACTTTGCCGCCTTCCGGATGATGCTGAATAAACCACTTAGCAACACGAACACCGTTGTCTTTCTGAACGTTACCCACGTAGTAAGCCGCATTTGGCATGACTGCGTCATTCACGTTAACTACCGCAACACCTTTGCTCTTCGCGACTTCATACGCTGGTTGTAAATTAGCGTCGGTTTGTGGTGACACCAGCAAGCCGTTAAAACCCTGAGAGATTAATGTTTCAGCGATTGCCAGCTGACCCATCTGATCATCTTCATTTGCTGCGGCCTGATAGGCGACAGTGAAACCATACTTATCTGCGACGTTCTTGTAACCTTCACCCAGTGAACGCCAGTACTCGTTGGTCAGTGTTTTTGATACACCACCAATTTTTAATGCCGGATCGATTTTTGGCATCGGGCCATACTTTGCATCCAACTGTGTCCAGTCAGTACGATCTGGTTCACTGTCTGATTGCAGTGGTGTTAATTCAGCCGCATATACACCAGCGCTAATTAAAGAGGATGCAAGTACAGTCAATAATAGTTTTTTCATGTTTGATCCTTGTGTGTTGTTGTGTTTCCAGGACGCCTCACGGAGTATTGGCTCTATGAGGGCCCTGGCGGTGCCTGGGCTTTGCCTGCTATTTTGCAAGCATGATGTCGTTGATAATTTGCTGTGATGCAACCGCATCTTGTCGACTGATGGCTGCCATCAATTCATTGTTGTCATTGAGTTTTTCGCAGAGTTTGAGCAGTCGTTTTACTGTCGCAATATTGGTTTCTGCTTCACGAACGGGATCTAAGCCGCTCGCATCCGGGAAGGTATCGAAATAGTAAGCACCCTGATAACCGTCGCGCTGCATCTGCCACAGGAATTCGAGTGTTGCCCGCGGGTTAACTGACGCGACCATCAAACCGTCATCGCGTTTACCCCAGCCATCATTGCAGTCGAGACCCAGCAGACGTGAGCGGCGTGCCACCATTGCAGCGGCATAAGCAGGAATTTCGTTTGCGTAAAGAACGTGTGCGAAATCAAGCGTGATACCCAAGTTGTCACAACCGGCTTCATCAAGCGCCAGCAGACAGGTCGTCACGTTCGGGAAAATGCTAAATGCACGCGGTTCATTCGGTTTGTATTCAATACTGATATCAACATCCGGTGCGTATTCAGCCACTTCACGAACTGCGCTTACCGCGTCTTCCCACACTTTTTTATAATCAGCCTGGAAACAATAATCAAAGCCATCCTGACCCATCCAAAGTGTCATCAGCTTAGAGCCAAATTCACGGCCGGTATCAATGCCACGTTTAGTTAATTCAATGGCTTTGCGACGAATTACCGGGTCCGGGTTTGTGAATGCACCAATTTTGAATTCCGGGGCATCCCAACGCATTTGCATGCCGTTAACAGCAAGGCCCACTTCTTCTATCTTCTGACGCATGGCCTTAATATCATCGGTAGTGATGTGTTGCGGGTAATTTAAATCCAGGTGAGTCAGACCTTTTGCGGTTGCTGCCCGCTCAATCATTTGCATCACCGTTGGTTTGCCTTTTAGGTCTTTCCAGTAAAGGTGCGCACCTGAAGCAAATGAGTTCAGACGTGTAGCGAATTTTAGTTCAGACATGTGGATTCCTTTATAAACTGACCTGTAAAGTACTTTTCAACTTTACGGATTTCCGTGAAGTTGTTTAATTATTACTACCAAAATATCTTTTCTTCAAGGTCGGAAATCATTCAATGCACCAATTTGAGATGTCATTCACGTATTTGATCTGAGTTGCTAACGCGGGATACCGGACGAAGTGAATATCCATCGCCAGAAGAGATTCAGACGAATAATTTGAGGGCTATGTGGGGGTCTGATAGTGCAGGACAAAGCACAGCGATCCGGAAGCGCCCGTGCTGTTGATGTCGGAGAAATGGTGTATCGCTTGATGAAAGTCCACGGACTGGAGGGAGTATGAGTGACCGAGACAATTGACAATCAGCATTTCAGATAAAAGATGATGAAATTAATCATCCAGCATAAGAAATTCTTCGATTTGATTGTTATCAGCAGTGACGGTCTGAATTAGACATTAACTGGTTGAATTTAATTTACTCAGAATTAACTGTCTTCCTGGAATAAAGCTGTTGATATGATGACGGAGTGATGCCAACCAACTTAACAAAGACTCTTCTGAAATATCCTACATCATTAAACCCTAACGTATTAGCTATATCTGTTATGTTTCTATCTCCTTCTGTCAAGGCTAGTTTTGCTGCTTTTATTTTTTGATGTTGAATACAATCAGTTAATGTTTGGTTAAACGTTTTCCTGAAAACCCGGCCGAGATAATCAGGGTTACACTGGAGTCTTTTTGCAATTTGCGATGTTGTTATTTCCGTTTTATATGTCATTTTTATGATGGATTTTGCACTATATGCCAAACTAACACTTTTGTTATCCTCATCATTTAGCTTTGTTTCAGAAATCTGCTTCATGATTAGCAGTAATATTAAATTCAATACGACTTTATCAGCATTACTTTCTTGCTCTGCAAGTAACATGTTAAATAAAGAAATAATTTTATTGGTGTCGCTAGATTTTGTTGTTTTTAATAATTGGACAATATTGTTATTCCTTCCCACATCACTATAGTCATTAACATTGAAATGCACCCAATAAAACTTTAGATCTTTTGGATATTCATTAACACCTTCATGCTGTTGAAAAGGATACAACAACAATGAGTCCCCAGGAAGCAGATGATATTCGATATCATTTTCTTTCATGGATAACTCGCCACTAATAACATAAATTAACTCATATGAATTAATCACTCTTCTGGCATGAATACCAGTTCCATTCGACACAAAAAACCCACCATTCTCTACATCAACTGAATGATTAATCAATATATCAGGCATTAAAAAGTCTCATTAAGATTTTTCTAAAATAAATATATTGTAAATAGTTAATCCATAATTAGACCAAGCTCACAAATTAAAACCAGCAGTCGGAATTGTCCTTTTTATATACTAAAGCGTCATCTTGTTACTAAACGATTGACCTCTATAGTAGGTATCGCACACAACAACTTGTCTTCAAATATAATCGAGGCGCGTATGAGCAACACGATAGATGAACAAATCGAAATCAATCAGGTTACTGATTATGAAGAAAAAATAGGCAGTTGGGAGAAGTTTGGTTACGGATTAGGCGATGCCGGAGGTACCATAATCACAGGTCTAATAGGAAATTTTTTAACTTTTTTCTATACCGATATCTTTGGTCTTACGCCTGCGATAGTCGGGATCTTATTTATGAGTCTGCGCATATTTGATGCGATATCAGATCCGATAATGGGAGTTGTAGCAGACAAAACACGTAGTAAATATGGACGATTCCGACCATGGCAACTATGGATTGCAATACCTATTGGCATTATTGGAGCGCTAACATTCACTGTTCCAGATGTCAGCTATAACCTGAAAATTGCATATGCGTTTGTTACTTATTTATTGCTATCGCTTAGCTATACCGCTATCAATGTTCCTTATTGTGCATTGATAAATACGATGACAACCAATCATAAAGAAGTGATTAAATGTCAAACATGGCGATTTGTGTTAACAGGTTTTGCTGGCTTAATGGTGTCTGTTGGTTTGCCTTGGTTTGTAGGTTTTTTCAGTAAAGAAAATCAAGCTTCAGGTTACCAATACGGTGTAGGTATTTTATGTGTTATTGCTGTAGTCATGTTTTTGTGGTGTTTTTTTACTGTTAAAGAAAGAACGCCTGTCTCATCTCTGGGTAGTTTCTCATTAAGTGATCATATACGAAGCATTAAGAAAAATGATCAATTAATTCTTATGCTTGTCATGTCATTTTTGTTAATAAATGTATTTAACACTCGTGGTGGTGCTTATTTATATTTTATCTCATATGTACTAAATGGTGATGCCAAATATACCTCTATGTTTTTTGGCATGGTTACTAGTGGGTTAATTTTAGGTCCTATATTAGCTAACTATCTAACTCGCATTATTGAACCAAAAAACCTATATTTTCACACAAATATTTTCCTTGGCATATATTCATTATTGATGTTGATTTTACCTGCATCAAGTAATGATCAAACATTATGGCTTGTTGTTATTTTCTCTTACAGTTTGATACTTGGATTCACCTTGCCACTACATTTTTCATTAATGGCCTTTGCTGATGATTATGGACAGTGGAAAACAGGAGTAAGATCGTCAGGTTTAAATTTTGCTTTTAACTTGTTCTGTATAAAACTGGCTTGGGCATCTAGTGCTGCGATAATCAGTTTAGTGTTCATTATTGTCGCGTATGAACCAGGAATTGAACATCAAACAGCAAAATCAATCACGGGTATTACAAGTATTGAGACTATCATTCCTGCAATCATGCATTTTGCATTAGCGTTTATGATTGCCAAAAGTAAATTAAGTTCAGAATTAATGACAACAATATCCACACAATTAAAAAACAAATTCATCAATTAAGGGAATTATAATGAAAAACCTATCAACTGAGTCTTTATTCAAATATGTGAAAGTAACTGATGAATTCTGGAGCAAGTATCAATCATTAGTGAATGATGTTGTTATCCCTTATCAATGGAATGCGTTGAATGACAACATTGAAAATACAGAACCAAGTCATGCCATTAAAAATTTAAAAATTGCAGCTGGTGAAGCTGAGGGTGAGTTTTATGGCATGGTGTTCCAGGATAGTGATGTTACTAAATGGCTGGAAGCAGTTGCCTATTCACTTGCAAACAAACCGGATCCAGAATTAGAAAAAATCGCCGATGATGTTATTTCTCTCATTGGCAAAGCGCAACTAGATAATGGTTATGTTAATACATATTTCACTATTAAAGAGCCTGAGAAAAAATGGACAAACCTGTGTGAATGCCATGAATTATATTGTGCAGGGCATCTTATCGAAGCAGGAGTCGCTTACTATCATGCAACAGGGAAAAATGCCTTATTGACTATTTCCTGCAAATTCGCAGATCACATCTATGATGTCTTCGGTAATGAACCGGGCAAGCTGGCAGGTTACCCAGGACACCCGGAAGTAGAATTAGCGTTAATGCGTTTATATGAAGTTACGCAAAACGAAAAATATCTAAACATTTGTAAATATTTTATTGAACAACGAGGCCAGCAACCTCATTTTTATGATATCGAATTTAAGAAGCGTGGTGAAACATCATTCTGGCATGTGCATGGACCTGCGTGGATGATCAAGGATAAACATTATAGCCAAGCTCATATTCCACTAGCAGAACAACACGAAGCTGTTGGTCATGCGGTACGATTTGTATATTTACTCGCTGGTGTCGCGCATCTTGCACGAATCAGCAAGGATCAAGAGAAACTCGGCATTTGCAAAATCCTGTGGGATAACATGGTAAATAAGCAAATGTATGTAACCGGCGGTATCGGTTCCCAAAGTTGCGGGGAATCCTTTAGCTGTGATTATGATTTACCTAATGATACGGCTTATACAGAAACATGCGCCTCTATTGGATTAATGATGTTTGCTAATCGTATGTTGCAGTTAGATACGAATAGTAAATATGGTGATGTTATGGAACGTGCACTCTATAACACAGTGCTAGCCGGAATGGCATTAGACGGCAAACATTTCTTCTATGTAAACCCGTTAGAGGTTCATCCGAAAAGCATTCAGCATAACCATATCTATGATCATGTAAAACCAACACGACAACAGTGGTTTGGTTGTGCCTGCTGTCCCCCTAATATTGCACGAATTATTGGTTCAATTGGCAATTATATTTATTCCATCAAAGATGATGGGGTTTTAGTTAACTTATACATTGGAAATAAGACTCATATTGAATTGCCACAAGGACAACTATTACTTGAACAGAATGGTAATTATCCATGGCAGGATTCAATACAAATCGATGTTTCACCGACAATGCCATTACGAACTAAAATAGCATTACGTATTCCTGATTGGTGCCACTCTCCAATTTTATTTATTAATGATCAACAACAAGAGTTAGAGAGCATCATATCTCAGGGCTATGCAGAGATTGACCGAATTTGGAAAGCTGGAGATCGGATCAGATTATCTCTGCCGATGGATGTTATGGTGATCCGAGGGAACCCGCTATTACGTCATGCGGATGGGAAAATAGCTATTCAACGAGGTCCTCTCGTCTATTGCATCGAAGAACAGGATAATGGTGCTGAATTACATAATATTCGTTTAGATAGTACGACCAAATTTGAAACCTTCACTGGTAATGGATTATTTGCAGGCAAAACCTTAATAAAGGCTGATTCAGTGCGAATCGGTAGCCAAGATGCACAACTGTTACCATTGTATAGCTATAACCAACCCAAACCTGAAACTAAAAAACAGGAATTAATATTAATACCCTATTTTACCTGGGCTAATCGTTCATTAGGTGAAATGAGAGTCTGGATAAACGAGAAGTAATCTACATTTTATATCACTCAAAAGCCCTGATTTCAGGGCTTTTAGCTAAGATTTATCGTTTAATTGCTGATTACAATTCAGACAGCCTGTCCTGAATCTCCTGTTTCCGGCCTTTGTCGGCAAGCTCACGGCCGATACGTTCCGGGGCATTAAGGGCTTTCGTCAGGTAAGTTTTCGCTTCTTTTTTACGGCCTTGTTCCAGCAAGAAATCGCCATAAAAGAAATTAGGGTCAATACCATCAGGATTGATTACCAGCGCCTGTTTCAATAACTGCTCGGCTTGTTTGTTGTCACCAAAGCCGATCGGCCATCCCGGAACCTGATAATACAGTGTGCCGAGGCTGGTATAAGCCGAACCATTTAACGATTTAGGATCACGAGCCAACGCCTGTTCAAGTTCACCTTTTGCTTCTTTCACCAAAGAGAGTGCGTCTAAGCCACCTTTTGCGCCGGCCCAACTACTTTTTACAATGGCAGACCAAATCAGTAAATCGACACGTGATTTGTTTTGCAAACTCTGTTGGCTTGCCTCTTTACTTAACGTTTCCAGACACCCTTCTTTTGCGTCCTTTTCTACCTGATACTGGCAAACACTCCACTGGTCCTGTATCTGAATTAATGCATCAGCAGCATGGACTTGCGGTGCCGCAACACTCACTAATCCCATTAAAAAAAAGTACTTTTTCATCAATGAGTTCCTTTCTGAAAGGTAGCACGGGCGAATTTAGCAATGACAGGCAATTGTTTGATAATGGCGTTATCAACAAGCTGAGGTATGAGCCCATTTATGCGGACAAACAAGCCTTCCGGCCAGCCTAACCAGCGACGTTTTATCTCTTTTTGCAAAGCAGTCACGACTTCACGGGCAACCGACTCGGCAGTATCGCTTTTGGTGCCCAGTTCTTTGTTCATTGCATTAACAGCATCTGAATTGATCGAGGTTTGCGTCGCCCGGGGAGCAAAGTAGAGCACTTTAATTCCGCTACCGGCTAATTCTCTGTTCAGTGCTTCGCTAAAACCGCGGATAGCAAACTTGGTCGCACAGTAAACGCTGTATCCCGGATAACCAATACTGCCCAGACTTGAGCCTATATTCATGATCAGGGCCGGTTTGTTTAAATGCGGCAACATGGCTTTGGTCAGTAAAACCGGAGCCTGCACGTTCACATGTAACTGTCGCTCAATCTGGGTTTCTGTCTGATCTTCCAGCCAGGCAAATTCATTGGTACCGGCATTGTTAATCAGTACATCGATCCCGGCATTCAGCGCCGGATGTTGCAGCAACATAGCCCGGTCCGCAGTCTGAGTAAGATCAGCGACGATAATCTGATGACGATCCGGATAAGGTAATGACGCCTTCAGTTGTTCAAGCTGGCTTTCATTGCGACCATGCAGCACCAGAAAAGCATTTTGTTCTGCCAACGCATGGGATAATGCTTTCCCGATGCCACCACTGGCACCAGTTATCAATATTTTTGCATTTTCCAGTTTCATGAGAGGTGCCCTGTTATTTCACGTAACATGTTGCCATAGAGCCGGTAGACGACTTTTGCTGAATGTATGATCGCTTGCTGATCTTCCGGTTTTTCCACTTTGTCCATCAATGACTCAAAAAAACGCAGATGTTCCTGATCAAGTGCACCATGAGAGCTGAGATAGCTCATAGCATTGAGCGGTAAGCTAAGGCCCTTTTTCAATTGTTCAGCGACGTTGAGTGCAATAGCGACACTGGTACCTTCCAGCACCTGCACCATGCCAAAAAATCCCATGGGATTTGAACGGCTTATCTGGTCATAAAGAAATGCCACCATCAGTTCAATGGATAATCCCGGCTGACCGGTTCTGACAGCTTCTGCATCGCCACCACATGCCCGGATATCGTTTAATATCCATTCCTGATGGCCATATTCTTCATCAATGTATTCTGCAATTGCGCCACGTACCCACTCATAATCCTGTGGTAACTTTCCTCCGGTTGCCATCAGTAACGGAACGGTATGACGCACGTGGTAATAGGCTTGTCTCAGGAAAGCTATGTACATTTCCTTGTTAATATCGCCGGTGCGACAGGCTTCGATGATCGGTGCACTTAATAAATAATCGCGATCACGTGCAGTGCTATCCTGAAGTTGCTGGTAAAAAGTCATATGCGATCTCCTGCGAAAAACTGAGCAATCTGTGTCTGATAAGTGTCCAGAATCTTTTGCCGCTTCGGCCGTCCATTACTGGTTATTAATCCGGACGCAGCGGTCAGTTCAGCTTCGAAATAATGATGAATCCGTGCATAGTCGGGTAAATGGGTATTGAGATGAGCAATGTGCGCGGACAGTTGTTTTTCCTGTCCGGAGGTTGTTTGTACGATGGCAATATTGGCTGGCAAGGCATCACCGAATACGACAATGCGGGTTATTGACGGGTAAATCTGCGCCTCGGCTTCTATCCATTCCGGCGAGAAATTGCGTCCGAATGCGGTGATCTGCACATTTTTCTTGCGTCCGGTAATATGCAAAAAGCCCTGCTCGTCTATATGGCCTAAATCGCCAGTGGCTATCTGCTCATGAGAGGATGATTCGCCGAGATAGCCGAGCATAGCGGCACCATTTACCAAGACCTCACCATCTTTACTGATGACAACCTTGCAATGACGAAGCGGTAATCCCACTGCGCCGGGCAGATCATGGTCAGGCGAATTCAATGCGACTACAGATCCACATTCAGAAAGACCATAACCTTCATAAACAGGTAAGCCCGACTGACGTGCTGTATGAATTAAATCCGCCGCTACTTTCCCGCCACCCACGGCAACAAAACGTAAACTGGATGCCAGTGAATTGTCAGCACTGCACATAGCAACCAGCATTCTGAGTAATTCGGGCACCAGCACCAGACTATGCGGCTGCCATGTCTTTAGTGCCTGAGCAAAAACCGGTGGTGAAAACTGACTGGAACCGGTCAGCCCCACCTCGGCAAGAGAAGGGATACGGCTACTGGCGCCTGTCAGTAAAGGCACATACAGCCCGGTTATATTCTCCAGCAACGTAGATAACGGCAGTAAGGTGAGATGCTGTCTGATCTCAGCAGAGCTGATGCGCTCTGTAATTGACTGACAAACATTCATCAGATGACTGAAACTCAGGCAAACCCCTTTGGGATGCCCGGTTGTACCTGATGTATAGGTAATTTTTGCAGTGCCTTCAGGAATGGATGGCACTTCTGCCGGCTGGCAGCGTTGCAATGGTAAAGAGGCTAATTGTGATGATAACCAGCCTGCTTTTGACGGACCAACCAGCGCATCGGCACCGCTCGTTTCCAGTAGCCAGTTTTGTTGTTCCTCACTAAAAAACAAGGGAACAGGAATAACGACGACACCGGAAAACATACAGGCGAGATCAACTAATGCCCAATCAATACCGTTATCTATCTGCAGGGCCAGGCGGGATATTTTCAGATCTTTCAGTTGATCAGATAATTGGCGGATTTCATGCTCAAGTGCGGCATAGGTGAGCGTTCGGTGGCTATCATATAAAGCCGGACGATTCGGATCTTCAGCGGCGATCCGGCTGATTTGTTCAAACAAGTTCATGCAGATGTCCTCACTGTTTCAGAAAACAAAGAAGGCATAGCGTCGAACAAGGAGAATAAAAGACTGTTTTCACACAGTGTCTGATAACCAGCGTTCACATCACCAATCATGACAAGCGGATGATTACGGTAATATTCTCCCCAGGCATCGGCATCCTCCCCCAGCCGCTCAGGTAAAGCCGGAGACAGTTCCACCGGATTAAGATGCAGACGCTGAAAGATATTGCGGATCTTGTTCGTGCCGGTAAACGCCACATAGTCCAGATGACTCTTTCTGAGTAACAGGCACAGTGCGGCAAACATGATCCGCGAGGCACCCGCTTCAACAGCGGCAAAATTACCGATCTCGATTATCTGAGTCCGCTCCATAACGATGCCGTGTTGATTCGCGACTACTTGCTCAACCGGTGCATCCAGATAGTGCTCTAAATAAAGATTGTTCAGATGTGCCGGATTTAATCCGCAAGCACTGACCAGCTGACCGTCAGCCCGGTAAAGTCCAAGCAAGACCGGTAAGAAATGTGGGATCGTCGCATTAAATTCGCGGAAATATTGATCCTGTATAAATTGTTGCAAGTGTGAATATTGATGACTGCTTTTAGCCAGCGATAACTGGTAAGGCGCATTGACAGGCTTCATAACTGCTCCGGCTAACATCTAACGTCTGATTGAATGCTAGACCTGAACACTTAATTGAATCTTAAAAAGCCAATAAAGATACATCTAAAATAGATATTAATGACGCTGGTCAATATTCCCTTTCGGAAATAACAGCCAGAAATTGCGATCATTTCATGCAATATGGCTGAGCGGTGTTATGGGTTTGACGTTACGGACAGTGACATTTGTTCTTTTTTGGCCTGATACATTGCACAGTCAGCATAATGAATCAGCTCACTTTCGTTTTCGCCATGATCCGGATAAATAGCACAGCCAATACTGGGGAAGATCTGTAATTGAGCCTTTTCCAGATTATACGGCTGAGATAATGCGGCTCTGATTTTGTTTTTGATGACGTCTACGTCACCCGTATGCTTGATATGATTGGCCAGAATGACAAATTCATCCCCGCCGATACGCCCGACCGTATCTGATTCACGAACACAGAGAGACAGGCGGTGTGATACCGCATACAACAACTGATCCCCTGTCGCATGACCAAATGTGTCATTGACCTGCTTGAATTTATCCAGATCCAGATAAAAAACCGCCAGCATTTTTTGTTCCCGGCGGGCGATGATTAACGCGTTCTGAAGACGATCCAGAAAAAGTGTGCGGTTTGGAAGATGTGTTAACTGATCGAACTGCGCCATATATTCTAACCGGGAGAGCATGCGCTTGCGTTCGATAGCGGCAGCAACCTGGATGGATACAAATTGCAGTAATTCCCTGTCTTGTTCTGTAAAACGCATGTTGTTATCAGAACTCATCACGAGCAGTGCACCAATCATCCCATTTGTTGATTTGATGGGTGCGATCAACCAGTTCAATGTTTTAGGACCCGCTTCAAAGACTAATGCGGGAAAAACCGCAGCGATAGTTTCAGGGGTTAATAGCAAGGATCGACCGGTATGAATAACCTGTTTTACGATGATTTCCGGCACCCGGTTTGATGGTGATGTATCATTGTATGGATGCGCGCAATAAGGAAAGCTCAGCTCGTTTTTTTCGGCATCATAAAGCCCGACCATAAAATTAGTCGCCAGCAGCAGATCATCCACAACCGCGTGAATACGCTGAAATAAGGCGTTCAGATTACCGGGCGAATTGGCAGCTTCTGATATGGCATAAACGGCTGCCTGCATTGATTCGGAACGTTTCCGCTCGGTGACATCACGCGCGACGGCGACCCTCACCTGTTCAGATTCAGACCAGCGGGCAGACCACATGATATGAACTATTTTGCCATCTTTACGCACATAACGATTTTCAAAATGCGGCTTATGTTCACCATTAAGAATTTCAGTGACTGCATTCAGGGTTCTATCCCGATCGCCCGGATAAACGAAATCAATCATGGGCTTGCCAATCATTTCATCCGGTTTATAGCCAAAAATCTTTTCACTGGCAGCACTGACAAACAGAAAATAGCCGTCACGATCAACGACGCAAACCGCATCCAGCAGTAAGTCGGTGAAATTATAGGGTGGGACATGAGGAGTTGCTTTCATAGCATGACCATCGCACCTTATGCATCAGTGAAATCCGGAATTTCCTGCTGTCGTTAATTAAAGCAACCGGTGATGATTTAGCCAAGCATGTTTTTGGTTTTTGGAAGATTTATGTTCGCCAGCACATGTTCCAGAGCCTGAAGTGCCAGATCAATATCGGCAACCTGAACTGACTCGGCGGGATTATGACTGATACCGCCCTTGCAACGCATAAAGAGCATGCCGACTTCACATAACGCCGCGATGGCAATGGCATCATGTCCGGCACCACTGGCGAGACTCATACTCCGGCCTTGCACATTTGTCACTGCATTTGTCAGTTTTTCTTGCAGGAAGCCCGAGCATGGTGTGGCATCCGAACTGTAAAAACAGTCATAACTGAGCTCTAATTGTCGTCGGGTAGCAATTTCTTTTGCTGCTTTCGTTATCTCAAAAAGAGCGACATCACGTTGCTGATTATCTGGTGCGCGGATATCCAGACTGAATGACACGTCCGACGGAATGACATTCACCGCGCCGGGGTGACACGCGATTTTCCCAACAGTGGCGACCACATCAAACTCTTTCGCAATGGATTCTGCAGCCAGAATCAGCTCACTGGTACCCACCAGCGCATCCTGCCGTAATGACATCGGTACGGTTCCGGCGTGTCCGGCCATGCCTTTAAACGAAAAATTCAGTCTTTTCGCACCATTGATCGCGGTGACGACACCCAGCGCAAGATCCGTTGATTCAAGTAACGGGCCTTGTTCAATGTGTAATTCCAGATAACCAATGAAATCTGATGATTTTCTTTTTGCCTGATGAATTTGTTCCGGTGCCAGACCAAAATCACATAAAGCCTGAGCGAGAGAAATGCCATTGCTGTCTTGTTTATCCAGCCAGTTATCGCCCCAGCTTCCGGCCAACCCTCGGCTGCCCAACAAGGTAACACCGAACCGGACCCCTTCTTCGTCACCAAAACCGACCACTTCGATGGCGAAAGGAAACCGCTTGTTTTGCTGATGTAACCGGGATACCAGTTCAATTGCCGTAATGACGCCCAGCATGCCATCGTATTTTCCGGCATTCCGCACGGTATCCAGATGTGAACCGAGCAATAAAGCGGGGGCCTCAGGTTCCGTACCCTCATACCGCCCGCAAATATTGCCAACGGCATCCTGCCAGACATGCATTCCGGCATCGCGCATCCACGTACCTGCAAGCTGGTTGGCTTGCTGATGTTGTGCGGAAAGATAGACACGCGTTAACGCGTCTGTATCTTCACTGAGAAGTGCCAGTTCATTGCAACGTTCAAAAATACGGATGCCTTCCTGCATATCAGACCTCCGCAGAAGCATAAACATTCCATGCCGATTGCAAGGCTGCGCCCTGAACTGTTTTGAAACCGAAACGGTTTAATACCGCTTCCAGCGCAGAAAGCGTCGTCAGTACGGTATCTTTACGCGCGTTGTAACCCATGGTGCCAATGCGCCAGATTTTGCCGTGCAACGGGCCAAACGAGGTGCCGATCTCGATACCAAAATCGTTGAGCAAGGTTTGACGGATCTGTTCGCCGTGCACATTTTCAGGAATATAAACGCCTAATACGTTATTCATTTTGTGTTTCAGGTTGCCAAATGGTTTTAATCCCATGCCCTGAATGCCGGCCAGCAGTGCATCACCGTGCAGCTTATGACGGGCAATACAGGTATCGATGCCTTCCTGAAGAATAATGCGGGCACATTCACGGGCACCGAATAACATACTGGTCGCTTCAGTATGATGATTCAGCCGTTCCGGCCCCCAGTAATCCATGATCATGCCGAGGTCGAAATAGTTGGAATAGATGATCTCATCATCGCCATCCTGATGATTGGCATTACGGATCCCCTGCTCGACGTGTTTGCGTTTTCTGACTACATCGGCAAAACGATCACTGAGCGTAACCGGCGAGCTGCCTGACGGGCCGCCGAGACATTTTTGTAATCCGGCAGAAACGGCATCCAGTCCCCAGGCATCTACTTCCATCGGGTTGCCACCGAAGGAAGCGGTCGCGTCGGTATAAAACAGAACGTCATGACGACGGCAGATCTCGCCGAGTTCCGCCAGCGGTTGCAGCATGGTGGTCGAGGTATCGCCCTGAACGGTGAGTAATGCCCGCGGTTTGATCGCGATGATGGCATCTTCCACCATTTGCGGATCAAACACTTCGCCCCATGGTACCGAGATGATATGCACTTCGGCGCGACAGCGACGGGCAATTTCACAGAGCAGATCACCAAAACGACCGAAGACCGGTACCAGCACCTTGTCACCGGGACGGATTGCCGATACCAGCATGGCTTCAATCCCGGCGCGTGAGGTGCCATCGATCAGGAAGGTCCATTCATTACTGGTTTTATATAACGCCCGGTACAACGCCATGGTCTGGTTCATGTATTCGGTCATAGCCGGATCATACTGACCAATCAGTTGTGACGACATAGCGCGTAAAACACGCGGATCAGCGTTGATCGGACCGGGCCCCATCAACAGACGGGCAGGAGGATTAATTTGATCAAAAGCCTGAATATCTAACATGGTCGGATTCCTCTTACAGCACCGAAAACAGCATACGGGCACCGGTAAACGCTAATGCCACCGCAAAAACTTGTTTTAAACGAACAGGGTTTAATTTCTGACCTAAACGCACACCGACAGGCGCAAACACCACTGACATCGGCACTATGCAGGCAAAACCAAGCAGATTGACCAGACCAATCGTGCCGAATGGTGCGTCGGCGGGAGTTGTTCCTGTCACCAGCATGGTGATGGCGCCCGGCACGGAGATAAGTAAACCGATCGCAGAGGAGGTACCGACAGCACGATGAGGCGGATAATTACAGCTGGTCAGAATAGGCACACTCAGCGTGCCGCCGCCGATACCAATCATGACGGAAACCGACCCGATCACCATGGCAATGAATGACTGTACGGCCTTGCCGGGCAGTTCTGTGGCGAAGGGTTTGGCTTTGGCGCGGAATAACATATTCAGTGAAACCAGCATGGCAAGACTACCAAACATCGCGGTCAGCCAGACCCCACCAAAGTGGGTAGCCAGTGCTGCGCCGGCCAATACCCCAATCAACAGGAATATCCCCCAGCGCTTGAGTAAATCCGTATCCACGTTACCGCGTTTCTTTTGCGAACGAATAGACATGATGGAAGTCGGGATCATCGCCGCCAGAGAAGTACCCGTTGCCAGCAAAATGGCATGCTGCGGCGCAACCTCAAAACTCTGAAAGATAAAATAAAGTACCGGCACCATGACGATACCACCGCCCACTCCCAGCAACCCGGCCAGAATACCGGCAACGACACCTGTCATCACCAGCGCCAACAGGATCGGGGCTACAGATTGAATAAGTTCCACGTAAATTCTCCGGAAAAATTAATTAAAAGATTCGGTAAGCGAAGCACTAAAAAAATCGGTCAGCGCCGCGCCGTCAGAACGGGGATCTGTTGCCAGATCAACCACGCCCTGTTCGGTTGCTGAAATCGCCCCGGCATGTCCCATCAATTCTGAGCAGGCTGGGATCGGTTGTATTTCATGTCCCCGTTGCTGCAGTGAAGTAAGAATATGTTCTGGCATATCCGCTTCGATTTTCAGGTTATGACTGTTATCACCCCAGGTCCTGCCCAGCAGCCAGCGGGGTGCAGCAACGGCGTCACGGAGTGATTGCTGCTGATAGAGATGACGCCAGATGATCGCGGCCTGAGTTTGCGGTTGTCCTTCACCGCCCATGGTGCCGTAAGCCAGAACCCGGCCATCATTGAGATGTGCCAGTGCCGGATTGAGCGTGTGAAATGGCTGAATATTGCCCTTCAGTTCATTGGTGGCACCGCTTTCCAGACTGAAACTGACACCGCGGTTATTCCACAACAGACCCAGCTCAGGAATCACCAGACCGGAGCCGAATTCCCAGTAGATACTCTGGATAAAGCTCACCATCCGGCCATCTTTATCCCGCGCTGCCATCCAGATGGTATCGCCCGGAATGGCCGGATTTGGCCATGGTGCCGCCTGCTTCAGGTCAATCCCGGCGGCCAATTTTTGCAACGCCGGTTCCTGTAACCAGCGACCGATGTCTCTGGTCGCCACCGAGGCATCCTGTGCTTCCGCATTGCGCACACGGAAAGCCTGCTTGGTCGCTTCCACCAGCAAATGCAATTGCGTGCTGTCATCCAGTGACGGATCAAAACAGCGATCAAACAGTGCCAAAATCAGCAGTGACGCAATGCCCTGCGTCGGCAACGGCAGGTTATAAAAAGTACCTTTACTGGTCGTGACCGATAAAGGTTCCACCTGCCGGGCGCGGTAAGCAGCAAGATCAGCAAGCGTCAGTGGCGAGCCGGTTTTCGCAAATGCCGCAGCGATGCAATCGGCGGTTTTCCCGCGATAAAAATCATCCAGACCAGCCACACTCAGATGTTGCAGCAGATCAGCCAGCGGCTCATTGCGTAATGTTTCACCCACGTTGAGTACATCGCCGTTTGGCAGATAACGCTCACCGAACCCTTCGACCTGACTGAGTTCATGCACGGTTTTACGACTGGCAGCAGCCAGACTTTCGGTCACAGTGATGCCATTGCGAGCGAGGTGCATAGCGGAATGCAGAATGTTCTCCAGCCCGATTCCGGACTGCCATTTTGCACTGATTTCCAGCGCCAGTTGCCAGCCGCTGACGGTACCCGCCACGGTTAATGCTGCCGCACTGCCACGGGATGGGATCTGCACATAACCACGCTCCTGATACCATGCCGCAGAAGCCTGAGCCGCACTCACTCCCGCCGCATTAATGGCGACAGGCTGCTCGCCTGGTTCATGGATCAGCCAGAAACCATCGCCGCCCAGACTGTTCATATGCGGATAAGCTACAGCGATGGCAGCCGCCGCTGCCACCATTGCCTCAATCGCGGTGCCGCCATTTTGCAGGATCTGCATACCGGCTTCGGAAGCCTGAAAATGAGAGGCGGTAAAAGCGAGTTGCTTCATCTCATTTTGCTTCATCTGGTTTTTCCTCACCGATGACATCGCTGAACAGCCGCACTAATGCCAGTAACTGCATGTCGCTGCCGGGTTTGCCGATAATGGAAAAACCAAAAGGAACGCCAGCGACTTTCACTAACGGCAGATGTACCTGTGGAAGTCCGGCCAGACCGGCCAGTGCCGTTAACCCCAGCAGTTTCATGCGAAAATCAGCCAGATCGGCATCGCTGGCGCTACGTAATGGCGCCAGATCAGGCGTAGTCGGAATAACCAGACAGGCGGTTTCCAGTCTTGCGATGATTTCAGCTTTCCATTGCTGACAAGTTTCCTCAGCCAACGCTTCGTCTTCTGCCGTTAACTGGCTGGCCCACTGAAAACGTTCCGCGATATCCGCCGCGAACGCATCCGGATGCTGTGATACCCACGCGGAATGCGTACGCGCGACTTCGCGCCCCTGCAGGGTGCGAAAGGTATTATTCAGTTCACTCAAGCGGGCCGGAGCAAAATCCCATTCATGCAGAGAAGCAACACACGCCGCTAACTGTTGTTTGATCGGCACAATGGCGGTGCACAGATCTTCCGGCAACAAATCAAACAGCGAAGTGGCCCAGAGCAAATCGACCCGTTCCGTTTTGACCGGCGTTGCACCGAATAACTGTGCCCCTACCCGTTCCAGCGTTGCCGCATCACGACACAGCCAGCCGGGCGTATCAAATCGCGGCGCCAGCGGCACCATATGTTCCGACGATAAACGACCGTGTGTCGGACGAATGCCAAACAGGCCGTTGTAACAGGCCGGAACGCGGATCGAGCCGCCGGTATCCGTGCCCAAGCCGACATCTGCATCGCCACGTGCCACCGCAACGGCGCTGCCACTGGAAGAACCGCCCGGTAAACGATCCGGGGCAGCAGGATTAACCGGCGTACCGTAATGGATGTTGCAACCATTGAGGCTATACGCCAGTTCATCGGTCTGTACCCGGCCAATAATTTGCATACCGGCATTCATTAATTTGAGCAGCACCGGTGAGGTTGCAGCCGCTGGTTCATGGGTGTTCAGCCAGGTCGGATTGCCTGCCCCAGTCGGATATCCCGCCACATGATAGAGATCTTTGTAAACCAGACGCAGATCGCTCAGCGGTCCTTCCGTTGCGACTCTGAAATTATGTGGCCCATGCGGGCAGTAAACAGAAAAATCAGTCAAGTTCATCACTCCAATCCGAACTGCAATATAGCCATTAAACAACCATTGTTTCTTTTAGTAAATATAATGGAACTATTATTTCTTTTTAGGGTATAAAAAATCTGCGTAACCAGGAAAACGACTCACGCAGAAGTTTTTATTTTTCCGTTAATTCAGGAACTACCCCCCCAGAGAGGGTTCCAGTTCGTCCATCAGATCAAACAGATCGTCAATCGCCTGCACCCGGCTGTCATCGGAGAGTTTCTGCTGACAGAGATTCGACATCAGACTGACCACCGCCATCGCACTGGCATAACTGGCAAATCCACCGGGGCTGATTTGATGACAGGTCAGTGTCCAGTCCGCATGCGTGGCATGCTCTAATCCGGATGGATCGGTGATCAACAAACACGTCGCCGGTGATTTACCCAGCCACTGCATTATCCGTTTCACATTCACCGGTCGGCGACGCATGGCCACCATAATCACCAGATCCTGTTCGTTAAGCTGACTCAGTTCTTCCGCCAGTGTTTGCCCCGGCTGTGGCACGAGATCAACACAGGTACGCAGTTGCAGTAGCTGCTGGCGCCAGTGCAGTGCGACCGGGTAGCTATTACGAAAACCGATCACCTTGATCTGTCGGGCGGAGCACATCGTGTCTGCAATAACATCCAGTGGTAAACGCTGCAAATCCGTCAATGTCTGCTGCCAGTTTCTCGCTTCCTGCGCCTGATGATTGGCTAATAACGTGCCGATATCGGAGGGCTGCTGATCTGCCAGCAATGGCGAACCTGACGTCTGCACCTTACGCAGATCCTGCCGGACTTCAGCGAAGCTGTCGTAACCCAGGCGTTTAAAGAAACGGCTCACCACCGGTTTGGATACTCGCGCCAGACGGGCCATATCTGCACTGGAATAAATAGCCAGTTCCGCCTCATGCGTCAGCAGAAATTCGGCGAGTTGCCGCTCTTTCGGCCCCATCTGTTCCAGCTGCAGGTAAATCCGTTGTGCAAGTTCCGAGCGCGGCATATCGGGCTTCTCTCATCAATAATTGAAATAATTATAACGGTTTGCGGATCGCCTGAAACACCGCTTCTAAATCGGTTTCCTTAACCGGACGCTCAAAAACCAGCTCGGCTTCAATATCATTCAGATGTTCCAGCATCAGCGTCTGGGCTTCCGATTGTTGCTTGTTGGCAATCAAATCGACTAACTGAGAATGATGGCTTTCATCACAATGATGCACTTGTTCTGACTGGTATTTTTCCAGCGTCAGCGAACTCAGTGCAATCAGTTGTCTCAGGAAATCGAGGTAAAGCTGATTACCCGCTATTTCCGCCAGCATAATATGAAATTCACCGGTCGCTCGGATTAACGCATGTCTGTCATGGGTAAGACGCGCTTCACTTTCTAACTTCAGATGGTTCCGCAGTTTCAGTAAATCCGTTTCCTTTATATTCTGACAAGCAAGTGCAACCACTTCTTTTTCAATCAGCTTACGGGACTGAAACACTTCTCTGGCTTGTTTTTCGGTCGGTTCAGCGACTTCGGCGCCTTTATTTGGCTTGATTTCCACCAGCTTGCGCTGCGCCATTAACAGTAATGCTTGTCTGACCACAGGACGGCTGGTGCCTAACGCTGAAGCCAGTTTGGTTTCAACAAGACGAGTATTGGGCTCTAAGCGTCGTTCAAGAATAGCCTGATAGATCGCGTCACAGACCTTATCGACATCGGACTGCTCATCTTCTTGCATTTACTACACCTCAAAACCACATATTGCTGACAATTATTGTTTAGCTTTGTTATCACGTCAATGAAGATATTGTTTGCACTACTTTGATCTCCATTTGCACTGTTTTGGCTATTTTAACGGCTTTACGGAAGATCATATTATCTAAAGTAACATGTGAATAGCCTTGTGGAACAATAGTTTCAGATAAAAAATCAAACATGGCATATCGATTGCTTACATTGATAACAAAGATTGTTAACAATGGAATGAAATAATGGTGGCAACTAAACCAGCAGTCGAATTAATCGCAGTGTCAAAACGCTATCCCAATGGCCAATTGGCGGTTAGCCAGATAAACCTGCGTATTCCTAAAGGAAGCTATTGTTGTTTGCTTGGACCCAGCGGTTGCGGAAAAAGCACATTACTTCGCATGATTGCCGGCCATGAGTCCGTCACCGAAGGTGATGTCTTACTTGATAACCGCAATGTGACCAATCACAGCCCTGCCGAACGTGGCACCGCGCTGATGTTTCAGAACTATGCATTGTTCCCGCACATGACCTGTCTGGATAACGTGGCTTATCCGCTCAAAGTGGCCGGCATCAACAAATCAGCACGACTCGAACAGGCGCACGAATTACTCGCCAAGGTCAATATGACCGATTACGCCAATGCTTATCCGGAGCAGCTTTCCGGCGGACAACAGCAACGCATCGCGCTGGCCCGTGCGTTGATCCGCAAGCCTGAAGTCGTTTTGCTTGATGAACCGCTGTCAGCCTTAGACCCCTTCCTGCGCATTCAGATGCGTAAAGAGTTAAAACGGATCCAGCATGAAATGGGCATTACCTTTATCCACGTCACCCATTCGCAGGATGAAGCATTTGCATTGGCCGACACTATCGTGGTGATGAGCAAGGGTGAATTGCAGCAGGTAGGCTCACCACAGGCCATTTTCAATAAACCGGCAAATCCGTTTGTCGCCAATTTCATCGGTGGCCATAACATCATCAAGGGCACCATCGCACTGGATAAAACCTTTATCGATAACGCCCTGACTGGCACCGCAGCGGAAACGGCTTTTTCAGTCCGCTTTGATCGCATTGATATTGTTGATGAGCCTAAAAACAACACCATCCAGGCAGCAGTCATGGATGTTGAGTTTCAGGGCAATCACTCACTGGTTCATTGCCAGTTAGCTGACTCCCAGCCCATTACTGTGCTTTGCCGGGACAATGAAACGTCTTTGTCGACGCTGTATCCCGGTAAGCCGGTACATCTGCATGTAAACCCAGCCGCACTCAATCTGTTCACTCACTGATCTGACCCATTGGAGGGATCCTATGACTGTAGATAAAAAACCTGGTCTGACACGCCGTCAGTTTTTGAAAAATACTGCTGTTTTATCTGTCGCAGCAGTGGCATCAGCACCATTTAGTGGTTTTCCGATGATCTGGAAACAGAACATTAAAAACGTCACCTTGCGTCAGTTCGGTACAGGGGTATCTAACCTCAATGATATCGCCCGGAAGTGCAAAGAAGATCTGGGTATCAATCTGGAAATGACAGCGCTGGACAGTGATGCGGTGACGCAGCGCGCGGTGACACAGCCTAAATCTTACGATCTGGCAGATATCGAATACTGGATCTGTAAAAAGGTTTTCCCAAGCGGTGCCTTGCAACCAATTGATGTTCGTAAACTTCGTTTCTTTGACAAGATTTCCCCGCTGTTCACCACCGGTAATCTGCCGGGAAGTCAGATGTCGGCACAAGGCACCACCCCGTTCTCAGTCGGCTTTGTGGATGGTCCCGGTGCTAAAAAGTTTGCCGGTAAACAGACTGATTTTATGACGCTGGTTCCGACCATTTATAACGCCGATACCCTGGGCATTCGTCCTGATCTGGCTGGTCGACCGATCACCAGTTGGGCAGACATTATGGACCCGGCGTTTAAAGGCAAAACTTCCATTCTGAATATTCCGTCGATCGGCATTATGGATGCCGCGATGATTTGTGAAGCCATGGGCATCGTGAAATATGGCGACAAGGGCAACATGACCCGCGAGGAAATCGACAAAACCATCGATTTTCTGATGCAGGCGAAGAAAGACGGTCAGTTCCGCGCTTTCTGGAAAACCTTTGATGAATCCGTGAACCTGATGTCTTCCGGTGAAGTGGTGATCCAGTCTATGTGGTCACCGGCTGTTGCCGCTGTTCGTTCCAAAGGCATTCCTTGTGTCTATCAGCCACTGAAAGAAGGTTACCGCGCCTGGGGCGGTGGCTTAGGTATCGCCAGCCACTTGTCCGGTCTGGAACTAGAAGCTGCCTATGAATATATCGACTGGTATCTCTCCGGCTGGGTCGGTGCCTACCTGATGCGTCAGGGTTATTACACCGCCGCACCGGAAACGTCCCGCCAGCATATGAGCACAGAGGAATGGGATTTCTGGATGGAAGGTAAAGCCGCCAAGACTGACATTCTGAGCACGCAAGGCAAAGTGATGGAGAAAGCCGGTGCAATTCGTGATGGCGGTTCCTATCAGGATCGTATGGGTAAAGTGGCCTGCTGGAACTCGGTGATGGAAGAAAACAAATACATGGTTCGCAAGTGGAACGAGTTTATCGCTTCCTGATGGATCACGCTCCGCAATGCAGGTTGCGGAGCTTTTATACCAATTTAAAGGATTGAATTTATGAGTACTCCACCCGGACAGACTATAAATCCCAGTTATTGGCAGGCAAGCCCGCTTTTTCTCATCATGCTGGCTTTTCTGGTGTTTCCGGTCGGTGTGATAGTGACAGTGAGTTTCTGGGATTATGACTCTTATGAGCTTATTCCCGATTTTATCTGGGATAACTATCAGTACTTGCTGACATCAAAAGTCACCTGGCAAGCCTATGCCAAAACCCTGTTTTATGCCGTAACGACCTGGGCGACTTGTCTGGTGACTGGCTTTCTTATCGCTTATTACCTGGCGTTTCATATCAGAAACAAGGCGATCCAGAATCTGCTGTTCCTGTTATGCACCGTACCGTTTTTTACGTCCAATATTATCCGGATGATTTCCTGGATCCCGTTATTAGGTCGCAATGGTCTGATCAATCAGGGGCTGCTCGGCATCGGGATCATCGATACACCGATCGAAGGTCTGCTCTACAGCGATTTCTCCGTGATCCTCGCTTTCGTCCATCTCAATGTATTGTTCATGATCATCCCGATCTTTAACTCCATGAGCCGGATTGATCGCCGTTTGCTGGAAGCCAGTTATGACAACGGCGCCTCCAGTCTGACCACCCTGTTTCAGGTTGTCGTGCCATTAAGTAAAACCGGCATCGTCATCGGTTCCGTCTTTGTACTCACACTGGTGATGGGCGATTTCATCACCGTAAAAATGATGAGTGGCGGTTTAAGTGCCTCCGTTGGTGTGCTGATCCATAACGAAATTGGCCTGCTGCAATATCCCGCCGCCGCCGCGAATGCCGTCGTATTACTGATCACCGTATTGATGATGCTGGCACTGTTGTTCCGTATGGTTGATATCAAGAAGGAGCTGTGATGAAAACATCATTTTTTTCAGGCCGCCGCATCGAATTCATTACCTTAACAGCGCTGTTTGGTCTGTTCGTTCTCTTCCTGTACGGCCCCACGATTACTATCGGACTGCTGTCGTTTCAGGGGCCGAACGGCGGGTTAACCTTCCCGATGAATGGCTGGTCGCTAACCTGGTTCCGCAGTCTGCTGGAAGCGCAGGCGGTGGGTGATTTTGCCGGTGCCTTCAAGCGTTCGCTCGGTCTGGCGCTGCTGGTTACAGTGATTTCCACCGTGATCTCGATACTGGCCGGATTTGCATTCCGCCGTCTGTTCAAAGGTTCCAACTTCCTGTTTGCACTGGTTCTGATCAGCATGATCACCCCCTCCATTCTGGTGAGCCTCGGTGTCGGCCTGATGTTTGATCGTCTGGGATTGTCCCCAGAATGGTACAGCTCGGCCCTTGGTGCGCAACTGACCTGGTGTCTGCCGTTTGGTGTGCTGGTGATGTTTGTCGTCTTCAACCGCTTTAACCGGAATCTGGAAGCCGCTTCTTTCGATATGGGTGCCAGTGCCTGGCAAACCGTGCGCTGGGTGGTGCTGCCGTCTATTTTCCCGAGCGTTATCGGCATTGCAATGACCAGTTTTACGCTTTCATATGATGAGTTTGCCCGCACGCTGATGACCTCCGGCAGCCATAACACCTTGCCGCTGGAAATTTACGGCATGACCACCAATGCCACCACGCCTGCGCTGTATGCGCTGGGTACGGTCACCACTCTTTTCTCATTCATTCTTATCAGCTTCACGATGTGCTTGTTAGTCGTGATCGCCAAACGTCGGGCCCGGAGGGAACATGCCTAAGATTGCAATCATTAATCCGAATACCACGGTTTCGATGACCAACGGTTTACGGGTAACGGTGGAACGCATAGCACCACCCGGTTTCGAATTGCTGGTGACTCAGCCCAATACCGGTGTTGCCAGTATTGAGGGTTTTTCCGATGGCATTAAAGCCTCTCATGCCCTGCTTGAATTAACGGAACAGATCCAGGCCGATGGCTGGCTGGTGGCCTGTGCCGATGATACCGGCGTCGATGCGTTAAGAGAGGTTTGCTCTGGACCGGTAATGGGCATTGGTCAGGCCGCCATGCAGGCCGCCACGCTGTTAAGTGCCCGATACAGCATTCTGACTCCGATGCAGCGCTCCGTTGCCATTCTGGAAAACAATGCGCGTCGTTATGGGCTGGACGCTTCCTTACAAGGTGTCCATGCGCTGAATCTGCCGGTACTGGCCATCGAAAAGAACTTTGACCTGATCAAACAAAGAGCACGGCAGATTCTGGAAAAAGACAACAGCGAATGTCTGGTTCTGGGTTGTGCCGGTTTCACCCGTTTCCGCAAACCGCTGGAAGATGCCTTGGGTATTCCGGTGATTGATGGTGTTCAGGTCGGTGTGCACTGGCTGGCAGGCTTGATCAATCTGGGTTTAAAAACCAGCAAACACTGTACTTATAACTACCCGGAACAGAAAACGGAGGTGCTCTGATGTCGTTTTATCCACGGGATATGGTGGGTTACGGTCAAAATCCACCGCATGCAAAATGGCCGGGTAATGCCCGGATCGCGTTGCAGTTTGTCATCAATTACGAAGAGGGTGCCGAGAACAATATTCTGCATGGCGATGCGGCCTCCGAGTCGTTTCTCTCTGAGATGGTGGCGGCACAGCCATTACCCGGTGTACGCCATATGAGCATGGAATCGCTCTATGAATATGGCAGCCGGGCCGGCTTCTGGCGCTTACACCGAATTTTTACCGAGCGTAAATTGCCTTTAACCGTCTATGCCGTCGGCATGGCGATGGAGCGAAATCCCGACGCCGTTGACGCCATGCTCAAGGCTGGCTGGGAAATTGCTAGTCATGGTTATCGCTGGATCAATTACCAATACCATTCGGTTGAAGATGAGTGGGCAGACATGCAAAAAGCCATTGAAGTACATACGAAATTGACGGGTTCCCGGCCATTAGGCTGGTATACCGGCCGGACCAGTCCGCAGACACATTCACTCGTGGTGCGTGATGGCGGCTTTTTATATGACGCCGATTCGTATGCCGATGATTTGCCATATTGGTGCGATATCACCGGCACACCGCAATTAATCGTGCCGTATACCCTGGATACGAACGATATGCGCTTTGCCTCACCGCAAGGCTTTAACAGCGGCTACCAGTTTTTTACCTACCTGAAAGATGCGTTTGATGTGCTTTATCAGGAAGGTGCAACACAGCCGAAGATGCTCTCGGTCGGATTGCATTGCCGGTTAGCCGGTCGCCCGGCCCGCGCCGCTTCGCTGATGCGGTTTATCGACTATGTCACGTCGTTACCTGATGTCTGGGTGTGTACACGTGAACAGATAGCCCGGCACTGGCTGGAACATCACCCTTATCAATTACCTGATACATCCGTATAGCAACAAGCCTGTTTTTAAACACAAGGAGCGCTCTATGAACATTGGAATTACTGAACTGTTATTAATCGCTGTTATTGTCTTTTTATTATTCGGCACCCGTAAATTACGCGGCATCGGTGGTGATGTAGGCACGGCTATCCGTGATTTTAAATCGGCAATGCGGGACGACAAATCACCGGCAGTCGCAGGAAGCAAACCTGTTGCTGCCTCGATTGAAAACGACAAGGAGTAGCTATGTTTGAGATCGGCTTCAGTGAAATGGTGCTGGTCTGTGTCATTGCGCTGCTTGTTTTAGGTCCGGAGAAACTGCCTGGCGCGGTGCGTCAGGTAGCCCGATTTATAAAAAAGATACGCGCCATGGCTGATGCCGCCAGCAAGGAATTACAACGGGAATTGCCGATTGATGAATTGCGTCGTGATCTCAATTCAGAACTCAGTGCGATTTCGACTAAATCAGGGAGCGATAAAAATGAATGAAACACACTATACGCTCATTGAACACCTGACCGAGATCCGTCGTCGTCTGATACACGCCATGATCGTTTTGGGTCTGGCGTTTGGTGTGCTGTTTTATTTCGCCAATTACCTTTATCAGTTTCTGGCCGACCCGCTACTCAGTGTCTTGCCGGCCGGCAATCAGATGATCGCAACACAAGTTGCCACCCCGTTCACAACACCACTGAAATTGACGCTATTCGTCTCATTTTTAGTCACACTACCCTATCTGCTTTACCAGATCTGGGCCTTCATTGCGCCGGCACTGTTTCGCCATGAAAAACAACGCATACTCCCGCTGATCATTTTAAGTTGTGCGCTGTTTTATATCGGCATGGCATTCGCCTACTTTCTGGTTTTCCCGGTCATGTTCAAGTTTTTTACTGAAACGGCCCCCGTGGGAGTTCAGGTTTCTACCGATATCAGTTTCTATCTTGATTTCGTTCTGGGCATGCTCTTTTCTTTTGGCGCCTCTTTTCAGGTACCCGTGGCGGTATGGGTGTTGTGCTGGATTGGTGTCACGACCCCGGAATCACTGGCTCAGAAACGATCTTATATGGTAGTCACGGCATTCACTGTCGGTATGATCCTCACGCCGCCGGATATTCTCTCGCAGACGTTACTTAGCATTCCGCTCTATTTACTGTTTGAGTTAGGGTTAATCATGGGGCGAATTTATTCCAAACCAGTAAACACCGCGCTGGTTGAAGCCAGCAACGATGTTTAACTTTTTTAGCTCATAACTGTAGTTTGAGTGGTAAAAAACCGCGAGTCACATTATGAGATATGCTGATTTTAAAAAACCAACTTTGAATAAGAAAAGGATATCTCAGTAGAAATTAAACAAGATAGAGCTTTTCAATTAGTTATTTTTTCTTGCGAAGAATTTCATTAACAATAGTGAAGGCAGCTATATCTAATATAGAATAATGAGATGACCGCTATTTGTTAACGATCACCTCAATAATCATTTTATTACAACCATACTGTTAGCCATCCGAGCGCCTCCAATAGCACCATTAAATGAAGAGGACGAGGCTTTCATGAAAGTTACTTTTTCATATGGCAATGGTTTCCGTAAATAAGTGGATGTTTTTTTAATTAGTTCTTCGAGAGGAAAATCTACCATATCAATTACCCCTCCTCCCAAAACGGCTACATCTGGATCGAATAAATTTATACCGGTAGCAATAGCACGAGCACAGTTATCAACAAGCATCTTTATTTCTGGTTCGTCTTTAGCACAGGAAAAAAGTTGGTCTATAGAATATGGTCGTTCCTTACTTTCATACCAACGTCGCAATGCAACACCGGAACAATTGGTCTCCACACACCCCACATTGCCACAACCACATGTAACAGAACTGTCTCCATAGGGAATATGGCCTAATTCACCTGCAACGCCGTGAGCGCCGACAAAAGGAGCTCCGTTGACCCAAATTGAAAAGCCAAAACCTGTACCAAGGTAAAATCCTAGTACCAAACGATGATGTAACTGATGTTCACTTACGTCATAAAAAAGCTGCAAATTTACATCACGTTCAAAGACAACTTTACAACCAAAATGCTGTTCTAATTTATCAGCCAAACCATTAAATTCTGTTGGCTGACACGGCAAGTTTGGGGTCGATATAACAGTTTTTCTGTCGTTAGATACAGAAGCTGGAAATCCAACAACGATGCTACTGACATGAGCGTGTTTTTCCACTAGATGGTTGGTTATAAAGCTAATAAGCCCGCTTGATAGTCCATCTTGAACAACTATTGCCGTTTTTTCTTTAATTGTTTCAATAATGTCGCCATTAGAAGCCAATAAACATAGGCGAATATGGGTTGCGCCCATATCAACACCGACTGAAACAGCCAATTTGTTATGCATGATGAGCCTCATTTTTGGCAACAATAATCTGATCTTTCATAATAGACCATGCATCTTCCAGAACAGGTGCATTATTGAATAGTCCTGAAGACCCAACAATAAACACATCAGCACCAGCTTCGATTAACTGTTTATATGTGTTTTTGTTACATGAACCATCGATTTCAATTTCATAATTTAACTTATTTTCCTCACGATATATTTTAAGCTGTTTGATCTTATCTAACATTTCTGGAACGAACGATTGGCCAGCGAAACCAGGATCAACAGTCATCACAGTTATTTTGTCTACCTTATGAATATAATACTTAATCATTTCAATTGGTGACTCAGGGTTAAGGATCAGACCAATTTTAACACCAAGATTCTGAATTTTTTCTATCAAGCGAAATGCCTGGCCTGATAATGTTTCAGGGTGAAGAGTGATAAATCCTGCTCCAGACTGAACCAAAGGTTCAATATAATCCTGTGGATTTGTCACCATCAAATGACAATCTAATGGTTTTGTTGCTACTCGCTTCACTTGTTGAACAAAAAATGGAGACAGAGTTAGGTTTGGGACAAAATGACCATCCATAATATCGATATGAAAATAATCGGCATGTTGGTCAATAAATTCAATTTGTTCTTTAAATTTCAGTAAATCCATGCACATTAAAGAAGGAGAAATTTTCATTTTAACCTCTACTTGCTAATTAATCTGTCTAATGCAACCGCAGCAATAATTAAGCCGCCCATAACAACCAACTGATAATATGTTTGAACCTGAAGAATATTGAGCCCATTGTTAATTGTTCCAATAATGAGGCCCCCGATAACAACAGAGAAAATTCGTCCTTTACCACCAAAAAAACTTGTTCCACCGATAATTGCACTAGCAATGGCATAGGTTTCAAATCCGATACCAGCCAGAGGTTCGGCGGCTCCCAAACGAGCAGTAGAGACAACACCAGCTAAGCCAGCACAAACACCAGAAATAATGAAAACAACTAGTGTATAAAATTTAACATCAATACCAGAGAAAAAAGCTGAATTCTTATTTCCACCCAAGGCATAAATGTTTCTGCCTAAGCGGGTTTTGGTTGTTACAAACCAAAGCAACAAAGCAATAATGATAGAGAAAATAACCGGAACCGGTATTCCTATAAAATCATTAGCAAAGAAGTTTACGAAGTCAAATGAAAATCCATAAACAGAGTTTGCATCTGATATAACTAATGTGGCTCCACGAAAAATGGCATTAGTTCCTAATGTAATGATGAAAGGATGTAATCCTGTCCAGTTTACTAAACATCCATTTATAGCACCAAGAGCACCACCGACAAGAACACCACCAATTAGTGCTGCTAACACAGGATCCATACCCGCTAACATTAATTTAGCAGTAACCATTCCTGATAGAGCAAGTACAGCACCAACAGATAAATCGATACCAGCAATAAGGATTGCAAAAAACTCTCCCATACCGATTAAAACTGTAACTGAACTCTGAACAAAAATTTGTGTAATGTTATTTGATGTCAAAAAATATTCGCTCGATATTGCACCGAATATAGAGACAATAAATATTAGTATAAAAAATGTTCCATATTTATCCCAGAACTGAGAGAAATTAAATTCAGATTTATTCATTTTTGGTACCTCTATTCTTGTGGCAGCGCCCATTTCATTATCTCCTCTTCAGTAACCGTTTCACTGTTATCAATTAATTGCGATAAAGAGCCTTCACAAAAAATAGCAATACGATCACATACAGCCATAATTTCAGGCAACTCTGACGAAACCATTAAAATGGTTTTTCCTTCATCCGCTAATTTTCGCATAACTTTGTAGATTTCTGACTTTGCACCAACATCAATACCTCGCGTTGGCTCATCAAAAATTAGCACCGTAGGATCGCAGCACAACCATTTAGATATAATTACCTTTTGTTGATTTCCGCCAGATAATTCATTAATGTTTTGATCAATTGAACTACATTTCAAAGATAATAACTTTCTTTGTTCTTCTGCAATTTTTCTTTCTGTTTTATGGTCAAAAAGTCCGAGTGAGCCTTTAAATCCACCTAACTTTAAACTATTCGATATAGCCATATTCTGAGCAATAGAAAAGTTGCCAAAGAATCCATTCTCACGACGACTTTCAGTTATATATCCCATACCTTTTTTCAATGCATCCAAAGGAGAGCTTGGGGTGATATCAATACCATTCAATATAACTTTGCCTGTTTTTTTTGGTTCAGCTCCAAAAATACAATTCATGAATTCAGTTCGACCAGAACCTACCAACCCTGCGAACCCAAGAATTTCACCTTTATTTACCTGAAATGAAATATTTTTAACTCGTTTATTATCTTTACTGGTTATATTTTGAACTTCAAATATTGGTTTTTGATTAACCTGTGAAGTTCCTCGTAAACCAGTAAACCTATTTTGAATATCACGACCCACCATCATTTTGATAATATCTTCATTTGATACATCAGCGATAAGTCCAGAATACACACTGCTACCATCTTTCATTACAGTGTATCGGTCACATATACGTCGTATTTCATTAAGCTTATGTGAGATATAAATTATGGATTTACCTTCTTTTCTTAACTGATCCATTATCATGAAAAGATATTCAACTTCTTTGTTGGTAAGTGATGAAGTCGGTTCGTCCATTATAATTACTTCAGCGTTTAACATTAATGTCTTGGCTATTTCTAACATTTGTTTTTGGCTGATAGAAAGATTGGCAACTTTCTCATTAAGGTCTATTTTTAGTCCAACACGTAATAACATAATAGAAGCTTTTTTTTGCATCTCATTCCAATCAACGACGTTGATACCAAAGACCTTTTTTATTGGCAGCCTTCCAATGAACATATTTTCTAGAACACTAAGTTCATCTATAACGCTTAATTCTTGGTAAATAATCCCGATACCTAATTCAGCAGCAAGTTTATGATCCAGCTTGCTATATTCATGACCAAGTACATTAATTGTTCCTGCACTAGGTTCATGGATTCCAGAAAGAATTTTCATCAAGGTTGATTTACCAGCACCATTTTCACCCAATAAAGCATGTATCTCATGGCTATATATTTCTAAATCGACTGATTTTAGCGCCTGAACAGGACCGAAATATTTAGCAATCTTTTCCATTTTTATATATGGCTTGGTCATACCTGTCTCCAGCCTTAAATTGAGACAGAAATTAATTCCGTCTCAATTTTTAATAAAGGAGTTATAAACAACTAAGTGATTATTTAGTTACTAATACAGAATCAACAAGTTCAAATTTAGGCTCAGAACCAAGAGGGATAATTTTCCCTGATTTAACAGAATCGACTAATAAATCTAATCCCTTTGCACCAATTTCTGCTGGATTTTGAGCGACTGTAGCAGTCATTGAACCTTCTGAAACCATTTTACGAGCCTCAGGGATACCATCTGTACCAACTACAAGTATTTTTCCTTTTTTACCTGCATTTGTGACTGCTTGTGCCACACCCATAGCCATTGTGTCATTAGCACAATAGAAAGCTTTTATATCTGGATTACGTTGGAGCACGTTAGTTGCAACATCAAGAGCCTTGATGCGGTCCCAATCAGCAGGTTGGCTTGCCACTAATTTCACGGATTTCTGACTTAAAAATACACTTGTTGCACCATTTTTTCTTGCTTCACCTGAAGCATTTCCCGCCTTACCTTCAATAATGGCAACATCACCACCAGTAGCGCCTAATGTGTCAACAATAAATTGTGCTCCACGGGCACCAACAGCGACATTATCTGTGGTAATAAAAGCCTCAACATTACCTTTGGCTTTAGCTAGGTTATCCATATCTACTTTTTCATCGAGATTCACTAAATGGATACCTTTTTGATAGGCTTTAGCTGCCGGTACAACAAGATTGGCTGCTGATAACGGTGCAAATGCGATACCTTTGTAGTTTTTGTTAGTCAAATCTTCAAATAGCTGTAATTGGGCCTGAAAATCCCCTTCCGATGATGTTGCAAATACATCCACACTAACACCTAGAGTTTTAGCTTCTTGTTCAATACCAGCTTTCATATCAACCCAGAAAGGATTCGATAGTGTTTTTAAAATAACCGCGTAATCAGCTGCGTGCGCTGCACTCGACAGCATTAGGCCACATGTAGTAGCAGCAACAACTTTCAGTAACTTATGCATGGTGTATCTCCAGAGGTTTCATTTCAGTTGTACTTGACGTTTAGGACGTCCTGGAATTCCTTTAACAAGACAGCAATGGAACTCAATAAGTTCACACAATTAAATCTATCAGTAAAGTTTACTAACGACAATTATCTCGCGAGATCAACTTCACATATTTAATTAAAACCGTAAAGAAACCGAGCCGACGTCAAAAGGCGGATTCTAAAGGGGCTTTTTTTATGGGTTTATTAGATTAAATAGCGCAATTCATGCATTTAAGAAGGGTGTAGTGCGGATAGTGAGTAAGTGATATTGGTTTTATAACTTGGCAAGCCATTTATGTGGCAGCGCAGTATCTTCACAATATGAGAGTTCAATGTAAACAAATTAAAGAAAGATGAAGTAAATTAGCTAATCTGCATATATCTGAGATATAGATCACAAACTAGCTATGAAAAGAAAAAGGCATTTGCTCGAATGAGCATATTTTGAGGTGCGTAAAAACAAGGTAAATCCAAACGAAGCTTAAATTACGACATTAATTATGACTAATTTGGGCTATTAGTTCTAAAAACGTCTGAGGCCGATGTATAGTTAATCAACACTGCCTTTCCCATGTAGATGCCGAACAACTCTTGAACCACGAGTGAGCTTTTCACGATTTTTATCGTGATCTTGTAATAGGATCGCGATAAATAAAACATCTAAAAGATTGAGCTGTACTATGCGAGCAACAGCATTTTGACCAAGTAATATCCCTCCTTTGGCAGGACTGAATATTGCGTAATCAGCTAGTTGTGCCAAGGCAGATGTATCATTATTAGTAATGCATATTACTCGTGAGTGTCTTTGTTTTGCGTTTTCTACAGCTTTAAGCAATTCTCTTGTATCACCAGATTGAGATATAACAACAATAACGTCATTTTCATCCAGCTGACTTGACACCATAAGCATCATATGGAAATCACTGTAGGCTCTACTTAGAATACCAATACGAAGTAGTTTATGTTCAAAGTCCTGGCAAACAGCAGCAGAACCTCCAACACCGAAGATAACAACATTCTTTGCATTAAAAATTAGTTGAGCTGCATTTGCTATCAGGATCGGATCGGCAACGGATCTAGCTTCTTTCATTGCTTGAATTGAATTGGCAAATACCTTGTTCAATACAGATTCAACGCTGTCAGTTGGTTCAATTTCTTGTTCACTGTCAATTGGCAATGAACTCAGATATTCGACTAACGCTTGTCGTAACTCACGAAATCCAGCAAATCCCAACTTCTTGGATAATTTGACTATTAGTGGTTCTGAAACCTCAAGTTGCTCAGCGACAGATTTTATGCTGGTCTTACTCTCTACATTCCCTTTGGCTAAGAGCCATTCAGCAATTTGACGCTCGGTGTTACTGAGCCCTGGCAATGCCATGCGAATTTTCGCGCCTGTAGCTAATGCATCGAGATTAGTATCTATCATCTAAATTTCTGCTCAATGTGTAGTTTTGTATCTGTTAGATAGTATATCTTTAAATTCATCCATGAATATTAAATTTAGTGGCCATAGGTATCAAAAAAAGCAGACCTGTGATCACAAGTCTGCCTTCAGATGGATTAAGCTGGGTCTAATCCTAAGTCCAAATAATCCTCTAATCTGGATTTGATATTACTGACATGCGGTCCGTATATAACCTGAACACCGTTGCCTTTAATTATCACTCCTTTTGCTCCGGTTTCCTTCAGTGATTGCTCATTAACTAAACTTGAATTTGACACGGTGATTCGTAATCTCGTAGCACAACAGTCCAAGTCACTGATATTGTTTTTTCCACCTAAAGCATAAATGATTGAAGCTGATGTTTCTTCTTTGGAATTATTTCTTTCTTCGACATCTTTTCTTGTATACAACTTGACATCATCGACATTATCTTCTCGGCCAGGCGTCTTGTATTGGAATTTTTTAATTAATCCACTGAAAGCAAAGTAGTATAGCGGGAACAGAGGCAATCCAATAAAAATTGCATTTAGCCAACTAGTTTTATGCTCCCCTTGTAAAACACCAAACAGAATGAAATCAATTAAACTACCGGAGAATGTTTGGCCCACACCAACATTGAACATATGGCAGAGCATAAATGACATGCCAGCAATTAAACAATGGAGAACATATAATAATGGTGCTGCAAACAAGAATGAAAACTCAATTGGTTCAGTGATACCTGTAAGGATAGCAGTTAAAGTTGCAGATAATAATAAACCCAAGACTTTACTTCTATTTTCAGGTTTAGCTGTCCGGTATAAAGCCAGAGCGGCACCAGGAATCCCAAATAAATAAAATGGAAATTTACCGGCCATGAATCGTGTTGCTTCTACAGAGAAGTGATCAACGTTATGACTTGCCAATTCGGCAAAAAATATATTCTGAGCACCAGATACTGATACGCCATCAATGATTTCTGTACCACCTAAACCTGTTTGCCAGAATGGCATATAGAATACATGGTGTAGTCCAAAAGGAATTAGTGCTCGCTCTGTAAATCCATATAAAAACGTACCAGCATAACCAGATTTGTTTACCAAATCACCAAGCATCAGGATCCCATGCTGAATAACAGGCCATATGAAAAACATGGCAATACCAACAAAGAGATAACTTATTGCGGTAATGATTGGGATGAATCTTGTGCCCCCGAAAAATGAGAATATTGCAGGTAATTCAATTTGATAAAATTTATTATGCAGTATTGAAACACCCAGTCCAACAATAACGCCACCAAATACACCCATCTGAAGAGACTGTATACCGATAGTCGAACCGATAGAACCTTCAGGCAAGGCTCCTGGGATTAGTAGGCCATTTAGATCCAGCATTGCATTGATTGTTGCATGCATAATGAAATAACCAATAGCAGCAGCAATAGCAGCTACATCCTTCTCTTTCTTTGCCATACCCATTGCAACACCTACGGCAAACAGAATAGGCAAATTTGAGAATATAATACTGCCTGCACTTTTCATTACAGTAAGTAATGAGTGCAACACAGTTCCGTTCCCAAGAATGCCTTCTAAACCATACGCAGCTATATTAGTTGCATTAGTAAATGAAGCTCCAAAACCTAACATTAATCCAGCTACAGGTAGTAATGCAATAGGCAGCATAAATGATCTGCCAACCCTTTGCATTATACTAAAAAACGAATTTTGCATGTAGTTCCCCCTTGTGAAGAATAATTCACAATAAATATAAGTAGTATGTTTAATTCTCAAACTAAATTTAGCGATTAGTGTAACTTATTGCAGAACGAAAAATCATTACCAGAAAAAATATAATATTATATGTTAATTGTTATTACCCCCCCCAACAACCCTGGGAATGCACCATTCTTGATTTTATCTTTTTCAGATGCATGAGCAATAAACCATTTATTTTTCTTGATTAGAGTTTTTTGTTTGTCATTTTCATTCAATAATGAATTAGTTCCATCAGGCAATACTACTATTGCTAAAAATGGATCTTGGGATGTTTTACATGGCGTATAATGCAACGTTGTACTATATAACTCTACTGCTTGACCAGCATTGACAAAAAACACATCAGCTTTTTCTGACAAATATATATCATCAACTAAGTCTTGTTTTTTCCCTAAGATCAACACAAGGTTAGTAATCGCAACAATCGTTTCACTCCCCTGATGATATTCAAATCCAGTTAGTGAGTGATTATGGCCGGTTACATAACCGGCCTGAATTGACAACTCACCATAAACTTTACTTTTTATATCTTGTATTGCTTTAAACTTATAAAGATCTGGAAAATTTGGCGTGTATAAATTACCAGAAGATGGAGTCTGAATATTTTCCAAAGAAAATTTAACTAGATCAGCAAAATCATCCCCATCCAATACTGAACCATAACATTTAAACTTATCATCTAATACTGATACGATATTTAGATTTTCATTAAAAGATTGCAATGTATTAAGTAAGTTCATGGCGGTCCTATTAGATCGTTGAGTTCTTCAAGATATTAATGTTTTTGGCATAGTCAAAACCATCTCTGAATACTCCCGCTGTACCAACAACAAAATATTCAGCGCCAGCGGCATAAAGAAGTGGAACATTATCTTTATTGATAGATCCATCAACCTTTATTTTCACGTTTGGACTATATTTTGTGATCATAGATTTAAGGCGACGAACTTTGTCGATACTTGATGTGATGAAACTTTGTCCTGCAAAACCAGGATCAACTGACATGATCAAAACATAATCAATATCATTAATAATTTCATCAAGAACAGTCAACGGTGTCCCTGGATTGATAGCAACTCCAGCCAGTTTTCCTGCTTGTTTGATTTTCATGATAGTCCGGTGAAGATGAGTACATGCTTCTACATGGACATAGATAATTTTTGCGTCTGTGGCAGCAAAACGTTCAATATATTGGTCTGGTTCATTGACCATTAAATGTAAATCGAATGGGATAGTTGCCAATTTTGCAATAGCTTTAATATCCTCAAAGCCCATTGCAAAGTTTGGTACAAAATGACCATCCATTACATCAATATGGAATAAATCTGCACCAGCAGCTTCAAGAGCGATGATCTCTTCACGTAACTTAGTGAAATCAGCACACATCATAGAGGGACAAATATTAATCATGAACAAGCACCTTCTGCTACATCTTGAAGTTTTTCTATTTCAGCAATCTTATTGACACGGATTTGATGACGATCGCCTTCATATTGTCCCGCCAACCAACAGTCAACTATCATCTTGGCTAGCTCAATGCCTACAACTCTTGCTCCAAATGCGAGTACATTCGTATTGTTATGTTGTCTCGAAAGCTGAGCTGAGTATGGCTCGCTGCACACTACCGCACGAATACCATTAACTTTATTTGCTGCAATTGAAATTCCTACACCAGTGCCGCAAATCAAAATCCCTTTCTCGAATGCACCTTGATTCACAGCATTAGCTACAGCTAAAGCATAATCAGGATAATCAACGCGATCCGTTGTGTAAGGTCCAAAGTCGGTACATTCGATACCTTTTTCTGCTAAATAGGCCATGATTTCACATTTCATTTCATAGCCTACATGGTCACTTCCAAATGCAATTTTCATACGTCACCTGTTAAGTTTCATTACATGACTAATCTCTAGCCAAGCCACAACTTCACAATAACACTTCACAACGAAAAGAAAAAGCATGAAGTTTTGATGTGACAAACAAGCTTAAAAAAAATAACACATTGAATAATAGGATTTTTTTTAAAAAAAAGGCTCAACCAAGCCCAATGCAACACCTAACACTAATAATTAATTTCATAAAAACGTGATCTTCAACACAAAACAACGAGGGGTATACGTTTGTATATAGAATAAAACTTCATGCTTATTGATTTCCACGTGAAGAATTGCTGTGTTAATGGTTCGCTTTTCAGAGGGGTATGATCAGATGTAGCAGGTAGGTCTAGTTCTCGACATGCAGATCTGCATGTCGTCTTATAAGTTAATTTGTTTTTTAATCCATTTGCTGTTTGAAGTAGGGTTAATCATGGGGCGGATTTATTCAAAACCGGTAAACACCGCGCTGGTTGAAGCCAGCAACGATGCTTGATTTCTTTATCAGCTCATCCAGGAGACATGTGCAGCGACAATCCGCCACCCTTCCGGAAACCGTACCCAGGTCTGGCTCTGACGGCCGATCCGAGATTCATTTTCGCGAGTGAAGGTGGTATTCGCCGTGGCCAGATCCAAGCCAAAGCTGGTGATCACCGTGTCTTTCAGCGTTCTTGCCAGCCCCGCTGGCGAGCGCTGACTGCGGAATGCCTGGATCTGCGCATAGCCAACCAAATTCTCCGTGGCGCCATAACGCACGGTTTTCGGGTGGTTCCAGAATAATTTATCCAGCGCGGCAACATCATTCGTTACCAAGGCCTGTTCATACTGCATAAACATCGCCGTGACCTCTGCAACAACATCCGGATTATTTAATTCCATATTCACTCCTTAATCTTTCGTCTCACACCGTTTCACGCACATAAATGATCCAATCGCCTGAAAATGGTGCATTTATGCTTAAGCATTTTTGTACTGCACTACTATTCCGCACCATAAAAAGCGCCATTCGAACCGAAGAATGCAGCAATAGGTGCCACATTCCCGACTTCAGACAGGTTGGTATTGTATTTGCTTTAGAAGAAAAAGAAACTTTGGTTTCTAATTTAATTTAAATGGAAATGATAGTTGCATAACTCAGGATGTGAGGTTGGATATGAATGCATGGAAACAGTTATCGGGTGTTTTGCTGTTAGGTCTCAGCGTTATGGGTGTTGCGAAAGCAGACCAGCTGGATGATATTCAACAAAAGGGCGTTCTGAAAGTCGCCGTACCACAGGATTTCCCGCCTTTCGGTTCTGTGGGTGCCGATATGCAACCCTATGGTTATGACATCGATATGGCGGGTTATCTGGCTCAGAAACTGAATGTCAAACTTGAGCTGGTTCCTGTCACCAGTGCAAACCGCATACCTTATTTACAGACCAAGAAAGTCGATCTGGTTATTTCCAGCTTGGGTAAAAATCCGGAACGTGAAAAAGTGATCGATTTCAGTAATGCCTATGCCCCTTTCTTCCTGGGTGTTTTTGGCGCCGAATCAGTTGCCCTCAAGACATCAGATGAGCTGGCGGATAAAACCATCGGTGTGACCCGCGGTGCAGTGGAAGATATGGAACTGAGCAAAATCGCACCGGCCTCCACGACGGTGAAACGTTTTGAAGATAACAACACCACCCTGTCCGCTTACCTTTCCGGTCAGATCGATTTGATCGCGACAGGTAACGTCGTCATTGCTGAAATCGCGTCCCGGATGCCGGATCGTAAACCAGCCACCAAGTTCATGTTGAAAAACTCCCCTTGTTTCATCGGGATCTACAAAGGTGAAACCCGCCTGCAGCAGAAAGTGAATGAACTCATCACTGCCGCCCGCAGCGATGGTTCGCTGAATAAATTCTCAGAAAACTGGCTGAAAGCACCGCTCCCGGCTGAACTCTAAAACGGATGCGACTATGAGTTACCAACTGAACTTTCACGATCTGGTTCCTTATTTACCTGAGCTTGGACAAGGATTGCTGGTAACCCTTGAGCTGACGTTGTATGCCACTGTCGGTGGCATACTGCTCGGCACACTGGGGGCCGCTGCCCGCACCAGCCGTTCACGACCAATCCGGTTATCGGCCGGTATTTATGTTGAGCTGATACGTAATACGCCGTTCATTGTGCAGCTGTTTTTCATCTTTTTTGGCTTACCGGCGATGGGCGTAAAACTCACTGCATGGCAGGCCGGGCTGATTGCCATGACCGTCAATTTAGGCGCTTACAGTGCCGAGATATTGCGTGCCGGTATTGAGGCTACACCGAAAGGACAATGGGAAGCAGGCCGGACATTGGGCTTAACCCGCTTCCAGATATTTACCCGTATTGTTCTGCCGCCCGCATTCCAGCGCATATACAGTTCACTGGTCGGGCAATGCATTATCGTGATGCTGGGTTCCTCGGTCATATCGCAGATTTCAGTTGAGGAATTAACGTTTTCGGCAAACTTCATTCAGTCACGCAGCTTTCTCAGTTTTGAGTCTTATTTGCTGACTGCCCTGCTCTATTTGATTCTGGCGGTATTAATGCGCCGTGGATTTGGTTTGTTGGCCGGTTATGTATTCAGGAGTCAGCCACGATGATGCAATTTACTGACTGGGATATTCTCCGGAATCTGCTGCTGGCCGCGCGCTGGACATTACTGCTGTCGCTGATCGCGTTTATCGGCGGAACACTGTTTGGTTTGCTGCTGACATTCATGCGGACATCCCGCCGTAAACCGCTGGTGTTACTGGTTCGTGGCTACACGGAACTGTTTCAGGGCACACCGCTGCTGATGCAGCTGTTCCTGGCATTCTTTGGTTTGTCGCTGCTCGGTATTGATGTCAGTGCATGGACGGCGGCAACGCTGGCACTGGTGTTATTCAGCAGTGCTTTCCTGTGTGACATCTGGAGTGGTTGTATTGAATCGCTACCGAAAGGACAGTGGGAAGCCTCCCGTTGTCTGGGGCTCTCATTTTTCCAGACCATGCGCTATGTCATTTTGCCGCAGGCACTGCGGGTTGCGATTGCGCCAACGGTCGGTTTTTCTGTTCAGGTGGTTAAAGGCACCGCGCTGACCTCGATTATTGGTTTTGTTGAGCTGACCAAAGCCGGCACGATGCTGAACAACGCTACGTTCCAGCCATTTAAGGTTTTTGCATTGGTAGCGCTGATCTATTTCATGATCTGCTATCCGTTATCGCTGTTTAGTCAATTTCTGGAGAGAAAATTAAATGTCTCTGGTAAGCATTGAAAATGTTCATAAATATTACGGTTCGCACCATGTATTAAAAGGTATCGAACTGAAGATAGCGGCTGGCGAAGTGATCTCGATCATCGGTCGCAGCGGCTCTGGAAAAAGCACGCTGTTGCGCTGCATCAACGGGCTGGAGAAATTTGATGATGGCGCGATTATTGTCGATCGTCAGGCGGTTTCCGATGATGAAAATCATCTGCGGGAACTAAGTCGTTCTGTCGGCATGGTGTTCCAGAACTTTAATCTGTTCCCGCATATGACAGTGGCTGAAAACGTCATGCTGGCACCGCATCTGGTATTGAAGAAAAGCCGCTCAGAATGCCGTGAACTCGCAGAGAATATGTTGGTGAAAGTCGGTCTGGCCGATAAAGCCGATCAATTTCCGGGGAATCTGTCCGGCGGACAGCAGCAACGTGTGGCCATTGCCCGCTCTCTGGCGATGAACCCGAAAGTGCTGCTTTGCGACGAAATAACCTCCGCGCTGGATCCGGAACTGGTTGGTGAGGTACTGAAGGTGCTGGAGCAATTAAAAGCCGAGGGAATGACGCTGGTTCTGGTGACACATGAAATGAATTTTGCCCGTGATGTCGGCGACCGGATTGTATTCATGCATCAGGGAAAAGTATGGGAAAGCGGCCCCAGCCGTGAGCTATTCAGTAAACCGCAGACGCCGGAATTGCAAAGCTTTATCTCGGCTGTGCTGTAATAACCTGATCTTGCGCCCTTTCTGGGTAACCGGCCTAAAACTCTGACTCCTTTGCTGGTTGTCTTCTCATGGAAGGCAACCAGCTCGCTATCAAATGTCACGATTCCGCAAGCGTAATGCATTGGTGATAACAGAAACTGAACTTAAACTCATCGCCAGTGCCGCGATCATCGGTGAAAGCAGCATCCCGGTCGCAGAATACAGCACACCGGCAGCCAGTGGGATCCCCAGCGCATTATAGATAAATGCAAACATCAGATTTTGTTTCATGTTACTGATGGTGGCATTCGATAGTGCTCTGGCAACAGCGATACCGCGCAAATCACCTTTTACCAGCGTGACCGGTGCGCTGCTCATAGCGACATCGGTACCCGTTCCCATCGCAACCCCCACATCTGCTTTGGCTAAGGCTGGCGCATCATTAATGCCATCCCCTGCCATCGCAACGATGTGTCCCTGTTGTTGCAGTCGTTCAACTAAAGCTAATTTATCTGCCGGTTTTACCTCACCATGCACTTCCGCGATCCCGAGTTTCTTACCTACAGCCAGCGCCGTTGTTACTCCGTCACCCGTCGCCATGATAACGGTGATCCCTTCAGCCTTAAGCTGAGTTAACGCTTCCGCTGTTGATGCTTTTATTGGATCACTGACGGCAAGTAATCCGGCTAATTTATTGTTAATGGCCAGATACATCACGCTGGCCCCTTCGGTGCGCAGTCGTTCTGCATCGGTGAGCAGCTCTACAATGTTGACCCCCACCTGTTCCATCAAGGCGGTATTGCCCAGCATGACCGACTGTCCGGCTATCAAGCCTTCAACGCCAATGCCTGAAATCGTTTCAAACTGACTCACCGGCTCGAGCAATAGCCCCTTTACCCGTGCCGCATCAACAATGGCATGCGCGAGTGGATGTTCACTGCCCTGATCCAGGCTGGCGGCAACACGCAGGATCTGTTCTGCATCAAATCCGGCTACCGGGATCACTTGCTCAAAAACAGGATGCCCTTCGGTCAGTGTGCCTGTCTTATCCACGATTAACGTATCCACCTTCCGGAAGTTTTCAATGGCTGCGGCATCCCGGAACAAGACGCCTTTGGTGGCGGCTTTACCGGTGGCAACCATAATCGACATAGGCGTCGCTAATCCCAACGCACAAGGGCAGGCAATAATCAGCACGGCTACTGCATTCAGCAGTCCGAATTCCCAGCCAGTGGCCGGGCCAAAGATGCCCCAGCCAAAGAAGGTTAAAACAGCAATCGACACAACGATAATCACGAAATGACCGGCGATACGATCGGCCATCCGTTGCATCGGCGCTTTAGAACGCTGGGCCTGAGCGACCATATTCACAATCTGAGCTAATACCGTTTGTGAGCCGACCTTTTCCGACCGCATGGTGAGCGCACCCGTGGTATTCATCGTTGCGCCAATCACTTTATCCCCCGCTTTTTTACTGACCGGAATAGGCTCGCCGGTCAGCATCGATTCATCTACGGTACTGGAACCGTCAATGATAACGCCATCTACCGGCACTTTTTCACCGGGACGAATTCGCAGCACATCCCCCACATGAACATGCGTTAAAGGAACATCTTCCTCCGAACCATCCGCATTGATCCGGCGTGCCGTTTTAGGGGCCAGCCCCATCAGTAAACGGATCGCTTCCGAGGTTTGAGATCGGGCTTTGAGCTCCATCACCTGCCCGAGCAAGGTCAGTGAAATGATGACATCAGCGGCTTCAAAATAAACGGCAACACGGCCCATCGACTGAAAAGAAAGAGGAAAAATCTCAGGGATAATGGTGGCGACAACACTGTAGATAAATGCAGTGCCCGTCCCCGTTCCGATAAGCGTCCACATATTAGGGCTGCGGTGCAGAATAGATTTTGCCCAGCGGGTAAAGAATGGCCAGCCGGCCCAGAGTACAACAGGAACTGACAGAACTAATTCAATCCAGCTTTGCAGTTGCATGCTGAATAATGCGGCCTGGTGACCAAACATCGCCAATAATGTCACGACCACCGTCAGTGGTAGCGTAAACCAGAAACGGTGCTGAAAATCACGCAGTTCCGGGTTTTCCTCTTCTTCCAATGAGGGCTGTTCCTGTTCCAGCGCCATTCCACATTTTGGGCAACTTCCGGGATGATCCTGACGAATCTCCGGATGCATCGGGCAGGTATACATCACTCCCGCTTCGGCCGGTATTTCCTTGTCAGGAATAGCTGTTTCTTCCTTATGTAAATAACGGGTCGGCTCTGCCTTGAACTTATGCAGACAATGCTCACTGCAAAAACGATAGACCTGCCCCTCGTACTGATATTGAAGCGGAGCGTCTTTATCAACTTCCATCCCACAGACAGGATCTGTCCATTTCTGCTCTTCATTAGCAGAAGCGTGCATGTGTCCGCTGTGATCATGAGCGGTTGCTGCCGGATGTGTTGATGAAGCAGGATGGATATGAGTAATTTTCATAATCGTGCCGCCTTATTCAGACATGGCAGGAAAAATCGTGGGGTACGTTTGCCCTGATTGCCCATCATCATTAACGCTCTATTCCACCAGCTGTATCGCCATCATCCCCTGAACTTCATGTTCCAGAATATGGCAGTGCAGCATTCTCAGTCCCGGAAAATCCTGCCGTATTTTGATGCGGACGGTTTCACCAGGACGCGCATTCACCGTGTCTTTCCATGCCTTGTACGGCGCTGGCGTCCGGATGCCATTGAGCTCAGTTTCAACGACCTGGAATTGTGTGCCATGGATATGGAACGGGTGATCCATATCAGACTTGTTTGTGATCTCCCAAAGTTCCGTTTCATGAATACGGCTGGTGAAATCAACCCGGTGCATATCAAAGGATTTGCCATTGATGAGAAATAGCATCGAATGCTGGCCGTTGGCCATGCTCATCGCTTCACTGAATACCATTTTCTTCGTGGCTTTGGCCTCACCCAGATCATCGATCTTTCTTAATGTATCCGGGATGGCGATGGACTGGCCGGCAAGCAAACTGACTGCGGCGATATTGATACTTTTTTCAGCCGCGACGTGCCCCATTTTGCCCCGGTTATAGGGTTCTGCGACTAAACTGGCATTGCCTTCCTGCCCTGTGGCATCAACAATGATTTCGGCTCTTTCAGCTGGCGCCAGCAACAGTACTTGCAGATCCCGCACCGGTTTCTCAAGTAAGCCGCCATCGGTGCCTACCAACGTAAATTTGCGTCCGCCGAGTGAGAGATTGAGATACCGGGCGCTGGTCGCATTCCAGATCCGCCAGCGTTCAGTCCCTTTTACCTCGACCACCGGCTGATACTGACCATTAACCAGCACAAACTGGCCTTCGCGGCCATTCATCCAGTCGTTACCATCATTATTCGCAATCGTGGCATCGCTGTTCAATTTGAGATCCGAGATCATCAGATTGCGTTCAGGGATATTTTTCAGCGGATCATCTTTCGCCCGGACAATAAATGGTGCGGCCAATCCTTTGTACACCTGCTCTGCGGTATATTCATGCGGATGCGGGTGATACCAGTAAGTGCCGGCACTGCCTTCAGGTAATGTAAAACGATAACTATGTTCTGTACCCGGTAATACCGGATCCATGGGGTTGCCATCCTGTTCCGGCGGAATAGGTAAACCATGCCAGTGAATGGTAGTCGGCTGGCTCAGTTTATTGATAAACCGAATCTCGACCGTATCGCCTTCATTCACTTCGATCAGGGAACCAGGAACACTACCATTATATGCCCAGACCGTGGTCTTTTTTCCGGCGACAAATTCGGTTTCGGTGGGTGCCGCAGTCACATCCGCCTTGAAGAGATTTGGTTGCTTACTCTGGTTCGCTAACTTAGCTATTTCCTGCAAAACGGCGCCATGTGGCAGCAACGGTGCCTTGATTGTCTCCGCACGCATCATTGGCATCATCATGCCATGCATAGATTCTTGCGCAGAGGCAAACGAACTCCAGAGGGTTGAACCAGCCCCCAGGAGCAGGATCCCAAGAGAACGATATAACATGTATTCACCCTATTTGTTTATCGGCTGCTGAATAAAGCATAGTCAATGCTACTCAGAAAAACAGAGCGATTTCTCAGGGGGAAAACAGCCGGAGACCAATAGTATTTTGAACTCAGATCAAACGGCATATCTTTTTAGTTGCTCGCTATTCACTCGTAGACCCTCGTGATTTCGGAGTACTTCTAATAAGAAATCTGCTGTTGCTCTCACACGGGGAGCGAGTAATGCCCGGTGAGGATATTGCAGCATCAGCTCAAACGCTCCCGGATCATGACTGTCGTGCAAGATCAATTTCAACGCACCACTTTGCAAATGTTCCCACGCCAGATAAATACCAACTTCTGCAATGCCCAAACCACTCAATGCAGCCTGTATCATTGCTTCAGGATCAGACAGTGTTATTGCTGTGGAACGTGGTTCAAACAAAAATACCTTGCCGTCAGGTTGATGAAATGTCCACGGGGATAGCTTACTGCCAAGAAAACGGCGCGAGATCAGCTTGTGCTTCGATAAATCGCCCGGTTGCTTTGGAACACCAAACTTTTTCAGATAATCGGGTGTAGCAACCAGCCCTAGCTTAAGTGGCCCTAGCGAGCGTGAAATCATGGATGAATCGTGGATTGTTCCTCCTCGCACGACTAAGTCATACCCTTCCTGAACAAAATCCACCAATCGATCATCAAAATCCAGCTCAACATTCAGACCCGGATGAAGTGCAAGTAAATCAGGTAATACAGGCATGAGTAACCTGCGGCCTATCACATTAGGCACAGACATACGAACCAGACCAACCGGATTTGATTTTGCCGTGGTCAAGCTCTCTACTGCTTGTTCCAGTGACTCCAACGCCAATTGAGCCTGAGATAAAAATAAGGTGCCTTCGGCGGTCAGACTCAGGCTTCGGGTGGTGCGATTCATCAACCGAACGCCAAGAGATGCCTCCAGTGCGGCCACATTTTTACTCACTGCGGCTGGCGTCACATCTATTAACCGGGCGGCGGCTGTAAAGCTACCCAGACGCGCTGCGTGAACAAAAGAAATTATGCCGCTTAGCTTACTTAATGACTCCATCACCACACCCTTATTTTCAACTTTTAGTTATATGGCTTTATATAATTACATGGTTTTTCTCAATAATTAACCCCTATAGAATGTGCTCATTAAATCAACAAGGGCAACATTATGGCGAATCCCGTTTATTTCATTATCGATGTAAAAATTACCGATCCTGAAGGCATGAAACCTTATCAGGCCAAAGTTGCTGCAACCTTTGAAGCCTTTGGCGGCAAGCGCATTGTGGCTGGCGGAAAGGTAGAGTCACTGGAAGGTAATGCGCCTCAGGGCAAAATTGTCATCGTGCAGTTTGACAATATGGAACAGGCGCACGCCTGGCATGATTCACCGGAATATCAAACGATTATCGGTTACCGGCATGCGGCTGCCGAAAGTCATGCTTATCTGGTTGAAGGTGTGGCTCTGTAAGCCAGACATCAAAATAAATCTTAGCTAGCAAACTTATTAGTTAGAAAACCAAAAGGACAACATGATGAAAACTCTGGTTATCGTTTCCCACCCTTATCCTGAACGTTCCAAAGCTACCAAAGCACTGGAAGAAATTGCAGCAACTGTTCCGGGCGTGACTGTTCGCAATTTAGAAACCTTATATGGCAATAACATCAATGGATTCGATCTCACTGCTGAACAAAAAGCACAAGAAGAAGCCGATCGCGTGGTTTATCTGTTCCCAATCCACTGGTTTAACTTAACCCCGATGCTGAAAGCCTACCTGAATGAAGTATGGGCTTATGGCTGGGCATTCGGTCCTGACGCGGCTGCCTTAAAAGGCAAAGAAATGCAGGTGGTGACAACGGCAGGGGCCAGTAAATTCACCTATTCTGCTGAGGGATTAATAAAGAGCAGCATGGAAGATGTTCTGACACCGATGAAAGCCAGTGCTTACTATGTTGGCATGAAATATAACCAACCTTTAGCGTTTCATAACGCGATAGGGGCTAGCGATGAAGCTATTGCTGAATACCAAAAAGCGTTTGTAACTCTATTAAATCTCCCTTTAGCAACCGCTTAACAGATGCCCGGGTATTCCTGCTGACTGGGCAACACATTTAATGGGTCAGGAAATCAGTCTCATTCACGCCAGCGCAGTTTTTCAATCACTAATGCCAAAGCTGGAGGAAGCTGGTGACGGCTGGTGTAATAGAGGTGATAACCAGGAAACACGGGCCACCAATCCTCAAGTACCGGTATCAATCGTCCTGCATCAAGGTGAGGCTGCACGATATCCAATGGTGAAAAAGTAAGCCCCACACCATCCAGAGCCGCTTGCAGCATCAGGAAAGTATTGTTGAACGTAGTTTGCCCATTAACACGAACGTTAATCTGCTGGCCACCCTTTTCAAATTCCCAGGCATACAAGCCACCATGCGTAGGCAAACGCAGGTTGATACCGCGATGCTCTGTGAGATCGTGAGGTGTAGTTGGTAATGAACGTCCGGTGAAATACTCAGGCGCTCCTGCAACAGCCATGCGTAAATCAGGCCCAATACGTACTGCAACCATGTCTTTATCCACCTGGTCGCCAAAGCGTACACCTGCATCAAATTGCCGGGCTGATATATCTGTCAATCCGTAGTCCACTGTGAACTCAATATGGATATCGGAATACTCTTTAAGTAAAGGCAACAGCCGCGGCCAGAGTATCGTCGCTACAGCATGGTCATGAGCTGTAATGCGTACAGTACCCGCGGGCTTGTCTCGCATCTCACTTAATGCCTCTAGTTCCAGCTTGATTTCATCAAGTCGAGGAGCTATGGCATTCAACAGCTTTGAACCGGCTTCTGTGGTGGAAACGCTACGAGTAGTGCGCGTAAGCAATCGAATGCCAAGGCGCGCTTCAAGGGCCTGCATTGAGTGGCTCAATGCAGAGCGAGACACACCCAGTTGAGCCGCTGCACGGGTGAAACTGCGTTCATGAGCTACAACTACAAACGCTTGGAGGTCATTTAGATTTTCTTTTGGCATTGGTGAATTTTATGCACAAGAGCATGTTGATTTTCCCATCTACCGATCAATTTACCTTAGTAATATATTCTTATCAAATGCTCACCAAGAAATATGAGTTTCCTACTGACTCAGGAGAAAATGAATTAATGGATTATCGATATCTGGGTCGTAGCGCCCTGCAAGTGTCGCCAATTTGCCTCGGCGCTATGATGTTCGGCGGTGAAACCGACGAAGCGACCTCAAAACGCATCATTGCGAAAGCGGCGGATCAGGGCGTCAACTTCCTCGATACAGCGGACATATATCACGCTGGTCGTTCCGAGGAGATAGTGGGACAAGCCATCGCCACTGACCGTGACCGCTGGGTTGTGGCGACCAAATTCGGATTCCCGGCTGGCATCACTGCCGGGCCAAATCAGCAGGGACAATCACGCAAGTGGATCTTTCAATCGGTCGAAGCAAGCCTGAAGCGACTTGGCACCGACTACATCGACCTGCTTTATTTCCACCGTGCCATTCCTGGCCTGCAATTGGAGGAAGGTGTGCGCGCCATAGGCGACCTGATCAGCCAGGGGAAGATTCGGTATTTCGGGCTTTCCAACTTCCGTGGCTGGCGTATTGCTGAGGTTGTTCGTATTGCCGACCAACTCGGTATCGACCGGCCCGTCGCTAGTGAGCCGCTCTACAACATTGTGGATCGTACTGCCGAGGTTGAACAGTTGCCCGCGGCCGGTCACTACGGTCTGGGAGTTGTGTCCTATAGCCCACTAGCCCGCGGCGTACTTTCGGGCAAGTACGCCGTAGATACGCCGCCGCCAGCAGACAGCCGCGCGGGCCGTGGTGACAGGCGCATGCAGCAGACCGAATGGCGCCCTGAGTCGCTAAAGATCGCGCAGGCCATAGCCATACATGCAGCCGAACACGGCACTACATCAATAGCTTTCGCACTGGCTTGGGTGCTCAAGAACCGTCTGATCAGCGCGACCATCGCTGGCCCCCGGACGGAGGCTCAATGGGACAGCTATGTCGATGCCCTGACAGTGCAGATAACCCAAGAGGACGAACAATTCATCAACGCTCTGGTTTCCCCCGGTCACGCATCGACGCAGGGCTATACCGATCCTGGCTACCCAATTGAAGGGCGTGTCGTCTCATGAGACGGTCGGTTGCCGCAATCCCCGAGCCATCACCAGGAGCACACCATGCAGATCATTCGTCGTCCAGGCCCGTTTAAGGTAACGATCCAAAAGGTGGAACAATGACTCAGATAAACAACATAACGCCAGGTAAATCAAACATTCAGCGCCGCATAGCTTATGTGTTAGCTATGTCTTTCGGGCTGATCGCTGTGGTGTGTCAAGCTACACCCGCCTTACAGGAATCACAAAACATGACAAGTACATCAATAGCATCAGAATTACTTTCGGTTCGCCAGCAAGCCATCTTACCTATTGCCGCCTTCGCCGCTGTGGGCGACCTCCCCAGGTTGAACACAGCGTTGAATCAAGGATTGGACACCGGTCTATCCGTAAGCGATGCACGGGAAGTGTTGGTGCAACTCTATGCCTACGCTGGCTTTCCACGCAGCCTCAACGCTCTTGGTGAGCTGATGAAAGTTCTGGATGCTCGCAAACAGCGTGGCATCCAAGACATCCAAGGTCAGGCACCTAGCCATTCCATTCCTACCGGCGAGGCGTTGCTTATTGCTGGCACCGCCAACCAAACCAAGCTGGTGGGAAGCCCTGTCAAAGGGCCGGTGTTCTACTTTGCACCAGCAATCGATGAATATCTCAAGACCCATCTATTTGGTGACATATTCGAACGGGACAATCTTGACTGGCAAAGCCGTGAACTTGCCACTATGGGCATGCTGGCTTCGCTGCAAGGGGTTGAGCCACAGCTACAAGCCCATATGCGCATCAGCTTGAATGTGGGCATCACCGCTAAGCAGTTACGCCAGGCCGTCCAGGTTCTGGAGGACCGAGTCGACGCCGATACTGCGATGCGCGCACGTAATGCACTGGAGCATCTGCTTGCAGCCATGCCCGGACACTAAAATGGCTATCAGCTAAGTCCTTTGTGTATGTTTTAGTGGTTTAGCGACTTATTAAATCCTACAAACTGGACTTAGTTATCTTCCTTAACCCGCCCGAAATGATGAATAGCCAGGGCTAACAGTGCTACAACAAAGCCAAAACCGCAGACAGCCAACCATCCACTCTGTACCCATAAGATGCTCGCTGCTGCTGCACCAATTGAACCACCGATAAAAATGGTAGATACATATATGGTATTAATTCTGCTGCTGGCTTGTGCATCAAGTCCTAATATCATGGATTGATTAGACACATTAGCGATCGATAAGCCGAAATCCAGCAAGACAACACCAACAATTAAGCCTGCCATCGTTGGCGATATCATGAATATGCCATATGCAATCGCACAGAAAATTAATCCAGACAACAGTATTTTTTGAACACCGTAACGAGTGGTCATTCGACCACTCATATTGGCCGCCAGAACACCGACTAAGCCTAAAATACCAAAGGCACCAGCAATGGCGGCACCTTGCTCAAAAGGCGGCTTCGCTAACAACAGAGCGAGTGTTGACCAGAACGCGTTGAATATGGCAAAGAGACAGGCTTGAATAGCACAGGCAATACGTAGTTGACGATGTTTGATAAGCAGTGAAAACATAGATTTAAGCAATTCGGAATACGGCTGCGTTGTTTTCGGCTTAACTTTAGGTAGTGACGCCCTGAGCACTATGCCTAAAATCAGAGCAACAATACTGGCGAACACAAACATCGGACGCCACCCCAGTGATTGACCGATTGCGCCACTGATCGTCCTGGCCAAAAGAATACCAGCCAAAATGCCACTAAAAACAACACCAACCGAGTGACTTCGCTGTTCTGGCATTGATAAATCAGCAGCGAGTGGCACCAGTATTTGCGTAATAATGGCACCAAATCCGACAAACAATGAGGCGAAAGCCAGTAACATTAATGAATTTGAAAATGCGCAAACTAAGGTTGAAATGACTAATACACTCGTCAGGAGAACCGTTAATTTTCGTCTATCAACTATATCGCCCAATGGCAAAATAAAGACGATACCAAGGGTATAACCAACCAGTGTAGCGGATGCTACCCAGCCAACCGATGTCTGTGCGTTAAAGGTGTTTGCAATCATTGCCAGCAACGGCTGCGCATAGTAAAGATTAGCGACTGAGGCACCGGCACCGAGCGCTAATAAAAAAAGTAGTTTCCGGGATAAAGTTTGTGTCATGCATCGTTCCGATAAAGTGATGAGGCCAACTGATATATATAATAGTATTGTCTAACTGACAGACGGAGAGATAAAGACGTTGGATATGCTAAGACTTATGCATCCCGTGCATAAATCTTAGTGAAATATGATTGAAACATTTAACATGTTGATTTTACGGCATAAACCCATCAATTCGGGGCGTATGCAGATACAAAGCTCTCAGCATTTATAATGTAATGCCTTGAGCAATAACATAAATGCCAATTTATGCTGGCGGCGACTTGGATAATACAGGTGCAAGCCAGGGGTTAACGGGCTCCATTCTTTAAGCACACTGACCAGTTGACCTGCTTCCAGATATTTATTAACCATGGTATCGGGCAAATAAGCAAAACCAAAATTATCTAATGTCGCATCTAAAACCTGATTAGGTGAGTTGAAAGCAAACTGCCCATGGACCCTCAATTTTGAACTTTTACCATCGCGCTCAAATTCCCAAGCGTACATACCGCCATTACTGTTCAGCCGCATATTAATGCATTGATGTTTTAACAAGTCATCGGGGATCAACGGTTCAGATTTGCCTTCAAGATAAGCCGGTGTACACACAATAAGAAATCGAATATCTGGTGATATGCGAACTGCAATCATGTCTTTTGCAACCTGATCACCAAACCTGACGCCAGCATCATAACGTTCTGTGACAATATCGGTCAGTTTATTTTCAACATTGATCTCTACTTTTATATCCGGATATTCTTTAGCGAATTGTTTAACTACTGGCCAGATAATATACTGCGCAGCATAATCTGAAGATGAAAGTCTGATATTACCCGCTGCTTTGTGGTAATCCTCATTTAATAGCTGTAACTCATCTTCTATTTCCGTAAAGCGCGGTTCAATTATTGTCAGTAGCCGTTCACCTGCATCAGATAAAGAAACACTACGTGTGGTTCGATTAAATAATCGAAGTTTAATCCGCTCTTCGAGCGCTTTTATTGCATGACTTAATGCTGATTGTGACATACCTAATTTTGCTGCGGCTTTGGTGAAACTGCCTTCCTGAGCTAATGCGATAAATAATAAAAATTCATTAATATTTTCTTTTAGCATTCAGATCCGCCATCCCTTCGCTCATAAAACCAGATATAAAAATCAACAGTGATATTTTAAAAAATATCTTCATCTAAAATACCAGAGTTTTCCTGTCTTGTTAAAAATACAACATCAATTTCCATAATGAAGACTGACGATCTATGGACTACAGTTTCTTAAGAAACTGGTGGTTCTTGTCAGCCATCTTACCGATTGCATCCACAGGGGCTTATATGAAAAAACACAGTCGGGATATGACGCTGCCACCGGATTTAAGCAGTAAAACCGGCACCGGTCCTATCCGCCATATTCGCCCCATTTATCAGAATTCACTGCCACCTTGTAACCAGGCCTGTCCGGCCGGTGAAAATATTCAGGAGTGGCTCGCTCTGGCGCAGGCAGAGCGCTATGAGGAAGCCTGGCAACATCTGATTGCAAACAACCCGATGCCATCTGTTCATGGCCGGGTCTGCTATCACCCTTGTGAAACTTCCTGTAACCGGAAACATGTTGACCAGTCAGTCAGTATTCATGCCGTGGAACGTTTCCTGGGTGATCAGGCGCTTCTTCATGGCTGGAAACCGAAATTTGATGCGCCCCCGAGTGGTAAAAAAGTGCTGATTATCGGCGCCGGGCCTTCCGGATTATCGTGTGCATGGCAACTTCGTCGTCTCGGTCATAATGTGGAAATTCATGAAGCAGGCCCGATGGCCGGCGGCATGATGCGCTTCGGCATCCCCGCTTACCGGATGCCCCGGGATGTACTGGATCGGGAGATCCAGCAAATACTGGATACTGGCATTACGTTGAAACTGAATCAGAAAGTTAACGATGTTCTGAAGGCTAAAACAGAGAACGGTTTTGATGCCGTTTTTCTGGCTATCGGTGCGCATTTAGCCAAACGTATCGATATCCCGGTGCGCGAGGCCGGAAAAATTCTGGATGCCGTCAGTTATCTTTCGGCTGTTGAACGGGGAGAAATTCCCAAGTTAGGCCGCCGTGTCGCCATCTATGGCGGCGGAAACACCGCGATGGATGCGGCCCGCACCGCACACCGGCTGGGCGCAGAAGAGCCGGTTATCATCTATCGCCGGGATCGTGAACATATGCCGGCGCATCAGTTCGAAGCCGATGAAGCCATGGAAGAAGGCGTCATCATTAACTGGCTGCGGACCATCCGGAATATAGATGGTACGACATTAACGATTGAGGAAATGACGGTTGATGATAAAGGGCATCCCCAGCCTACCGGCCGCTATGAAACGCTGGAAGCGGACAGTGTCATTCTGGCGCTTGGGCAGAACGTGGATCTTTCCGTCATCGAACGTATCCCCGGCATCCAATTGCATGAGGATGGTGTTGTTAGCGTTGACGAACATATGATGACGAGTGTTCCGGGCATTTTTGCCGGCGGGGATATGGTGCCATCCGAACGAACTGTCACTGTCGCAACAGGGCATGGCAAAAAGGCCGCACGGCATATCGATGGCTGGCTTCGTAACCAGCCTTACCAGAAACCTGCCGCTCACCCCGTCATGCCCTATTCCAAATTGCATCTCTGGTATGACACGGATGCAGAAGCAAGCAGCCAGCCGGTTGTCACCCCGGAAGAACGCGAAGGATTCGATGAAATTATTGGTGGATTGACACCGGAACAAGCCCGCTATGAAGCCGCACGCTGTTATTCCTGCGGCAACTGTTTCGAGTGTGACGGCTGCTATGGTGCCTGCCCGGAAGAAGCCATTATCAAGTTAGGCAAAGGGTCGGGATACCGGATTGATTACGACAAATGTACCGGCTGCAGCGCTTGCTATAACCAGTGCCCCTGTCATGCCATAGAAATGGTCAGTGAGGAAGTGCAGAAATGAACAAGCATAACGCGATGCCCGCTTCTGACATGGTCATGATTGATGGCAATGAGGCTGCGGCCTGGGTTGCGTATAAAGTCAGTGAAATTTGCGCGATTTATCCGATCACCCCCTCCTCGACCATGGCTGAACTGGCTGACGAATGGTCAACCCAGCTGATACCGAATATCTGGGGAAATGTTCCCACTATCATCGAGATGCAACATGAGGGCGGAGCCGCTGGCGCTGTCCACGGCGCACTACAGGCCGGCGCGCTGAGTACCACCTTTACTGCGTCACAAGGGCTCATGCTGATGATCCCGAATATGTACAAAATTGCCGGTGAACTGACATCGACTGTCTTTCATGTTGCCGCGCGCTCACTCGCAGCGCAGGGACTTTCTATTTTTGGTGATCATCAGGATGTCATGGCGACAAGGGCAACGGGGTTTGCCATGCTTTCATCCGCCTCTGTCCAGCAAGCGCAGGATATGGCAATGATTGCTCACTCCGTCACACTGAGTACCCGGATCCCGTTCCTGCATTTTTTTGATGGTTTTCGTACGTCGCACGAAATAAACAAGATTTCCCGGCTGTCTGATGATCAGATAAAACAGATGATCTGTGATCAGCAAGTCAGGGAGCACAGGGCCCGGGCGCTGAATCCGGATCGGCCGTTCATGAGAGGCACGGCACAGAATCCGGATACTTATTTCCAGAGCAGAGAAACCGTTAATTCGTTTTATGACCGTGTGCCGGACATTGCTGAACAAACAATGAAACGCTTCGCTGAACTGACCGGACGCCAATACCATCTGGTTGAATATCATGGCGCAGCTGATGCGGAACATGTCATCGTCATCATGGGCTCCGGCGCATCCACAGTAAAACAAACCGTTGACGTGCTGAATACCAGTGGCAACAAATTCGGTGTCGTGACGGTTCACCTGTACCGCCCGTTTCCCGGCAAACACTTCATTAACGCATTTCCGCAAACAACGAAGTTTATAACTGTGCTGGACAGAACAAAGGAACCCGGCTCAAACGGCGAACCGCTGTATCAGGATACAGTCACCGCTTTCGTCTCCGCGGTGCAGCATCAGCGATTCAGACAACTGCCAAAAATCAGCGGCGGACGCTACGGGCTTTCGTCAAAAGAATTCACACCGGCGATGGTCAAGGCCGTTTTTGAAGAACAGCAAAAATTGACCGCCAATGACTTCTTCACGATAGGGATTACCGACGATGTCACGCATCTGAGTTTACCGTGGAATGAATCATGGCAAATCGAACCGCAAAATCAGGTCCGCGCCTTGTTCTTTGGGCTGGGAGCCGATGGTACGGTCGGCGCCAACAAAAACAGCATCAAGATTATCGGTGAATTGCCCGACTATTTTGCCCAGGGTTACTTTGTCTATGACTCGAAAAAATCAGGCTCAAGAACCGTTTCTCATTTGCGCTTTGGCCCTGAACCAATAGACGCCCCCTATCTCATCACATCAGCAAATTTCATCGGCTGCCATCAGTTCAATTTCATCGAGTCACTGGATTTATTACGTTATGCCGAACCCGGCGCCACATTTCTTCTTAACAGTCCCTACCCTGCGGATGATACCTGGGCGCATCTGCCAAAGCATGTGCAAAAACAGATCTGGCATAAGCAGTTGATGTTCTATGTGATTAATGCCACAGAGGTTGCACGCGACACCGGTATGGGTACGCGCATTAATACCATCATGCAGACCTGTTTTTTTGCGCTGTCTAATGTGATGCCAAAAGAACAGGCCATAAAGCTGATTAAGAAAAGTATCGAGAAGACTTACCACAAAAAAGGACGAACCGTCATTGAGAAAAATTTTGAGGCGGTCGATGTCACCTTAGCGCATCTGTATCAGGTACCCATTTCTGAAAAGCTCACTGGTATTGCTGACGCGGAATGGAAAATGCCCGGGAACACGTCCTCTTTTGTTCGCGAAGTCACTGCCGAAATGCTGCAGGAACGCGGAGACAGGATACCTGTTTCACTATTACCGGCAGACGGCACTTATCCGACAGCGACCAGTCAGTGGGAAAAGCGCAATATCGCGCTGGAAATTCCGGAATGGCGGGAAGATCTGTGCATCCAATGCGGTAACTGTTCTTTCGTCTGCCCTCACGCTGCCATCAGAGCCAAGTTTTATCATAAGGATTTGGCAGAAAATGCCCCGGCAGGTGCTAAATGGGCACCCATCAGCGCCCGGGGATTTCCAGATACGCTTTATACCCTGCAGGTTTATCCGGAAGATTGCACCGGTTGTGGTCTCTGTGTTGAAGCCTGCCCGGTCCGGGCGGACGATGCACAACACCGAGCCATTAATATGGCCGATAAATTACCCATTCTGGCGCGGGAAAAACGCGCTCTTGGCTGGTTCAATTCGTTGCCCTGGCCAAAACGCGCGGCCATTGATTTCTCGACCATACGCGGTGTGCAGTTTTTAGAACCGCTCTTTGAGTTTTCCGGTGCCTGCGCCGGTTGCGGCGAAACGCCTTATCTGAAAGCGCTCACCCAGTTATTTGGTGACCGGATGATGGTGGCCAACGCCACAGGATGCTCATCTATCTATGGCGGAAATTTACCCACTACGCCGTGGGCAAAAAACAGCGAAGGTAAAGGTCCGGCCTGGTCAAATTCACTGTTCGAAGATAACGCTGAGTTTGGTCTGGGTTTTCGCCTGACAGCGGATCATCACCGTACACAGGCATCAACCGCGCTGCGAACCATGACGCCGCAACTTGGTACTGAACTGATAGAACAGATCATCAACGCCCCGCAACAGGTCGAATCGCAGATCCAGCAGCAGCGCGAACGTTTACTGCGGGTCCGTGAACTCTTAGCCAATGATAATTCGGAAGCGGTACTTAATCTGCAGAGTCTGCTGGATCATCTGATCAGACGTTCAGTCTGGATCATTGGCGGCGATGGCTGGGCCTATGATATTGGCTCTTCAGGATTAGACCATGTGATCGCTTCCGGCAAAGACGTCAATATCCTGGTTATGGATACCGAGGTTTATTCCAATACCGGCGGCCAGATGTCGAAATCGACGCCGCTGGGTGCTGTCGCCAAATTTGCAGCGGGCGGAAAAACTATGGCGAAAAAGGATATGGCATTACAGGCGATCGCCTACGGGAATGTATATGTTGCCCGGATAGCCTTTGGTGCGAACCCGCAACAGGCACTTCAGGCCATGCGGGAAGCGGAAGCCTATCCGGGGCCATCGCTCATCATTGCATACAGCCACTGCATTGCGCATGGTATCGATATGCGAACCGGGTTGATTCAGCAAAAACGGGCGGTCACTTCCGGTCATTGGCCATTGATCCGCTATAACCCTATTCTACGTGAACAGGGCCGGAACCCCTTCACGCTGGATAGCCTGCGGCCAACCATACCGCTTTATGAATATCGTAAATATGAAAGCCGCTATCAGACGCTGATGCAACTTCATCCGGAAGAAGCACAACGACTCATGGAGATCGCACAAAAAGTGGTTGATCAAAAATGGACGACTTATGAAGGCATGGCGCTCTATTCCGCAGAAGCATTTCATCCTGATGCGAGGCGATAGCCTGCGGAAGAAGCGAATCACCGGCCTGAATGAAGCAGAAAACCGGTGATTGCCCGCCGTATTGCCCGTTACTTACCGGGTAACTGATTCGTTACCAGGATAATGCTTTGGTATTATCCTGGAATAATGCGCCACCGGTCAGGTCCGGATTACTGACTTTCAGCCCCGGTAATAGATCTGATTCCTGAACGTTATAGTGTTTGATACAGGTCGGACAGACCAGAACCACAGCACCTTTGGCGACCAGCTCACTCAATATCTTCTGCTGATTAGCATATTTCGCTGCGTTGACTTTGGATGCAAGCAGCACCCCTTTATCATTTAAAAAGAGAGTCAGCGGATGCCCCCGATCTAACTGGCTTTTACCAAAACCAATCGCCATAGCTGAACGATGTTCTTCATTGGTCGTCATATTAATGAATAATGGATCGGTAGCAGCAGCCAATCCCGGACCAGCAACACCCAGAAAAAGTGTTGCGGATAATAAAATTCTGACGAGATAACGCATAAATATCTTCCTTTTAAAATCAACGAATAATCAATTTTAAGCTAAGCAGAAAACAGGCATTTAGCAAATTAGTTGTCTGGCAGGATCCTTTTAATATTTCCGGATTGTGTAATATATTTCGGTGTGCTTTATATACTAGATATTAACGACGTTTCTCTTTCAGCGAATATGAACAATTACAGAAAACCTAACGGGATCCGTTACCCCGCTACCCCTTAATATCATTCTGCCGGATAAATTCTCCAAGCTGCTTATCTTCTTTTAATATGTGGTGCATAAGGTAATGTCTGATCAATCTGACCATGAATAACTCACCAAATCCCTTGGATACTTTCATCTTTACATTGGGAATTTCAGCGAGGAAATACTCATGTTCAGCCTTATGCGATTCAAGCCCCGGATAAGCGTATCGTTTCATCAGGTTTTCTTCACTCAGGAAATGGGAACTTATTAAACGGCCCAGTTCATCAAACAATAAGGTAATCTCTTTTTCATCAATATTATTTTTTATTGCTGCAGACAAATTACTCAGCGCATTGACTATTACCTGATGTTGTTCATCGATCTCTCGTACGCCGACTTTGTGCAGTTCATCAGAAAAAATCAGATCCGCCTCATTTGTTTCAGCTGAACTGATATCACCAGAAAACATGTAGTTGTTCTTGCCGTTCTTTTTACACTGATACATCGCTGCATCAGCAGCAACAAGAAGCGTATCCATTTCAGTGCCATTATCCGGGAAAATAGCGATCCCGATACTGGCACCAACATGACATTCCATGCCATCAGCAATCACGATTGCCGGAGCAATAGCGTCCAGTAATTTACGGGCTACATATCCGGCTTCATGGGCATTTCCCAGATCATTAAGAATGACAACAAATTCATCGCCCGCCATCCGTGCAACCGTATCGTTTTCACGCAATGAAGATACAAAACGATCCGCAACGGTCTGCAAGGTTATATCTCCGGCCTCATGACCGTAGCGATCATTAACTTGCTTGAAGCCATCCAGATCAATAAATAGTAAGCCGAATTGTTTCTTGTTCCGTTTGGCATTTGAAATGCTCCGGGCAAGACGATCAAAAAACAGCTGTCTGTTAGGAAGGCCGGTTAACCCGTCATGATAAGCCATAAACCGAAGTTTAAGCTCGGTCTCTTTACGCTCACCCACATCACGCGCCACTGCATAGATCGTATTTTCACGACAAACTGAACACCACTCGATGAAACAATAGGCACCATCCTGTCGTCTGTAACGATTGGTAAAGCCAGCCACCGCTTCGCCATTTAACTGCTTTAACCATATAGCCTTTGTCGCTGCAACATCCGTGGGATGTACATAGTCCATAAAGGCAGAACCTTCGAGTTCCTTCAGTGAATAGCCCAGTAATTTTGTCCAGGACGGACTTATCTTTCTGAAATGTCCGTCCAGATCGACCATACAGAGTAAATCTGGTGATACATCGAAAAAGGTTTCCAGTTCCCGGCGTGCTGCACGAACCAGCGCTTCCGCTTTACTAGTCTCCCGCTCTACAAAACGACGTTTTTTCTGCGAAAAGAAAAGACCACCGGCACCAACTAAAACAAGCAAAATATACAAACTACTGTACCGGAGAGTATTTTTTTTCCATTCAGCATAAATAGCATCAATCTCACGAGCCACTTTGAAGATGATTGGCTTATCCATATGGAACTTCGCAGGCTGAATAGTGCGCAGCACAACCATTTGTTCTTCACCAGCGGCATAGCCAGTAAAAATTGACACCTCACGGTTGCTTTTTATATGCCGGGAAAAGAACGAACCGGGTGTTGCCATATTCATCCCGATAGGTTCTTTATGGTCCGGAGATGATAGAAACAATGTGCCATCGCCATGAATAACTGCTGACCATAAATCGGGGGAATAGCGAATGGCCTGCATGAGAACGTTGAACTCCTGCGCTGCGAGGGATGCAGTGACAACGCCGGCAAACTTCCCATCGGGGCCGATAACCGCACGCGACAGAGTTAAAGTCCAGCGACCTAAAACAGATTGAAAGGGTGAACTGATATACAGCATATCCGGATCCGGATTTTTCTGCGGGGCCTGAAAATATTCGCGATACGCAAAGTTTTTCCCGATAACTTCCTTTTTAGCTGATGTCAAAACATTGCCGTCGGCATCAAGAATGCCTATCGAATGCACATTTGGCATCGCATCTGACAATGACTTGAGGTGCTCATGGGCAACAGACATGCCATCTTGCTGCTGCGACCATACGTCTAAATTACGTCTGACACTGGAAAGCGTAGTTCCGATGGAAATTAACTGATGAGAAATATGATCATGGATAACCGCGGCATTATCAGTCAGGCGCTCTCTTTCCAGAGTATCGACACGCAGATATTCATCATAGCTTACGTACCCGAGCCAGCTGCCCATAACGGCAAAACAGAAAAAAAAGATAACCCATTCTCTGGTAAAGCGGCTCGTTCTGAGCGAATTATTATTCATTAATAGCCTCTAGCAGGAGGTTCTGACTCACTACACCGCTGAAGAATAGCAATATCGGTAAAATTGCACGAAAGGTAAGAGAATAATATTTATAACTTTTTATTTATAAATATCAAAGCAATATTGAAAAACACATCTATTACGGAAATTTTCCCCTGAATTGATTTAAAACACAAACTCTCGCCTTATCTTCATCTGAAAATTTGATGTACCGGATGGTTGCATCTAAAATTTTTATTAGAGATTCATTTAGTTGCGACAGAAATTCCGGGGATGGGATGATGTTGCACATGCCGGATTTTTCAGCCCGTCTTTAAATCAGGAGCAATGATCATGCGCAAACCCAAATCCAGCGCGGCAAAGAGCGTAAAACCGGAACCCGTCACTGAACCTGTCCAGCCTGTTTCTGCCAAAGAACGCTATCAAATGATTGCTGAAGCCGCCTATTTTCGTGCTGAAAAACGCGGTTTTACCGGTGGCAGCATAGAAGAAGACTGGATTCAGGCTGAAGCAGAAATAGACCACCTTTTGCAGGAACAGGAAAAAACACAAAAGATTGCCGCTACAGCGAAAGAAGTTGAGCTGCTGGTTCAATCTGTTCTGGAAAATGATACAGCAGCAGTTTCCGGACGTGTACGGACAATTACGCTGAACGCGCTCTCAGGTGGCGTACTGAATACTGAATCAATCAGACAGGTGATGGGCGCTGTAATAAAGGGGGCACAACAGGGTGCTGCCAGCCATACCGGTCATGAAGCCAAACTGCTGAAAGAAGCCATGCAGGGTCTGGATGATGCTCTGGCTGCCGCCGCAGAAGCCACTCAGTTAGCACTCAAGGAAGCGGCAGGCCGCACCAGTGAGTTTTCTCAGCAGGAACTGAAAAGCACGATGACTGACCTCGCGGCACTTGAGTCGCTGTTTATTGAAACAATCAGTAATGCAGCACAGAGCGCAACGGGAACGGCACGGACTACCCTGCATGATTTAGCGCATCATGCCCGGGTCAGTGGCACGGTTGTAGGAGAGAAAGTCGCATCCGCAGTTTCCCAGCTGGCCCATATCATCGCTGATACAACTCGCGAACAAGTCGCAGCCGGAACGCAGACCCTGCGTAAAGAAGGCGCATTGTTTGCCAGTCTGGCTGCCGGGGTACTGAACGGTCTGGTTCAAAAACTGCAGCCGAAGACTGAAGATAAAAACGAGCCAAAATCACCAGGCAGGGATAAATAATGCTTTGGCAGGCGATCAGCGCAGTCCGCGATCTGGGACGTCTGCATGATATCGCTGCCGTCCTGATCCGCTATGGCTTCGGTGATCTGGTGCGCCGAATCGGTCTGGCGGGTGTACTTGAGCGCACAGGCCGGGCCCTGCACTGGCATGTGTCAGAGGATCTGGCCCGGCTCGAATCGCCTGCGCGTGTGCGACGGGCACTGGAAGAACTGGGGCCAACCTTCGTTAAGCTGGGACAGATCCTGGCCACGCGTGTCGACTTGTTCCCGCCCGACTGGATTGCTGAATTCAGCAAACTGCAGGATGCTGCGGTCGCGGTTCCTTTCGCTGATCTCAGAGCACAGTTAACAGAGGATCTTGGCGAGCCACCGGAAGACATCTTCCCCCGTCTGGAATCAGAAGCATTAGCCGCCGCCTCGCTGGCGCAGGTTCATCGCGCCTGGTTGGCCGACGGCACACCGGTCATTCTCAAAATACGCCGTCCGGGAATTCGTCCACTGGTCGAAGCCGATTTGCGTCTGATTAAACGGCTGGCTGAAATTCTTGAATCAGAAGCCCCTGATCTACGACGATATCACCCTCGTGAAGTCGTCCGTCAGTTCACGTTGTCACTGCGCCGGGAACTGGATTTCTCCACTGAAGGACGCAGTGCTGAACGTATCGCCACCAGCTTTGAAGCACACCCCGAAATTGTTATCCCCCGTATCTACTGGACCTGGACATGTGAGCGCCTCAATGTGCAGGACTATATTGAGGGGATACCGGGCCGCAATCTGGCCGCGCTGGATGCCACAGGTTTAGATCGTGCACTGCTGGCACAACGTGGCACTGATGCTGTTCTTAAGATGATTCTGGAGGATGGTTTCTTCCACGCGGATCTGCACCCCGGCAACATCTACTATCTGCCGGATAACCGTATTGCCTTCATTGATTTCGGTATGGTGGGACGCATTTCCGGAGAGCGTCGTTATCAGCTGGCGGTATTGCTGCACGGCCTTGTCAGTCACGATTCGGCAACCGTTTCCGATGTGCTGCTCGACTGGAGTGAAAATACAGAGACAGTCAGTGACACGCTACAGGTCGAAATCGACGCTTTCGTCGATCAGTATCATGGTGTCGAGCTGCGAAAGTTAGATATAGCCCGCCTGCTGTCTGAGCTGCTCACCATACTGCGTGATCACGGACTCACACTGCCGCCGGATCTGGCGCTCCTGTTCAAAGCGTTCATTACTCTGGAAGGACTGGGACGGCAGCTGAATCCCGGTTTCGATATGACCAGCGCTATCGCGCCATTTCTTGAAAAAGTACTTCTTGCTTACTCAGCCCCCGAAGCCATAGCTAAACGCGGCTGGCGTACATTAATCGACGCACTGGGTCTCATTGCCAGTCTTCCGAAAGATCTGAGCCGGCTTCTGCGTTCAGCCCGGCGGGGCAAGTTACAGATCCAGGTCGAAGTCATTCCGCTCAAACATTTTGGCGAGAAAATTGACCGTGCGGTCAGTCGCCTGGCGCTTAGCATCATTACTGCTGCACTGATTATCGGCACGGCCATTGTTTCAAATATCAATGGCCCGGATGGCGGACTATCCACTCTGGGGTTGTTTGGTTTTATCGCAGCAGCCAGCGGCGGTATCTGGGTACTAATTTCAATCTGGCGCAGTGGTAAAGATTAGGTGCCAGAAACATTAATCTGGCACCTAATCTCATCGTTAACTATTTACGGGCCGGTCCCTGACGTTCCGCCGAAGCGGCCCAGATATTGATGTTGGCATCCTGCGCATATACATCAATTTCCGCCAGTTCAGCTTCGGTAAAATCACGGTTAGCGAGCGCGCCGACACAATCTTCTACCTGTTCCGGCCGACTGGCACCAATCAGCGCAGAGGTAACCCGACCACCGCGCAGCACCCACGCCAGCGCCATCTGCGCCAATGTCTGACCGCGGCGTTGCGCAATCTCATTAAGTTTACGGATATGGTTCAGCGTTTCCTCACTCAGAAAACTTTCGCGCAACGACTTATGCTGGGTAACACGACTGCCTTCCGGGATCCCATTCAGGTATTTTCCGGTCAGCATGCCCTGCGCCAATGGCGAGAACACGATCGAACCCACACCTGACTCATCCAGAGTATCCAGCAACCCGTCTTCTTCCACCCAACGGTTCAGCATGGAATAGCTTGGCTGATGGATCAGACAAGGTGTGCCCAGCTCTTTCAGAATAGCGACCGCTTCACGGGTACGTTGCGAGTTATAAGAAGAAATCCCGACATACTGCGCCCGGCCTGAGCGGACAATATGATCCAGCGCCATCATGGTTTCTTCTAACGGTGTCAGCGGATCAAAGCGATGCGAATAGAAAATATCGACATAATCCAGCCCCAGTCGTTTCAGGCTTTGATCGCAACTGGCGATCAGATATTTACGGCTTCCCCATTGTCCATACGGACCCGGCCACATATCGTAGCCCGCTTTTGAAGAAATGATTAACTCATCCCGGTAACCGGCAAAGTCCGTTTTCAGGATTTTACCGAAGGCAATCTCTGCAGAACCTGGTGGCGGGCCATAGTTATTGGCCAGGTCAAAATGGGTAATCCCCAGATCAAAAGCTTTACGGCAAATTGCCCGTTTAGTGCTGTCTGCCGTGTCTTCACCAAAGTTATGCCATAACCCGAGTGAAATAGCCGGCAATAATAACCCTGAACGGCCACAACGTTGATATGTCATTGAGTCATATCTTTTTTCTGAAGCTTGCCACATAAAATCCCTGACTCCTTAATACAGCGAACGAAACATCACTGAACAAAAAATAGTCCATACTTATCTACTGAATATTCCAGATGGCTGTGCTCTTGATGCTACCCGGCGTAATACTGAAAATTAATGGTCATCCGCGACAGCAAATGCATCTGGTGTCATAAAGAGATACCACAATAATTTTGGTAACCGGTTATCGCGATAACAAAAACGTAACAAGGTGCGCAAATTAAACATGTTTCACACTAACTTGCATAATGAAAGTAACCAATGTAATGTCACTATCATTATGCAAGTAACATATTGGAATCGTATGCGACGGAAAAGTCTCAATGAAACACAATGTCCTATCGCCCGCAGCCTGGAATGTGTTGGTGAATGGTGGAGTCTGTTGATCATTCGTGACGCGTTACATGGTTTGACGCGATTTGATGAATTTCAGAAAAGCCTCGATATCGCGCCCAATATGCTGACACGTCGTTTAACCGCTTTAATGGAAAGTGGCCTACTGGAGAAACGTCAATACTCTGTGCGTCCTCCCCGTTATGAGTATGTACTAACGCAACGTGGCCGGGATTTAAGCCCTGTGCTGACCACTTTATTGGCCTGGGGAAACAAGCATTTCGCACCGGAAGGGCCGAGTATTCTGCTCGCCGATTCACAAACCGGTGAAATCGCGGAACCCGTGTTAGTCGATAAAGTAACCGGCCGCGAAATTTCAGCACAGGCACACCGGCTTGTTCCCGGCCCTGCTGCATCAGAAGGCATGATCCAGCGCCTTCAGCATTATCAGCGCCAGTGGGATAGTCATGCGACTACCACTGACGCTCATTACCACGAGGAATCATAATCATGACATCACGTCGCATTGTCGTCACTGGCATGGGCGCTGTAACTCCGTTAGGTTGCGGCATTGAAACAGTCTGGCAGCGCTTGCTGGCCGGACAATCCGGATTGCGTCGTCTGGCGGAATCAGTTACTGCCGACCTGCCGGCCAAAGTGGGCGGCGTCGTTCCGTCTCAGGAAGAAGATGCGGAAGCCGGCTTTAATCCTGATGACGTGATCCCGGTGAAAGAGCAGAAAAAGATGGATCGCTTCATCATGTTTGCTGTTGCTGCCGCGAAAGAAGCATTAGCGCAAGCTGGCTGGGTCGCGAACACCCCCGAAGAACAGGAACGCACTGCGACCATCATCGCTTCCGGGGTTGGCGGCTTTCCTGCCATCGCGGATGCAGTAAGAACTACGGATAATAAAGGCCCCCGCCGGTTATCACCGTTCACCATCCCCTCTTTTCTGGTGAATATGGCAGCGGGTCATGTCTCCATTAATTTCGGTTTTAAAGGCCCGCTGGGCGCACCGGTAACGGCCTGTGCCGCCGGTGTTCAGGCGATTGGTGATGCGGCCAGAATGATCCGCACTGGTGAAGCCGATATTGCTGTTTGCGGCGGAGCTGAAGCATGCATAGATCGGGTCAGCCTCGCTGGCTTTGCTGCCGCCCGGGCATTATCCACCTCATTTAATGATACGCCGGATCAGGCATCGCGCCCTTTTGATCTGAATCGCGATGGTTTTGTCATGGGTGAAGGTGCCGGACTGCTGGTGATTGAATCGCTGGAGCATGCACTGGCACGTGGTGCAACACCGATTGCGGAATTAGTCGGTTATGGCACCAGCGCGGATGCCTACCACCTGACTGCCGGTCCGGAAAACGGTGACGGCGCGCGTCGCGCCATGGCCACCGCTATTCGTCAGGCGGGTATTGAACCTTCTCAAATCCAGCATCTGAATGCGCATGCCACCTCCACCCCTGTCGGTGATAAAGGTGAACTGGCCGCCATCAAAACCATTTTCGGCACAGAGAATAAGATTGCCGTAACCTCGACCAAATCAGCAACCGGACACCTGTTAGGCGCTGCCGGTGGCATTGAAGCCATCTTCACAATACTGGCGATCCGCGATCAGATCGCCCCGGCCACCCGCAATCTTGAGCAAGCCGATCCGTTTGCCGAAGGTGTCGATATTGTGCACGGTGCCGCCCGTAAAATGCCGATTGAATATGCCATTTCCAATGGCTTTGGTTTTGGCGGGGTCAACGCCAGCGTGTTATTCAAACGCTGGAATGGCGCTTAATTTCCTCGTAACCCGGCTGCTGTGCTTTTCGTGAGCGCAGCAGCTACTCTTTAAAACGTAATCCAGCGGTGATCATTGGAGTTTCAAAACCGGGACAGCTACAATAGTTACCCTGTTTTTTTTACCAGAGCCTCCTAATGAGCACTACCGTTTATCTGCAAAAAGATCGGGAAAAATCCCTGCTGCGCCGTCATCCCTGGATTTTTTCCAAAGCTATCGACAAAGTAAAAGGCAAACCAGAAGCAGGTGAGCCGGTAGATATCGTCGATCAGCGCGGCAAATGGTTAGCGCGCGGAGCCTGGTCACCTGATTCTCAGATCCGGTTGCGTGTCTGGACATTCAAACAAGACGAACAGATTGATACTGAATTCTTCGTTCGCCGCCTGCAACAAGCCCAAGCGGGTCGTGAATTACTGATCTCCCGTTTACAGCTTTCAGCCTATCGTCTGGTCGCCGCAGAATCAGATCTGCTGCCGGGGATCACCATCGATCGTTATAACGATCATCTGGTCTGCCAGCTACTTTCCAGTGGTGCTGAATATCATCGCCATGAATTGATCAGCGCGCTGCAACAACTCTATCCAACCTGCTCTATTTACGAACGTTCAGATGTCGCGGTACGTAAAAAAGAAGGCCTGGCTGAACGCACCGGTTTGATCTATGGCGAAGTGCCTCCTGATGAAGTGATCATTGAAGAAAACAATGGCATCAAGATCAGCGTTGATATCAAAGGCGGTCATAAAACCGGTTTTTATCTGGATCAACGTGATAACCGGGCCATTGCCGGCCGTTATGCCAAAGATCGCCGCGTACTGAACTGTTTCTGCTATACCGGTGGTTTTGGTGTTTACGCTCTGCAAGGTGGTGCCAAAGAAGTCATTAACGTTGACGTTTCTGAATCAGCGCTGGAACTGGCTAAACACAATGCAACGCTGAACAAACTTGATCTGACGAAAGCCCGTTTTGAAAAACAGGATGTGTTCAAACTACTGCGTGAATATCGTGAGCGCGGGGAAAAGTTTGACATGATCGTGCTTGATCCGCCTAAATTCGCGGAGAACAAAGCACAGTTGATTGGCGCATGCCGCGGTTATAAAGATATCAACCTGCTCGCCTTCCAGCTGCTGAATCCGGAAGGTATCCTGCTGACATTCTCCTGCTCCGGCCTGATGACGTCTGAACTGTTCCAGAAAATTGTCGCAGACGCCGCGCTGGATGCAGGCCGGGAAGCGCAGATCCTCGAACGAATGACTCAGGCTGCCGACCACCCTATTGCCACCCCTTATCCGGAAGGTTACTACCTGAAAGGGCTTGTTGTCCGCGCCATATAATAACTATCAGAAGCCAGTGCAGGTATTCATCTGCATTGGTTTTATTTTTTACTGGTTTACAAAAAATATAAATAAAAGGGAAAAAATGAGCACTTCATGGAATATCAAACCGGTCTCACGAGAAAACAGTGATGCCATCCTGCACAAAATCAATATGAAAACCAAACCGCTGGGCGCCTTAGGACTTCTGGAAGATACTGCTCATCAGTTAGCCATGGTACAAGGCACCCCGGAAATCACGATCAATCAGCCTACCATGCTGGTTTTTGCCGGTGATCATGGCGTTTCAGAAGAAAAAGTCAGCCTGACCAGCAGTGATGTCACGCGTCAGATGGTACTGAACTTCCTGGCAGGCGGTGCCGCCATTAACTGTTTATGCCGCGCCAATAACATGGCATTAAAAGTCATTGATGCCGGTATTAAAACGCCGATCAACGATGATCGCCTGATTATCCAGCGTATCGGTACCGGAACCCGTAATCTGGCCAAAGAAGCGGCCATGGCCGAAGAAGAGGTTCTGCTGGCACTGGAATATGGCCGTCGACTGGCAAAACAGCTCGCCGCAGAAGGCTGTAATCTGCTGGCTTTTGGTGAGATGGGCATTGGCAACACCACCCCCGCCTCCTGCATTATGGCCGCGCTGATGAATAAACCTGCGGCAGAATGCGTGGGTCGTGGCACCGGGATCAGTGATTCTCAGCTTAAACACAAAATCGCGATTACAGAAACCGCCCTGGCACGCATCGGCAGCAAAAATGATCCGCACAATGTATTGCAGGAAGTCGGTGGTTTTGAGATTGCGCAAATCACCGGGGCCATGTTAGGTGCCGCAGAAGCCGGGATCAGCATCCTGGTCGATGGCTTCATCACCACGGCATCTGCATTACTGGCGGCAAAATTCGCGCCTGCCTGTCGCGATTACATGCTGTTTGCACACTGCTCCGGCGAACAAGGCCACCAGGCCATGCTGGAAGCACTTGGTGCAACACCATTGCTGCAACTGGGATTACGTCTGGGCGAAGGTACAGGTGCCGCTGTGGCTTTACCTCTGCTGCGCTCTGCAGCTGAGTTCTATAACAATATGGCCAGCTTTGAAAGTGCCGGGGTAACGCTGTAATGGAGAGCCACCCATTGCCTCTGAAGGTAAAACAATGAACTCGTCTTATCAGAGCGCAATTATTGATTTACTGCGTCATGGAACGATTGCCGGTGACCCCGGATTATATGGCCGCACAGATATCGCACTGAGTGAATCCGGATGGCGGCAGATGCAGCAATCAGTAAGCATTGATCTGCAGTACCAGCAGGTGCTCAGTTCTCCCCTGCAGCGGTGTCACCGGTTTGCCAAAGATTACAGCCGGCGTCACGCTCTGCAGCTGACCACTGATCCGCTGTTACAGGAAATGAATTTCGGTACCTGGGACGGACACACATTCGATCAGTTACAACCCCGCTGGCCGGAACTGGAAAAATTCTGGCAAACACCCGCAGAAGTAACACCTCCGGAAGGTGAATCGTTACTTGGCTTTAAAAACCGGGTTGAACAGGCATGGCAAACGCTGTTACAACAATGCCGGGGGACTCAGACGCTGGTCGTTACACATGCTGGCGTGATACGAATGATCCTCGCACAGCTTTTATCCGTAGATTGGCAATCAGCTGACTATTATCAGCGCCTGCGGATTGATTACGGCTCAATAACACGGATACAGATCCTCTACACAGAGGATGGCATTTATCCGCAAATCCGCTTTATTGGGCGGCCATCCCCCGCCATCTGACCGGAGTAATTAAATGGAAGATAACAGCGAACGCCAGCAACGGTATCAGGCCCGCCAGCAACGACTGAAAGAAAAAGTGGATGCCCGTATTGCTGCCGCACAGGATGAGCGCGGGCTCATGATTGTGATCACCGGTGATGGCAAAGGCAAAAGCACCTCCGGTTTTGGCACCGTAACACGTGCTGTCGGTCATGGTATGAATGCCGGTGTGGTGCAATTTATTAAAGGCACCTGGGAATGTGGTGAACGGGTATTATTACAAAAAGCCGGCGTTGAATTTCATATCATGGCGACCGGCTTTACCTGGGAAACACAAAACAAGGAAAAAGATCAGCAAGCTGCGCAGCTGGTGTGGCAGGAAGCAAAGCGGATGCTGGCATCTGATAGCTACGATGTCGTGTTATTAGATGAACTGACCTATATGGTCGCCTATCACTATCTTGACGTGGATGATGTTGTCACGGCATTAACTAACCGGCCACTGCACCAGCATGTGATCATCACGGGTCGCGGCTGCCATCGGGCTCTGCTGGAGATAGCTGACACCGTCAGTGAAATCAAAAACGTCAAACATGCCTTCGACAGCGGAATCAAAGCACAAAAAGGTATCGACTGGTAATCGTCGCATTCCATCGTGCTCATGGTTACCATTTTAGAAAACTGAATTACAGGACTTCTTCATGCTGCAGTATCAGATCATTCCCGTAACCGCCTTCCAGCAAAACTGTACTCTGCTCTGGTGCGATGAAACCCATCAGGCAGCGCTTATTGATCCGGGTGGTGATATCGAAAAACTGCTGCAGGCAGTAGAGAAAAATAATCTCACGCTGACCAAGCTGTTACTCACCCACGGTCATCTTGATCATGTTGGCGGCGCAGACAAACTGCGTAAACGTACCGGCTGCCCGATCATCGGACCGCATCAGGCCGATGCGTTCTGGTTAAATGCCCTGCCCGCGCAGTCGGAAATGTTTGGTTTTGCACACACCGATGTGTTCACTCCGGATAACTGGCTGACGGAAACAGATACCGTCACCGTCGGCAATCTGGAGTTACAGGTGCTGCATTGTCCGGGGCATACACCGGGGCATGTGGTTTTTTATCATGCAGACAGCCAGCTGGCGATCGTCGGTGATGTCCTGTTTAACGGCTCCATCGGCCGGACGGATTTCCCGCAGGGCAACCACACCGATCTGATCAACGCCATCACCCAAAAACTTCTGCCGCTGGGTGATGATGTCAAATTCATCCCCGGTCATGGCCCTATGTCGACACTGGGTCATGAGCGCGTCAGCAACCCGTATCTTTGTCAGCCTGTCTGGTAATTGGTGCGTCCTCAATGCCGGGGGGCAGGTATTGAGGCTTATACCAGCAGATGCAGCCTTTCCTTCAGATTGTGCTGCATCAGTTGCAACATATCGCTGAGTTGCGGATCTTCATGTCGCTCACGCAGCATATAGATCCCTATTGAATTGGTTTTCTGATTTTCCGTAAGCTGCAGACTGACAATGTTAAACTGGCTGAAATAACTCTCCATGCTGCCCGGAAAAAACAAGATCGCATTGGTTCCTTCCAGCGTTTCAATGCATGCCTCCATCGTATTACTGGAATAAACGATTTTTTCCGCCATATGCACCGAGCTGCCATATTCTTTCAGATATAACTCATCCATTACGTGGTAATAACGGCTTTCATTCGGCGTCAGATGTATTGCCGGATAATCCTTCAAATCATCTGCGGTACATGACCGTAATGCCAGCGGATGCGCCGCTCGGACAAACGCTTTATTAGTGACCTGATACAGCGGAATAAAAAGTACGCCCGCATTGCGGTTGAGACCGTAAATCTCATTCCCGACGGAAAGATCCAGATCACCGCTCAGCAGCTGATCCATCAGCCGCAGATTATTCCCGACCTCAGTATGGATATTTGCCGAAGGATGTCGCTGCCGGTACGTTCTGACACTGTCACGCACAAACAGATGCCACTCTGCATGGCCTGATCCTACTTTCAGTTCACGCTCCAGACGCTCTTTCAAAAACTCAATTTTGGTGAGTGTATTGTCATGCAGACGCTGCATGATGCGCGCCTCTTCCAGGACAACATGCCCGAATTCAGTCAGCTCCACCCCGCTGGAAGAACGGATGAGCAACGGCACGCCGAGCGATTCTTCCAGCCGTTTAATATTGATACTCAGGGTGGATTGATTCATGCAAAGTTTATTTGCCGCATGTGTCACATTTTTGAGAGTAGCTACTTCGAGGAATTGCCGTAAAACCTTGTCCATGATCACAGCTCTTGGTTATGAAATTGATTTAATCAATGCCTAAGCCAAAAACTACCATTTCCGCTATGCCTGCGCACTCTCTAATATCGTTTGCAACCAGGGTTTTTCACCAAAACTGTTTTTTCAGGAGAGAATTTCATGACAACCAAGATCGTCCTTATCGGTGCAGGCAGTGCTCAGTTTGGTTATGGCACACTGGGTGATATTTTCCAGAGCAAAACACTGGCAGGCAGTGAAATCGTATTACACGACATCAACCCGAAAGCATTGGCATTAACCGAAGAAACTGCCCGTAAATTTGTTGCGGAGCAAGATCTGCCATTCACCATCCGCGCTACCACCAACAGAAAAGATGCCCTGAAAGGCGCAAATTTCATCATGATCTCCATTGAAGTCGGCGATCGCTTTGCGCTGTGGGATATGGACTGGCAAATACCACAGCAATACGGCATTAAACAGGTTTACGGCGAGAATGGCGGTCCGGGCGGTCTGTTCCATTCCCTGCGCATTATTCCGCCGATTCTGGCGATCTGTGAAGATATCGCAGCTATCTGCCCGGATGCCTGGATCTTCAATTACTCCAACCCGATGAGCCGCATCTGCACCACCGTACACCGTAAGTTCCCTGAACTGAACTTTGTCGGCATGTGCCACGAAATCGCCTCGCTGGAACGTTATCTGCCTGAAATTCTGAATACACCGTTCAGCAATCTGGCCGTACGCGCCGGTGGTCTGAACCATTTCAGTGTGCTGCTGAATGCCAATTACCGTGACTCAGGCAAAGACGCTTACGCCGATATCCGCGCCAAAGCGCCAGCTTATTTTGAAAAATTACCGGGTTTTGCCGATATTCTGAGCTATACCCGCAAGCACGGAAAACTGATTGAGACCGAAGGTGCTACCGAGCGGGATGCCATGGGCGGTATCGACAGTGCGTATCCTTGGGCAGACAGAACACTGTTTAAAGAAATACTGGAGAAATTTAACTATCTGCCGATTACCGGTGACAGCCACTTTGGTGAGTACATCCGCTGGGCGTATGACGTCAGCGATCATCGCGGTATCCTCGATTTCTACGCCTTCTACCGTAACTACCTGGGTCATGTTGAGCCGAAAATCGAACTGAAACTCAAAGAACGCGTCGTCCCGATCATTGAAGGCATACTCACCAATGCCGGTTATGAAGAGGCCGCAGTGAATATTCCGAACAAAGGTTATATCAGACAACTGCCGGGATTCATCTCTGTTGAAGTACCGGCAATTATCGACAGCAAAGGCGTACATGGCATCCAGCTGGAAATGCCGGCAGGTATCGGTGGGTTGTTAGCGAATCAGGTGGCAGTCCATGATCTGACCGCAGAAGCGGTTCTGAATCAGTCACGTGAGCTGGTAATACAGGCATTGCTGGTTGATTCTGTAAACGATAAATGCCGCTGCATCCCGGAACTGGTTGATCTGATGATCTCCCGGCAGTCCCCTTATCTCGACTACCTGAAATAATCAGTCAGCACGGATACAAAAAAGGCGTAACGTCAGGTTACGCCTTTCCCATTTAGTTATCTGTTAGTTATCTATTTCATCCAGATATTTTTCAACTTCAGCATCTGTTTCAGCATCGCTCTTACTGCCCATTGCAGCCGCTTTCTTACCCTGTACCTTTGCTTCCTGATACTGCAGATAAAAATCGCGGGTCGTGATATATGGATCAAAGGCATTATCAATAATTGATTCCTGATCGATCACTTTAGAGCGCGCATCCAGACCGGAAATCGCAAATTTCGCAAGGGTTACTGGTGTCGTCATATAACTGTATGGCCAATACAGATTATCAACCAGCTGACCAATACCGCTACGAACTGTCATCGGACCGGCCACCGGGATCATAAAGTACGGCCCCTGTGTCATTTTCGCCCGACCCAAGACTGTCGACATACTCATTTCACGCCGCTCAATGCCCATATCCGTGGCAATATCAAACAGCCCAAGCATACCGACTGTCGAATTCAGGGAGAAGCGGGCCAGACTGGCACCGGAATGCTTAAACTCACCGAGCAGCAGGTTATTGACCGTATTGTTAGGCTCATCCAGGTTAGCGACAAAATTGCTGACACCGGTACGAAACGGTGCAGGAACCCATTCCACATAGCTGTGTACTACCGGTCTCAGAACATTCTTATCCAGAATGTCATAGTTAAACCACCACATAGCACGGTTGAATGTCGGGAATGAATCCGTAGAACCACCCGGACCGGAAGGGTAATCAGCTGAAATATGCGTTGCCAGAATATCAGTCTGTGCAGGCGCGCTTTCTGCCGTGGTCGCGGCATATGCCGCAGAAGAGAAAAATCCACACAATAGAACTGATAGCAGTTTTCGGATTGGTATCATGATAGCGTTTCAGTAATGTCGTTGAGGCAGACGTAATACGGCTGCACGGTTCAATCGCCTGACGAAATAACATTATATCAGGCGATCGCATGGGATGCGGAAGAATACGATCCATTATCTGATTTCAGATGTCAATATCAACCATCCGTACCGGCCAACGCTCAGCGTGTACGCGGACAGATTTCATCTTCCGTAAAGAAAAACTCAATTTCACGAGCTGCAGACTCTGATGAATCAGAACCATGTACCGCATTCTGGGTAACCGAGATCGCATGATCAGCGCGTATAGTTCCGGCCTGTGCTTTTTCCGGATCGGTGCTACCCAGTAATTCACGATGACGGCGGATCGCATCCTGACCTTCCAGCACCTGAACCACTATCGGGCCAGATGTCATAAATTTCAGCAGGTTATCGTAGAACGGTTTGCCCTTATGCTCAGCATAGAAACCGGCTGCCTGTTCCTGGGACAAATGCAGCATTTTCGCTGCGATGATATGCAGGCCTGCGCACTCAAAACGGTGATAAATCTCACCAATAATATTTTTTGCCACTGCATCAGGCTTGATGATTGAGAAAGTGCGTTCAATAGTCATGCTATGTCCTTGTATCATCATCGATATTTCTATTTGTTTACTAAGTTATGACGAAACAGGTTGTGCTGCAATTGAAAAAATTGTGTTAATGATAAGTTGATCTGATTTTAGAACATTTGTAGCAGGGAGAGAGAAATGCGCCGGAGGATAACGCCGCGACCACCGGGGCCACGGCGCTGAATGAGAGACTATTTTAATGACCGCAGCCAGCGGGCAATGGTTCTTACACCATGACCTTTCCCACCCGGAGCCCACAACTCATTGGCATTTTTCTGGAATGAAGCAGACAGGTCCATATGCACCCAGCCCTTCACTTCTTCACGCACGAATTTTGACAGGAACGCCGCTGCAGTCGTCGCGCCAGCCGTGCCTTCAGCGGAAGATACGTTACCGATATCCGCATAAGAAGAAGTTAATTGCGTGGTATGCCATGGTTCCAGCGGTAATGGCCATGCCTTTTCATTTTCCGCTTTCGCGCACGTCACAATAGCCTGTGCCTGTTCATCCTGTAAACTGAATACGGCATGATAATCACGCCCCAATGCCACTTTCGCCGCCCCGGTCAGGGTCGCTGCATCAAGAATATACGGCGCACCAGTCGCACTGGCATCCAGTAAGCCATCAGCCAGAACGAGACGACCTTCCGCATCGGTATTCAACACTTCGACGCTGACGCCATTACGATAAGTCAGAATATCGCCCAGTTTAAACGCATTACCGCTGACCAGATTCTCCGCACAGCAAAGCATAAGTTGTACACGGTGATTCAAGCCCTGACGAATCGCAAGTGCCAGCGCACCCGCCAGCATAGCGGCACCGCCCATGTCAGACTTCATCGGCAGCATCATGTCCGACTCTTTCAGGCTGTAACCGCCGGAATCAAAGGTAATGCCCTTACCGACCAGACAGGCGGTGATCGGAGCATCCAGATCGCCGGTCGGGTTGTAATCAAGCTTCAGGAATGCCGGTTCATGCGCACTGCCGCGGCCCACATTGTAAATACCGGTATAACCCAGTTCCTTCAGCGCCTCGCCGGACAGAATATGGTAATTCACGCGTTCCGGTGCCTGCTTAGCCACAAACTTCGCTGCTTCAGTCGCTAATGCAGTGGGATATAAATTTTCAGGCGTTGCGTTGGTGATCTCGCGGATCCAGCGGGTCGTTTCCAGTAAGGCATCCAGCTGCTGTTGTTCTTCCGCACTCATGTCACCAAGGTCAAGCTGTTGTCCGCCACGCGGATTATAGAAACCCTGACAAAACGCATAACGACGTTCCGGATCCCATTCTTCACCAACCAGAGACAGTTGTTTAATGCCCTGAGCATCCAGACGGCGACCTGCGCGCTGGATCAGACGTAACCAATCAGATGATGAGCCGGTGAGGTGAATGAATGCAGAACCCTGATTAAAACTGATTAAGGCGTTCTCACCCCAGCAGGCATCAGCAGGTGCTTCTACCAGAATAACAGCCATGGATGTTGTCATGATTTTTTTCCGATATCCTGAAAATACAAATGGAGCAACAGGTTACCACTTCAGGTCACGCTGTTGCTCCATTTTCATGTAACAAATTAGTGTTGTTCAGAAGCCAGATTGATCGTGTACTTCGGAATTTCCACCGTCAAATCTTCATCTGCCACATGCGCCTGACAGCCGAGACGTGATTCCGGCTCCAGACCCCATGCCTTGTCCAGCATGTCATCTTCCAGTTCATCACTCGGCTCAAGCGAATCAAAACCTTCCCGGATGATGCAATGACAGGTTGTACAGGCACAGGATTTTTCACAGGCATGTTCGATATTAATACCGTTCGCCAGCGCCACATCCAGAATGGTTTCCCCTTCTTTGGCCTCAACAACCATGCCATCCGGACACAGTTTTTCATGGGGTAAAAATACGATTTTCGGCATCAGTTCACCTCGTCAATCTTATGTCCCTGCAATGCCTGACGGATAGAAGAATCCATTCGTCGGGCTGCAAACTCACTGGTTGCTTCATCCAGCGCTGTAATTGCCGCTTTGATAGCGTCGGTATCATCGCCTTGCTGGATATTCACTAAATTCTGTATAGCATCATTAATCACGCTGCGCTCTTCCGGTGACAACAATGCATCACCATCTTTACTCAGCGCCTGACGCAGACTTTCCAGCACACGATCAGCTTCTACTTTCTGTTCCACCAGCATACGGGCTTTGATGTCTTTTTCGGCAAATTCAACAGACTCACGCAGCATTCTGAGCATGTCTTCTTCCTGCAATCCGTAGGAAGGTTTCACCTCAATCGCAGCCTGTACACCGGTACTTTTTTCCATGGCACTGACCGATAACAGACCATCAGCATCCACCTGGAAAGTCACCCGGATATGCGCAGCACCTGCCGCCAATGGCGGAATACCTTTCAGAACAAAACGCGCCAGAGACCGGCAATCACTGACCAGCTCACGTTCGCCCTGTAAAACATGGATCATCATGGCCGTCTGACCATCTTTAAAGGTCGTAAAATCCTGAGCACGGGCAGCCGGTATCGTGGTATTCCGCGGGATGATCTTCTCAACCAGTCCGCCCATGGTTTCCAGACCCAAAGAAAGCGGAATGACATCCAGCAGCAGCATTTCAGATTCAGGTTTGTTACCCACCAGAATATCGGCCTGAATCGCCGCACCAACCGCCACAACTTTATCCGGATCGATACTGGTTAATGGCGTTCTGCCGAAAAAGTCACCCACCAGCTGACGTACCAACGGAACTCGGGTAGAGCCACCGACCATCACAACTTCCAGAACTTCATCCGCTTCAACACCGGCATCTTTGATTGCCCGGCGGCATGACATCAGAGTCTTCTTCACCAGAGGTGTGATCAGATCTTCAAACTGAGTCCGATCAATACTGCCGGACCATTGGGCAAACGAGACAGCAACGGTGTCCTGAGAGCTCAGTTGCTGTTTCACATCACAAGCTAGATCAAGCAGCTGACGTTGAACCCGCGGTGTAAACGGCGCAATCAGATCAGCCTGTTCTGCGATCCAGTCAGCCAGCAGATGATCAAAATCATCGCCGCCCAGCGCGGAATCACCACCAGTGGCCATCACTTCAAATACACCCTGATGCAAACGCAGGATAGAGATATCGAAAGTACCACCACCCAGATCATAAACTGCGATCACACCTTCCTGACCGGAATCCAGACCATAAGCAACCGCCGCAGCCGTCGGCTCATTCAGCAGACGTAACACATGCATACCGGCCAGACGGGCAGCATCTTTGGTCGCCTGACGCTGAGCATCATTAAAATAGGCAGGAACGGTGATCACCACGCCATCAAGCTCGGCACCTAATGCTTCGGTGGCCCGCAGTTGCAGTGCTTTTAAGATCTCGGCGGAAACCTGAACCGGGTTCACTTCACCCTGACAGGTATTGATATGCACCAGCCCTTTATCGGCACCAGTGAACTGATATGGCAGATTAGTCTGGGTAATGTCAGACAGTGCCTTACCCATAAAGCGCTTAACCGATTGAATCGTATTGAGCGGATCTTCCGCTGCAGCATGCTTGGCTTCTGCACCGATTTGCAGACCATCGGGAAGATAACGGACGACTGAAGGCAGAATGTCCCTTCCCTGTTCATCTTTCAGTGTTTCAGCGACACCACTACGAACAACGGCAACCAGTGAGTTCGTTGTTCCCAGATCAATGCCGACCGCCCACTTTTGCTGATGCGGAGCGGCACTCAGTCCGGGTTCCGCGATATGCAATAATGCCATAACGTATCTCTAGACCTCATCGGTATGCACAGAAACATACCTTATCCATTATAAATCAAAGAGCGACTCTTCCAGCTTATCCAGTTCATCTTTCATCTTCCGGACAAACTTTAACTTGCGTAACGTATCTGCCGCTTCGTGGTATTGCGCGTCAGCAAGCTGTTGTTCCAGTGACTGAAAATAACGCTGATAATGCTGTTTCACTCTGCTCTGGAACCGGCTGATTACAGCCTCGTCCGGCTTTTTCTGCAGATCATCCAGCTCTTCGCGCCACTCCAGCTGTTCCATCAGAAAAGCAGTATCTTTTACTGTATGTTGCTCATTGCGCAGATCAATACCCTGCAACACCAGAAGATATTCCGCACAGGCCAGTGGTTGCTTCAGCGTATTATAGGCGCTGTTGATCTCCACCGTTTTCTGCATGGATTCAAGCTTGATCGCATCGGATTGTGTCGCGACATTATCCGGATGAAATTGTTTTTGCAGTTCACGATATCGTGCTGCCAGTTCGGTTGTATCCACTGACAGCGATACCGGGATCTGAAATAACTCAAAATAATTCACAAGCTATTCTCTCTGGGGACATAAATAAAAAGGCGCCTGAATGCGCCTTTTATCATGTAACAGTGCAGTAAGCGAGTCGAATTCGCATTACGCTTCTGACGGATGATTAAACGGTGAAACTTTCACCACACCCACAGGCGTCTTTTACATTCGGGTTGTTGAACTTGAAGCCTTCATTCAGGCCTTCTTTAACAAAGTCCAGCTCAGTGCCATCAAGATAGGACAGACTTTTAGCGTCAATAATCACTTTAACGCCTTTATCGTCAAATACCTGATCTTCTTCATGCACCTCATCTACGAATTCGAGGACATAGGCCATACCGGAACAGCCAGATGTTTTAACGCCAAGCCGTAATCCCACACCTTTACCACGATTAGTGAGAAAGCGTTTTACGCGTTCTGCAGCTGAGTCCGATAATGTAATAGCCATATGTCCCTACCTTACTAAACTAAACTTAATTCAAACCTTTTTTATGCTTGTAATCAGCAATCGCTGCTTTGATAGCATCTTCAGCCAGAATAGAACAGTGAATTTTCACCGGCGGCAAAGCCAGCTCTTCAGCAATATCAGTGTTCTTGATGGCCGCAGCTTCTTCCAGCGTCTTACCTTTTACCCATTCGGTAACCAGTGAGCTGGAAGCAATCGCAGAACCACAACCATACGTTTTAAATTTGGCATCTTCAATCACGCCATCTTCATTCACTTTTAACTGTAACTTCATAACGTCACCACAGGCCGGAGCACCGACCATGCCAGTTGCAACGCTTGGGTCATCCTTATCGAAGGAACCAACATTGCGCGGGTGTTCGTAGTGATCAATAACTTTTTCACTGTAAGCCATAATATATTCCCCTAACTATCAGTGACTAACCCACTCGACCTTGCTGAGGTCAATCCCTTCTTTATACATGTCCCACAACGGTGACAGATCACGTAATTTACCGATGGAATCACGGATCAGACCAATTGCGTAATCAATTTCTTCTGCTGTCGTGAAACGACCGATACTGAAACGAATCGAGCTGTGCGCCAGTTCATCGTTCAGGCCTAATGCACGCAGTACATAGGAAGGCTCCAGACTGGCAGAGGTACAAGCTGAACCGGATGAAACCGCCAGATCTTTCAGCGCCATCATCAGTGACTCACCTTCCACATATGCGAAGCTGATATTCAGGTTGCCGGCGACACGGTGTTCTGTTGAGCCGTTAACAAACACTTGTTCAATATCTTTCAGGCCATCGTACAGACGGTCACGCAGGGCTTTGATGCGAACATTTTCTTCCGCCATTTCAGCTTTTGCGATACGGAATGCTTCACCCATACCCACAATCTGATGCGTCGGCAGTGTACCGGAACGCATACCACGTTCGTGACCGCCACCGTGCATCTGCGCTTCCAGACGCACACGTGGTTTACGACGTACATACAGAGCACCGATCCCTTTCGGGCCATACACTTTGTGTGCAGACAGAGACAGCAGGTCAATTTTCATCGCATCAACGTCGATTTCAACTTTGCCAGCGCTCTGAGCAGCATCGACGTGGAACAGAATTTTACGGGCACGGCATAACTCACCAATAGCCGCCAGATCCTGGATCACACCGATTTCGTTATTCACGTGCATGATGCTAACCAGAATAGTATCCGGACGCATTGCCGCTTCGATCTGCGGTAAAGTCAGCAAACCGTCTGATTGCGGGTCAAGGTAAGTTACCTCGTAACCTTCAGATTCCAGATGACGGCAGGTATCCAGTACCGCTTTGTGTTCGGTTTTGCAGGTAATAATGTGCTTACCCTGCTTCACATAGAAATGCGCAGCACCTTTGATTGCCAGGTTATTTGATTCGGTAGCGCCGGAAGTAAAAACGATTTCGCGGGGATCAGCGCCAATCAAATCAGCAACATGGTTACGCGCTTCATCAACCGCCTCTTCGGCCTGCCAGCCGAAACGGTGTGAACGGGATGCCGGGTTACCGAAATTGCCGTCGAGTGTTAAACATTGCATCATCTTTTCAGCAGCACGAGGATCGACTGGGCAAGTTGCTGAATAATCAAGATAAATCGGGAGTTTCATCATTTACTCCATTAAACTTTCGATAATTGAGTCTGCAGTCATCATTGGTTTACGTTGTGACTGAGCAGCGTTCTGATGTTTGTTCTGTTGTTCGGCGATGCGTTTCACTTCTGCCTGACGTACGAGTTCACCGAGCGTAATTTCATTCAGGAAATCACTGATCCGGGCACTCAAATCACGCCATAAAGAATGGGTCAGACATTGCACTCCACCCTGACAGCCGCTTTCGCCGTGACAGCGGGTAGCATCTACCGATTCGTTCACTGCCGCAATAATTTTACCGACAGCAATTTGATCAGCATCTGCACCAAGGCGATAACCACCACCGGGACCACGCACACTGGATACCAGTCCATTCTTGCGCAAACGCGCAAAAAGCTGTTCAAGATAGGAAAGAGAAATTCCCTGTCTTTCAGAAATATCCGCCAAAGGTACCGGCCCCAGCTCAGCATGTAAGGCAACATCCAGCATAGCTGTTACCGCATAGCGTCCTTTAGAAGTCAGTCTCATGGCTTGCATACCTGTCCGTTTATGATAGGCTCATGCTGTCATGTCCTACTTTTTCAGTCAAGTATTATTCCTACTAAAACGCTCAACTATTACGCGATGATTTCTGTACCGAAGTAAGAATACCCCGCAAAATATTCAGCTCGTTATTATCCGGTCGTAAACGGGTGAACATCCGGCGTAGCCGCATCATCACATGTCCCGGATGATCGGAGTGCAGAAACTGAGTCTGGCGTAATGTCTCTTCCAGATGGGTATAAAACAGTTCCATAGATGCCTGTGGCGGATACTCATTTTCATCTGCCGGGGATACAACGGTTTCCTGTTGTGCCAGCCAGGACATTCTGATCTCGTAACAAAGCGTCTGCACTGCCATCGCCACATTTAACGAACTGTATTCCGGATTAGCCGGAATATTGACGTGATAGTGACATTGCTGCAGCTCTTCATTCGTTAGCCCGGTACGCTCACGGCCAAATACCAGAGCGACCGTTTTATTCAATGCACCATCCGCCAGTTGCTGACCTGCCTGACGCGGATCAAGCATAGGCCAGGCCAATGTTCTGGAACGGGCACTGGCACCAATCACCAGTGAACAATCAGATATCGCCTCAGCCAGCGTCGGTACAATGCGCAGATTAGCCAGAATATCGTTGGCACCCGCTGCCAGTGCGGTCGATTTCTCATCGGGCGGCTGAACCGGATCAACCAGTACCAGCTGTGATAACCCCATGGTTTTCATCGCCCGGGCAGCAGAACCGATGTTACCGGTGTGAGAGGTGTTAACCAGGATAATTCGTATATTTTCCAGCATCATGACTACCTGTTATGCCTTGTCTGTCCGCATGCTAACATAATCAGATGGTGGCAGCGCGCTCTCCGGCTATCTCAGGTATCTGAATACCCCTCTGAACAAACAGAGCCAGATCATTCAGTGCCAATCGGATAATTTTTGGCAATTCATCCAGATCCAGGCTGTCGATCAGGTTCTTAACTTCCAGCCCCAGTTCTGTGTCGCCTTCAATACGCAGACGGCGCTGAAAAAAGAGACTGTCCGGATCTTCTTTACGTCCGGCAATCAGGATCAAATCATTCAGCCCGGCAGCAAAACTTACATCGCAGGTGTCATTTTGCTCCAATACACGGAGCTGCCCTTGTTGTAACGTAATAAAACAACTCAGTTGCAGATCATCCACAGACACTTTCAGAAAGCGTTCTTCCAGAAAATCAAAATCACCGTCGGTCAGCGCTTCTTTAAAAATGCGTTGCAGGATAAAAACCATGACAGATTTTTTAGCAGAGAACGGGATCAGCGAAACCGGCAGACGCAATAACTGCGGCATCTGCATTACCAGTTTGTGATGTAAATTTTTCAGCAACATAAAGGCTCCTTTAACCAATGCGGGGCATCTAATCACAGCAAACATGCCAACATCCTGCCCCATATCAAACTTAAGCGAAATTGTCAGAATTGAGACAGAGTGAATATGGGGTCAGGTCAAAAAGTCATATCGTCTGAATGTTTACAATGGCGGGATTCTCATCATAAGAGTGAAACCATGGAGCTATTGTGTCCGGCAGGAAATTTACCTGCTCTCAAGACAGCCATTGATAATGGCGCTGATGCGGTTTATATCGGCTTTAAAGATGATACTAACGCCCGCCACTTTGCCGGGCTGAATTTTGATGACAAAAAACTGCAACGTGCGGTGGAATATGTCCACCAGCATCAGCGGAAATTACATGTCGCCATCAATACCTTTGCCCATCCGGGTAGCTCTCAGCGCTGGCAAGCCGCCGTTGATCGGGCGGTTGATCTTGGTGCTGATGCGCTGATCATTGCTGATATTGCAGTGCTCGATTATACCCACCAGCATTATCCGGAGCAGGAGATCCACCTCTCCGTGCAGGCTTCTGCAACTAACGGTGCCGCCGTCCGCTTTTATAAAGAAAACTTCAATATCCAGCGTGTCGTTCTGCCCCGAGTCCTATCCATGCATCAGGTCAGACAACTGTCACGTGAAACGGATGTGCCGCTGGAGGTTTTCGCATTTGGCAGCTTATGCATTATGGCTGAAGGCCGCTGCTACCTTTCATCTTATCTGACCGGTGAAAGCCCGAATACCGTTGGCGCCTGTTCGCCGGCTAAATATGTACGCTGGGAAGAAACAGCGAACGGGCTGGAATCACGTCTGAATGGCGTACTGATTGATCGCTATAAACAAGGTGAAAATGCCGGCTACCCGACTTTGTGCAAAGGACGTTATGCCGTCGAGGGTAACACCTACCACACACTGGAAGAGCCAACCAGCCTCAATACCTTGTCATTACTGCCTGAATTATTTGAAACCGGCGTTACCTCTGTAAAAATTGAGGGACGTCAGCGCAGCCCGGCCTATGTTGAACAAGTCACCAAAGTCTGGCGAGCCGCGATTGATGCCTACAAGAAAAATCCGGCGCAATATCAGGTCAGCACAGAGTGGGATAAACAGTTAGCGGCTGTTTCCGAAGGTAGTCAGACCACCCTGGGTGCTTATCACCGGAAGTGGCAATAAGGAGTTAACATGCATTTTTCTCTTGGCCCTCTGCTTTATTACTGGCCAAAAACAGATGTTGAAGCCTTCTATCAGCAAGCCAGCCAAAGTGTGGCGACTGATATTTATTTAGGTGAAACCGTCTGCAGCAAACGCCGTGAAATGAAATTAACCGACTGGATGGATCTGGCTCGTGAGCTGCAGAACACCGGAAAGCGCGTGATTCTTTCGACATTAGCGTTAATTCAAAGCCCGTCAGAGCTTAAAGAGATGCAACGCTGGATCGAGAACGGCAGTTGTATGGTCGAGGCCAATGATCTCGGCGCGGTACAACTGGCTTATGAGCAGAAAGTTCCGTTTGTATGCGGCCCGGCTATCAATTGTTACAACGCTGACGTGATCGCGCTGCTGCTGAAAAAAGGCATGCAACGCTGGACCATGCCGGTAGAACTTTCCCGTGACTGGCTGACTGAATTACTGCAGGAATGCACTGAGCGCGGTTTACGCGATCAGTTTGAGGTCGAAGTGTTTGCCTATGGTCATATGCCACTGGCTTATTCCGCCCGTTGTTTTACCGCACGGGCACTGGACCGGGCTAAAGATGATTGCCAGCTGGCCTGTCTGCAATACCCGCAGGGGCTCACCGCTGACAGTCAGGAAGGCGAACAGGTTTTTGTCCTGAATGGCATTCAAACCCAATCCGGTCATTGCTACAACCTGATCAACCAGTTACCCGAGATGGAAGGTCTGGTTGATATTGTCCGGCTCAGTCCGGAAAAAGAGACACTGTCCTGGCTCGATAAATTCCAGACTCAGCTACAGAATCCAATCCATCATCCGCTACCAGCCAGAGAATGTAACGGGTACTGGCAACAAGTGGCTGGCATGCAGCTTTGCTAATGGTGACTGATTGTTAATTCTGAGTGCACCAATAAGAAAGGCATCCATCGGATGCCTTTCTTTTAAACCAGTTCACATCTGTTATTCGGCTTCAAAATCGAGTTCTTCCGGATAACTGTTTGGTGCCTGATTAGCCAGTTGTAACTCAAGCAATGCATAGCGATGTTCTATAAAATCAAACACATTGTTTGCCAACGATAACTTGAAGTACGCATCCGCTGCATCGGTATTACCCTGTAACTGCGATAATTTTGCCAGATAGAAATAAGCTTCACACAGATGTTCAGCTAACTGGCGGTTACTGTCCGTACTGTCGGCAATACGACGGATGAATTCGGCAGGATCCTGCTTACCGGTATAGACCTTAACGATATTCCAGCCCCATTCGTCACTACGATGCTCATCATATCGTTTGACCAGCGACTGCATCGCCTTATTACGATCCAGCTGTGCTTCAGTCAGGAACAACCATAGCGCGCGATAAGGATCGTCTGGTTTACGCTGCTGGAACACTTCCATATCTTTAATAGCAAGTTCGGGACGATGCGCATAATACAGCGCGATACCACGGTTCAGATAGGCGTAATCATACCCAGGAGCCAGCTCCAGTGCAGAATCAAATGCATCGTATGCATTATCAAAATCCTGCTGCTGTGTCAGATATACCCCGATAAAATTATACGCTTCGGCAAAATCAGGCTTTTCCCGTAATGCCCGGGAAAAATCAATCCGCGCCATGGTGCGCAAACCAACTTTATCAAACATCATCCCGCGCTCATAAAAAAGTGCAGCACGCTGGTCACTGTTCAGATCATTGGTCGCCAGTAACTGACCTAAACGCGCCAATGCCAGTTCATTCTGATAGGTCACCTGTAAAGGTGTTGCCAGAACAACTGAGGGGGGCTGCATATTTTTTGCATTTGCGGATAACACATCGCTGTGACTGCTACATCCTGCCAGAGCACATACAATGAAGACGCAACTCAGGCGTCCTAACTGATTCCATAATTCCAACGACAACTCCAGACCTGCTCGGCTTGATATTTTAATGTTATGCCTGTATAGCTACTTTGTCATGCGATCTTATTGATAAATCCAGAGTTTCAGAAGTCTTCCTCAACAGGATATCCGGCATCCTTCCAGCCACGGTAACCGCCATCCATACTGATGACATCGCGGTAGCCCATTTGCTGTAAATTATCCGCCGCCAAGACAGAACGAAAACCCCCTCCGCAATACAGAACTAACGGTGTATCCAGTTCAGGAAAGCTGGTTTCAATATCCCGTTCCAGAATTCCCCGGCCCATATATTGCGCCGAAGGTAAATGGCCCTTATTCCATTCACTCTCTTCCCGTACATCCAGTAATACAAAAGGACGGCTTTGTTCCATCCAGCGTTTAACCTGATGAACATCGACCTCATCCACCCGCTGGCGAACTTCATTAACCAGCGCCAAAAAACGCGGATTGTGTTGCATAGTCATTCCTGCCAAGAAAAAAGAGCGCTCTGGGCGCTCTTCAAAAATAACAAATTAGGGTTCGTAACGCTCTTCTTCGCCTTCTTTCTCAACTGTTTTCGGCATCAGATCTTCACGGCTCATCTTCAGATACATTGCCCAGGCACTGGCAACATAGATAGAAGAGTAAGTCCCGAATCCGATACCAATCAGCAGGGCTGTAGAGAAACCGTGGATCATCGGACCGCCCTTCCAGAACAGGGCGATAACAGTGATCAGAGTTGTACCCGAAGTGATCAACGTACGGCTCAGCGTTTCAGTCATTGAGATATCAATGATGTTACGCATAGTTTCATTACGGATACGGCGGGCATTTTCACGAACACGGTCAAAGACCACGATGGTATCGTTCAGTGAGTAACCTACCACGGTCAGCACCGCAGCCAGTACGTTCAGATCAAACTCCATTTGTGTCCATGAGAACACCGCCAGTGTGATCAAAATGTCATGCGCCAGCGACAGTACCGCACCAGTAGCCATACGCCATTCAAATCGCAATGCCACATAGACCAGAATACAGCCCAGAGCGGCCAGAATGGCCAGGAAGCCCTGATTTGCCAGTTCTTCACCCACAGACGGACCGACATATTCGATACGGCTCAAATTCACACTACTGTCGATCTCAGAGGCACCTTTCTGAACTCCATCAGTAATTTTCTGCTGCGTCAGTTCACCTTTAGGCGCAATACGGATCACGACATCTTTGGTAGAACCGTAATACTGTACCACTGCACCTTCAAGCCCCTGCTTATTCAGCGCAGAACGAACCACATCCAAATCTGCCGGTTTACTGAATTTAAGTTCAGCAATGGTGCCGCCGGTAAAGTCCAGTCCCCAGTTAAATCCTTTGGTTGCAATCGTAAAAATCGACAACAAAATCAGGATGCAGGAGAAAATAGTAGACGGTAACGCCAATCGCATAAAAGGAATGGTGTGTCCCGGTTTTAACAGCTGAAACATGACTATCCCCTTAGATCGACAGGTCTTTGACTTTCCGACCGCCCCAGATGAGGTTAACGATCGCACGACTGCCGGTAATGGCGGTGAACATTGAGCATAAAATACCAATCATCAGTACCAGCGCAAAACCACGAACCGGACCTGTACCCACAGCGAACAGAATCAATGCGGTGATAAAGGTAGTGATGTTTGAGTCAGCGATAGTGGCAAACGCACGCTCATAGCCAAGGTGTATAGCTTGCTGCACACCACGCCCCGCTCTGAGTTCTTCACGGATACGTTCATATATCAATACGTTAGCATCAACAGCCATACCCAGTGTCAATACGATACCCGCAATACCAGGGAGGGTCATCGTCGCGCCCGGGATCATCGACATCACCCCGATCATGAGCACCACGTTAAACATCAACGCGATGTTAGCCACCACACCGAACAGCTTGTAATAAATGGCCATGAAGATAACCAGGATCAGCGTACCCATACCCAGAGCAGACAGACCGCTATCGATATTTGCCTGACCCATGCTCGGACCAATCGTCCGTTCTTCCACGATCTGAATCGGCGCGGTCAATGCACCGGAACGCAGTAACAGTGACAGGTTATGCGCTTCCTGTGTGGTATCAATACCGGTGATACGGAAATCACTGCCCAGACGGGACTGGATAGTCGCAACGTTAATTACTTCCTCATGTTTTTCGATACGACGCTTACCATCAGCGCCCGGTTCACCAACCGGTTTGTATTCGATAAACACAGAAGCCATCGCTTTACCGATACTGTCTTTGGTTGCGGTAGACATACGGTTACCGCCAACGCCATCCAGCTTGATACTAACCTGAGGACGACCATACTCATCCGCACTGGATGAAGAACCCGTAATGTGATCACCGGTCAGGATAATACGTTTCTGTAATACTACCGGACGGCCGTTACGGTCATAAAACAGTTCAGAGTTAGGAGGAACCTGACCGTTCATCGCTGCAGCAGCATCCGCATTTTCATCAACCAGACGGAATTCCAGTGTTGCAGTCGCGCCCAGAATTTCTTTCGCGCGCGCTGTATCCTGAATACCTGGCAGTTCAACGACAATACGGGCTGTACCCTGACGCTGAACCAGTGGTTCGGCCACACCCAGTTCATTTACACGATTACGGATAATGGTGATGTTCTGTTCCAGCGCATCTTCCGTCACTGATTTCTGTTTTGCTTCGGACATAGAAGCTTTAACCCAGAACTGGCCTTTATCTTCATAGTCAGTGAGCGTTAAATCAATATGACGTTTACGCAGATGTGCCAGACCTTTCTGCTGGGTATCGCTGTCACGGAAAGCAACAACCACATCGCCAGCAGCACGACGCACGCCAGCATAGCGAATACCGTCTTCACGCAGTGAAGTGCGGAAATCCTGCACTAGCTGTTCCTGTGCTTTATTGATGGCCTCGTCCATGTCCACTTCCATCAGGAAGTGCACACCACCACGCAAATCAAGACCCAGCTTCAGCGGGCTTGCGCCAATTGAAGTCAGCCATTCCGGCGTTGCGGGAGCCAGGTTCAGCGCGGTAATAAATTTGTCGCCCAGTGCTTGTGTAACCAGCTCTCTGGCTTGCAGCTGATCATCGGTATTATTGAAGCGGACCAGTATCTGATTGTTTTCTAATACTGCGCTTTTGATGGAGATTTTGGCAGTATCCAGCGATTTTTTTACAGTATCCAGAGTGTCGACTTTTACGTCATGACCACGAATAGCTGAAACCTGTAATGCTGGATCTTCGCCATATAAATTAGGTGCGGAATAAAGTGTACCGATGATGACCACGAAGGCCACCATCAGATACTTCCACAGAGGATACCGGTTTAACACGGTTTAACTCCCAGGAAAGTGGATTGAGATTACAGAGACTGAATCGTGCCTTTTGGCAGAACAGCGGTGATGTAATCTTTCTTAATAGTGATGCTGGTCTGATCGTTCAGCGCCAGCACGATATAATCACTATCAGCACTGATTTTGGCGATCTTGCCAACCAGACCACCAGAGGTCAGAACTTCATCACCTTTACCCAGCGAGCTCATCAGGTTTTTCTGTTCTTTCGCACGTTTGGACTGAGGACGGAAAATAAAGAAATAGAAAAACAGCAGAAAAATACCAACAATCGCGATCTGCTCAATACCGCCGGTCACAGAAGATGCTGCACCGCCGTCAGCTGCATAGGCTTTAGCCAAAAGACTCATATTACTTCCTCGTTATTAATTTAAATCGTACATTAATCAAGCGATGGAACAGGTTTATCTTGTCGCTGATAAAAGTCCGCTACAAAGTCATCTAATGTACCTGCATCGATGGCATCCCGCAAACCCTGCATAAGGCGTTGATAGTAACGCAAGTTATGAATGGTATTCAGACGGGCGCCCAACATCTCATTACAACGATCCAGATGATGCAAATAGGACTTCGTGTAATTTTTGCAGGTATAACAATCACATTCAGCATCTAACGATGTCACGTCATCCTTATACTTTGCGTTGCGGATTTTGACGACACCATCTGTAGTAAACAAGTGACCATTGCGTGCATTGCGGGTTGGCATCACACAATCGAACATATCAATGCCGCGACGAACGCCTTCTACCAGATCTTCCGGTTTACCCACCCCCATCAGGTAGCGTGGTTTATCTTCCGGAATTTGCGGGCAGACATGCTTCAGAATGCGGTGCATATCTTCTTTAGGTTCGCCAACAGCCAGACCACCAACGGCATAGCCATCAAAACCGATGTCCAGCAGACCTTTCAGCGACACATCACGCAGATCTTCGTAAACACCGCCCTGAATGATACCGAACAACGCATTCTTGTTTTCCAGCTCATCAAAGCGCTGGCGGGAACGGGTTGCCCAGCGCAGCGACATCTCCATGGATTTCTTCGCCACATCATGCGTCGCCGGATATGGTGTACATTCATCAAAAATCATGACGACGTCGGAACCCAGATCATTCTGGATTTCCATCGATTTTTCCGGAGACAGGAAGATCTTCTCGCCATTGATCGGGTTGCGGAAATGAACACCTTCTTCTTTGATCTTGCGGATATGGCCCAGGCTGAATACCTGGAATCCACCGGAATCCGTCAGGATCGGGCCATGCCAGTTCATGAAATCATGCAGATCGCCATGTTTGCGCATGATGTCCTGCCCAGGGCGCAGCCACAGGTGGAAGGTGTTACCCAGTAGGATCTGTGCGCCGGTATCTTTCACTTCTTCCGGTGTCATGCCTTTTACTGTGCCGTAGGTACCAACCGGCATAAACGCCGGGGTTTCTACCACACCACGATCAAAGACTAAACGACCGCGGCGGGCGCGGCCTTCTGTTTTTTTCAGTTCAAATTTCATTTTTTTCCTTAATGTCAGAGAAACAGTCTGACTCTTTTCAAAACACAGGCGCGGAGGGTCATCCGGGGAGACCTCGTGAACCTTTCTGATATCCGCAGACAAAGTACAGGCTCACAGAATCTCCTCTACTGACACGTCGTGAATCCGTCCATGGAGACTCCGCCGCGCCATCCCTGGCGCGGAGGGTCATCCGAGGAGACCCTGTGAACCTGTCTGATTTCCGCAGACAAAAGCGGAGCTAAAGGCTCTGCCGCGTTATAAACATGGCATCGCCGTAGCTGAAGAAGCGATAACCGGATGTTATCGCTTCCTGATAGGCATTCATCACATGCTCATAACCGGCGAATGCGGATACCAGCATGATCAGTGTAGAGCCGGGTAAATGGAAATTGGTGATCAGCACATCCACCAGCTGATACTGGTAGCCAGGAAAAATAAAGATACTGGTATCACCAAAGAACGGTGACAGCGGTTTACCCGCTTTCAGTGAAGCTTGTGCCGCGGTTTCCAGAGAACGGACTGAGGTTGTACCTACCGCGACTACCCGCCCGCCCCGTTCACGGGTCGCATTAATTTTGGCGATAACTTCGGCCGGTACTTCGGCATATTCACTGTGCATCTGATGATCTTCCAGACGCTCTACCCGCACCGGTTGGAAGGTCCCTGCGCCAACATGCAGTGTGACATACGCAAAATCGACCCCTTTTTCACGTAATGCAGCAAGTAACGGTTCATCAAAATGCAAACCGGCCGTAGGTGCGGCAACGGCGCCCGGACGTTGGTTATAAACGGTCTGGTAACGCTCTTTATCTGAGTTTTCATCAGGCCGGTCAATATACGGCGGCAGCGGCATGTGTCCGATCTGATTCAGGATATCCAGCACCGGCAAATCACCGGCAAAATGCAGTTCGAACAGGGTATCGTGGCGAGCCACCATCTTTGCGGAAAAGCCATTATCCAGCAGGATCTGAGTGCCGGGTTTCGGTGCCTTTGAGGCGCGCACATGCGCCAGCACGGAGTGGTCGTCCAGAATACGCTCCACCAGAATTTCCAGTTTACCACCACTGGCCTTCTGGCCGAACATTCGGGCCGGAATAACGCGCGTATTATTGAACACCAGCAGATCGCCGGGTTGCAGTAAATCCAGCACATCGCGGAACTGCCCATGGCGGGTTTCACCGCTGTTGCCATCAAGCATCAGCAGACGACTGGCACTACGTTCCGGCATTGGATAACGGGCGATTAACTCATCAGGCAGGTCAAACTGAAAATCGGATACAAGCATGGAAGAATTCTCTAGAAAAAACGCCGCTAGTCTATTGGTTAGAAAAAGGTGAATCAAGCGCTTCCGGCTGTGGCAGAAAACCCATTTTCACGCTAGTTTAATTAATAACGCCCTTTTATTACGAATAAATACAATTATGCTGCGATCTTTACTTATTTTTGCTCTGCTCTGGCTAAATATTGTCTCTTCAAGTTATGCAGAGACTATTTCACCCAAAGTAGTCGGCGGTACAACGGTACCGGTTGCGCCTTCCTGGATGGCTGCACTATGGATTGATACAGGATCAGGTATCGATTTCTGTAGTGGTACGCTTATTGATACTCAATGGATAATGACTGCCGCACATTGTGTCGAGATGGGAAATGCCCCTGTTATCACAGCACAAATAGGTCAGGCAGACATCACAGAGCCGGCAAATCTGGCGGTCGTCGATAAAATCGTGATTTCGCCGAATTATAATAGTTCGACGATGTATGGTGATATTGCCCTGTTGCATATTACTACGCCGCAATATGTTCCTACCGTGACTTTACCCTACCGCAATGCCTCATCGTCTGAACTTTATGAAGGCATCCAAATGCGTGTATACGGCTGGGGCGAAACCGAGGCCGGCGTAACAGAAGACTATGCATCTGCCACCCCTTATCTGCAGACGGCAACACTAACATTCCAGGGATTTGATTACGATTTCCCAGATCATATTTTTGCCGGTGATTACGGTAAAGATACCTGCTTCGGCGACAGCGGCAGTCCTCTGCTCTTCGAGGGTATTCAATACGGTATTACCAGTTTTGGTTTTACCTATACTTGCGGAACCGGGATTCCTGGTGGTTACACCGATGTCAGCCATTACAGCAACTGGATCAGCGATACGATCGCATGGATTGACGGTACCGATGATCACCACCATTCCAGTGGCGGTGGCAGCGGGACAGAGCTGGCGTTGATGGGGTTCGCATTATTACTGCTTCGGCTCGGCTTTCGTTTTCGGCTATAATTATCCGGCCTTGAACGACGAGAGAGAATAATCAGAATGACCCAGGACGAAATGAAGAAAGCGGTAGGACAGGCTGCTTTAGCTTATGTACAACCCAACACCATTATTGGTGTAGGTACCGGTTCAACCGTTAATTGCTTTATTGATGCACTGGCCAGCATCAAAGATCAGATCAAAGCCGCAGTATCCAGCTCCGAAGCCTCTACAGCCCGTCTGCAGGCGCTGGGAATTACGGTTGTTGATCTGAATGATGTGACTGAATTTGATATTTATGTCGACGGTGCCGACGAGATCAATCCGCATATGGAAATGATCAAAGGCGGTGGTGCCGCACTGACCCGTGAGAAAATCGTCGCGGCGGTTGCAAAACGTTTTATCTGTATCGCTGATGCCACCAAGCAGGTTGAGGTAATGGGTAAATTTCCATTGCCGGTAGAAGTGATCCCGCTGGCCCGCGAATATGTCGCACGTGAACTGCGGAAACTGGGTGGTAATCCGGTATACCGTGAAGGTGTGATCACCGATAACCAGTGCCAGATCCTGGATGTACATGGTCTGCAGATCACGAATGCGAAAGCATTGGAGCTGGTTATAAACCAGATCCCTGGCGTTGTGACTGTAGGTTTATTTGCTCAGCGCGGTGCTGATGTTGCCCTGATCGGTTCACCAGATGGTGTTACCACGATCACCAAGTAATTATCAGCCACAAAAAAGGCGCTTTTAAAAAAGCGCCTTTCTTATATTTCTTAAATTGGTTCGCCCGGATCGTTATTTACCGATTCACCTGCCTTCAGCAGCCAGCAAGCAATACACAAAGGTGTATACGCAACAACAATCAATGGGATCCCCCATCGCTCATTATTCATGACGATATAAGCCAGCGGGAACAGCCACAGCCAGTTGACCAGCCATAAGGTCAGCGTGACATAAAAGTGGTTTTCCCAGCGACGCGCCAGGATCTGATAGGCGTGCATCCTGTGACTACGGTGCCAGTCATTACCATGCATGATACGCACAGCCAGCGACCAGCCGCTGTCGACAATAAACCACCCCATCATGATCAGCCAGCACCAGAGGTTAATCGGTGTATCAGTCGCCAGCAGCAAACCTAAGGTCGCGATAAATACGCCCAGAAAACTGCTCCCGGCATCGCCCATAAAGATTTTTGCCGGCGGCCAGTTCCAGGCCAGAAAGCCTAAAACAGGCGCACACATCAGGATCAGCGGCAAACTCCACTGTGATTCATCAGTGAATGCCAGCAATACGGATGAGACAAACATCATAATGAATGCCTGACTACCGGCAAATCCGTCAACACCATCCATGAAGTTGAATATGTTCACGAAAGCCATGATACCGAACACAATCAGCGGCAACCAGAATCCGGAAAAATAGAGATAGTCTTCCCAGAACAGCACCACCAGATCACGGCTATACCAGGTCAGCACGGCAATGGCCGATAAAACCTGAATACCCAGTCTGACTTTGACTGATAAAGGAAACAGATCATGGACCAGGTTACCAATCACCAGTACCAGCCCTGAAAAACAGAGCGCACGGGTAGCGGCAAGATCGATCAGGCGATAATGATAAAGCATCAGAAATACTGCCAGCATCGCCAGAAAAAGCGCATATCCACCGCCCCGCGGTACGGGTAATAACGGACCATGTTTGAAATGAGGCATCGCCAGCGCATGACGCCACAATGCAATACGACGAACTATCGCGGTAAGCAGGAAGCTACCGACGAAGATGGAAAGAAAATGTGTCATCATAATTGGGTGACCACTACTGCACACTACTATTGTTTTATGAGAGTTAGACGGAAACCAACTCTATTGTTGTCTGGTTATTATATACATTTCCCTGAAAACAGCTGCTTTAACTCACTTTCATTATTAAGATTTTTTAGTTCCAGCGACAAAGCCGACAAAACAGACATTTTTGTCATATCGCCAGTCAAATTTACGACGTTTTGCCAATGAAAAACCCCGGCATGCAGGCATGACGGGGTTCTGTGGATCAGACAGAAAAATCAGATCAAAGCGCGCCGCGGGTTTCCCGTTTCGCTGCAGTGATACAGCTCAGGGCATCAGCCCAGACCACTTCATTAAAACCGGAACGGTAACTTTTCAGTGAATCATAAACGGTGGCAATTTTTTCACCGGATGACTGGCCTTTGAAATCACTTTTTTCCAGACCCAGTAAATCGCTCAGTTCAGCCCACACCAGCCCTTCCGGAAGCGGAATGATGTCTGCAGTCACGCCATTCAACGTCACTTTCATCTCTTTTGCTGCATTTACAACAAAGAATAAAGGCGTTACACCATTCGCCAAATCAGCCGCATAAGCTGAGAAGAAATGCTCCAGTTCAGCCAGCTCATGCACCAGACCACTTAACATTTGGATTTTGTCAGTACCTGCGAGCACAACCGCCTGTTCAATCACAGAAACCGGCGGTTTACGACGGCCAGCTGAATCAGCCACATCCCCTTCCACTAACACCAACTCACCGCGATAACCGGATAACTCTGCACCGGCTTTTTCGATGAAATTCATGTTAAACAACCGTCCATTTTGCTCGTAAGTATTTAACAGCATAAGCACCAACCTCCAAGTCGATTAATAAAACTTCCCGGAGGTTATTTATCAAAAAGTGTGCCAATGGTTGTTAAACCAGGCGGATGCCTTCGGTGCGGGCCAGAACATGAATGGGTTGTTCAGGGTTAGTCTGCTGATGCAGTACAAGATCCACCTTGCACTCACCCCATGTGTCTTCAAAGGCGAGACGCAAGCGGATTTTTGCCATACCGGGATCGTCTATTGCCGGTGTTTCAATGTAGAGATCGATATCGCCGCCACGGGCGTTATCATCCACGCGGGAACCGAATAACCAGATTTTCGCCTGCGGATGAATATGTTCATGTGTTAACCGAACAATATCGCTGACTTGTTGTGGTGTCAGACGCATTATTGCGGGTCTCCTGTAAAGACCCCAAGCTGCTGCAGATATTTCTCAGCAGCCAGAACCACTCCCAGCAAAGCCGGAGCCGTCTCCCAGGCACGATTGAGCGTCAGCGCCCTCTCCTGCTCTGCATCAGGATAATCATGCGAAAAACTATTCCGGATTTCCCGCATCAAACGCCATTCATCCACCGACGACAAAACAGCGTATTTTTCCATTTTGGAGAGCGTATCAGCCATATTGATGCTTTTTTCATCCAATACCAGCAAAATACTACGGAACAATTTATTGCCGATAGCATCCTGCAGATCAGCATAACGCACACGAAATGCATCCAGCCGCTCAAACAGGCTTTCATCTTCTGTAGTTAATCGTTCACCGGTAAGCGGAAAATCAGCCTGTAAGCGTGCTAATGAACTATTCAGACGATGCGCACAGCGGTTCACTTCTGACCAGTTTTGCAGAAGCAGCGGAACGTAGCGGGGATTAAGCAGCATGGTATTCTCATTCCAGAATATTTTTGACAGCATAGCAACAGGCCGGAAAACAAAAAAGCCCTGAGATACCGATGAATCTCAGGGCTAGATCATGAAACAGTATGGTCTCTAAGAATTTACGTGCTGTATTCTCTATTCCTTTCTGCCAGTTTTTATTTCCGCTTGATACTTGCTTTAAAGCGCTTATCCACTATCAGTAAGTTCATAGCGACATAACACAAAGTTCTCATCTGCATCACCCCATTTGATAGAGGTTCTTAAATTAACCATTAGGTAATATTTTACAACCGTAATAATCTGATATTGTTTTGGCGTTATTAACGTACCACATATCTCTATCATTAATATATCTATACGGCGCATCTGGTGTTATTTTATGCACATATATACCTTTTTTGCAAAGATCACCGCGTGATTCATTAAGTATAAAACTCTCTCTTTGAATCATGAACAACGAATATTTATAGTAAACATTAAACGTATACAACGAAAAGAGAAACGAAGAAAAGAAAACAATTAATGGAATTGCATAATTTTTGTTTCTCATCGAAAAATAAACGGCATGACAGACAACTGAAAACATAACAACCCAAGCTATTATAAAAGATCTTGGCTCAGTGTACGGTGATGCAATCATTGATCCAACAGTGAGGAAGGAACATAAAATAGGAATACAGATTGAATAATTTAATGTTTTTCTTTTATACAAATAGGTAAGACCAATTATGGCGCAAACTAAGAGCGTTGATGACGTGTTTATAAATACCATGGCGACATCGGAAATACGCCCAAAAATATAATGAATATCGCTATAATTTGAATTGGATCCATAATACATTCTACGCACTGATGTTGATTTGGCTGTTACCAATACAAGCCAACCTAGAGATGTTAATAATATTGCAGGGAGTCCATTTTTTAAACTAACTTTATCCACGCTTATTGCTACTAGCATTGATACCACCAATGCCACAGGAACGTTTTCAAAAGAAACACCTGCCATAAGACATAGAACAAAATACGCGACTTTTGTACACTTATTTTTGAAAACAAAATTGCAAGCAATCTGATTGCAAAATGGAATTAAAACTGCAATACAAATGTTTATTGGCATCAGATATCCTGCACTGGCAGTTGTCCAAAAGAACACTTCCATTCCAGGCCAGAATGCAAATATGCAAGCAAATGATATTAATATATATAAAAATCTATCATTTTTCTGCGCAAAAAAAAATGAAGATAGATAAAAAATTGACATCAATGAAAGGAAATTTGCCGCAATATAAAAATAATGGGGCATGCTAAGAAAAAATATAGAAAACTGCTCCCCAAGCCTTGCATTCCATCCATTAATCTGCATTTGTGATCTGTTTGCTGAATATATCAACCTATCTATAATGCTTTCATTTTTAAAAATTTTTGTTAATCCATAATCCTCTCCAGCCATAGGAGCTATTGAGAGTATGATAACGTATAACATTATTGATGAAAAAAAGAAAAAATTAAAAACTCTATTTATCATTTCTTATTCCTGAATACATATTTTTGCCATTATTTTTCCATGCACGAATGTCCATAGGAATTCACAAAAAAATTCGATTGAAATTGACTGTACTCTTTTTTTACCTAACTTAGCTATACGAAATTCATCTGCATTTTATTTTCCCAAACAATATCACCACTAGACCACAGCAAGAGAGAAATGCCCGTCAAATCATGGTTGGTGTTGCAAAATTAGAAACAATAATGAAGAATTAAAATATTGTAAAAAGAACCACATCAATCTATGATGAATTGTCTTTCAAAAGAAAATGCAAGATCACAGGTAAATAGGATTATCAATTATAAAAATAGTTTAAATAAAGAATAAATTCAGCTAAGAATAAGGTAAACATCAAAAAATGCTTCACCTGAAAATTTTTTCGCAGCAAGGATTTTCATACTTTCGCCTTGTATTACAAAAGAGAAAACAGAAAGTCGAATATACTTTTGCAATCAATTATTTTTTGAGCCACTTGCAATACAGAAGAGACCTATATATTTATCCTACTGCAAGAAAAGCCCTGATAAAATAACAAATCTCAGGGCTTTCTTTTCATTAGATAATGGGAAAGGTGCAGTATTATTTCTTCAACGGACGCCACCAGCTTTCATTCGCCAGATACCATTTGATGGTTTTGGCAATACCAGTCTGGAAGGTTTCCTGTGGCTGATAGCCCAGCTCACTCTGGATTTTCTCAGTACCTACCGCGTAACGGCGATCGTGGCCAGCGCGATCAGTCACATAAGTGATCAATGATTTTGCTGATTCACCTTTCGCACAAGGCGATAATGGGTAACGCGACGCCAGCGAGTTATCAGCAGCGAATTCACCGTCCACCAGTTCACAGATCAGATGCACAATATCAATGTTCTGCCATTCGTTAACACCACCGATATTGTAGGTTTCGCCGATCACGCCTTTATTCAGTACTAGCTCGATACCACTGCAGTGATCTTCCACGAATAACCAGTCGCGGATCTGCTTGCCATCACCGTAAATCGGCAATGCTTTGTTATCCAGAATGTTGGTCAGGCACAGCGGAATCAGTTTTTCCGGGAAGTGGAAATAGCCGTAGTTATTGGAACAGTTGCTGGTAGTCACCTGCAGACCATAGGTATGGTGATAAGCACGCACCAGATGATCGGAAGCTGCTTTGGACGCGGAATATGGTGAATTCGGCGCATAGGCGGTTGACTCGGTGAAAGCCGGATCAGTCAGTTCCAGTGTGCCGTACACTTCATCGGTAGAGACATGGTGGAAACGATGCGGCAACGGGTTTGCCGGATCAGCCAGCCACACTGCGCGTGCAGCTTTCAGCAGACTGTGGGTGCCGATGATGTTGGTTTCAATAAAGGCATCCGGACCAGTGATAGAGCGATCGACATGTGACTCTGCCGCAAAATGCACCAGCGTATCGATCTGCTCATCACGCAGCAGCATTTCAACCAGTTCAGAATTGCAGATATTGCCTTTTACAAAACGGAAATTCGGGTTATCCATCAGCGGACGCAGCGTTTCGATATTGCCTGCGTAAGTCAGCGCATCCAGCACCACTACGCGATCAGCCGGATGGGTTTTCAGCCAGTAATGTACAAAGTTAGCACCGATAAAGCCGGCACCGCCGGTAACGAGTAATTTTTTCATGAAAAAGTGTCTCAATTAGTCGAAATAAACCGCATCTTTGAATAATTTGCCTTCGGCATCTTTGGCAGAAAGTGATGGTTGCTGGCCATCAACCAGTGGCCACTGGATATTCAGCTCCGGGTCATTCCAGCGAATAGAATGTTCAGCAGACGGGTTGTAATAATTTGTGCATTTATACACAAATTCAGCGGTTTCTGTTGTTACATAGAAACCATGTGCGAAACCTTCCGGCACCCATAACTGACGTTTGTTTTCTGCAGACAACAGCACACCCACCGACTGGCCAAATGTTGGCGATGAACGGCGAATATCGACAGCAACATCAAATACTTCACCGGCGATGACACGCACCAGTTTGCCTTGGGCCTGTTCTGTCTGGTAATGCAAACCACGCAGAATACCCTGACGGGACTTGGAGTGGTTATCCTGTACAAACCGGCGTTCACACACCAGTTCATTAAATTTCTGTTCCTGCCAGGTTTCCATAAAGAAACCGCGCTCATCACCAAATACAGCCGGCTCAATAATTTTTACGTCAGGGATAGAAGTATCGATAATTTTCATGGAAAAACCTTATTTCACCCAGTTCTCTTCATCAGCAATGCGTTGCAGATAAGCACCGTAACCGCTTTTTACCAACGGTTTCGCTAATTCGCGCAATTGTTCAGCAGTAATGAACCCCATGCGATAAGCGGTTTCTTCCGGACAGGCAACTTTCTGGCCCTGACGTTTTTCCAGAACACGCATAAAGATAGAGGCATCGAGCAGTGAGTCATGCGTGCCAGTATCCAGCCAGGCACAACCACGGCCCATACGTTCTACGCGAAGCTGCTGACGCTGCAGGTAAACGTTGTTCACATCGGTGATTTCCAGCTCGCCACGGGCTGATGGCTTCACATTTTTGGCGATTTCAATAACCTGATTATCGTAAAAATACAGGCCAGTCACCGCATAGTTAGAACGCGGCTTAAGTGGTTTTTCTTCAATGGAAATGGCCTGCCCCGCCGAATTAAATTCAACCACACCGTAACGTTCCGGATCCTGCACGTAGTAACCGAAAACGGTCGCGCCTTCCGTACGGGCAGCGGCTTCCTGCAGTGTTTCCGCCAGACCATGACCATGGAAAATGTTATCACCCAGCACTAAACAGACGGTATCATCACCGATGAATTTTTCACCGATGATAAACGCCTGCGCCAAACCATCCGGACTTGGCTGAATAGCATACTCAATATGAATACCCCACTGATGGCCATCACCCAGCAGGCGCTGATAGCTTTCCTGATCACGCGGCGTGCTGATCAGCAGGATTTCTTTAATCCCGGCCAGCATCAGGGTACTCAGCGGATAATAGATCATCGGCTTATCATAAACAGGCAGCAGTTGTTTATTAATTGCCACCGTAGCCGGATGCAGACGAGTGCCACTACCACCCGCAAGAATAATACCTTTCATTATTTACTCTATCCTTTTGCTATTTATTGCGGCGCGTAAGCAACGATATTTTCCAGTGCTTTGTGCCAGTCACTCGGTTGAATACCAAATTCATTGAAAATTTTACGACAATCCAGACGTGAATTCGCAGGGCGTTTCGCTGGTGTCGGATAGTCGGCTGTGGTTAATGCATTCAGTTGCGGCGCTTTGGCCAACAACTTATGCTCAACCGCTTTATCAAAAATAGCCTGCGCAAACTGATGCCAGTTCACATGCGGCTCACCGGCAAAATGATAAATGCCCCAGCTGACGGTTGCAGGCGCAGCAACCGCTTTTTCAGCCATCACTAACAGCGCAGCGGCAATATCACCGGCATAGGTCGGACCACCAAACTGATCGGCCACAATACCCAACTGATCACGTTGTGAGCCCAGACGCAGCATAGTTTTGACAAAATTATTGCCATGCTCACCAAACACCCAGGCGGTGCGTAAAATAATATGTTTAGAATTAGCAGTGATAACCGCTTCTTCCCCGGCTAATTTGCTGGCACCGTAAACACCTTGTGGTGCTACCGGATCAGCTTCGCTGTAGGTGCCGTCTTTATCGCCGGAAAAAACATAATCCGTAGAAATATGCAGCATCGCCGCGTCTACTGAAGTTGCTGCTTCCGCCAGATATTTTGGACCATCGCGATTAATCGCAAAAGAAGCATCAATTTCTGTTTCGGCTTTATCCACCGCAGTATGTGCAGCCGCATTGATGACGACATCCGGCTGATACTCTTTGACTAATGAGTTAACAGCTTGTGGATCAGTAATATCCAGCTTATCTCTGTCAATCGCCAGAACATCCCAGCCATTCGCCTGTGCCTGCTGCGTCAGACAAAAACCAACCTGGCCATAAGCACCGGTTATCATTATTTTTTTCAATTTAATCACCATTACTTGTTTTATTGAGCACCGGAAACGGCAGGCTTGGATGACAGTGAAATCTTCTGCAGAAAATCAGCACGGGGGAAAACCCGTTTACCTTCATCAAGCCAGAACTGTGCCTGTTCTTTATCATTTAACTGTTGCAGTGCATATACTAATCGGCCATAGACCACGGCCCGTGGGGTGTTATGCAGGAACTCTTTTGCCCAGTCAACATAGCTTTCCAATCCGGCTTTATCGTGCATTGCCGCAGAAAAAGTCAGTTGTACACTGCGCATCTGGAACTCATACATCATCATCCAGGGTAACGGGTTAATGATCTGCTCCAGTACCTGTGGATTTTTATCTTTCGCGCGGTCATATTTGGTCAGCACATAGGCCGCCTGCAAACCTGTCAGCATAAAAGGCACCACAATCAGTGGAATGATAATCGCCACAACACGGGCCAGAAACCAATACTGACAGGAGTAAACCTTCTGTTGACCACTTTCAGCATCCGTCAGCCAGAGGAACATGATAAACAGGAAGAAATGGGCAACTGAATGATAGAAAGGATATTCCACCATGGAATGGAAAAGTAGTGGCAGCACCAGCGCCAACAACGAAATACGTTTTGCCCAACCCGCACATTTTAATAACGAGCGGATATAGCCGGTTGTGAAAACCAGCAGCCCGATAACAGCAACGATGCCGCCTTCGTGTAACCAGAACAACACCTCGTTATGCGGATGATCGAGGTTTTCCTCCATCAGGCGCATATTTGGTGTTATATGTTCCGGGGCATAAAAATCATGCAGGAAAGTATATTCGAAACTGCCATAACCATGACCCAGCCAAGGCGACTGTGGCAGCATAGACAGCAAGTGTGACCAGTAAAGTTTACGGAAACCTGAAGTCAATGCATAACTGTCTGGCGCACGGGCTGATGTGTGCCCCCATAACCCAACAGAAAGACTGATACCTATCAGCGCAACAGACCACCAGAAGATAAGCCGGTTATAGTTCCATAAAACCGGTAGCATACATAATGCAACTAGTATGGCACCGTAAATTCCAGCCCGGGACTGGATCTGAATCAGCAGCAAAGGCGTAGCCACCAGAATCAGACTAAGCAAGCCCTGCCGCCAGCGGGAAGTCAGCACCTTGCTATCCCAGCGCTGCAGATAGAATGTGATTCCCAAACCTACCGCCAGAAAGCTGGAGAACACACTGTCTTTCTGGAAAATACCATATGGGCGGTTGATTTTTACGTTATAACCCAACCAATTACCGTCTTTCAGAATGAAGAACTGAACCAGTCCGTATACAGCTTCTATGACCACCGCAGCTAACAACAGATACAGCAGGCTATGGCGTTGGTTTTCAGTAAACTGAAACTGCGACAAAGCAAAAAACAATAGCAAACCAGCTGCTATGGCCAGAAAACGCGGTTCTGCCTGCGCATTCCATTCTGCCTGCGGATTCAGAAACGGCAGCAGCAAAATCGCGAATCCGGCCAGAAACCAGAGTTGAGTGCGGGAAAATGTCAGCTGTTTAACTACTGTCAGATGCCAGATACCAATACTAATCAGCACCGAGACAAACGCCCACCCCACCATATTAAATGGCAGATATAACCCTGAACCACCCTGATTGTGCATAAAAAAATGCATACCAAGCAGAGCATACAGGGCAAGGAATATCAGGAAAACACGGGCAGACATGGACTGCGGCATTATTAATAGGCTCCGTCGCGCTTTAAAACAACGTTGATTGTTTTGAACATAATGGCAATGTCATACCAAAGGGACCAGTTTTTAACATACCAGGCATCAAGATAAACCCGGGTTGCATAATCGGTATCGTTGCGGCCACTCACCTGCCACAGACCGGTCATGCCGGGTTTCGTCATGAAATAATAGTCAACATCATCGCCATATCGTTCCAGTTCGGCCTCAACGACAGGACGTGGCCCCACCAGACTCATTTCCCCTTTCAACACATTCCATAGCTGAGGCAATTCATCCAGACTGGTTTTACGAATGAAATGGCCGATCTGTGTAATACGGGGGTCATTTTTTAATTTAAAATCCTTGTCCCATTCCGCTTTTGCTTCCGGATCGGTTGCCAATAAATTCTGCAACACTTCCTGTGAATTGATAATCATGGAACGGAATTTCAGGCATTTGAACTTGCGGCCTTTCAGACCTACGCGCTCATGACCATAAATCGGGGAACCGCCATCACGGGAGACTTTCCAGCCGATATAAACCAGTACAGGAGACAACAAAAAAATAAGCAATGAAGAAACCAGGACATCAAAACCACGCTTCAGGAAGCGGGCAGAAAAACGTGCCAAATTATTGCGGATACGAAGCATTAATACTTCATGGCTAAAGAAATGAGATACATCAGTGCCATATAGTGGCACACCACGAATTGTCGGAATGACAGAGATATTACGGATTTTGCGTTGCGTTAAATTGCGCAAACATTCATCCAGCTGATCCCGCTGTTCATATTCAACAGCAACAAAAAATTTGATATCAGGAATGCGTTTTACTAATGAACCAATATCTTCATTGAGAACCGGTTTATCCTGCACAGGGCTGACAGCACACTGACCATCAGGTGCAATAAAACCAATAACATCAAATCCCATCATTTTTTCACTTTGTAATGCCAGATAGGCATCTTTAGCATTTTCGCCGCAACCGATAATCACACTAGGCCATTGCCAGTAACCCAAGCGGTACAGTAGCTTTTTCATACCATAACGGCACAGTGGCACCAGCACCAAAGAAAGTGACCAGAGAATTACCCAATAGGTACGCGAAAGTTGCCATTTTGCCAGTGCAGCCAACGCCAGATCCGCAACGGCCAGCGCCAGAATAGTAATGGAAACTTCACGAAGCTCATTCCAAAAGGGCTTACGATAAGTGTAGTGACGGAGATGAACCCAGAACCAGGTAATACTTAATGTTACAAGCAACAAAAAAACCCAAATTCTGGCCTGACCGGGTGTTGTATTCATCCATTGTAGAAAGCCTGGATTTTTCTCGCCCAATATCTCAATCAGATTTCTGCTAACTATAAAAGCTATAGAAAAGGCAATAAGATCAGCGAAAATCAAATTGAATCGATTTACCCATGGCGAAAATTTAAAATCAAACTGTGTCATATTTTGTTTACCAGGCATCATCTTAAACACCCTACTATTTGTTAATATATAAGTAAAATAAGAAATGTAGCCATATACTAAAAATTTTGGTTGATTTACTTTAATTTCTATTTTGTAGCCAATATGCTTTATACATACCTAATTTATGTCTCAAATTCCAAGGTAATTTCCGGAAATGCAGCCCCAATTTGTAGCCTAACGCCTTACACCCAATAGTTAATAATGCTCGAGGTATCCAGTAGGGGGCATTTTGCCATAAATAAAATAACTCTGAGCGAATAAAACGCATTCCCTCTCCTTCAGCACCACCGAATTGCTCCCTGATCCACGGTTCACTAGCATGAAATACACCAGTATCGAAATAACGACGAAACTCTTCCCATGGTGTGTAATTATGAGAATGCTTTACTGCTGCCTCTGCACAATAAGCTACTTTATAACCAGCTTTAATCATCTTCGCTGTGAGATACATGTCCTCAGCAAGAATCGTGTTGTCAGGGAAGCCACCTAATTCAAAAAACACCTTACTGCGATAGGCAGCAAATGAATTTGACATGAATGCTGTTTTGATACCCAAACGAGGGATATCTGCAGCTGATTTAACACAAGAGGCCACGGGATAATTAAACAGGCGAGCATGAATAGCTAGGGGATTCGCATTATCATGAGGCAACTGACGACCGCAAACAGCTGCAACAGCAGGATCAACAAACGGTGCAATCAGTTGCATTAATGCATCTTGACTTGCAAGAATGGCGTCTTGAGTTAAAAAAATCAGAATATCATATTCTGCCAAATTTTTGGCTGCCATGTTCCGCGTACCACCATGATTAAACTCAGTAGGTATGATATTAGTTACATAAGAACCATATGATTGCGCAATTTTTATTGTATTGTCGGATGAAGATGAATCGACAATATAAACAATATCAGCCTCAATAGATTGTTTATAAATAGAATCTATGCATTTAGCCCAAACAGAGCCACCATTAAATGTAGGAATAATACAAGCTATACGGCATTTTATTTCATCTTTTCTATTATTAGGCATTATTAATCTCTTATTTAAAATAAGATATAACTCAAATTACATTGATATAAAAAACATTATTATCCATTCATTATTGAGTGGCAATATGATAACCAAAAAATCAAACATGCCATGTGTTAAAACAATAGACTGGCAAATATTATTGAATTTACCAGTCGCTTGCTAAATACACTAAGCTTACGATCTATAAAATCTCATTTCTTACAGAAAAGAACGAAAAGTATAAATACATCCCGTATCATTCCATATAATCACACCATCAACACCAAAATCTTAAGCTTATCTATTTAGATGGTCTTTCAACAACTTGCTTAGTTGCCTCAAGAAATGCTCGTCCAACCTTTCTATCTGGCTCCAGATGACACCCCTCAGCCCACTCATTCCATGCATTAATAAATACTATTTTTTCATTTTCAGGATATGAAGATACGCTATCTACGGCATACTCCAACCAACGAGCATACACATTAGAATCCAGATTTTGAATAACAGTTGGAGTTTTTCTTCTCGCCGTATTATCCCAACTAGGGAAAACACAAGGAAATTTCCTATATGTCTTTGGCCATGACTTTTTAACCATGTTAGATACCAGTGCTGCATAATTCACTTTATTCACAGCAGATACTTTCGTTTTCAGAAGCTGGTAAATAAATTTTGGTAAAATTTTCCTTGTAACATCAACTAAAAACTGAGAAGTAGAACTAGCAACTGGAAAATCGCGACGATCTGGTTGAAAATCAACGATAGCATCATATCCAAGCTTCAAAATGTCTTCATCTGAAAGATCAACAAAGCCATTTTTTACCGCACAGATATATAAGCCTGGTAGCCCAGAATCTACAGCTTTCGCTCGCCATTTTGCAAAATATTGTACAGGATTAGGAATACGATCAGGACGATAAACTAGAAACATCGGTAAGCCATTAACTTTTATATATCGTTCATCGTTGAAGTAATCAAGTAAGGCTGCCACATGCTGTTCAGAGTCTTGATCTGTATAATCTTGACTGATTAAGACTTGTCTCTCCATACCATCCCAAGCCCTAGTCCAGTTTTCATTTGCCCAACATATACAGAACGGGAAATCAGGTTTTTTTGCTGATAAGACTTCTTTTAAAGGTCTATCTAAAAGCTGTTTACCATTGAACCAGTAATGGTAATAACAAAAACCATCTATTCCGTAGTTTTTTGCTAGTAGAGCTTGCTTTTCTCTTGTTTCAGATAACCGCAAATCATAAAAACCCATATCCGCGGGAATTTGTGGTTGATGATGACCACTAAATCGAGGTCTAGCAGCCGAAACATTCGTCCATTCAGTAAAACCCTCCCCCCACCATTCATCATTTTCTTTTATAGGATGATATTGAGGTAAATAGAAAGCCAGAACTTTAGACATATAATCGCCCTTATAGTAAATCAACTATTTTTTTCAAAAAAACTTGAGCTGGAAAAAGAAAAAAATCTATATAAAAAATAAAACAAAATAAAAATCAATGGATATATTACTAAAGCATTAATGAATCCGGTAATAGCCAAAGCAATATCTAACTCAAGTCTGCTTGCCGCAACAATTAAAAGAGAAAACAAAATACTTTCAAACCATCTTCCTCCTCGTCTAGCGCACCATAACCCACGGCACAAGCCTAGAACTGAGCCTAATATAGCTGAATAAAAAAATGCGCCAAAGAAACCATAATATATTAATCCAAAAACATTATGTCTCGGATTTGGTCCAATATAATCAACTGGGTAATAGAGTCGGTACAATTTATACCCTAATGGAGTAAGAACCTCATCTTGACTTATTACATGTAAATTTTTAAGAATCCCATTAAATGTAGCAATAAACCAATTCGCAGAATCAATTAAAAGATATGCATTGTCAGGGTACGACATGTAAAAAGTATCCCCTGAAATAATTAGCCTGTAAACTAAATAATAAAATGCGTTAGCACTCTTTGAGTAAATCATTAAAATACAGCCAAAGAGAGCAATAGGAATCAAAAACTTAACATATCGATTAAGCGGGTTAGAACTCGAGCCAAAGAACCAAAAGAAGAACAGAAAAATAACAGACAGAAACTCAACAAAAAAAGATTTCGATCCGAGACTTACTCCATAAAAAATAACAATCATCAAACCGAAATAGGCCAAAAATCTACCAACCAATCCATTATTGCTAATAAAAATAATTTTTAATGCAAAAAAAACAATCACAACATAAAAAACATCCAAAAACCGCTTTATGTTTGAAAAAAGTGAATCATTGTAATTTTGTAGCCGAGAACCACCATCCATCTCATTCAAAGCAGGAATACCAAAAAAATAAACACTAAGAGAAAACAAAAAGACAAACGAGGATAGAGAACAAAAATAAAAAAAGTTATCCCACTGGGAAAAGAAATGGATTTTATTCCTTTTTAATCTAAAAAAATAAACACTAAAAATCTTTTCAAAAAAAACAAAAAAAACAAAAAAAACACTCTGAGTGAAAACAAAATGAAAAAGCAACAAATCATCTATTTTATCTACACTCCACAAAAAAAACACTGTACTTGATGCTAACGCAGAAAAAAAGAAGTTATAAAAAAGAGGATCCAGCATGGAAAAAACAAACCGACGCAGAAAAACATAATAAATGAGCATTGTTGCTATTAGCGATAACGAATAATAAGTTTTATTATCTAGCAAAACATTAAAATACTCAGCATTATCCACAAAAAGCCCTCCAGAACAACTTTATTTTTCTAAGAAAGGCATAAACCATAAAATATAAAAATCCAAAATTAGCTTTAACAAGATTGTTTTTATCCCGGGAAAAATCGTTATCTTTTAGTACAGAAGATGCGCCATTTGTAGAATAAGCAGCCACAACCAAATTCATATACTTCCAAATATTCGAATTTAATGAAAATGCTTCTAAATTCAGCGCATAATCAGCCAACAACTTATATTTGCAATTATATTCCCTTCCAAGAAAAAACCCTCTAGGATAGAAAATGGCTTGATGCGGTATGTTTTTAAAAAGAATTTTAACTTTATTAAATCGCCCTCCTAGCTTTTTAGATATATCTCCATCCAATATTACATCGCCATAAAAAATACTATTATTATCATCTATTTTTCCTATTAACCGAGCAACTTCATCAAGAACGTTTAGCAATCTATCATCAGCCCCCAAAAAATACAAATAATCCCCTTTAGCTATACGAACGCCCTTATTCATTGCATCATAAATGCCATTATCCGGTTCACTCCTCCAAAAACTTATGTACTCATCATATTTCTTTATAATATCTACAGTTCCATCAATTGAACCTCCATCTATAATAATGAGTTCAATTTTTTTATAGTGTTGAGATATAACACTTAATATCGCATCTTCAATATAGTTTGCAGCATTAAACACAACAATAATAACAGAGAAAATTGGATTCATTCTAAAAAACCACCGAAATTTAATTTAAAAATTCAACTATTTCAGACAAGTAAAGATTAATCCAAAATAATATGTAAAAATTACACGTTAATCAAACCGGCGAAGAATATTTATAAATATTCTTTAAATAAATCTAGCCACAGAGAATATTTAGAATTTCTTTTGTTTTTTCAGATATGGATACCGCTCTACCTCGCGACTCAACATTAAGCCTTACCAACGGCTCAGTATTGGAACTACGCAGGTTAAAGCGCCAGTCAGGGAACTCCAGACTGATACCATCGGTTTCATCCAGCAATAATGCTTCCTGCTGATAAGTTGCCAGCACACGAGCAATGGCCATTTTTGGATCAGCCAGTTTGCTGTTGATCTCGCCTGATGCTGGATAGGCTGCCATACGGTCACCCACCAGTTGCTGCAGTGTCTGACCTTTGACACACAGCAGTTCGGCAACCAATAACCATGGGATCATACCTGAATCGCAGTAGGCAAAATCACGAAAATAGTGATGTGCACTCATTTCACCGCCGTAGATGGCGTCTTCTGCCCGCATACGTTCCTTGATAAAGGCATGGCCGGTTTTAGACATCACTGGTACCCCGCCTGCGCTGCTGACTACATCAATCGTGTTCCAGGATAAACGTGGATCATGAATGATTTTCGCACCTGGCTGTTTTTGCAGGAAAGCATCGGCCAACAAACCTACGATGTAATAACCTTCAATAAAGCCACCGTGTTCATCAAACAGGAAGCAGCGGTCGAAATCACCGTCAAAGGCTATGCCCATATCGGCACCATGCGCTTTCACCGCATCGGCGGTATCCTGACGGCATTCAGGTAACAATGGATTAGGAATACCGTTCGGGAAGTTACCATCGGCTTCATGATGCACCTTGATAAATTCAACCGGCACGGCTAATACCTTGAAACGACGCTCGATTTCATCAATGACATGGCCTGCTGCGCCGTTGCCGCTGTTCACCACCAGTTTCAGCGGTTTGAAATTAGCCGGATTGATATAGCTCATCAGATGATCGACATAGGCATCGATAATAGAGATCTGCTGATAACTGCCCTGGCAGACCGGGTCGGCCGGTGCAAAATTGTTTTCTTCCGCCAGCCGCTGGATATCACGTAAACCGGTGTCACCACTGATCGGTTTCGCACCTTCACACACCAGCTTCATACCGTTGTAATCCATTGGGTTATGACTGGCGGTGACTTCGATACCGCCATCCACTCCGAGATGGAAGGTGGCAAAATAGATCTCTTCGGTGCCGGAAAGGCCGATATCCAGTACATCTGTGCCGGCATCGCGCAGGCCATTGCTCAGCGCCTGTTTCAGGCTTTCACTGGTCAGGCGCACATCACCGCCAACTACCACGATTTTCGGCTTGGCAAATTCACCGTAAGCACGGCCAATGCGGTAGGCAATATCTTCGTTCAGCTCATCACCGAGGCGGCCGCGGATGTCATAGGCTTTGAAACAATTTAATGTTTTCATAGTGTCTCTTCAGAAAAATAAAAATTAAACAGTGTAGTCAAGACGGATTACATCGTCTTCTTCCAGATAGGCCCCGGTTCTGACTTCAATCAGTTCCAAAGGCACTTTGCCGGGATTTTCCAATGAATGCGGCACACCGATCGGGATATAGGTTGATTCATTTTCAGTTACCAGAAATATTTTATCCCCAATTTGCACTTTTGCTGTACCAGAAACCACCACCCAGTGCTCTGCGCGGTGATAATGGATCTGAGTAGTAGTACGCTGACCGGGTTTTACCGTCACTTTTTTGACATGGAAACGTTCGCCATCTGAAATAGCGTCGTGACTGCCCCACGGTCGGTAGGCCTCACGGTGCTGCAGATGTTCGCTACGGTTCGCCGCTTTTAGCTGCGCCACGATCGCTTTCACATCCTGCACGTTGTTTTTATTGGCAACCAGCACGGCATCTTTGGTCTCAACGATAATCAGATCATCCACGCCGACGGTGCTGACCAGCTTGTGCTGCGCATAGATATAGCTGTTGCGGGTCTGCGTAGTCAGCACATCGCCACGGATGGCATTGCCATCTTCATCCTTGCTATTCACTTCCCACAATGCCGACCAAGAGCCGACATCGCTCCATTGAGCATCCATCGGCACCACCACGGCGTCCTGGGTTTTTTCCATGACCGCATAATCGATGGAATCATCCGGACAAGCCAGAAATGCCGCTTCATTGAGGCGCAGGAAATCCAGATCGTGATGCACTCCTTGCATTGCCTGCTGGCAGGCGGCAAGAATGTCCGGACGGTGTGTTGCCAGTTCTTCCAGATAACGGGAAGCCCGGAACATAAACATCCCGCTGTTCCAGTAATATTCCTTACTGGCAAGATAGATTTCTGCGGTAGCCAGATCCGGCTTTTCAACAAAGGCCGCCACCTGATAAGCCTCGGCCGATACCGCCTTACCCTGACGAATATAGCCATAGCCTGTTTCCGGCGCATGCGGCACGATACCGAAGGTCACCAGTTTACCGGCAGCAGCCTGCGGTAATGCCTGCTGCACCGCCTGAATAAAATGGACCTGATTCTGGATGACGTGATCAGCCGCCAGCACCAGCAGTAACGGGTCTTCGCCCTGTGCAGTGGCATGTAATGCCGCCAGTGCAATGGCCGGCGCAGTATTGCGCCCTGCCGGTTCGAGGATAATGCCGCTATGCGCAAAATGACGCTGGCGTAACTGCTCTGCCACAATAAAACGGTGTTCTTCGTTACAGATCAGAACCGGGGCCTGATGTTCCAGCCCCTGCAGACGTGCGACCGTATCCTGCAGCATGCTGTTGTCACCGGTCAGCGTCAGAAACTGTTTCGGATAAAGAGTGCGCGACAGTGGCCATAACCGGGTACCGGAACCACCGGCCATAATGACAGGTAACAGCATATAATCCCTATTTATTGTTCTGAAAATACTGTTTAGTATGAAAGTGAACGTCCGATGAATTCAGTAATTCATCGACGGGAAACCAGCGGTAAGAGTGGTGCTGTTCATGCGGTAACTGTGCCGGTAACGCATCAATATCCAGCTGATAACCCAGCACAACATAGTGTGTAGAGAAATCATCGCCGGAAAAATTATCCGCATAGAAATGCTCAAATGGCCCGAGGAACAAGGCATTCTGCATATTGCATGAGATCAGGCCGAGCTCTTCATTCACCAGCCGGGTAAACGCATTTGCCAACAGTTCATCCTTTCTGACCCGGCCGCCGGGAACAAACCAGTATCCCTGCGCCGGCCGGTTAACCCGCTGGCCAAGCAGTATCTGACCTTGCGGGTTACGGACAATCAGATCAACAGAAATCAGCGGCGTATTGGCAACTACCGACTTAAACAATTCAGTGTCTAATCGTTGGGTCATGTTATTTACGGAAGTTGTCCTGATTAGCCAGGAACCACTGATAGGTTTTAGCCAGCCCCTGTTCCAGAGTGGTGGCGTAGCGCCAGCCCAGATCAGCCAAGCGGGAAACATCCAGCAGTTTACGAGGCGTGCCATCCGGTTTCGTGCTGTCAAACACCACTTGGCCAGTGAAACCCACCACTTTCGCCATGGTTTCAGCCAGTTCACGAATGGAGCAGTCCACCCCAGTGCCGACATTAATATGAGACAGCATCGGCTGGGTGTTGGCCTGATAAGTCGCGTTATCCAGCTCCATCACATGAACAGAGGCTGCGGCCATATCATCCACATACAGGAATTCGCGCATCGGCTTCCCGCTGCCCCATACCACAACTTCAGCATCACCGCGCAATTTCGCTTCATGGAAACGACGCAGCAGCGCCGGGATCACATGAGAATTTTCCGGATGGAAATTATCATTCTCACCATACAGATTGGTCGGCATCACCGAGCGGTAATCGCGGCCATACTGACGGTTATACGATTCGCACAGCTTGATACCGGCAATCTTGGCGATGGCATACGGCTCGTTGGTCGCTTCCAGTGTGCCCTGCAGCAGCTCACTTTCGGTGATCGGCTGCTTCGCCAGTTTCGGATAAATGCAGGATGACCCCAGGAACAGCAGTTTCTGAACCCCTGACAGATGCGCAGCATGAATGATATTGGCTTCAATCATCAGGTTCTGATAGATGAACTCCGCCGGATAGGTATTGTTTGCCACAATACCGCCGACCTTGGCGGCAGCCAGATAGACCTGATCGATCTGGTTATCGCGGAAAAAGGCCTGAACCACATGGCTATCCAGCAGATCCAACTGTGTGCGATCACGCAAGATTAATTCGATATCTGACCGTTGTTCTAACTGACGAATAATGGCAGAACCCACCATGCCACGATGGCCGGCAACAAAGACACGTTGTTTACTCATGGCAGCCTTACTCCAGCGACAGGCTGACATCGAAGCCGTGTGATTTTAGCAGCACATGTTTTTTTGACTCAGCCAAATCACTCCGCACCATCTCTTCGACCATCGTCTGCAGTGTGGTTTCCGGCACCCAGCCTAATTTCTCTTTGGCTTTGGTCGGATCGCCCAGCAGGGTTTCAACTTCAGAAGGACGGAAATAACGCGGGTCAACGGCTACTATCAAATCGCCAACTTTCGCGCCCGGTGCATTATCACCAGACACCGCAGCGACATAACCTTTTTCATCGACACCTGAGCCTTCAAAACGCAGGGTGATACCCAGTTCTTTGGCTGCGAACTCGACGAACTGACGTACGGAATATTGTACACCAGTGGCAATAACAAAATCTTCCGGCTGTTCCTGCTGCAGCATCAGCCACTGCATTTTAACGTAATCGCGGGCATGACCCCAGTCACGTAGTGAATCCATATTACCCAGATAGAGACAAGGCTCTAAACCCTGCGCAATGTTAGCCAAGGCACGGGTAATTTTGCGGGTTACGAAGGTTTCACCACGACGCGGGGATTCATGGTTGAACAGAATGCCGTTACAGGCATACATGCCATACGCTTCACGGTAGTTTACCGTGATCCAGTAGGCGTACATCTTGGCGACTGCATAAGGCGAACGCGGATAAAACGGCGTGGTTTCTTTCTGTGGCGTTTCCTGCACCAGACCATACAGCTCGGAAGTGGATGCCTGATAGAAACGGGTTTTCTTTTCCAGACCCAAGAAACGGATTGCTTCTAGCAAACGCAGCGTACCAATCGCATCAACATCAGCGGTATATTCCGGTGATTCGAAAGAAACCGCCACATGGCTCATCGCACCCAGGTTATATACTTCATCCGGCTTAACTTCGGCCAGAATACGGGTCAGGTTGGAGGTATCAGTCAGATCACCGTAGTGCAGATGCAGTTTCGGATTTGTAACATGCGGATCCTGATAAATATGATCAATACGACTAGTGTTAAATGACGAAGCACGGCGTTTAATACCGTGTACTTCATAGCCTTTTTCTAAAAGAAACTCTGCCAGATAAGAGCCGTCCTGACCAGTGATACCAGTGATAAGTGCTTTTTTCACGCTAAACCTTCCATTTTATTTCACACATCAAAATAAGAAACAATAAAAATGCTTCAGACACTACTAATAAAATTGCCGGAACCAATATCCCCCATAGGGGGGTTAATAAAAAACTTAAAAAAACATTAAAAGATCCACAAATCACTCTAAATCTGACAAAAGTATTGTATTTGTTTGCAGCAAGCCAATAAATCTCCAAAACAACATTAGGAAACCTAAATAAAAAAAAGAAAGACATAATTGACAGAATTAAAATTGAGGGTTCATATTTTTCTGGATAAAAATACCCAAACAACCAAAAAGAAAAAAACTGATAAGACACAAAAATAGAAAAACCCAAGATAATCGAAAGAAAAATAGCTTTTCTTTGCCCAAAGATATCTTCTCCCCTAGATACCTTTGGCATATACAAAGACCATAAAGCATTTACAACAATCTGACCAATAGATATAAAAGAAGCAGCCGCAGAATAAATAGCAAGTTGAGATGATCCAAGTAGCCCTTCAATTAAAACCCTATCAAAACCAAAATATAAAAAGAAGGAGAAAAATGAAATAGTAAAAGGTAACCATAAACGCCAAGCAGACAATACCATATACAAAATTACATTAGGTTTGTATGCTCTATCAAAAAAACATTCAGATCGAACACATCTTAGATAAAACCAAAATAAATAAGAAAAAAACGAAAAAAGAGAGCCACTAGCAATAGCTAAAATCAAATCATTTGAAAAGTACAATACCGCTAATTTCAGTAAGAATGGCAAACTCTTAAAAAGAGAATCATTCTTTGAAAAAGACACCAATTCATTTTTTTTCTGATAAAAGAAGAAAATGTTTTTTTGCAACACTCCGTATGCATATGCCTCAGGTATATAAACAATAAAGATTAAAATAATATTATTATTGCGTCCCCCTAATAACAAATATGAGATGATAATAAACAACAATACAAAAAAGAACAAGTTTGTAGGGTAAAAAAGTCCATTCCCATTAGAATAACTTTGAGACAACCCCTTTTTGCTTAATAAAAAGTCCCTCAAACCTAAATCAGAAAATCCAGTTAAAACCGAAACTAGGGCAATACAAATTGCGAGCTCCCCATACACATTAATTGCAGTTAAGTGAGCCACAAAAATCAGAAATAGAAAATTTAGTGCTGGAGGCAAAATCATAGATAAAGCAACCGAGCAGACATTTATTAACTCTTTATTTAAAATCATTTTCATTTTCATATATAAAAATATTTAATCTGCTCAGTTGTTCTTGCCATTATTTATTACAACAAGCTAAATTCAAAAAGACCTTTTTTATTAGTATGGCAATACAGCTTAATATCATTCCAAACAAAAAGCTGACAACAATAATCAGAGTTCTTTTCGGTCCGTCCCTAGTCAACGGCTCACTCGGCGCCTGTAAATACCGGTAACTTTTTATATCAACCTTAAACTCCGGTAACTTTTTCAGCTCAGTTAGCATACGTTCTACTTCATAGTAACGTACCGGCATAGTTACAGGTTTATTTACCAGGTTATCAATTTGTGCATCAAGTGCTTTTGTTCCCAAGAAGAACAGCATATCTCTAGAGCTAACATTAGCATTACCCTGCATTGCACTGAGGTTTAACTCTTTGATATTCGCTTTTTCAGCTACACTTTTTGCTTTTCTAATAATGTCTATTGAATTATTTCTATCAGTCTCTGCTCTGAACTCAAGAAGTTTTTTTTCATTTTCTAACTCAGCAACTTCTTCTTTCAGTATAGTTTTTAATTCTGTGCTTTTACTCTTCCACACTTTTGCATTCAGTTTATCAACATACTGAATTAATAATTCTTTTGCTGTTGTCGCATCATTAACAGACAAAGATACAGAAGGGAATTTTACTTTTTGTTCATCGATTGGAACAACAGTTATGTTTTTTTCTATTAAATCATCTAATTTTTTTTCTTTATCTTTTTCTGATTTAATATTTATTACCAAATTATGGTAATAATCACTTTGTGACCAGAATTCGCGGCGTAAATCGATAGAGTTGGTCTGCTTCTGAAATTCAGTAAACACTTCTTTCGTTATTTGATCTGGTATTAGCGTTATAGCGCCAATAGTTGGCTTTTGTAAGGTACGTCTCAGCTGCTGAGTAAATTCATAGTATGAACCGATCTCTTCCAGCTTTGGCGCATCAAACACCGCTTTCGACGTCCACACTTCTTCTGCAGTAAATGCATAAATTCCGGCAACTAGGGTAGTTGCCGCTGTCACCAGTGCAATTTTCGCCTTTTGCTTCCACAGGGTACGGAACAGCTCCACCAGATCAATTTCGTCATTGTCCTGATAAGGCATTGGATATGGATAAGGCATGTTTGCTTGTTGCGGGAACTCTTTGTTATTCATAATTCACTCAAATTACTGTGGGTGATAATAATTCGTATTAAATAAAAGAAGGTTTTACTGAATTTTTTCTACGCTACCGCCCCTGGCTTACCACTGCCACAGTGCGGATGGAGACTTAGATTGTGAAGAAGGTTACTCAGCAACTGAGCAACCTTCCTGTGTTTGTAACATCAATAGTTATGCTTTATAGCCATTCGGGTTATTGGATTGCCAGCGCCAGGTATCCTGCATCATATCTTGCAGGGTACGCGCTGCTTTCCAGCCTAAATCATTAGCGGCATACGCCGGGTCAGCCCAACATTCAGCGATATCACCCGGCCGACGCGCAACGATCTGGTAGGCGATCTTTTTGCCGGAGGCCAGTTCAAAGGCGTTGATCATTTCCAGTACGGAATAGCCCTGGCCGGTGCCGAGATTATAGGTCAGTATGCCGCGTTCACGTTTGATGCGTTCAATCGCTTTGATATGGCCGATAGCCAGATCGACTACGTGGATATAATCACGTACACCAGTGCCGTCCGGTGTTGTGTAGTCGTTACCAAATACGGAAAGCTGCGGTAAGCGGCCAATCGCAACCTGACTGATAAATGGCAGCAGGTTGTTAGGAATACCGTTAGGATCTTCCCCCATCGAGCCTGAAGCATGGGCACCGACCGGGTTGAAGTAACGCAGCAGGACAATGCCCCAACGAGGCTCGGCTTTTGCTACATCACGCAGAATTTCTTCTACCATCAGTTTGGAACGGCCATAAGGATTAGTTGCCGACAGCGGAAAACTTTCATTGATAGGCACTGCATGCGGGTCGCCATACACAGTGGCAGATGAGCTGAATACCAGATCGAACACGTTATGCTGCTGCATCACTTCACACAGCGTTAAGGTCGCTGCAATATTGTTCTGATAGTACTTGAGAGGAAGGCGGGTCGATTCCCCGACGGCTTTTAACCCGGCAAAGTGAATGACCGATTCTATTTGGTGCTGGCTGAAGATGTTGTTCAGTGCTTCAGCATCACGGACATCTGCTTCATAAAACACCGGTTGTTTACCGGTTAATGCCGCAATACGGTTCAGAACTTCAGGATGTGAATTGCAGAAATTATCGGCGATGATCACGTCATAGCCGGCATTCAGCAATTCAACCGCAGTATGGCTGCCGATGTAACCGGCACCTCCGGTGACTAAAATGCTCATATTCTTCCCTGTAAATCAGTTTACCGATCTGCTGTGATTTTTATGGTCGGTTTCGTGCGGCTGTTATTGTATACAGGTCACTATACATAAACCATTAGTTTTGTTTCAGCAACAGCTGCACTGGTTAAAGCTTAGACACGGCAGCATGCGGATTGAATATGGTGAATGACTGGATAGACTAGATATGCTGCTGTATCGCTTCACAGAGTTTCATCGATCTCATCAACAGAAGAAAAAAACTCAAGACCAACTCGTTGAATATGTTTAAGTAATTCCGGATTGTCTATTGTATGCATCAGAACAAGATCGACTTTCCACGGCAGATAAAGTTCTTCAATCACATCGCTTAATTTAAGCAAATCGAACAACGTCAGCGCATTTGCTTCTATGCAAAGATCGATATCAGAGCCATTCCTGTAGTTCCCTTTTGCACGTGATCCAAACAGTATTACTTTACTGATCCGGGGTTCTGAGCGAAAAATATGCTTTAGTTGCTCGACAACCTGTATCGGTAGCCCGTATTTTTCGTCAGTTTTCATATTGCGGCGCTTTTTAACTGCTGCATCGATAGCAAAAATGACATGAATTCTGCGTGATAGCGATTAAGGATAAGATCTGTTATCTCATCGGCTATTCCCTGATTGTAGGTATGTGAAGTCTGGTTGCGACTTTTTATCATCGACATCCAAACATCTCCGTTTGTTACCAAATTTTTGCTGAAAGCTTCGCGAACTGCATCACGTGATCCGGTAATAGCTGGATTCCCTTGATAGGCAAAATAGTCTTTCATGACATTCCATGCCAATTCATGAGTAAATTCAAAAGATTGAATCAGCCCCTGTTTTTCAAGGTTAGATAGCGGGCGCTGTCCTGCCAGCTCAACAGCTTCTGTCAAATTAGATAATGCTCTACTGTAGTTTTCGAGCCGTTGCAGCCAACGAATATCCGGATCCATAACACTCTCATCACAAATGTAGTGTCTATCAGTGTAATGGATTGTGACTACTGAGCCAACACTGAGGGGGAACCAGGCTCAACATCTACAAAGTTGTATTTATGATGAAAAAAACGGGGTTAAGCACAAAAACAAAGGGCGCTTATAAGCGCCCTTAAAGTGATATCCATCAACCCAGCGAGTCGACGTCTTCGATTTTGGTATGACGTACATCTTTGCCTTTGACGCAGTAGATGATGTAGTCACTGATGTGCTGGCAGCGATCGCCGATACGTTCGATAGAACGGGCGGCCCAGAGCACGTCCAGTACCTGCGGGATGGTGCGCGGGTCTTCCATCATATAGGTCATCAGTTCACGAATGATAGACTCATACTGACGGTCGATCTTGTCGTCTTCATGGTACAGACGTACTGCTGCTTCAACGTCCATGCGGGCGAAGGCATCCAGTGCATCGTGCAGCATTTTGATCGCCAGACGGCCCATGCTGTCGAGTGATACCAGCGGTGGCTGGGTACGGCCGGCATTATTCAGCACCATACGGGCCAGTTTATCGGCCACATCGCCCATCCGTTCCAGATCGGTCACGGTTTTGGAGATCATCAGGATCAGACGCAAGTCGCTTGCGGCCGGCTGACGTTTGGCAATAATGCGGGTGCACTCTTCGTCAATGGCGATCTCCATCGCATTGACTTTGAGATCCGTTTCAACGATGTTGCGAGCCAGCTCGACATCCTGCGAATGGATTGCTTCCAGCGCATTACTCAGTTGCTGTTCGACCATGCCGCCCATGGCTAACACGCTGCTGCGGATGGTTTCCAGTTCGGTATTAAACTGACCGGAAATATGTTTGTTGACTTCCACGTTAACCTCCCGGGCTTATTAACCGTAACGACCAGTGATGTAGTCTTCGGTTTTCTTCATCTTCGGCTTGGTGAAGATAGTGTTGGTGTCACAGTATTCGATCAGTTCGCCCATATACATAAAGGCAGTCTGATCAGAAACACGCGCTGCCTGTTGCATATTATGCGTTACGATCACAACGGTGTATTTGCTTTTCAGCTCATTAATCAATTCTTCGATGGTTAACGTTGAAATTGGATCCAGTGCTGAGGTTGGTTCGTCCAGCAGCAGAACTTCCGGTTCAATCGCGATAGCGCGGGCAATCACCAGACGTTGTTGCTGACCACCGGACAGACCGAATGCATTTTCATTCAGACGATCTTTTACTTCTTCCCACAAAGCGGCACCACGCAGACTGCGTTCTACGGCTTCATCTAACTGACGGCGGTCGTTGATACCCTGCAGACGCAGGCCATAAACCACGTTTTCATAGATAGATTTCGGGAACGGGTTCGGACGCTGGAACACCATACCCACACGACGACGCAAGGCAGCAACATCGACACTGCGGTCGTAAATGTTTTTGCCGTGCAGCAGGATCTCGCCTTCAATGCGGCAGATCTCGACCAGATCGTTCATGCGGTTGATGCAGCGCAGCAGGGTGGATTTACCACAACCTGACGGACCGATGAAGGCCGTGACCTGCCCTTTCGGGATCTTCATGCTGACATCAAACAGAGCCTGTTTATTGCCGTAATACAGATCCAGTCCTTTAACTTCCAGCGCTGTTTTGTCTTCCGCCAAGTTGACCAGGTCAAGGGCTTCGCTGTTACTGATAGTCGGGGTTACATTGATCATATTTTCCTCTACTCCGGAAAAGCCTATGTTCCAGGGCGGTAAATTAGTTATCCAGCGCGCGATATTTTTCACGCAGATGGTTACGAATACTGATTGCGGTCAGGTTCAGACCGACAATAACGGTGACCAGCAGGAACGAGGTGGCATACACCAGCGGACGCGCCGCTTCTACGTTCGGGCTCTGGAAACCGACGTCAAAAATATGGAAACCCAGGTGCATGAACTTGCGTTCTACGTGCACATAAGGGAAGTTACCATCGAGCGGTAGTGTTGGCGCCAGTTTGACCGCCCCTACCAGCATCAGAGGCGCTACTTCACCTGCTGCACGGGCAATCGCCAGGATCAGACCGGTCATTATCGCCGGACTTGCCATCGGCAACACGATGCGCCACAAAGTTTCAGCTTTGGTTGCGCCCAGCGCCAGAGAGCCATGACGGATTGCGCTCGGAATACGGGATAACCCTTCCTCAGTCGATACAATCACGACTGGCAGCGTCAGGATCGCCAGTGTCAGCGCAGACCAGATCACACCCGGAGTACCAAATACCGGATTAGGTGACGCTTCCGGATAGAAGATACGGTCCAGTGAGCCACCGAGCATGTATACGAAGAAACCTAAACCAAACACCCCGTAAACAATGGATGGCACACCCGCCAGGTTGATTACGGCAATGCGGATCAGTTTGGTCATCGCATTTTTACCGGCATATTCGTGCAGGTAAACCGCAGCAACAACACCCAGTGGTGTCACGATCACTGTCATCAGCAGCACCATGAAGACGGTACCGAAAATTGCCGGGAATACCCCACCTTCAGTATTCGCTTCTCGGGGTTCGTCACTGACGAACTTACCAATCTGATGGAACCAGTGTCCTATTTTTTGCAACAGGTTCATCTGATTCGGCCAGTTCACATCAATCACTTGTGTCAGCGGAATACTTACTTCCATGCCACGCATATCTTTGATAACCAGAGTGTCATGGCTGGCCTGTTCACGCAGATCAAACAGACGTTTTTCCAATACCTGGTATTCTTTAGCTAATTCGGCGCGCTGATCCGCAAAGTCTTTCTGAGTGGCATCATTCCATTCGTTATTCAGCTGCAACTTGCGTTCTTTCATACGCAATTTTTCCAGCTGATAGTTGATGGCACCGATCTCGCCTTTTTGCAGATCATCTGCATCTTCATTCAGCGCACGAACACGGCTCAGATGTTCAGGTAATACTTTGTGAACATCTTCAGTCAGTGGCTTACCATCAACGACAAGGCGCTGAATGTAGCCATAGAAGTTACCGTTAGTCGATCGTTCCAGAATAGCCAGCTCTGCAGGTTCTGAACGTTGCTTGATATCCGTTTCCAGTGTCCAGCGGAAATCGAGCGGAACGAATTCACGGTTACCGGTCTTTATCAGATAACGGGTCAGTACTTCATCAACATTATCCGGCAACGTCACACCGGTAGCGCGGATACGGGCACTCGGCACCAGTTCTTCATCATATAATTCACCGATGATGACTTCCTGTTTACCGTTTTCTGAAATCTGCCATTCATAGATGGTGTGCGGCCAGAAATAAACCAGACCACGCCAGCCAATCAGCATCAGCAGACCAATAACGGCTACCAGACTGAGACTCACCGCGCCGCCTGTCATCCAGATCCAGGGAGAGCCTGATTTAAACCACTTTTTCATGCTGCTTTCGTCCTTTGATCCGATTACATGGAGCTGTATTTATCACGCAGACGTTGACGGATGTATTCGGCAATGCTGTTGAAAATAAAGGTGAACACAAACAGTACAAATGCGGCAAGGAACAGTACGCGATAGTGTGAACTACCGACTTCCGATTCCGGCATTTCTACCGCGATATTCGCCGCCAGCGTACGCAACCCTTCGAAAATACTCATGTTCATGATCGGGGTGTTACCTGTTGCCATCAGTACAATCATGGTTTCGCCCACGGCACGGCCCAGCCCCATCATCACGGCGGAGAAAATACCCGGGCTGGCAGTCAAAATGACCACGCGGCTTAAGGTCTGCCATGGGGTTGCACCCAGCGCCAGAGAACCTTGTGTCAGATGTTTTGGCACAGAGAACACGGCATCTTCTGCGATAGAGAAGATAGTCGGGATCACCGCAAAGCCCATCGCGATGCCAACGACTAATGAGTTACGCTGGTCAAACCGGATACCAATATCATTGGTAATGAAACCACGCACATTACCACCAAAGAAATGGGTTTCGAGGATTGGACTCAGCTCGATACAACCCCAGCCGATCAATACAATCACCGGCACCAGAATCAGCGCGTGCCAGCCTTCCGGCAGAGACTCTCTGATTTTGCGTGGTAATGCATTCCAGCCCATACCCGCCAGCAGTACACCCAGCGGTAACGAGACCAGCATCAGTACAATACCCGGCAGATTTTCCTCAATTGCCGGTGCCAGCCACAGGCCCGCTAGGAACCCAAGAATTACTGTCGGCAATGCCGCCATGATTTCAACGGTTGGCTTCACAAACGTACGCATACCGGCAGACATGAAATAGCCTGCATAGATTGCACCAGCCAGTGCAATCGGTACTGCAAACAGCATGGCGTAGAACGCGGCTTTCAGGGTACCAAATGCCAGCGGCACCAGACTCAGCTTCGGTTCAAAATCATCGGATGCAGAGGTGGATTGCCACACATATTGTGGTTCCGGATAACCTTCGTACCAAACCTCACTCCACAACGCGCTCCAACCCACTTCAGGATGCTCGTTGTGTACATGGAACAGCTGGAATTTATCCGCCTGTTGTACTAACAGCGCCGAGTTACGCGGAGATAGCGTAATGGCATCCAGCTTTCCTTCACCTAAGTTTTCAGCGTACAGACGCGCGTTACTGGTGGTGTAGAACAGTTCCACATGATTGTCACCGGATAAGGTAGCAAAGCCTTTACGACTGTGCTCCGGAGCCAGTTTACGAATCGATTGCTCGGCCTGGAAATCACGGATCTGCATAAAACTGCGGGAACCGTCTTTCAGCACTTCAAACCACTGAGAGATCGTACCGTTATCATTAGCAACCAGCAGAGATGAGGCACCACTCAGCAGAGAGATGTTGGTTACATTGGCATGCTGGGCATTGACCTGCAGAGAGGCTCGCAGGGTGATGTTATCCGGCGTCACGATGTTGTAGATAGACAGCAGATTGCCAACGCGGACCAGTAACACATCCAGATTAGGCGTCAGGATCAACTGCTCAATCTTGCCAGTGATCTCCGGTAAACGGTAATGCTGACTCTGCCATTCCACTTCACCGGAAAGGAAGTTCTCCTCACCAGCCTGTACCAGCAGCTGAACACCTGTTTCAGTGGCAAACGCAAATACACGTTTGTCTGATTTGGCTTCATATGCCAGATGAGTGATGGCATGACCTTCCTGATCCAGAACTACCGGTGCTTCACCCAGCGGATATTTAATTTCAGCCTGGGTAATGCGTGCTTTGCCTTCCGGATAAATAGAAGTAAATTCAGGCTGTAACACCTTTGCCTGACCGTTTGCCAGACCATAGATAATCAGCGGCTTACCCATTGCGGTATTAGCCACTGCAGTCACATTGTCTGACACCGTCTGGTGCAGTAATACGCCACCGACCGGATGGCCGGATTCCTTATCCAGAGAAAAGAAATCGACATCACCCTGATGACTGAAGCGATAAGCTAACTGATTCTGCTCATCGGTGCCCAAAATTGCGGTTGTGCCTTTTACCGGAACCTGTAATGAAACAGCGGATTCCAGTGATGCACCGGCAAAAATCGGTTTAACCACATAAAGCAGATAGAAAAAAATCAGCAGCAACGCAACCAGCACCAGAATACCTCCGGTGGTTACGCCGACACTGGCAAGACGATCCTTGGCACGCCGCTTTCGGCTGCCGGCCATCGTCAGATTGATCGATTCTGTTGACATGAAGACCTCAACTCCATTTTAGAGTACGGTTATTCTAAGGATTCCATATGACAGTTTTGTTACAACGCTGCCATTTACGTGTTTATTCAGCATTTAGTGTAGTCGCATCCTGTTTCTTGAGAGCTGTATTACGGGGATTGACACCAGTTTGTCATATAGTTGACATATAATATGACTGCAATGCTTTGTTATCTAAGCAGGTGCAGCAGTAATAAAGAGCAGTGAGGATCGGCATGAGTAATGACAAATTATGGCTTGAAAAAGAACTGAGCTGGCTTTCTTTCAACAGCCGCGTATTACAAGAAGCAATGGATAAATCTGTCCCCCTGATAGAACGGGTTCGTTTTCTCGGCATTTTTTCCAATAATCAGGATGAATTTTTCAAAGTACGCGTCGCCGATGTGAAACGACGGGTACTGATTCATAAAGAACATGGCGGTGATCCCAAAGCTGAAGATCTGTTACATATCATTCAGGATCGCGTCATGGAGCTTGGCAATATTTTTGATAACACCTATCACGAACTGATGATGGCGTTAGCCCGGCATAACATTTTTCTGATCAACGAAGAACAGACCAGCCCGGACCAACAGACATGGTTGCGCACTTATTTTAAAGAGAAGGTATTGCGCCATATCAGCCCTATTTTGCTGACCAGCGACAGTGACCCCGTCAGCTTTCTGAAAGATCAGTACACCTATCTTGCGGTAAAAATGAAAAAAACGGGTCACCACGGACAATATGCACTGATAGAAGTGCCGACAGAGCATCTCCCCCGCTTTGTTCCTGTACCCAGCGACGGTAACCGCGGGAAGAAAGTATTAATCATCCTGGATAATGTGATTCGTTTGTGTCTGGATGACATCTTTAGTGGCTTCTTTGAATACGATACGATCGCGGCCTATTCAGTAAAAATGACACGTGATGCGGAATTCGACGTATCGTCGCAGATGGATTTAACCCTGCTGGAAAAAACCAGTGAAGGGCTGAAACAGCGCCTGAAAGCCCTGCCGGTACGTTTCACCTATGATCGGGAAATGCCGCAGGCTATGGTCCAGTTTCTGACCAGCAAACTGGAAATGAGCCACTACGACTCGATTATGCCCGGTGGCCGTTATCACAACTTTAAGGATTTTATTGGCTTTCCGAATGTCGGCCGTACGTATCTGGAAAACTATAAACTGCCGGCACTGGACTGCCAGGATTTTGAACGGCATCAGACCGTGTTCCAGGCCATCTCCAAACAGGACATACTGCTTTACTATCCTTATCACAAATTCAAATACATGACGGAAATGCTGCGGCAGGCATCATTTGACCCAGCCGTCAGCTCCATCAAAATGAATATTTACCGAGTTGCCAGTCAGTCGCGTGTTATCGATTCACTTATCGATGCGGCAAACAATGGCAAACGGGTGACGGTGGTTGTCGAGCTGCAGGCCCGCTTTGATGAAGCGGCCAATATTAAATGGGCCAACCGTCTGAAAGATGCGGGGGTTAAAGTATTATTTGGCCTCGATAGTCTGAAAGTTCACTCCAAACTTTGCCTGATCACCCGCCGGGAAGGTAATGAGCAGGTGCGCTATGCGCATATCGGTACGGGTAACTTTAACGAGAAGACGGCGAAGATTTACACTGACTTCTCGCTGTTTACCCGTAATCAGGAAATCGCAGCGGAAGTGGATAACGTGTTTGAATTTATCGAACACCCCTATCGCCGGATTAAATTTAATCATCTGCTGGTATCACCGATCAATTCCCGCCGATATATTTATCGTCTTATCGATAATGAACTGACGAATGCCCGTGCCGGATTACCTGCTGAGATTACAATAAAAATCAATAACCTGGTGGATGATGGACTGGTGCAACGCCTGTATGCCGCCAGTCAGGCCGGCGTTAAAATCCGTATGATCGTGCGGGGTATGTGCTCGCTGGTTCCGGGTATACACGGCGTCAGTGATAATATTCAGATTATTAGTATTGTTGACCGGTTCCTGGAACACCCTCGCGTGATGATGTTCCATAATAATGGTAATCCGAAAGTGTTTATTTCATCGGCGGACTGGATGACCCGTAATCTGGATCACCGGGTCGAAGTTGGCACACCGATCTATGATGAACGACTGAAACAGCAGATCATCGATATGCTGGAGATACAGTTCAGCGATACCACGAAAGCGCGTGTGATTGATGCGGATCAACGGAACGGCTATGTTCCGCGTGGAAATCGGCGTAAAATCCGTTCACAAATATCTATTTACGAATATCTGCAACGATTGGAGTTACCGACTTATGCCGAATAACATGCTTGCTGCGATCGATCTGGGTTCCAATAGTTTTCATATGATGGTAGCCCGGGTGGTTGATGGTCGTTTGCAGGTAGTAGATCGGATAAAAGAGCGGGTTCGTCTGGCCGAAGGGATGGACGATTACAAAAATCTGTCGGAAGAGGCAATGAAGCGCGGGCTGGACTGTCTCGCGCTGTTCTCTGAGCGAATGCAGAGTATTCATCCGGATGATATCCGGATCACCGGCACCTATACCCTGCGCGTTGCCCACAACGCGCAACAGTTCATTGAACGGGCGAAACAACTGCTCGGTCATCCGATTGAGATCATTTCCGGTCTGGAAGAGGCCCGCCTGATTTATCAGGGGGTTTCTCATACTCAGCATACCCAGGGCCGGATGCTGGTCATCGATATCGGTGGTGGCAGTACCGAACTGATCATTGGCGAAAAATACCTGCCGATGGCGCTCACCAGCCGGAAAATGGGCTGTGTCACCTTCAGCAAACAATTCTTCAGCAATGGCAAAGCGTCAGAGAAAAATTTCAATGCGGCCATTTTTGAAGCGCTACATCAGCTTGAACCTATTCTGACGCAATTTACCACGCTGCACTGGCATCAATGTCTTGGCAGCTCCGGAACTATTAAAACCGTGAAAGAGCTGCTACTGGCTGCCGGTGGTGACGGGCAGATCACGCTGGCAGGACTCGAACATCTGAAACAGCAGATGATCCAGCAGAAATATATTGCGGAACTGGACTTACCTGGCCTGACAGACGACCGGCGTCCGGTGATCGCGGCCGGTGTGTCTATTCTGATCGCATTATTTCAGGGACTTGGAATCGAACACATGGAGTATTCTGACGGTGCGTTACGTGAAGGTATCCTTTATGAATTTGCCTCACGTCAGGAACAACACGATATTCGCGAGCAGACCGCGAAAGGATTAGCCGATATGTATCATCTGGATACATTGCAGGCAAACCGGGTTAAAAATACCGCATTATCATTGTTTGATTTGGTTGCTACCGATTGGCTGTTACCGCCCGATCAGATGCGCACGCTGTTAAGCTGGGCTGGCGCATTACATGAAGTCGGGCTGGTTATTAATTTCTCAGCCATTCAGCGTCACTCTTCTTATATTTTGCAAAACTCCGATCTGCCGGGATTTAACCAGGAAGATCAACAGGCGCTGGCAGCGCTGGTTCGTTTCCACCGTAAAGCCATTAAGGCCTATGAATTCACCCCGATCCCTAACTATGACGATCAGGCTATCTGGCGCACGATCCGTTTGTTACGTATTGCCGTAGCGCTGCATCATCGCCGTATGGATGATATCCTGCCACACATTGGTATCCGGGTGTCTGACGAGACGATGACGCTGATCCTGCCCCGTCGCTGGGCAGAGAACAACAAACTGCTGATGCAGAATCTTGAACGTGAGCAGAAGTATATGAAGGCGATGCTGTGGGAACTGGTGCTGGAACTGGTTGAGTAATCACGCGCTGTGATTACTCTTTTAACTGCTGTTTTGCCGCTTTCTTTTCTGCACGACGCCGGCGGAAAAAATTACTCAATTGCTGACTGCAGGCCTCTGCTTCAATTCCCCCGATCACACTAACGATATGGTTGTGCCGGGGATCGGTCAGAACATCAAAAACAGAACCGGCAGCGCCGGTTTTCAAATCACTGGCACCATAAACCAGCCGTTCAATCCGGCTGTGGATCATGGCTCCGGCACACATGATGCACGGTTCCAGCGTGACATAAAGCGTCGCTCCCAGCAGACGGTAATTACCGATATTCTGACCAGCCTGACGAATAGCCATGATCTCTGCATGAGCACACGGATCATGCCGGCAAATAGACAGATTCCATCCCTCACCGATCACTTCATTATTCAGTACTAATACCGCGCCAACAGGCACTTCACCGGCTTCTTCAGCGCGGCGGGCCAGCTGCATGGCATATTGCATCCAGTGAATATCTTGTTCTGATTGTGGCATGACGCATCCTCTGTGAGGTGCTTATTATGCCGGAGCAGGAAGGGGAAAAGATCAAGAAAGCAGAAAAATTTAGCCTGACCCCCAAATAGCAAAACGGAGCTCTGAGAGCTCCGTTGATATTCTGATCAAATGATTATTTGTTCAGGATTTCCAGTTGTTTTTCAACAACTTTAGCAGGAAGAGGGATATAGCCATCTTTCTCTACGATGTTCTGACCAGTTTTGGACAGCATCATTTTCAGGAACTCTTTCTGCATTGGATCCAGCGGCTTGTTCGGAGCCTTGTTCACGTAAACAAACAGGTAACGAGACAATGGGTAAGTACCGTTGATCGCATTGTCTTCAGTCGCTTCAACGAAAGTCTTGCCACCATCTTTAGACAATGGAACAGCTTTCACGCCTGAAGTTTTGTAACCAATACCTGAGTAACCCAGACCGTTCAGAGAAGCAGCTACTGACTGGACTACAGAAGCAGAGCCCGGCTGTTCGTTAACGGTGTTTTTGAAGTCACCTTTACACAGCGCGTGTTCTTTGAAGTAACCGTAGGTACCGGATACTGAGTTACGACCAAACAATTGGATATCTTTACCCGCCCACTCACCGGTCAGACCCAGATCACCCCAGTTGGTGGTAGTCTGAGTACCGCCACATTTCATAGTGGAAGAGAAGGTTTCATCCAGCTGCAACATAGTCATCCCTTTAATTGGGTTGTCTTTATGTGCAAATACAGCCAGAGCATCGATCGCTACAGGTACTGCAGTTGGTTTGTAACCGTAACGTTTTTCGAAAGCTTCAATTTCGCCTTCTTTCATTTTACGGCTCATCGGACCAAACTGAGAGGTACCTTCAGTCAGTGCTGGTGGCGCAGTAGAAGAACCGGCAGCCTGGATCTGAATGTTAACGTTAGGATACAGACGTTTGTATTCTTCAGCCCACAGGGTCATCATATTAGCCAGAGTATCTGAACCAACGGAAGACAGGTTTCCAGAAATACCGCTGACTTTCTGATATTCAGGCAGTGCCTGATCCACACCTGAAGCCCAGCTCTGTGACGCCACAAGAGTGGCTGCTGCAAAACCAACTACACTAACTACTTTGTTCAGTTTCATCCACTTTCTCCGTTGAGAATGTTCTCTAAGTTGACGCAGATAAGTATCGGCTATCAATGTGATCAATTTAATAAGAATAGATGACAGTTATGTGACAGCATCAGTTTTTTACCACCAGTATTTCCGGGATCCGGAAGCTGAATGTACTTCCTTTTCCCGGGGTGCTATCAACATTCAGCATACTGTCATGATGGCTTAGCGCATGTTTCACTATTGCCAGGCCAAGGCCTGAGCCTCCCGTCTGCCGGGAACGCGCCTTGTCAACACGGTAAAACCGGTCTGTCAGCCGCCCCAGATGCTCAAGCGCGATGCCCTCACCTTCATCAGTGACAGCAAAACGGGCTTGTGACCCGTCACGACGCCAGTCAACCGTAATTTTACGTCCGGCAGGCGTGTATTTAATCGCGTTATTGACCAGATTGGTCATGGCACTGCGTAACTGGTCTTCATCGCCATATATTTTGAGTTCCGGATCAACCTGAAACACAATTTCATGCCGTAATGAACCGCTGAGTGCTTTCGCCTCATGCTGTAACATGAGCAGCATTCTGGGGACATCAACAATCCGGTTCCGATCAATATCAGTTGCGACCTCGATCCGGGACAAGGTGAGTAGCTGGTCCACCAGACTATCCATCCGCATGGTCTGTTCCAGCATCACCTGCTGCATTTTTTTCCAGCGCGCCGGAGGCGGTAACTCATCCTCCAGCATTTCCAGATAGCCTTTCAGCACAGTCAGTGGCGTGCGCAACTCATGTGAAACGTTTGCCACGAAGTTTTTGCGCATGTTTTCGATACTTTTGATATGAGTAACATCACGCACGACCAGCATGAATTGATCCTCGGCATAAGGCATCACCCGGGCCTCCAGAATCTTGTCATCATTCACCGGCGATGGCATTACTAACGGTTCACTGAAATCACGCAGTTGCAAAAAACTGACAAAGGCCGGATTACGGATCAGGTTGCTGATGTTCTGTCCGGCATCTTCCGGCCAGCGGAACCCCAGACATTGCCAGGCCAGACGGTTACACCAGATGATCGAGCCATCATTACGACACACCACAGCGGCATCAGGCAGCGCTTCAGCGCCTTCACGAAAACGACGAATAACACTGGCCAGTTCACGGCGGCGTGCGCGGTGACGTTGCTGTAAACGGTAGATGCCGTTGAAGATCAGTTCCCAGGTGCCGGGCCCCTGAGGCGGGATCAGACTGCGATCATTCCATAGCCAGTCCTGCAGTCGTTTCTGATAGCGGTAAAACCAGAATATATGATAGGCACAGGCAATTATCAGAGCTTGCTGCCAGTAGCCCAGTAATACACCAACCACCAAAAAAGGTGTGTACAACACGACTATTTTTTTGATTATTGACGCCCAGTAATCAGGTTGTTGCATAAAATCCCTTAAATGCGGGAGGAGAAACGATAACCAGATCCACGTACAGTTTGTATCAGCACATCATGACCGGTAACAGCCATAGCTTTACGTAAACGACGAATATGAACATCGACCGTCCGGTCTTCAACATAAACGTTAGTTCCCCAAACGTTGTTCAGCAATTGTTCACGGCTGTACACACGTTCGGGATGTGTCATAAAGAAATGTAATAAACGGAACTCTGTCGGCCCCATATCCAGCGGCAAATCATTGGCTGTCACACGATGAGAAACCGGATCAAGACGCAGCCCCTGTACATCGATCACTTCTTCGGTTGCTGTAGGCGCTGAACGACGCATAACCGCTTTGATACGGGCAGTCAGTTCTTTCGGGGAGAATGGTTTCGTGATGTAGTCATCGGCACCGACTTCCAGACCACGCACCTTATCTTCTTCTTCCCCACGGGCAGTCAGCATGACGATCGGAATATTCCGGGTCAGTTCTTCCTGCTTCATCAGCTTGATAAACTGAATACCGCTGCCGCCGGGTATCATCCAGTCCAGCAAAATCAGTTCCGGATAAGGCTCTTTTACCAGCGCTACGGCCTCAGTAAAATCCGCCGCCTCGACTGGTTCATATCCTTTCTGTTCCAGCATGAAACACAGCATTTCGCGGATGGGCGCCTCATCTTCAACGACCAGCACTCGCATTGACATAATACAATTCCTTTTATGACAAATATGACGTCATTATCGGAAGGTTTTGTGACAGTTTTATGATAAGCATTATTACTGTCATATCAAGGCAATATAATCCTGCTTTCCCCGCCCCCCAGACTTTGTACTTTAATTTGCACACCAATCCGTTCTACCAGCGTTTGTACATGTGAAATCACACCGACCTGACGCCCCGCTGCCTGCAGCGCGTCCAGACTGGCAATGGCCGTATCCAGACTTTCCGGATCCAGCGTACCGAAACCTTCATCAATGAAAAGTGACTCAATCCGCGTATCGTGTGATGAGAGTGACGATAATCCCAACGCTAGTGCCAGTGACACCAGAAAACTTTCGCCACCGGACAAGGATTCTACGGCCCGGATGTCATCGCCCATATCGCGGTCGATCACCTGTAATGCCAGGTCAGTACCCGGAACACGTTGCAGCTGATAACGCGGCGCCAGCTCAGCCAGATGGTGATTCGCCAGCCCGAGTAATTGTTCCAGCGTCAGACTCTGTGCAAAGGTCCGGAATTTGGCGCCATTGGCTGAGCCGATCAGATCACTGAGTTGCTGCCAGCGATCGCTGATCTCCTGCTGAGCCTGATAAACCTGTTGCAACTGGATCTGCGTTACTGCCGCTTCTTCGGCCTGCATTTGCAGACGTTTAATATTAAACAGCTGTTGATCCAGTTCCTGTAAATTTAGTGTCATCTCCTGCTGCAGCGCGGTCAGCTGGTTAAAATCCAGCCCAATCCATTGCGGTTGAATATGTTGTAACGTTTCACAGCGTTTTTGCTGTAACGCCATCTGTTGCTCCCGTTCCTGCAGCCTGGTTTTCACTTGAGTCAGTTGTTCATCCAGATGAGCCAGCTGTTCCCGCTGCAGACGAACCTGTTCTATCGGCACCAGCAACAGTTGCCGGATTTCATATTCGTTAATCCCCAATTTTTGCTGCTGCTGCATCGTACTGAGTAACAAGGCACGGTGTTGCGCCTGCAGCTGTTCCAGATGATGTTGCTGGCTGCTCACCTGTGACTGCAGGGCAATACGCTGTTCCTGCCAGAGCTGCAGCTGTTGTTGCTGTTGTTCCGCCAACTCGCGGTTTTGTTGTACACGCTGGATCCATTGCTGCTCCAGTGGCTCTGCAGGCTGACCATTCAGACAGGATTGCCGTTGCTGTAACAGTTGCTGGAAATCAGACTGGATCCGTTCCTGTTCTTTTTGCCGCAATTGCAGCTGTTCCTGCAGTGTCAGCAGCCGGCTGTTTTGTGCTGAAATTTCAGCCTGTAATTGCTGGTATTGCTGCTCACTCAAAATCCAGTGCTGTTCTGTCTGCAGATATTCCTGACAACATTTCTGCCAGCCGTCTAACCAGACCGCGCCCTGCTGCAACGTCAGAGCAGAACGCCATTCCAGCGGTGCTAATTGTTCATCGAGTGATTGTTCACTCTGCTGTAAACGCAGCAGCAAGGCGGATTGCTGCTGTTGCAGCAGTTCAAACGCACCCTGTTGCTCACCCACCTGACTGCGTAACGCCATCAGATCGCGTTCATACTTCTGGGCCTGTTGTGTCAGTTGCTCCTGCTGCAGCAACAGTTGTTGCTGACGTTCAAATTGTGCCCGGTTGCGTTCATATTGCTGATGTAATTCACCGGCCTGCAGTGTCTGCTGATGCTGCACTTGCGCTAATTGCGTTAACAGCGGTAACCATAACGATTCATCACCCGGCCAGGCAGGGATCAGCACCGTATGGTCCTGTCGCATGCTCTGCCATTGCTGTTCCAGTGCGCGCAACGCGTTATCCAGATGCGTTAGCTGCCGTACCAGCTCTTTTTCTGCCAGTATCGTTTGCTGTTCGGCTTCCTGTAACTGAGCATTTTCTACCTGACCTCGTTCCTGTTGTTGTTGCAAAAAGAGCTGCTGACGCTCCAGTTGCAGCAACAAGCTGTCAGAAATAGTTTCATGCCGGTAAGGATGATGCACCGAGCCGCATAACGGACAAGGCTCATCTTCTGAAAGATAGACGCGGTAATCCTGCAACTGACTGTGCAGTTGTGCCTGTTTCAGCGTTTGATTCACTTCCTGCCACTGGGCTTGTGAAGTTTCCAGCTCCGGCAGCAGGGATTGCCGGCGATGAGCGATTTGTTGCAGACTTTGCCGGAACTGCTGCTGACGCTGTAATAATTCGGTACGCTGCCGATTCCCCTGAACCGCCTGCTCGGCAACGCCTTTCAGATGCACACAACGTTCTGCAATCCCCTGCACTTCCTGCCAGCGGTTGTACAGCTGCTGCAAGGTTTGCCATTCCTGCGCGTCACCTTCCTGCTGCAGGCGTTGCTTTATAGTTTGCAGCGCGTCCTGCTGATGCTGGAAATGGTGCTGAACAGCCACCTGCGCACGCTCCAGCTCCTTCAGTTGCTGCTGATAGATTGCAATCTGCTGGTTCTGCTGTTGCCAGCGCAGTTTTTCACCGAGAAAATCCTGCATCGCTTTTAATAATGGCTGTTGTTGCCGGGCCTGACGTTGCCAGTGGTGATTTTCTTCCAGCCATATTTTCAATTCAGACCGCTGGTGCTGCAGTTGTTGCAGTGCGTGCTGCTGTTGTTGCTGCAGGTGATGCTGCTGTGTGGTTTCGGTCTGCAGAACCAATAATTGCTGTGCCGCCAGTTGCAGTTGTTGCTGGCGTTCTTTCAGTGAGTTATCCAGTTCTCTGGCCTGACGGATCTCTCGTTGCAGCACCGAAAATTCAGCATCGCCTTCATCCCGTTGCTGTAATGCCTGCTGATACTGTTGCTGTAAGGGTTGTTCCAGTTCCAGATGTTTTGTCAGCTGCAGCTGACGTTGTTGCAGTGTTTCACTGATCTGTTGCAGTTCTAAAACGGTACGATCAAGCTGCTCATGCTCAGCACGGGCGACCTGCACTTTTTCCAGCGCAGCCAGGCGCCGGCGGGACTGTTCCTGCGCATGCCACTCTTCAGTAGCCGTCTGTAACTGCAGGCGGGACTCTTCCGTTGCACTCTGCAGCTCCTGTAACCGCCGCTGCATCTCCTGCCATTCCTGTAACAGGGTCAGTTGTTGTGCTTTTTGCTTTTGCTGCAACGACAATGCCTGCAACTGCGATTGGATATTGTCGCGATCTTCCTGACTGAATTGCGGCTGATCACCGAGTTTTTCTTCCAGCACGGCTAACTGCTGACGTTCCGTTTTTGCCCGCTCATAGGCGGCCATCGAAAGTGCGGAATAGTGTTCGGTCCCGGTCATCCGTTCCAGCAGCGCGGATCGTTCATCCGTACTGGCTTTCAGAAACGCAGCAAAATCACCCTGTGGCAAAATGACGGCCCGTCGGAACTGTTCCCAGTTCAGGCCTATTTTCTCATCGATCTGACTCTGCACGTCACGCTGGCCACCGGCATAAGTGATGCCCCCCTCAGAAAGCTGACGCAGCGAGCGTTCCTGCTTCTGGCATTTGCCATCCGGACGGTTACGGGCCCGGCGCACCGACCAGCGGGCACAATAATGCTGACCATCGCGGGCAGTAAAATCGACTTCGGCATAACCGGAAACGGCGCCACGACTTAAAATCAGGCGGACATCATTCGCTTTCAGACGCTCACTGTCATCCGCCCGGCCTATTTCCGCCATATTCTTTTTATTGGAGGGAAAACGGGCGATCTGGTCATATAACGCCAGACAAATCGCATCCAGAATGGTGCTTTTACCTGCGCCGGTATTGCCGGTGATGGCAAACAGACCACTGTCACCCAGACGTCCGTGAATGAAATCGATATTGAACGGATGACTCAGACTGGCAAGGTTTTCACCGCGAACCGCTAATATTTTCATAATGCTTCGTTCTCCAGCGCGGTTTCTAATTCTTCAAAACAATTGAGCAGAACACTATCCGGTGATGACGCATATTGCCGCTGATAACAAAGTTCAAACACTTCCCGTGGAGACAGCGAATCGAGCGGGACACTGGTCATTTGATCCGCGATCCCCAGACCATGACCACTGTATTCGGTATAGATCCTGGCCAGACGTACCGGCTTATCTACCAGCGCGGCCAGTATCCGTTCCCGTAACCGCGCTTCCGGTTTTTCCAGTCTGACCCGCACTTCCAGAAATGGGCGCTGGTTCTGTGGTAAATCCGTCAGCGATAAATTATCCAGCTCAGCCAGAACCGCATCTAACGGTGCGGGTTGTGCAGGAAGGCGCAGAATATCCACTGTTCGCGGAATACGGATTTTATCGGTGACCGTAATCTGATGTTCAGCAACCGTCAGCTCAATCAGCTGATGCGGATAATTTTGTTCCGCCAGTGATAAGGGTAACGGCGAACCGGCGTAATGCACCTGCTCACTGAGTGACTGCGCCAGATGCAGATGCCCCAGCGCAACATAGTCAGCCCCGTTGAACACCGACAGCGGCAGTGCGTGCTGATTACCGCCCAGTACTTTCCGTTCGGATAATTCAGAGAGTTCGCCACTTTGCAGATAAGCATGTCCCATCGCTAACAACGGTTGCTCAGCGGTGCGCAGAGAATCGATATGAGCGAACACCTGCTGATATACCTCGCGTACGCCCGCCACCAGCCGGTCTTCTTCACCGTTTTGTTCTTCATCCATCCGTAAATCGGCACTGCGTAAAAAAGGAACGGCCGCACACCATGCCTGAACACAACCAGTTCTGTCTTTCAGCGGAATCGCCAGTTTGTCACAATTGAGCCGACCATCGGTGTCTCGCTCAACAGCACCAATCAAATGCAGATCAAACGATTTAAGCAATTCATGCGGAGCATCTAATTTAGAGGGAGAATCGTGATTACCGGCGATGATAATGACATTCAGGTGTGGTCGCTGCTGACGCAAGGTAGCCAGAAACTGATAAAACAGCTGCCAACTGGTTGCTGAAGGATTGGCGGTATCAAACACATCCCCCGCCACCAGCAGGCCATCGATATCCCGCTGCGATATCTCATTCATTAACCAGTCGAGAAATGAACGGTGTTCAAAATAACGCTCATGGCCGTGCAGACGATGACCCAGATGCCAGTCGGCGGTATGCAGTAATTTCACGATGCTCAACAACAGATCAGGAAGTGATTACCCGTAACATGATGGCTGAGACGTTCTTTTTCAAGCGTTGCGGCACTCCATCCAGTATTCTTCCAGTTGCCATACCGGATGCTTATGCGCTTCTTTGATCTCAAAGCCCTGGCTCTTAAAAAAATCGACTTCATCGGGACATTCGGCACTCGCACGATGATAAAGCACCGGATGATGCTTCTTTGCCAGATACAATAACTCTTCGGCCAGCTGCTGGCGCTGGCAGGTCGGCTCGACGTAGAGCTCCAGTAGTTCATCTGCATTTAACGCGACGAAACCCACCAGATGATCTTCATCATCGGCAACCCACACTTCTGTTCCGCACTCCAGTTGCTTACGCATTGACTCCTGTCTGTGCCACCAGGTAGCTGCAGGCAGAAATTCATCGGCATGCAGAGATGCCTGCAGCCAGATGGCTGTCAGTTGCGGCATATCTTGAGGTTCACTGCGTCGAATCACCATGATTCACTCCGGTTCAATCTTGATTTCAGTTTACTCAGTCAGCGCGAAGAGGTTGTCCGGTGGTTATCAGGTTGTGAAACAGCTCCGCTTTTTCTCCGGGGAATGCCGAAGCGATCACAATGCTGTTAGAATGCGTTTTCTTTGAAACATGACTGAGGTCGCCATGTGGTTTAAAAACCTGCAACTGTACCGCTTTACTCGTCCGTTTGAACACGATGCTGACAGCCTGGAAAAAATGCTGCAGAGCCATCTGTTTTCGCCCTGTGGCAGTCAGGAGATGAGCAAATTCGGTTGGATTTCCCCGCTGGGAAAACATGCCGAAGTATTGGTGCATGAAGCACAGGGACAGATGTTGTTATGTGCTAAAAAAGAAGAAAAAGTGCTGCCGGCAGCCGTCATCAAAGACATGCTGCAGGAAAAAATCGATGAGATGGAAGCCGCTCAGGGCCGTGCACTGAAGAAGAAAGAGAAAGAATCGCTGAAAGAAGAGATCCTGCACACGCTGCTGCCTCGTGCCTTCCCGCGTTCCAGCCAGACGTTCTTATGGATCAATCCGGCAGAAAACTATCTGGTCGTCGATGCAGGTTCAGCGAAAAAAGCCGACGACGTATTATCTTTGTTGCGTAAATGTACCGGTAGTCTGCCAGTTGTACCGTTTGCACTGCAGAATCCACCAGAAATTACCATGACTGAATGGTTAAATGCGGGAGCTGCGCCGGGTGGTTTCGTATTGGAAGATGAAGCCGAGCTGCGTTCTGCGCTGGAGCATGGCGGCATCATCCGCTGTAAAGAGCAGGATCTGGTCACTGAAGAGATCAAAGCGCATTTGCTGGCCGATAAAATGGTCACCAAACTGGCTCTGAACTGGTCTGATACCGTTAGTTTCGTTTTAGCTGATGATTTATCGATCAAACGCCTGAAATTCAGCGAAGAATTACGCGAACAGAATGAAGATGTGATTTCTGAAGACCATGTTGCCCGCATGGATGCCGACTTTGCGCTGATGACCGGCGAACTGGCAAAATTCGTTCCTGAGCTGGTTGCTGCGCTCGGCGGAGAAAAAGCGGAATAACCGCATCCGTTCAGATCCAAACCAGATAAAAACACTGGTAAAAACAGCGGGAATGAGAATTTCATCCCGCTGTTTTTACAGATATATCCTTAATACCCCTTTCCAGAGTACAATCCCGCGCCCGATGCCATCAGGTGGCATCTTACTGACCTGTGATCAGACCAAGAGAGAACAACATGTTTAAACCAGAATTACTGTCTCCGGCGGGAACGCTGAAGAATATGCGTTATGCCTATGCTTACGGTGCAGACGCTGTTTATGCCGGCCAGCCCCGTTACAGCCTGCGTGTGCGCAATAACGAATTTGATCATGCCAATCTGCAATTGGGGATCAACGAAGCGCATGACTTAGGGAAAAAGTTGTATGTGGTAGCCAATATTCAGCCGCATAACTCCAAGCTAAAAACCTTCGTGCGCGACATGAAACCCGTGATTGATATGGGACCGGATGCCTTAATTATGTCCGATCCGGGCCTGATCATGATGGTGCGTGAGCACTTCCCGGAAATGCCGGTGCATCTGTCGGTTCAAGCCAACGCCGTAAACTGGGCGACTGTGAAATTCTGGGAAAAAATGGGGCTGGAGCGCGTGATCCTGTCGCGTGAGCTTTCCATTGAAGAAATTGAAGAAATCCGCCAGCAATGTCCGGATATCGAACTGGAAGTGTTTGTGCATGGCGCACTGTGCATGGCCTACTCCGGCCGCTGCCTGCTGTCCGGTTATCTGAACAAACGCGACCCGAATCAGGGTACCTGCACCAACTCCTGCCGCTGGGAATATAACGTACACGAAGGCAAACAGGATGATGTTGGCCAGATCGTGCACAAACAAGAGCCGATCCCGGTCAAGGTTGAACCAACGCTGGGTATTGGCGCGCCAAGTGATGCATTAGTGTTACTGGAAGAGAAAAACCGTCCGGGTGAATTCATGACCGCGTTCGAAGATGAACACGGCACTTATATCATGAACTCCCGCGATCTGCGTGCAATCCAGCATGTTGAGCGTCTGAGTAAACTGGGCGTGCATTCGCTGAAAATTGAAGGCCGGACTAAATCTTTTTACTACTGCGCACGTACTGCACAAGTATACCGTCAGGCCATTGATGACGCTGCAGCCGGTAAACCGTTTAATGCCAACCTGATGGGTACACTGGAAAATCTGGCGCACCGCGGATACACCGAAGGTTTCCTGCGTCGTCATGTGCATTCTGACTATCAGAATTACGACTACGGTTACTCGGTTTCCGACAGCCAGCAGTTTGTCGGTGAAGTGCTGGAACGCAGTGCTAACGGCATGGCTAAAATTGCGGTGAAAAATAAATTCCTTGTCGGTAACAGCATGGAATTGATGACACCACAGGGCAATTTAAGCTTCCAGCTTGCGCATATGGAAAACAAGAAAGGTGAGCAGATTGAAGTCGCGCCGGGTGATGGTCATATTGTCGAAATCCCGGTGCCGGAAAATGTCGATCTGAATTACGGTATTTTACTGCGTAATCTGGATGACAAAGAAAGCACCCGCCAACCGCATGCGGTGGCTTAAATGGCGCTACTGATCACTGAGGCTTGCACTAACTGCGATATGTGCGAACCGGAATGTCCGAATCAGGCCATTTATATGGGCGATAAGGTGTATGAAATTATGCCTGATCGCTGTACCGAATGTGTGGGCTTCTATGAGGAGCCCACCTGCGTACGGGTGTGTCCGATCAACTGCATTATCAGTGATCCGGCACATCCGGAATCAGAACTTGAATTACTCAATAAATTTATATCGCTATACGAAAAAGGAGACTAAATGGAACCAGTAATTATTTATGGCAAACCAGATTGCCCTTACTGTGAAATGGCAGTGAAGTTTTGCGAAGAACGCGACTTTGCTTTCACCTACATTGATATTTTTGCTACCGGCATGACAGTAGCTGATCTGCAGAAAAAAGTAGGTCAGCCAGTTCGCACCGTACCGCAAATCTTTGTTGGTAAAAAGCACGTAGGTGGTTATACCGATTTTTACAAAGCGGTTACTGAAAACCTGCTGTAAGTAAGCATTAACTCCGCCCGGAGTTCAGCAGCACGGATGCTGCTGGCGACTATTTCATCTTCCCGCCAAAAGAACATTGCCTGTTTCCTCCCCTCGCCCTATAATCGCGCCGTTTTCTAACCCCGTTCTTTAACATCCAGTGGTGAATCCATTATGCATCCTATGCTGAATATTGCTATCCGCGCAGCCCGTAGTGCTGGTCAGGTTATTGTGAAAAGTTTTGCTGATCCAAGCAAAATTGAAACCATGCAAAAGGCTATGAACGATTTTGTTACAAACGTTGATCGTGAAGCGGAAAACGTGATCATTCAGACTATCAAAAAATCTTATCCTGACCACGCTATCGTGGCAGAAGAGAGCGGCTTTACCAGCGGCAAAGACGCTGACTACCAATGGATTATCGACCCACTGGATGGCACTACCAACTTCGTTAAAGGCATTCCTCATTTCGCTGTTTCTATTGCATTGCGCATTAAAGGCCGTACCGAAGTGGGCGTTGTTTATGACCCAATCCGTGATGAACTGTTTACCGCTTCCCGTGGTGCTGGCGCGCAGCTGAACGGCTACCGTCTGCGTTGCAGCAATGCCAAAGATCTGAACGGTTGTGTATTAGCCACTGCGTTCCCACATCGTCACCGTCACCATTACCAATCTTTCCTGACTATGTTTAACAACATTTTCCAGGAATGTGCTGATATTCGCCGTGCCGGTGCTGCCAGTCTGGATCTGGCTTATGTGGCTGCTGGCCGCATGGACGGTTACTGGGAACTGGGGCTGAAACCATGGGATCTGGCTGCTGGTGAGCTGATTGCCCGTGAAGCCGGTGCTATCGCTACCGATTTTGCCGGTGGTCATAACTATGACAACAGCGGCAATATCGTTTGTGGCAACCCACGCATTGTGAAAGCACTGCTGGCGAAAATCCGCGAAGAATTACCAGAATCACTGGCTAAATAAGTAAACAAAAAACTCGGATGTGCTACCGTTTTCGGTAGCACATCATGACGATAACACCTACCACCAGCCCCCAGAACGCAGAACCAATTCCCCACAAGCTCAACCCACTGGCAGTCACCAGAAACGTCAGTAATGCCGCTTCCCGCTGATGCTCATCATGCAATGCTGCATGCAAACTCGCCCCTATCGTGCCGAACAGTGCAATGCCTGCTACCCCCATGATCAATGCGCCCGGTAATATGGCAAACAAAGTCACGATACTGGCACCAAACACTCCCGCAATCAGATAACCGATTCCGGCAAAAACCGCCGCTTTGTAACGTTGCTTCGGCTCTTCATGTGCTTCCGTTCCCATACAAATAGCAGCTGTAATTGCTGCCAGATTAATGGCAAAACACCCCAGTGGAGCCAGCAGAACATTAATCACACCAGTCACTGTCAGCGAAGCAGACACCGGCGTCTGATAGCCGTTAGCCCTCATTACCGCAATGCCCGGCAGATTTTGCGATGCCATGGTGACGATAAACAGTGGTAAACCAACCCCGAGTAATGTCGCTATATCAAAAGCTGGCCATGTCAGTACCGGAGAAACAAACGTAAGCGGTTGACTATTGTTCTGCAGTAATCCCTGTTGCCAGGCCACAATCCCTCCGGCAATCAGAACAAACAGGATCGCGTAACGCGGATAAAACCGCTTCGCCAGCAGATAAACCAGCAACATACTGATAATCAGCGCTGGCTGTAGCGGCATTTGCTCAAACACTTTCATACCAAAACGCACCAGCACCCCGGCTAACATTGCCGATGCCAATGCCGTCGGGATCTTATGCATCAGTCGCGCAAATAATCCGGTGACGCCACACAGCGTGATCAGCAATGCGGAAAACAAAAACGCACCTGTGGCAAGCGCTGGCGAGACGCCCTGTAAGCTGCTGATCAGCAATGCCGCGCCCGGTGTGGACCAGGCGGTCAGGATCGGCTGACGATAATAAAGCGACAGGATCAGCGTGCTTAATCCCGAGCCGATGCTGAGTGCAAACAGCCATGAACTGGTCAGCTGCGCATTCGCCCCACTCATACTGTTGGCTGCCTGAAAAATCAGGGCCACGGAGCTACTGAAGGCGACCAGATTAGCAACCACACCGGCGACTGGTAAACTTAATGCAAAACGCATGGCACTCCCTTTTTACTGATATCCCGCATGACCTGATATCCTGCATGACAATGTATTGCTGTCAGGCTAGGCTTAGCTCATTCATGTGCGTTATAACGCTCAAATTATCATGCCTCATCGCTGTGCGCTATAGCGCACAAACAGAAAAACGGGATACGGAATGCAAGACTTAATCCGGCATATTGCTGCTACCCTTCAGCTGTTACGTAAACAACGCGGCTGGAGTCTGGATAAAACCGCTGCCGCTACCGGTGTCAGTAAGGCCATGCTCGGGCAGATTGAGCGTGGAGAATCAAGCCCGACCGTGGCCACTTTATGGAAGATTGCCACAGGGTTTGAGACCTCCTTCTCGACCTTTCTTGAGCCATCGGTTCAGTTGCAGGATATCTGGCGGACGAGCGATTCATCTGCGGTACAGCATAGAAATAAGCATGACATAGCCGCAAAAGCCGTTATTCCGTTTGATCCGCAATTCGGATTTGAATTGCTTCTGGTAACACTGCCGGCAGGCATTGAGCATCTTTCCGCGGCGCATGCTGATGGTGTGACTGAACATGTGATCCCGCTGGATGGTACTTTAGAGATCATGAGTGACGGACAATGGCATCCGCTGGACGCTGGTGATGCCATGCGTTTTGATGCCTCCCGCCCCCATGGCTATCGCAACCGGTCGGATCAGCCGGTCAGTTTTCACAATCTGATTTGTTACTCCGCGGATTAAAAAGCTGAATGCAGCAGAAAAACATGCGGTTTCCGTCAGAGGGGCCGACATTATCAACGCTATACTTTTAATGAGAATGATCCGAATCGGTTAATAAACAAGGAAGGGACGTTAATTGCCTAATAAAATACTGGGTTTTATCACCAGACGATGGCTTTATACGCTCATTCCTGGTTTGGTATTTATCCTGGGATTACTTCTGACCTGGATTACGGTTTCCAATATCCGGCAGCAGGAGACCAGCAAGATCCTTTCTGAATTCAGAATCAGGGCAAATGAACTGGCAGCCGGCCTGGAACGGCGACTGACCTATAACGGTGAAATTCTGCAAGGTGTAGCCGGATTATTAGCCAGTAGTGATCATGTGTCCCGAGATGAGTTTCAACGTTATATCCGGCAATTGAAACTATCCGTTTATTATCCGGGAATTCAGTCCATTGGTTACAGCACGCTTATACCTGAAACAGAAAAACAACAGCATATCGCCAAAATCAGAGCGGAAGGTTTTACTGATTATGACATCCGGCCAGCCGGAGAACGGGAGTTCTACTCGTCCGTAATATTTGTTGAGCCACTGAACTCGCGGAATCAGCAGATCATGGGTTATGACATGCTGTCAGAACCGGTGAAAATGAACGCAGCCGGGCAAGCCCGGGATCTGGCTGCGGCCGTTATGACCGGTAAAATCACTCTGCAGCAGGAAACAGAACAGCCGCCCCAATCCGGCATCTTCATATTCAGCCCGATTTATCAAAACAATATGCCGGTTTATACCATCGAACAACGCAGGAACGCGCTGACCGGTTGGGTTTATGCGGAAATACGGCTTCAGGAGCTTCTGACCCATTATCTGCAGCAGGGCTATCCTGATTTTTCCCGCAAAATTGCTCTCCGGCTCTATTCAGGGAAACACCCCGGTTCGCCGGAATTGATGATTGATACCTACCCGCCGGATTTATCGCATTCCGACGAAGACGAGATGATCAGGTCCTCTGAGATCCTGGGTTCTGACTGGACATTGCATATCAAACCCCTACCGGCCTACTGGACGAGTGCAGGTTCAGAGAAAAGCAGCAACATAGCCATTCAGGCAGGCATTATTCTGAGCTTACTTTCCGCCTTCCTCAGCTATGTTTTAGCCAATTCACATCTTCAGGTTAGAACAGCCTTAACTGAACGCAGAAAAAATGAAGCCGCGATGCAGTTAGCGAGTACCGTGCTGGATGCCAGCCCCGGCGGGATCATGGTAACCGATGCGGACAAACGTATTATCGCCGTCAATCCGGCTTTTACCCGGATCACCGGGTATGCTTTGGAAGATATCCTGCATCAGAATCCCCGAATACTCTCCTCCGGCCAGCAGGATGAAATGTTTTACCAAACCATGTGGCAATCAATAGAGCAACATGGTTACTGGGAAGGTGAATTGATCAACCGGCGCAAAGATGGTCAGCTGCTTCCTGAACTTCTGTCAATCAGCAAGGTATTCGATAAAGAAGGCAATGTGATGAATTACGTTGGGATGTTTCTGGATATATCCGCACGGCGGGAAGCGGAAGCCAGGATCCAATATCTCGCACATCATGATTATCTGACCAATTTGCCAAATCGTTTGTTATTAGTTGAACACGCAACGCAGGCACTCACTCTGGCCCGTCGTTACAAAAGACGCATGGCTATCTTCTATATTGATCTGGACCGGTTTAAACCAATCAATGATCAATATGGGCACAATGTGGGCGATGTGATACTGAAAACGGTGGCACAGCGTCTGCTCAGCATCGTAAGAGAATCTGATACCGTATGCCGTCAGGGTGGTGATGAGTTTGTGATCCTGCTGCCTGAATTTATGGATACCGACAGTCTCGAAATACTGGCGATTAAACTGCGGGATGAGATACAGAAACCCAGCATGGCTAACGGTTATCAGCTTACGATTTCAGCCAGTATTGGCATCGCCACCTATCCGGATAACGGCGATACGGTTGATGCCATTATCCAGAGTGCCGATACCGCCATGTATAGCGCCAAAGCAGATAAAGAAAAACATATCTGCTTTGCCCCTTCCATACCAACCGCCAAAGAAGACTGATTATCCCCGCGCGTATTTTGCCGCTTGCTGAAACAGTTCATCGCTGGGGCGAATTCCGGTATAAAGCACAAATTGTTCAACAGCCTGAATGGCAAAAACGTCCGCCCCGGTGATGACCTTTTTCCCCTGCGCTTTGGCATAACGGATCAATGGCGTTTCAGGCGGTAATGCCACCACATCAAAAACAACCTGAGCAGCATTAATTGTTTCTTCGGTAAAAGACAGTGTTTCAGCCTCTGCCCCACCCGCCATGCCGATTGGGGTGACGTTGATAAGCAAATCAGCCTGAATACCAGCCATCTCTGCCGCCCATTCAAATCCATACAAACCAGCGAGATGTTTTCCGGCTTCTTCATTACGAGCCACGATACAGCCTTTTTTAAATCCGGCATCTTTCAGCGCACAAGCCACGGCTTTGGCCATGCCACCGCTACCGCGTAAGACGAAGGTCAGCTGATTGGAAACCTGATGCTCCGCCAGTAATTTGGCAATCGCAATGTAATCGGTGTTATAGGCTTTGAGGTAACCATTGGTGTTTACAATGGTATTCACCGAGTCAATGGCTTTGGCTGACGGATCCAGCTCATCCACCATTGGAATACAGGCTTCCTTGAAAGGCATCGAAATCGCACAGCCACGGATGCCTAAGGCACGCACACCGCCAATGGCAGCAGCCAGATCTGTGGTGGTAAAAGCTTTATAGAGGTAGTCGAGATCTAACGCATCATATAAGAAGTTATGGAAACGGGTGCCGAAGTTACTGGGGCGCGCCGCCAGTGACATGCAAACCGTAGTGTCTTTGTTTAATTGTCGGGTCATGCTGCAAGACTCCTGATGGGAAATGAAGGCGGAATAAGTGAATGCAGCGGATTAAATTACCAGTAAGGAATACAAATACCTAGCTGGCAGCAGCCACAATCTGTTCCAGATCACGTCGTGATGTTTGTCTGGTATCCACCTTCACGTAAGCCGCCATCTCTTCCAGAACGAGCACCACATCCGCAACACCCGGCTGGGCTTTAATATTCTCAGCGAGTAAAGAAGATTGCTGTTTCGCTGAATCAGGTAACACGATCCGCAAACTACTGACATACGGCGGTTCCCGCATGGTCAGACTGACCAGCAACCAGAGCCCGACGATGACGATTCCGGCCAGAAAGACCAGCGGCGTACCATTAAGCTGCAGCAACCAGCCACCTGATGCACCGCCTGCTGCGACCCCCAGAAACTGACTGGTGGAATACAGCCCCATTGCCGTGCCTTTATACCCGGCAGGCGCGATTTTACTGACCAGTGATGGCAGCAATCCTTCCAGCACATTAAAGCCGATAAAGAACAGCTGAATACCGGCAAACACGAACCACAATTGCAGCCCGGCAGAAAACAGGACGGCTTCCGCCAGCAGAAAGATCAGAATACAGCTGATAAATACCTGCTTAATCCGGCGGCGTTTTTCGGCATAGATGATGAAAGGAACGACCGCCACAAACGAAATCAGCATAGTAACCAGATAAACCTGCCACTGAAGCTGCCGCTGAAAACCCGCCTGTTCCATTGCCACTGGTAGCGCCACAAAACTAGCCATCAGCAACGCATGCAGAGAGAAGATACTGAAGTTCAGCTTCAGTAATTCCCGTTCCATGAGTACGGCCCGTAAATTACCGCTGACGAAGGCTGACTCACGATTCAGCACATGCTGCTGTGGTTTGGGGATGAAAAACAGTGTCGTGATAATAGCCAGCCCGGTCAGACCTGCAGTTCCCCAGAATAATGCTGACAATCCGAATGCATGCGTAATAACCGGCCCTAACACCATCGCGACAGCAAAGGTAATGCCGATACTGACACCGATAAATGCCATGGCTTTGGTGCGATGCTGCTCGCGGGTGAGATCCGACAACAGCGCCATTACAGCAGCAGAGATAGCTCCCGCTCCCTGCAGAGCCCGACCGATAATCACCCCCCAGATAGAATCAGCACAGGCAGCCAGCACACTTCCCAGCAGGAAGAGCAACAAGCCACCAATAATCAGCGGAAAACGACCGAACTTATCCGACAATAAGCCAACCGGGATCTGAAACAACGCCTGCATTAATCCGTAGATCCCGATCGCCAGACCAATCAATGACTCATTGGCTCCCTGTAAGGCCATGCCATAGGTCGTCAGCACCGGCAGCACCATAAACATGCCGAACATACGCAATGCGAATACAGCGCCTAAGCCAACAGTAGCCCGACGCTCCGTTGCGGTCATCTGGTTATCGTGCATATCAGGTTATTCCCGTTAAGTCAGAAACCCAGTGACGTCAGAAACCCAGTGACGTCAGAAACTGGGCCGGATCCGGCGTGGCAAAATCGACCGACATCATGACACTCAGTGACGTAATGGCAATGATGGAGAAGATAAACAGCTTTTTCGCCCAGACACGATCATCTGCCGCTTTAAATCCGGCAAATGCCATCGCTGACCAAGCGATACCAATCAGCATCGCTACAGCAAAATAGCTGTAACCTGCATAACCGCTCAGCGTTAACATCAGTGTTGCCACCGCAAACGCCAGAACATAACGCAGGATATGACTCTTAGTCACCGAGATGCCGTGTTTCACCGGTAAAACAGGAATTGATGCAGACTGATAATCTTTGAAGCGGAATATCGCAATCGCATAGGAATGCGGCATTTGCCAGAGACTAAAAATCAGCAGTAGCAGAAAGGCCGCAATATCGAACTGATTGCTGACCGCGCAATAACCGATGACTGGCGGTGCTGCACCGGAAAGGCTGCCCACCAGCGTGCCATACACCGAGGTGCGCTTCAGCCACAGGCTATACAGACCGACGTAAACCACAAACCCCATCAGTGCGAGTGCTGTCGCCAGTGGATTTGTCATCAACCACAACAAGCCAAAACCGGCGATACCCAGTAATGTGGCATACACCAGCGTGGTAAGGGGTGAAATCAACCCCTTCACCAGCACCCGGTTTTTGGTGCGCTCCATAATGCAGTCGATATCACGATCGATGTAATTATTAAAAGCGCAACCGGAAGCGATCACCAGCGAAACCCCGGTGACCGTAGCCAGAAACAGCGCTAAATCCAGGCTTCCTTTGGAAGCCAGGAAAAAACCACCAATGACGGAAATCAGATTACCAAAAATGATCCCCGGTTTTGTGACGAGCAGGTACTGCTTGATCATGATGTCAGCTCTTAATGACCCATCATATTATGGTTAAGGTGGAACATGATCCACAGTGACCCCACGACAATGATAGCAATGATCAGTACCGTAAAGACAAAGGCAATCATATTCCAGCCACCCTCTGATTTAGTATCCATATGCAGGAAGTAAATCAGCTGCACCAGGATCTGAGCGACCGCGAATGCGGCAATCACCAGAATAACCGTTGATGGCGGTAAAGCAGACTCCATCACTATCCAGAATGGAATAACAGTGAGCACGACTGACAGAATAAAGCCGGTAATATACGACTTCACGCTACCGTGGCTGGCACCGCCATGACTCGTGTTATGACTCATTACAGCACCCCCATCAGATAGACCACAGTGAACACACAGATCCAGACAATATCCAGGAAGTGCCAGAACAGACTCAGGCACATCAGGCGGGTCTGATTGGTGGTTGTCAGACCATTTTGTGCTACCTGAATCATCAGAACGATCATCCACACCAGACCGGAAAATACGTGTAAACCGTGAGTACCGATCAATGCAAAGAAACCAGACAGGAAGGCGCTGCGATCAGGGCCATAACCTTCCGAAATCAAATGACTGAATTCGTTGATTTCCATGCCGATAAAGGCGGCACCGAAGAAAAAGGTAACAGCCAGCCATTTCATGACACTGCTTTGTTCACCTCTGTTCATCGCCAGCATCGCCATGCCATAGGTGAAACTACTGATCAACAGACAGAAGGTTTCCGTCAGTACATACGGCAGTTCAAAAATATCTTTCCCTGTCGGCCCTCCGGCAAAACTGCCTGAAAGTACGGCATACGTTGCGAATAGCGTCGCAAACAGAATGCAGTCACTCATCAGGTAAATCCAGAAACCAAATACTGAGTTGGAACCGGAGTCATGATGCTCATGCTCACCGGCGTGCACAGACTGATGGTGTAAAGTTTCAACCGACATGCTTCACCTCTGCCTGATTCATTTTTGCAAAATGTTCATCTTCTGTTTTTTTCACTACATCGGCCGGAACGTAATAGTCGACATCCTTGTTAAACGAATACGTAATCCAGGTCGCAATCACACCGACAAAACCAACAATCGCCAGCCACCAGATATACCAAATCAGCGCGAAACCCATAATCAGACTAAACAGACTGATGATGACACCGGCACCGGTATTCTTCGGCATATGGATCTCGGTGTATTTTGCCGGACGTTTATATGCCGTGCCTTTTTCCTTCATGTCCCAGAACGCATCACGTTCAGAGACAACCGGAATTTCAGCAAAGTTATAGAACGGTGGCGGAGATGAGGTTGCCCATTCCAGAGTACGCCCACCCCATGGATCACCAGTCAGATCGCGGTTTTTGTTACGGTCTTTGATACTGACCACCAGCTGCAGCAACTGACACATAATGCCGATCAGGATCAGCACCGCGCCACCCACGGCAATCAGCAGCATGGAATGATATTCAGGGTTAATGTCCTGACTCAGACGACGGGTCATGCCCATAAAACCTAACGCATACAGCGGCAGGAAGGCACCAAAGAAGCCGGTGATCCAGAACCAGAACGCGGCTTTGCCCAGTTTTTCATTCAGCGTGAAGCCCATCGCTTTCGGGAACCAGTAGTTGAACCCGGCCAGATAACCGAACACCACCCCACCGATGATCACGTTATGGAAATGTGCAATCAGGAACAGACTGTTATGCAGCACGAAGTTCGCACCCGGAACAGCCAGCAGCACCCCGGTCATACCACCCACGGTGAATGTCACCAGGAAACCCAGCGTCCAGAGGATCGGTGTCGTGAACTGCACTCGTCCCTGATACATGGTAAACAGCCAGTTGAATATCTTCACCCCGGTCGGGATCGAGATAACCATAGTGGCAATACCAAAGAACGCGTTCACGTTGGCACCCGCGCCCATAGTAAAGAAATGGTGCAGCCAGACGATGAACGACAGGATAGTAATCGCGACCGTAGCCCACACCAGCGAGGTATACCCGAACAGCCGTTTTTTGCAGAATGTTGCCACGACTTCAGAGAAGATACCGAATGCCGGCAGGATCAGAATATAAACTTCAGGATGACCCCAGGCCCAGATGAGATTGACATACATCATCTGGTTGCCGCCTAAATCATTGGTGAAGAAATGCGTACCGAGGTAACGATCCAGCGTCAGTAACGCAATAGTGACGGTCAGGATCGGAAATGCAGCAATAATCAGCACGTTAGAACAAAGGGCCGTCCAGGTGAACACCGGCATCTTCATCATACTCATACCCGGTGCACGCATTTTCAGGATGGTGACAAAGAAGTTCACCCCGGTCAGCAAGGTACCAATCCCCGAAATCTGCAAGCTCCAGATCCAGTAATCGACCCCAACCCCCGGACTATACTGATGCCCGGATAATGGCGGATAGGCCAGCCAACCAGTCTGCGCAAACTCACCCACCCCCAGCGAAATATTCATCAGCGCAACGCCGACAATAAACAGCCAGAAGCTCAGCGAGTTCAGGAACGGGAATGCCACATCACGCGCACCAATCTGCAATGGCACCACGATATTCATCAGCCCTACCATAAATGGCATCGCCATGAAGAAAATCATGATCACACCGTGCGCGGTGAAAATCTGATCGTAATGGTGTGCATTCAGGAAGCCTTCCGAACCGCCGGAAGCCAGCATCAGTTGCAGACGCATCATGATCGCATCGGCAAAGCCACGCAATAACATCACCATCGCCACGATGATGTACATAATGCCGATCTTCTTGTGGTCAACCGACGTCAGCCATTCCGTCCAGAGCCAGCCCCATTTTTTGTAATAGGTCATGGCAGCAACAATCATGATGCCAATCAACCCGACGACACTCAGCGTCCCCATAATAATGGGTTCGTGATACGGGATCGCTTCAAGCGTTAACTTTCCAAACATGTTTTATTCCCCGGAGCCTGAATGTGATGGCATGTGCATACCCTGCTCCATGTCGTGAGGCATTTCCTGTTGCATGCCATGACCCTCTGGTGCAGCCTGCTGATTAGCCGGAACCATAAAGCGGTTGATGATGTCCTGATACAAAGCCGGTTTCACTGCACCAAAATACTCAACCGGGTTATTCTGGGTTGCCTTGGTCAGTTCATCGTAATCGGTCAGCTGCAGTGCTTTCGGCGATTGTTTGACTTTCGATACCCACTCATCAAATTTCTCCGTCGACGTGGCATAAGCCATAAACTTCATACCCGAGAAGCCAGCACCACTGTAGTTCGCGGAGATCCCCTTATAGGCGCCCTCTTCATTTGCGATCAGATGCACTCTGTTCTGCATCCCAGCCATTGCATAAATCTGACTACCCAACTGTGGAATAAAGAATGAGTTCATCACAGAACCGGATGTCACTTTAAATTCAATCGGCACATTTGCCGGGAAGCTGATTTCATTCACCGTCGCAATGCCCTGCTCCGGATAAATAAACAGCCATTTCCAATCCAGCGAAACCGCCTGAATCACCAACGGTTTTTCTTTGGAAGCCAGCGGTGTACGGGGATCAAGTGAATGCGTTGTTTTCCAGGTGAGCGTGCCAAGAATCAAAATAATGATGAGAGGAATCGTCCAGACAACAAATTCGATTTTGTTGGAATGTGACCAGTTTGGCGAGTAGGTCGCATTTTTATTGGAAGCCCGGTATTTCCAGGCAAAAACGAAGGTCATGATAATGACCGGGATAACAACAATCAGCATAAGCCAGGTTGCAGTAAGGATCAGCGATTTTTGCTGCATCCCGACTTCACCTTTCGGATCAAGTAATGCCATATTACAGCCACTTAGCAATAATGGCATCAGCGATGGTAACAACCACCAGAACCTGTTTTTTATCATCTAACAACTCCGTCGAACGGGAATATCACATTTCCAATGTGCGTCGCCTATTGTGAAAGCTACCTGAAGCGTTGTTAATACAATGTTGTATTTTGTTTATATTTTTATGATCCATGTATGAAAAAATGATCTAACGCAATATTTTATTCCAACTTTACTTTCGTAAACGAATTCAGACCCGGACTCATAAATCACTGTCATCCTAAACTTATCTTAGACGCTCTCTCACCAGTCGCCAGTTCCGATTAGATTTACCTGCTTGCTCACAAGCAAAATAAAAACCATCAACTACGCTGTAAACAGAGAGTAATTTCAGAATGGAATAGCAAAATGCAGACTCAGATGAATGAATTGCCGATGACCAGGCAGGATTTGTCGCAGCGTCTTGCCAATTTGCACGAAATCATCCGCGGACGTTATGATTTTATCGATCGGATATCGATCGCCATCTATGACGCGAAAAACGACCTGCTGAAAACATTTGTCGGCAGTACTTCTGATGGCATCCCCCTGCAAGGTTATGAAGCACATCTTGCCGACGTGCCATCATTACAGGCACTGATCCATTCCCGGAAAAGCCGGATCGTGCAGGATATGGACGCCGTATTTAATAGCCACAGTGACCATACCGGCTGGCTACGCAGCCAGAACTATCTCAGCAGCTACACCATCCCCATTTTTCAGGGCAATCTATTCGTCGCTTTTCTGTTTTTTGATTCAAAAAAAGCCGATGCATTTCAGCAGGAGACCGTTCATTTTCTGGATGTGTTCGCTGATCTGGCGGCACATCTCTACCTGATTGAGCTGGCGGCAGTGAAATCACTGATCAATACGGTACACCTGGCTACTGATTTCGCCCGGATCAGAGATCTGGAGACAGGCAATCATTTAGATCGGATGGCAAAATATTCACGCTTGATCGCCCGTGGCGTTGCAGAGCAGTATCAGCTTAGTGATGAGTTTATTGAATACCTGCACCTTTTTGCACCTTTGCACGATATAGGAAAAGTCGGCATTCCTGACAAAGTGCTACTCAAAGCCGGAAAACTGGGGACAGCCGAGTGGGAAATCATGCAGCGGCATGTCCAGCTCGGCACCATGATGATTGACCAGATGGTCAATGATCTGGGACTTAATCTCGACAATGCTTCAGCCATTATGCGTAACATAGTGGCAGGCCATCATGAACGGGGCGATGGTTCAGGTTACCCGCAAGGATTAAAACTGGAACAGATCCCTATTGAAGCGCGAATTGTAGCTATAGCGGATGTGTATGATGCACTTTCCACTGCCCGGCCGTATAAAACAGCCTGGACAGAGGAAGATGTTATCGCCGAATTACAAAAGGAAGTCGCCGCCGGACGACTGGATGCAACATGCGTCGCCGCATTACTGAATGCCACCGAAGAACGGCTGGCGATCCAGGCCCGCTTTGCAGACCCGGTCTGATATAACGTTGGTTTTAAGCACCGGTATCTGGATTTTCATCGTTGTCATTGGTAATAATCCGGGATGCCAGCACCTTGTCGATGCGCATACCATCCATATCAACAACCTCCAGTTTCCAGCCATCCACTTCCAGAATATCGCCGGTAGCCGGAACACGTCCCAGCAATAACATCACCAGACCGCTCAACGTATGGTAACGATTGCGTTCTTCCTCCGGTAAACGCGCCAGTTGCAGGCAATCTTTTAACTCCATTACCGGGATCAGACCGTCCAGCAGCCAGGAACCATCCTCACGCTGTACGGCCCAGGCATCGTCATTATCTTCCTGATAAAACTCGCCGGTCAGAGATTCAAGCACATCCTGTACGGTGACTATGCCCTGTAACTCACTGTATTCATCAACCACAAATGCCATATGTGAACCCGATGCGCGGAAATGCTCCAGCAGCTCCATCCCACTCAACGTTTCGGGTACATAACTGCATGGCTGACATAGCGCTTCAAAATCCAGATCCAAACCTTGTACTGTCTGCGCCATGATCTGACGGGCACTGATCACACCGATCAGATCATTCAGACCACCGCGACAAACCGGAAAAGTAGAGTGTTCAGAACCTGACATTCTCAGTAAATTCACTTCCAGCGAATCCTGCAAATCAACAAACACAATATCTGCCCGCGGCACCATCAGTGAGGCAACAGCGCGATCATCCAGACGAAATACATTACGCACCATTTCATGTTCATTGCGCTCAATGGCACCGGATTCAGAACCTTCAGCCAGCATGGCATGAATTTCCTCTTCAGTGACACTGGCACCGTTATTCTGCTTAACGCCCATCAGACGGATCAGTCCGTGCGTAGATGCAGATAAGAGTAAAACAAACGGCCGCGTGATTAATGCCAGTAGTTGCATCGGGCGGGAAACCAGACAAGCGATATTTTCAGCGCTCAATTGACCCAGTCGTTTGGGAACCAACTCCCCGATGACAATAGAGGTATAGGTCACCACGACAACAACAATGACTGTTGCCGTCACACTGCTGGTCGCAGCCGATAATCCGAAATGTTGCAGCCAGACAGATAATGGCTGAGCCAGAATAGCTTCCCCAAAAATCCCGTTCAGAATACCAATAGACGTGATACCGATCTGCACTGTTGATAAGAAATTGGTTGGGTCTTCTGCCAGTTTAAGTGCTGTTTTAGCACCTTTATCACCCTCAGCGGCCTGCTTGGCTAAACGCGCCTTGCGGGCGGTGACAATGGCAATCTCTGACATAGCAAAGACACCGTTCAATACAATCAGACCAATCAGTATAAAAAATTCCATAACCGCCAAATCAATAACATATGTAAATATGATGTTAGCCGATCTCCCTCCAACCTGCTATCACCAGTTAACCAGTGAAAAAATGCATTTCGTCGAAAATATCAGCAAACAAACCACAAAATGCTAAAATTTGGCTTTCACATCTAGACGCGGCCCCGGATTTCATTATAATCCCGCCTCGTTGAATACGTGTGCCGGCTTAGCTCAGTTGGTAGAGCAACTGACTTGTAATCAGTAGGTCATCAGTTCGATTCCGATAGCCGGCACCATTCAACCCAAGCCCAGATAGCTCAGTCGGTAGAGCAGCGGATTGAAAATCCGCGTGTCCGTGGTTCGATTCCGCGTCTGGGCACCATCATTCTGAAGCCTCGCAGCAATGCGGGGCTTTGTTGTTTTTATCCCCCGTAAATCTCATGGTTTTGATTTTGACTCCGGCAGTAAAATCGTTATACTGCGCCGGTCATTGGGGAGTAGCCTCCTTTAGGGTTTGCATCAACAGACTTGACCCTCACGGTCATGGTGCAAACAGTGATTCGTCATTAAAACGGATACACCTGGCAAGACCTTTGACCATACCCTGTGCGGCCGGACAGGTGTGTGGTCAATGGAAGTTTTCCGGCCATGGAGTATCAAGTGTCTGCTTTTATCATTTCCACCGGTATCGTGGCTCTGGCTGAGATTGGCGATAAAACCCAGTTGTTAGCATTTATTCTTGCCGCCAAATTCAAAAAACCTGTTCCTATTATTCTGGGAATTCTGATTGCCACCCTGGCCAATCATGGTTTTGCCGGTGCAATCGGTGCCTGGTTAACCTCGCTGGCTGATTCTGAAACAATGGGACTGATTCTGGGTGTGTCATTCATAGCTATGGCAATATGGACACTGATCCCCGATAAATTTGACGAAGCAGATGCCAAACTGGCTCATTTCGGTATATTTTGCACAACCCTGGTTGCATTTTTTATCGCTGAAATGGGTGATAAGACACAGGTAGCGACTGTTGCGCTGGCAGCAAAATATCAGGCATTGCTCCCTGTGGTTGCAGGAACAACGTTCGGGATGATGTTAGCCAATGTACCGGCCGTCTTACTCGGCAAAAAAATCGCCAACAGAATTCCGGTCAGATTAGTGCATGGTATCGCAGCCTCAATTTTTGCCGTCCTTGGGGTAGCCACATTATTGGCAACAATGAAGCCGGAACTGTTCAGCTTTCTTGCTTTCAATTAACCAGCCAATGATCCAGCCGGAATTATTCCGGACGAATCACCATGTCATTTTCAGATGCTGCAACAGACCTGCAGCATCTGTCAGTGCGTGCTGCTGCCATTTTCCCAGCTTTTTCCGCCACGGTTCCGGTAGCATTAATTCCTGCTGAAACTGACTTTCCAGCAGATAATAATCATGAAGCACTCCCAGTCGTTGCTGTAACTGAATCAGCGCGGGTAAACGACGACACTGCTTCTCTGTCAGCACCGGCGCAAAGCCTTCCCCCCAGTAACGGAGTCGTTTTACCTGTAGCCGTAATGAATGCCAGTCAGTGACCGGGGATGTCACCAGCAAATCTGCTGTTGCAATCAGTACTCGCTTTTCCAGCTTGCGCATCTGTGCCCTTGCCGCAGACTGCAATACGTTTTTGCGTTTATTGCTGAGCTTTTTACTCCACTCCCGCTCTACCTGTGACAAGATTTCCGACAAATAAATTTCCTGCAACCCGACGAGTAATTTTGCCCGTGAAGCCGTCAATTTATTCGCTAAAAACAAAACCTGCGTTTCACCAGTTTCCGTTTCCGTACGCAACGACTCTGCCAGTCCGAGCGCAACTTCAAGATCACGATCTGCCCCCGTTAATTTTGCGGCTCCCCCCAATTGCTCCCGCTGTTTCCTCAGTACACGACTACGCGGAAACAGCCCCAGCAATACCCGCTGACTACGCAAGCTGATCCGTAAATCATGCAATGCTTCAGGATCATCGGAATCAACCAGACGTACCAGCGCCTGCGCGGCATTGTCAGACAGTTCTGAGAAATGAGATGAAAGTGCCCGGCTGAACGATCCGCCTACTTTTCTATCCTTGCTTTTCTTCATCACCGAAAAATTCCCGGATGCTGCGTTCTTTCTTGTTGTTCAAGTATCGTTCAAATCCGGAACTCTATATGGAAAATGCGTGTTCCTGCGTAATGAGAGGTGCATCACACTGCAAATTTGATGGTACAAAAATCCAGTTTATGTGTTTTATTTCCGATTTTTTCCCTTTCCGGATCTCCCGATAATGGCGCTGCTTAATGGGGAACCGCGATATCAGTACATGGACGTTACTGAATCGCATCATTCAGGAACATCGGGGACAAACCGTCACCGGGAACTATTGGGAATCACTATGATTACTAACCTCATCAATGAAAAACTGATATGCCTCGATTTGCAGGCAACCACCAAGGACGCCGTATTTCGTGAAATGATCGATCTGCTGGCGGTTCAGGGGAAAGTCAGTGATAAACTGCTGTTTTTACAAGACGTGCAGGCACGTGAAGCCATTGGCAATACCGGTTTCGAAGACGGTGTCGCGTTACCTCATGCTAAGAGTTCTGCCGTTTCAGAACCTGCAGTTGTAGTCGGGATCAGCCGCAAAGGCATTGAATACGGTGCTGAAGATGGCAAACCATCGAAACTGTTTTTCATGATTGCCTCACCTGCTGGTGGTGCTGATCATCACATCACCGTATTGGCTGAACTCTCCTCCAAACTGATTGAACCGGGCTTTTTTGATGCCATCATGGCAGCAAAATCCAGTCGTGATGCGCTGGCACTGTTAACAGCAAAAGCAGCACCGGTAGCCGAACCAATGGGTGAAAGCAAAGGCTTTCTGATTGGCGTCACCGGCTGTCCGACCGGTATTGCGCATACCTATCTGGCGGCGGAAGCTCTGGAAAAGGCCGCGAAAGAATTAGGGTACAAAATTAAAGTTGAAACCAACGGTTCCATCGGTGTGAAGAACGCACCTACCGCAGAAGAAATCGCTCGGGCTGATGCGATTATCGTCGGCAGTGACAAGCAGGTCGATATGCACCGCTTTGCCGGCAAGAAAGTCATTAAAACCGGTGTTAAAGCACCGATTAAAGATGCCAAAGGCTTAATCAGACAGGCATTGACCGCAGCACCTTATCAGCCGCAGGGAAATGCGACACCGGCCGAGGGTTCCAAATCCAGCCAGGCCCGCTCCAATCTCTATCGTTTCCTGATGAACGGTGTGTCACATATGATCCCGTTTGTTGTCACCGGGGGTCTGTTGATTGCGTTGTCACTGGCAATCGGCGGTGATCCGACACCAGGTGGCATGGCTATCCCTGAAGGCAGTATGTGGAATTCTGTGCTGAACGTTGGCGTCGTTGCGTTCAAGCTGATGATCCCGATTCTGGCCGGTTATATTGCTTACGCGATTGGTGATCGCCCTGCCCTTGCCCCTGGTTTTATCGGTGGCTGGATTGCCAATGACGGCTCGTTCTACGGTGCCACTGCCGGAACCGGCTTTATCGGGGCGATTGTGGCCGGTCTGTTGGTAGGCTATTTCGTCCGTTGGATTGCAACCCGGGACTACAACAAATTGTTGCGTCCACTGGTACCTATCCTGATTGCACCACTGTCCGGCACCTTGTTTATCGCTGCGATTTTTATCTTCATCATCGGTGCACCCATTGCGGGTCTGATGACCGGAATGACCAACATGCTGGTTTCCATGAGTGGTGGCAGCCTGGTGTTGCTGGGCATCGTGATTGGCGGTATGGCGGGCTTTGATATGGGTGGTCCGGTCAACAAAGTCGCCTTCCTGTTCTCTGTCGGCATGATCGCATCTGGTCAGACACAGTTTATGGGGGCAATGGCCTGTGCTATCCCGGTTGCTCCGCTGGGTATGGGTCTGGCTACCTTCCTGGGTCGTAAAATGGATCTGTTTGACAAAGACGAAATCGAAGCCGGTAAAGCGGCCGGTGCCATGGGTCTGGTTGGTATTTCTGAAGGCGCTATCCCGTTTGCCGCACAGGATCCGCTGGCTGTTATTCCTGCCAACATGCTGGGCAGCATCGTTGCCGCAGTGATGGCGTTCGTATTCGGTGTGACCAACTCTGTCGCACACGGTGGTCCTATTGTGGCGCTGCTGGGTGCCATGAATAAACCGCTGCTGGCACTGGCTGCCATGGCAGCTGGCGCAATCACCACCGCAGTCGTTGCTATCACGCTGAAAAAAATCAAAGCCGCGAAAGCTACAGTAGCTAACGCAGCCTGATCGCTGAATATATAACTGATAAGCAATTGGTCTGACAGCCCCCCTGTCAGGCCAATTTTTTCATAAGGGTTTTATCTGATTTCTACCGGTAAACGCTTTGGCCCCCACGTTCCGGGCTGATTTTCAAATACACCGGCAATTTTTGCCCCGCAATGCTGGCAACAACCATCATGTATCGCCCAACTGCCCAGACGATAATAATCCCGTTCAATCACTAATTTCCCGCAGGACGGACACCAGGTACTGCCATCGGCCACATCATGCACATTCCCGACATAGACATAATGCAGACCATGCGCCTTGGCGATATCACGCGCCTGCAGCAGAGATGCCATTGAGGTAGACGGTTTATCCAGCATATGAAAATCCGGGTGGAATGCAGTGAAATGCAAAGGCACATCCGGCCCCAGTTCATCAGCAATCCAGCGGCACATGGCCTCTAACTCTTCTGCCGAATCATTTTCACCGGGGATCAACAAGGTCGTCAGTTCAAACCAGACTTTGGTTTCCTGTTTCAGATAACGCAGCGTATCCAGCACCGGTGCCAGATGCCCGCCACAAATCCGGTGATAAAACGACTCAGTGAACCCTTTGAGATCCACATTGGCTGCATCCATTCCGGCAAAAAAATCACGGCGTGGTTCGGGATTAATGTAGCCCGCCGTAACCGCGATGGTTTTGATATCACGCGCATGACAGGCAGCTGCCACATCCAGCGCATATTCCATAAAGATAACCGGATCGTTGTAGGTAAATGCCACTGAACGACAGCCCGTCTGTTCTGCCATTTTCGCCAGCTGTTCCGGTGTTGCCGATGCGCTCAGTGTTTCCATATGGCGGGATTTACTGATATCCCAGTTCTGACAGAACGCACAGGTCAGATTACATCCGGCAGTACCGAACGACAGTACCGGCGTGCCGGGCAGAAAATGATGCAACGGTTTTTTCTCAATAGGATCAATACAGAAACCACTGGAACGGCCATAACTGGTCAGAACAATCTCTCCGCCCTGCGCCATGCGGATGTAGCAAACGCCACGCTTACCCTCCCGCAGTTCACAAAATCGCGGACAAAGCGTACATAGCGTGTGATCATTATCCAGATGACGCCAGTATTTGGTCGAAACCGTATTGTCTGAATTATCCATACAACCTCCGCAGCAACACTATAATTATAGATGACATCTATCCATCAGGAGGTTGTATGCAGGTTATCCATCAGCCCGCTGTAGCGGATATGTTCTATCCGGCAGATCCGGACAGACTTCGGGACTGGATGCAGCATCATGTTAAAGCAGCCCCCGAAACCGGACGGAAACCACGGATGTTGATCCTTCCCCATGCCGGTTACCGTTTTTCCGGTGCTATTGCCGCACAGGGATACAGTCTGCTGCAGAAAGGAGATTTCAAGCGGGTGATTGTGCTCTGCCCGGCGCACCGGGTCTATCTGCAGGGCATCGCTGTTCCTGAGCACTGGGATGGCGAGGCAACACCTTTTGGTACTATTCCGCTCGATAAACCAGCGATAGCGTCATTACTGTCATTACCCGGCGTGATTGCCGCTACCGAAGCACACCGACAGGAACATGCCATAGAAGTTCAGCTACCATTTCTGCAGTATCAACTGGGCGACTTTAGTCTGATCCCGCTGGTGGTAGGCGATTGTCCGGCAGAAACAGTGAGCCACGCCATTGAACAAATTATGACCGATGATACGCTGATCATTGTCAGCAGCGACCTCAGTCACTATCTCAGCAAGGACATAGCCGAACTACAGGATGACTATACCATCCGGCAAATTCTGCAGTTCAGTGAAACCTTAACCGGCGATCAGGCCTGCGGTTGTTATGCCCTGAATGGTGCACTGCACTGGGCTCATCAGCAACAGCTGGATATTAAGTTACTGGCAAAATGTAACTCCGGCGATACATCGCATGACAAAGAACGGGTGGTGGGATATGCAGCTTTTGCCCTCTATTGAGTTAAATGAACGCCGGGCAATGCTGACGCTGGCGCGCAATGCCATTAAGGCACACTGGATGCCGGACACAGACACAGAAACAGCAGCAATCCTGCCGCATGGTGAGTTGAAATCAGGCTGTTTTGTTACCTTGCATAAACACGGCGAACTCCGCGGTTGTATTGGCACTCTGGAGCAGGATATGCCACTGCAGCAATCTATCCCGTATTTTGCCCGGGCCGCTGCCTTTCAGGATCCCCGTTTCCCACCACTGACAGCAGCTGAACTCGCGGATTGCATCATCAGCATTTCAGTACTCAGTGAAAGAGAACCTTTGCCGGCCACCAGTCGGGAAGAGTTAATGGCGGCACTGGTGCCATTTACTGATGGGTTATGGCTGAGCGATGGCTATCACCGGGCTACTTTTTTACCTGCTGTCTGGCGTCAGTTACCGGATAAAAAAGAATTCCTGCACCATTTGTTACTGAAAGGTGGCTGGCCACCCCAAAACTGGCCGGCACAGATGAAGGCATGGCGTTACCACAGCATTGAATTTATTGAGCCAGATGGTGAATTAGCACTGGAATAAGTATAAAAAAAACAGCGCCGAAGGGCGCTGTTTTCTATTCGTCTCTATCAGCAATAACCATGTGACATCAGTTGCTGATACCGTTTTCTCAACAATTCATCTGTATGCAATGAATTTAATTCATTCAGATCGGTCAGAATGCGTTGTTTCAGCAGATTGGCCATCTCATCCACATTACGGTGTGCACCACCCAGCGGTTCCGGCACAATGCTGTCGATCAATTTCAGTTCTTTCAGGCGAGCAGCTGTAATCCCCATAGCTTCAGCAGCTACGTTGGCTTTATCCGCACTCTTCCAAAGAATAGAGGCGCAACCTTCCGGTGAGATCACCGAATAGGTGGAATATTGCAGCATATTCACGCGATCACCGACGCCGATTGCCAGTGCACCACCTGAACCACCTTCACCGATCACAGTACAAATAACCGGTACTTTCAGGCTCGACATCACCTTAAGATTACGGGCAATCGCTTCTGACTGACCACGTTCTTCTGCGCCGACCCCCGGATATGCACCCGGCGTATCAATGAAGGTAAGGATTGGCATTTTAAAACGTTCAGCCATCTGCATCAGACGCAATGCTTTACGATAGCCTTCTGGTCTTGGCATACCAAAATTACGTCTGATTTTTTCCTGTGTGTCGCGGCCTTTCTGGTGACCAATCACCATTACCGGCTGACCATCCAGACGAGCTGTACCGCCGACAATCGCTTTATCATCAGCGAAAGCCCGATCACCAGCCATCTCATCAAAATCAGTAAACATGCGTGCAATATAGTCCTCGGTATAAGGACGTTGCGGATGACGAGCCAGCTGAGAAATCTGCCATGCGCCCAGATCAGAAAACAACTTTCTGGTCAGCTCTTCATTCTTCTTTTCCAGATGTTTGATTTCATCTGTCAGATCCACACTGCTGCCAACATGCTCACTAACATGTTTCAGTTCTTCGATTTGCGCCAACAGTTCAGCAATAGGTTGTTCAAATTCCAGAAAATTCATATTCATAATTGTACCCGAAATCGCTACTCAAATATCAGTTCTACGCCTTGCTTGCCCAAATGGGTTCGCAGCTCGTTCAGTAGTTGATCGGTTGGCGTTACCCGCCATTCGGTCCCCAACGTCAGCTGCCCCTGCACACCCGTTCTGCGGTAGCAGATATGCACAGGACAAATCCCTGCACGATGAGGCGTTAATATGCCGGCAAGATTTTGCATAAAACGATCTGCCGTTTCAGATTGCGTCACTTTTACCCGCAATCCCCGTGCGTGACGACCACGCGCATCTTCAATGTCCAATACTTCGCGGGCCGACATTTTAATGCCACCCGCATACTCGTCAAAGCTGATTTGACCCGTAACCACTAAAATACGGTCTTTTTGCAGCAACGACTCATATCTTTCCAGTGCTTCACTGAACAAAGTAATGTCTAAACGCCCGGAACGGTCATCTAATGTCAGAATTCCCATCTTGGTACCACGCTTGGTTACCATGATACGGGCATTCAGAACCAGACCCGCCGCTACCGCTGGTTTATCCCGTTCGGTCGGCTGTAAATCGCATAAACGGCCGGAAGTATAATGCTTTAGCTCCGCCAAGTATTGATTTATCGGATGGCCCGTTAAATATAAACCGAGAGTTTCACGTTCGCCATCAAGCCATTTCTGATCAGACCACTCAGGCACATCGGCAAAGGTCGGCGTGGGTAGTACGCCGTCATCAGCAAACAGATCACCGAACAGATCATTTTGTCCGAGAGCGGCATCTTTCGCTTTTTGTTCTGCCGCTTTCATCGCCTCTTCCAGCGATGCCATTAATGCAGCACGATGCGGACCTAACCGGTCCAGGGCACCGGCATATATCAGCTTTTCCATGACCCGTTTGTTCAGGCGTTTAATATCGACCCGGTTACAAAAATCAAACAGATCGCGGAAAGGCCCACCTTCGTTCCGTGCAGCAATAATTGCTTCAACCGGACCTTCACCAACCCCTTTTACCGCGCCGATACCATAAACCACTTCGCCGCGTTCATTCACCGTGAAGCGATATTGTCCGGTATTCACATCAGGCGGGATCAGCTTCAGTCCCATCCGCTGGCATTCATCAACCAGTGTTACGATCTTGTCGGTGTTATCCATATCAGCAGTCATTACTGCTGCCATGAATTCTGCCGGGAAGTGTGTTTTCAGCCATAACGTCTGGTATGAAACCAAAGCATAGGCAGCGGAATGCGATTTGTTAAACCCGTATCCGGCGAATTTTTCCACCAGATCGAAGATATGCATCGCCAGTTCGCCGTCGACACCATTGCTGACCGCTCCGGATTCAAAACCGGAACGCTGTTTCGCCATCTCTTCCGGTTTTTTCTTACCCATCGCGCGACGCAACATGTCCGCGCCACCCAGCGTATAGCCAGCCAGCGTCTGGGCGATCTGCATAACCTGTTCCTGATACAGGATGATGCCGTAGGTAGGCTCCAGAATAGGCTGCAGTGAGTCATGCTGCCACTGAATATCCGGATAGGAAATCGCTTCACGGCCGTGTTTACGGTCAATGAAGTTGTCTACCATGCCGGATTGCAATGGGCCGGGGCGGAACAGGGCCACCAAAGCGATCATGTCTTCAAAACAGTCCGGCTGCAGGCGCTTGATCAGGTCTTTCATCCCCCGCGATTCCAGCTGGAATACGGCGGTGGTTTCTGAATTTTTCAGGATCTTAAACGAAGTCGGATCATCCAGCGGAATCGCGGCGATATCGACCGGTGGTTTACCTTCTGTTTTCAGACGCGGATTGATCATATCCAGCGCCCATTTAATGATGGTCAATGTCCGCAAACCGAGGAAGTCAAACTTCACCAGGCCAGCATATTCCACATCATTTTTATCAAACTGAGTAACCGGCTGTAAGCCCTGATCGTCGCAATATAACGGTGCAAAATCCGTGATTTTCGTCGGAGCGATAACCACGCCACCGGCATGTTTACCCGCGTTACGGGTTACCCCTTCCAGTTTGCGCGCCATATCAATCAGCGCTTTGACTTCTTCATCCTGTTCGTATAACTCAACCAGCTTCGGTTCAACATCGAATGCTTTAGCCAGTGTCATACCCGGATCTGGCGGAATTAATTTGGATATCCGATCAACGAAACCATACGGATGACCCAGCACACGCCCCACATCACGAACGACCGCTTTCGCAGCCATCGTACCGAAAGTAATGATCTGCGATACCGCTTCACGACCATACATCTGCGCAACATGATCAATGACTTCGTCACGGCGATCCATACAGAAATCGACGTCAAAGTCAGGCATAGAGACACGTTCCGGATTCAGGAAACGTTCGAACAGCAGATCCAGCGCCAATGGGTCCAAATCGGTGATTTTCAGTGCATAAGCGACCAGACTCCCCGCACCCGAACCACGTCCGGGGCCTACCGGGATATCGTTATCCTTTGACCACTGGATAAACTCCATCACGATCAGGAAGTAACCGGGAAATCCCATCTGGTTAATAACTTTAAGCTCAATATCCAGACGTTCGTCATAAGCTATCCGCTTTTCCGCCCGTTCAGCCGGATCAGGAAAGAGAAACGCCAGACGCTCTTCCAGCCCCTCTTTCGACTTCATAACCAGAAAATCTTCCGTGGTCATGTCGCCAGTGGGGAATTGCGGCAGAAAATACTCGCCCAGACGAACTGTCACATTACAGCGTTTGGCGATTTCCACGCTGTTAGCCAGCGCCTCAGGAATATCCTTAAACAGCTCACACATTTCATCCTGTGTGCGCATATATTGTTGATTACTGTAACGTTTAGGGCGACGGGCATCATCCAGCGTGTAACCATCATGGATAGCTACGCGGATTTCATGCGCGTCAAAATCATCTTTATTCAGGAAAACGACATCATTGGTGGCAACAACCGGCAGATCCTGCTGTATCGCCAACTCAACAGCCATATGCAGATAGGTTTCTTCGTCCAGCCGGCCGGTACGGATTAACTCAAGATAAAAGCGCTCCGGAAAATGCTGCTGGTAAAACGCGGTGCAACGTTCCACCATCGCCTGATTACCCTTCAGCAGGAATTTACCGATATCACCATCCCGGCCACCGGATAACAAAATTACGCCAGTCGCATGTTCGGCCAGCCAGGCTTTATCAATAACAGCCCGCCCCTGAATATGTCCGCGAAGAAACCCTTTTGATATCAGCTGAATAAGATTTTGCTGGCCCTCATTATTCATGGCCAACCCAATCAGATGAAACAGTTCATCGCCAAGCTCTTCACTCTGTACCCAGAAATCAACGCCGATAATGGGTTTAATGCCTTTGCTGTGAGCATCACCATAAAAACGCACTAACCCGCTCTGATTCATCTGGTCAGTAATGGCCATTGCCACCATATTATTTTCGGCCGCACGCGCGACCAGTGGCTTGATCTTTTGCAGACCATCCAGCATCGAAAAATCAGAATGGATATGAAGATGAACAAAGCGAGGTTCGGCCATGATGTTTCCTGTTCAGTCTAGGCCCAGAGCCAGTTTAACCGGTTTAAAACTGCGGCGGTGTATCGCTAATGCGCCATGCTCTGCTAATGCAGCCAGATGTTGTGCGGTCGGATAACCTTTATGCTGAGCAAAACCATATTGCGGATATAGCTGATCCAGCTCCGCCATTTCACGGTCACGTGTCACTTTCGCCAGAATAGAAGCCGCACTGATTTCAGCAACCAGACTATCGCCTTTCACTACTGCCTGAGAAGGCATAGAAAGAGCCGGACAACGGTTACCGTCAATCAACACAAATTCCGGCTGCACAGACAAACCGGCAACCGCGCGTTGCATCGCTTTCATGGTCGCCTGCAGTATATTGAATTGATCAATTTCGGCAGCAGAACAACGTCCGATAGCAAATGCCAGCACATTCTCGCGGATAATATCAAACAGTGCTTCGCGCTTTTTTTCAGAGAGTTTTTTGGAATCGTTCAGACCCGTAATTGGCCGGGCAGGATCCAGAATAACAGCAGCTGTCACCACATCCCCGATCAGAGGACCACGACCAACTTCATCCACACCAGCGATTAACTGGTATGGAGGATAGATAAATGAGTTCATATATTGCCTTGTAATACGTCAATAACGGCTTGTGCAGCCTGTTTATCCGCATCACACCGGATCAATTGATGCAGACGGATAAATTCATCAAGCAGCGCCTGATTATCCTGTTGCAGATAATTGCTGACAGCGGCTGTCAGTTTCTCCGGTATACAATCAGATTGGATCAATTCCGGCACCAAAGTTCGGCCAGACAGTAGATTTGGCAGCGAAAAAGTACGGATTTTTACTAACTTCTGACCTAGCCAGAATGTAAATGGTTTCACTTTATAAGCAACAACCATCGGTCTTTTTACCAGCATCGCTTCAAGCGTGGCAGTACCGGATGCCAGCAAAATAACATCTGCAGATGTCATCACCGCCCGGGCCTGACCATCAACCAGTGTCATAGCCAAATCCGGCGCAATTTGCTGCTTGATCGCTTCAAATTGTTCTCTCCGACGCGGATTAACCAGCGGAACGACAAACTGTAAATCAGGGTATTGCTGGTGCAGTAACTGGCAAGTCTGTAAAAACGGCGGCGTCAGCATTTCCACCTCTGCACCACGACTACCGGGCAACACAGCCAGTACCGGTGCATCAGCTTTCAATCCAAGCTGATTTTTAGCTGGTAAAGCAGGAGAATGCAGCGGAATAGCATCGGCCATAGTATGGCCAACAAACCGGCATGGCGCATTATGCTGATCGTAGAACGCTTTTTCGAACGGCAAAAAAGCCAGCACCATATCCGTGGCTGCTTTGATTTTATGAATCCGGCTCTGCCGCCATGCCCATACAGACGGGCTGACATAATGAATCGTTTTAATACCGGCCTGTTTAAGTTTCAGCTCAACACCGATATTAAAATCAGGCGCATCCACCCCGATAAATATATCCGGCGGATTTTCTTTGAAATAACGGATTATATGACGGCGAACCTGCAGCAGCCGGGGCAAGCGACCAAGCACTTCAACCAGTCCCATGACCGAAAGTTCTTCCATTTCAAATAGTGTCTCTATCCCCAGTTCCTGCATACGCGGACCGGCAATACCGACAAATTCACAATCAGGATGGATTTGCTTGAGATGACGCATCAGACCTGCAGCCAGAATGTCACCGGAGACCTCTCCGGCAACAATTCCAATACGCAGCGGCCGCTTGGCAGCGGATAAATCAGGGACGAATGATGCCACGCTCATTCTTTTTCAGGAATTCAACGAACAGTGCAACAGCCGGTTCGTCCTGCGCCATGGTTTCCAGCACAGGCATCACTTCATCGATAGTCTTGCCACTACGATAAAGTTCTTTATAAGCACGTTTCACTGCAGAAATGGCTTCCGCAGAGAAACCACGGCGACGCAAACCTTCGCTGTTAATACCGAACGGAGTGGCATAATGACCTGCGGCCATGACATATGGCGGCACATCTTTATTCAGCGCAGCCATACCAGCAATGAAAGCATGGGAGCCAACGCGGCCAAACTGGTGAATAGCAGCCAGACCACCGAAAATAACCCAGTCACCAATATGCACATGACCAGCCAGTGTCGCATTATTGGCAAAAATACAGTCGTCACCAATCATACAATCGTGAGCAACATGCACATTCACCATAAACAAATTACGGCTGCCAACCTTGGTCAGGCTCTGATCCTGAACCGTACCACGATGGAACGTGCAGTGTTCACGGATCACATTCGCATCACCGATTTCCAGGAAAGTCCGCTCACCGGCGTATTTCTTGTCCTGACAATCTTCACCAATGGATGAGAACTGAAAAATTTTGTTATTACGGCCAATTTTGGTTGGCCCTTTAATTAACACATGAGAACCAACCCATGTGCCTTCTCCGATCTCAACTTCATCTTCAACACAAGTAAAGGCACCAATTTCTACATTTGCACCAATAACTGCATTCGGATGAATAATCGCGGAGGGATGAATTTTAGCGCTAGGATCGATCACAGGCATTCTCTCAACGTTTGGCGCACATGAGTTCTGCAGAACAAACGAGTTCACCATCTACTGTAGCGACACCGGTAAACTTGGCGATACCACGGCGTTCTTTCAGATATTCAACATCCAGTACCAGTTGATCTCCCGGTACAACAGGACGTTTAAAACGCGCATTATCGATAGAAGCAAAATAATACAGTTCACCCGGATTAGGCTTACCAACCATGCGGAATGCCAGGATGCCGGTTGCCTGTGCCATTGCTTCCAGAATCAGGACTCCCGGGAACACTGGTCGTTCAGGAAAATGTCCCTGAAAGAAAGGCTCATTAAAAGAAACATTTTTTATTGCACGCAACACTTTACGTTCTTCTGACATTTCATAATGAACGACACGATCCACCATCAAAAAAGGGTAACGGTGAGGCAGCAGCTGTAAAATATCTTGAATATCAAGCTGATTGAGTTCGTTGTTCAAACCAGGATCCTTTTACTTTTGTTCTTGCTTATCGAGCAATTTCTCAATATTAGACAGACGCTTATACATATCATCGATATGCAGTGTACGCGCTGCGGTTTTTCGCCATTCTTTATTGGTTTGAGCCGGTATGCCGGAAGAGTATAACCCTGGTTCCGTAATGGAACGCATGACCATGGCCATACCAGTGACCGTAACCTGATCACAAATTTCAATATGACCATTAAAGACGGAAGCTCCGCCTATGATACAATATTTGCCTATCTTGGTACTACCAGCAAATGTAGCTGCGCCAGCAATAGCTGTGCCATAGCCAATCTCAACGTTATGCGCGATCTGGCATAAATTGTCGATAATGACATTATCAGCGATGCGAGTGTCATCAATCGCACCGCGATCGATACAGGTATTTGACCCAATCTCTACACGGTTACCAATCACCACACCACCCAGTTGCGGAATTTTGATCCACTCACCACGTTCATTGGCGTAGCCAAAACCATCGGCACCGATCACTGTACCGGACTGAACCAGACAATCATCACCAATCCGTACATTATGATAAATGGTTACGTTAGCCCACAGTTTGCTTCTGGCACCTAACTTGCTGTTTTTACCAACGAAACAACCAGCACCTATAATTGCACCATCACCCAGAACAACCCCGGTTTCAATTACTGCATTCGCGCCAACAGCAACGCCCTGCCCCAGTTGCACATCATCCGCAATAACCGCTGAAGGATGAATATTAACAGCTGGTGCAGGCGTGCTATCCAGCAACTGCGCCACACGGGCAAACGCGATATAAGGGTCTTTTACCACCAGAGCATTAGTCTGACACATAGCTAAATCTGCAGCTCTGAGCAGAACAGCACTCGCCTGGGTTGTTGCCAGATATTGCTGATATTTACTATCAGATAAAAAGCCAATTTCCCCGGCCTGTGCCGTTTCCAGATTAGCAATACGCTGGATAATCACATCAGCATCGCCGTGCAGCTCAGCACCTAAATGCTGAGCGAGTTGTCCCAGGGTGATGGTCATTACTTAGTTGCCTTTACTAACTTGCTGGATCACTTGAGTTGTAATATCGCTTTCATCGTTGGTATATAACACTGCCTGACGATTCAACACCATCTCATAGCCTTCTGATTTCGCGATACTGTCAACAGCGGTCTTGATTTTTTCGATTACGTTTTTCTGTTCTTCACTAAAACGACGGCGCTGATCTTCCTGCAGAGCCTGAGCTTTCACATTAAACTCAGCCTGAAGTTCTGACAATCTGCGCTGTGATTTAGTACGCTCAGCTGCACTCATAAAAGATTCATCTTTTTTCAGCTTGGCAGCCAGTGTCTGTCCTTCTGTTTCCATGCGTTGCATTTCACGAACGCGGGAATCAAATTCGCTTTTCAGCTTGCTTTCAATCGCTTTGCGCTGTGGAATTTCCTGTAAAACCTTACCGATATCCACTACTGCAATATCGGCATCAGCAGCTTGTACTGATGCAACAGAACCCAAAGACATCATAGCAACAGATAAAGCAGCAACACGCATCATGGTTTTCACTTATATAACTCCTGTTTGACGCGATCAGAATGTGCGTCCGATATTAAAGTTAAACACTTCAGTTTGATCACCCGACATTTTCTTGATTGGCTGAGCAAACGAGAACACCAATGGCCCCATTGGTGACAGCCATTGCAAAGAAATACCTACAGACATGCGAATATTAGAAGGGCTTGCATAGTCATAATAACGGTCACAAGCATAACCACAGGTATACAGACTATCATCGAAAGTCGTATCCCAGACTGTACCTACGTCATAGAAGAATGTGGTACGCAATTGACCGCGATAGGTATCACTGACAAACGGCGTAGGCACAATCAATTCAGCAGAAGCAACAGCCAGTGCGTTACCACCAACAGTTTTACTTTCCGGATAAACCATAGGTCCGCTGATATCAGAACGGTCTAGCTGTAACGCTCTTGGACCAACTGCATTCGAGCGGAAACCACGCATCCATTGACTGCCACCGGCATAGTAATTTTCAAAGAATGGCAGCACCTGATCGTAGCCATCTTTCTGGCCATAACCATTACCATAGGCCGTTTTAAATCGGCCTGCTACGACCCAGAAATGATCACGATCAAACGGATAATAGTGCGCATCTTCGAAGCTGATTTTATAGAACTGTAGATCAGAACCCGGAATGGTTATTTTACCAGATGCCTGCTGGCGGTTACCCTGAGTCGGGAATACCCCTTTGTTCAGGTTATTCCGTGTCCAGGTTAATGACACATCATAATCATCAAAGATTGCATGACCGTCGTCGGTTAAATCGATTGAGTTGATGTACCAGAATTTATTAATCTGCGCATAGTTGGTGGTCTTAGACAGTTTGTTATGCTCATAACCTAAGCCATATTCCAGATTATTCAGTTCATCCAGCGGATACCCCAGCGAAACACGGGCACCAACAGTCTCATTGTCATAATCAACCAGGTTGGCATCACCGGCTGTAAATTTGTTGTAATAAACTTTACCGCCCAGACTCACGCCATCCACCGTGAAATACGGATCGGTAAAACTTAACTCGACGTTTCTACTGTATTTGTTGGTTTCAAAGTTAATGGCACCTTTATTCCCGGAACCAAAGAAGTTGTCCTGCTGAATACCAGCCTGGAAACTCATCCCTGATTCTGTACCGTACCCGATACCACCATTGATTGAACCGACAGAGCGTTCTTTGACATCCACATCCAGATCAGCCTGATCTTCCCGACCGGCAACACGGTGCGGCTGCACATCTACTTTTTCAAAATAGCCGAGTTTGTCCAGACGCGCTTTTGAACTTTCAATCTTGTCGCCTGACAACCATGCACCTTCCATCTGACGCATTTCACGACGCAAGACTTCGTCTTTGGTGATCTGGTTACCCGTGAAATTAATACGACGAACATACACACGCGGACCTGGCTCAACATTGATATTCAGGTCAACCTGTTTGGTTTCATCGTTCATTGATGGATAAGTTGTCACCTTAGGATAAGCATAACCAAACCGACCCAGATATTTTGACAGCACTTCTTCGGTATGAGTAACATCTGCAGCTGAATACATAGCCCCTTTTTCCAATGGAATAAGGTTTCGCATTTCAGCGCCATGTCCCTCAAAATTGCCTTTCAGATCGATATTGTTGATTGTGTATTGTTCACCTTCATGAATATTCAGAGTGACATACAATCCTTTACGATCAGGCGTCATGGATACCTGCGTGGAATTAACTTTAAACTTGGCATAACCCCGGTTCATATAATAAGAACGCAGCGTTTCGATATCCGCTTCCAGTTTTTGCTTTTGATATTTTTGATCAGCCATGAAATTCCACCATGGCACATCATCACGTAACGATAACTGGGCAATCAGTTTTTCTTCTGGGAATTTGGTGTTACCAACAATGTTGATCTGCTGGATCTTGGCGGATACGCCTTCGATAAATTTGAATTTCAGATTAACGCGGTTACGCGGTAATGGTGTGACGACAGCCTGGACTTTGGCGGAATATTTACCTACGCCGTAATAGAAGTCTTCCAGTGATTTTTCCAGGCTACGTAGCATGGTTCGATCTAATGCTTCACCCACACGGACACCACTGGATTCCAGCGTCTGTTTCAGCTGCTCTTCTTTGATATCTTTATTGCCATCAAATTCAATCTGGCTGATTGTTGGGCGTTCTTTCACCTGAACAACCAGTGCATCACCGTCGCGCAATAATTTTACATCATCAAAGTTACCAGATGAGTAAAGACGCTTAACAGCATTCGCACTGGTATTACTATCCAGTTTATCACCCACCCGAACGGGTAGACTCAGCAACGCTGCACCCAGAGTGACACGTTGCAAACCTTCAATACGAATGTCTTTTACGATAAAGGCGTCAGCCGCCTGAGCCTGTCCAATCAAACTGCACGCCAGCAGGCATGATGCAGTTAAAACTTTTTTAAACGCCATGTTGTATTGAGATCCTTGTCTATCCGTTAGAAACGGGTGAAATCATTGAACAACGCAATAGCCATCAAACACATCAATAAGGCTGCACCGATTCGGTATGCTATATCTTGTACCTTAGCGGGAACCGGACGACGTAACAGTGCTTCAATACCAAAAAACAGCAAGTGACCACCATCCAGCACAGGCAAAGGTAATAAATTCATGATACCAAGGTTAACACTGATTAGTCCCAGAAAACCCAGGAAATAAACCAAACCAAACCCTGCGCTATCACCAGCCCCTTTCGCTATCGATATTGGTCCGCTCAAATTATCTGCTGATATAGTCCCGGTGAGCAATTTCCCCACAACATCTAACGTCAGTTTAGTGACCTCTGCCGTACGTTTCAGCGCATGTGAAACAGCATCCAGCGGGCCATAACGTGTCTCGGTCAGATATTTTTCCGGTAATGGCTTAACCACCGGCATCAGACCAGCGAATCCGACAACCCTATCCTTGGTCTCTTTGCGTGCCGGAGTTAATGTAACAGATATCGTTTGGCTATCACGTGATACCTGCAGCTGTAACGGAATTTCCGGTGATTGCTGGATAATCCGGGCAAACTGCTGCCAGTCTGTGACCGGACGTTCATCAACAGAGAGAATCTTATCGCCTGCTTTGAGACCCGCCTTTTCGCCCGCACCACCCGGTGTTAATTTTGCCACTTCAGGCAAAATCTCTGGCCCAAGCGGACTGAACCCCAGTATGCGGAATGGCAACGGTTCATCCGGGCTAAGTTTCCAATCAGCCAGAGGTAAATGAATTTGTTGTTGTACCCCCGGTTCGGATTCTACGGTCAGCTTTATTTCTGCTTGTCCGGCTGCACCAACAAAGCCATAACTGACACCTTCCCAATCAGTCACCGCTTGCTGATTCACCTGCAGAATTTGCATACCGCTGCGTAATCCGGCCTGATAAGCAATCGATGTTGGCGATATTTCACCAATGACAGGTTTAACACCTGGCACACCAAGCAAGAAAACCAGCCAGAAAGCCACCACCGCGAAAACAAAGTTGGCAAGCGGACCTGCCGCTACAATTGCAGCACGTTTTGCAACCGATTGGTTATTGAATGCCTGAGCGCGCAGTTCATCGGGAACCGATTCAACGCGCTCATCCAGCATTTTCACATATCCGCCAAGCGGGATCAGCGAAAGAGAATATTCTGTGCCATCGCTGCCTTTTTTACTCCAGAGAACCTTTCCGAAGCCTAATGAAAACCGCAGAACTTTTACTCCGCAACGGCGGGCAACCCAGAAATGTCCCCACTCATGCACGGCGATCAAGATAATCAGCGCAATCAGAAACGAAGCTAAATTCCACAATCCGGCACTCATACAGCTAACCTCGTAATTTTCTGATGAGCCATTAGCCTGGCCTCGGCATCAATGGCAAGAATAGATTCCAAGTCATTGATATTAGCCTGCTTTAACTCTGAAAGCACATCCAAAACCACAGTATGTATCTGCGTAAAACCAATCTTGCCGCTTAAGAAGGCATCGACAGCAATTTCATTCGCGGCATTAAGCGCAGTGGTTGCGCCCTGTCCGGCCCAGCAAGCTTCTATCGCTAATTTAAGACAAGGATAACGCTCAAAATCAACAGGCAAAAACGAAAGTTCACCGACACGGGAGAAATCAAGGGGACTCACGCCCGACGCAACCCGCTCCGGGAAACCCAGTGCATGCGCTATGGGTGTCCGCATGTCAGGTTGTCCCATCTGGGCAAGCACAGAACCATCGCGGTACTGAACCATAGAATGGATCACTGATTGCGGATGAATGATGACCTGAATCTGCTCTTCTGTGGCATTAAACAGCCATTTGGCTTCAATAAACTCCAGACCTTTATTCATCATGGTCGCGGAATCAACTGAGATTTTACGTCCCATAGACCAGTTAGGATGAGCAACCGCCTGTTCAGGCGTTACTGAGCTCAACTGAGATAATGATGTATAACGGAATGGACCACCCGATCCGGTCAGCAGAATTTTATCGACGCCAGCAGCGGACAAATCACAATTACCCAAAGCAGACTGAGCTTCAGCAGGAAGGCACTGAAAAATAGCATTATGTTCGCTATCGACTGGCAGGATCCGGGCACTATAGTGATGCGCTGCATCCATAAACAAGCGGCCAGACATAACCAGCGCTTCTTTATTTGCAAGCAGGACAGTTTTACCCTTTTTGATTGCCGCCATGGCCGGTAATAAGCCAGCAGCACCGACTATTGCAGCCATAACGATATCAACTGATGAATGAGCTGCGACCTGGCACAATGCATCAGTACCAGTCAGTACTTCTGTTTTCAGTTTGTGGCCTGCCAATGCTTCTTTCAATGCGATTGCAGAGGCTTCATCAGCCATAACAGCATAGGAAGGATGAAACTCCAGACAATCTGACATCATCTGGGCAACACCCTGATTCGCCGTCAACGCGGTTACCGCAAACCGATCCGGATGTCGTCGTACGATATCCAGTGTACTGCGACCTATCGACCCAGTAGATCCGAGGATGGTCAGATACTGCATGCTATAAACCTTAACTAATTAACAGATAACTTACGACAAACACGGGCAAAGCAGCAGTCAGACTGTCAATCCGATCTAAAACACCACCATGTCCGGGTAATAATGATCCTGAATCTTTGATACCAGCAACCCGTTTAAACAAACTTTCAGTCAAATCACCCAGAACCGATGCCAGCACCGCCAGCATTGAACTGATGATAATCGCAACGCTCTGTTTCACGGAACTATGAACATTGATGGTTACGATTACCGCCAGCAAGGTTGCAGCCCCCACCCCGCCAAGTAATCCTTCAATGGTTTTATTCGGGCTAACTGCGGGTAATAATTTACGGGAGCCGAACGCACGGCCTGTGAAATAAGCACCGGTATCCGCGACCCAGACTAAAGACATCACGAATAATAAAACCCAGCTACCGGCGCCAGGATCATGGTGAAATGGATATCCGCGCAGCACCAGAAGTGACCAGAAAAAAGGCAACAACGTACATAAACCGAATAACCATTGTATCCATTTGCGTTTTTGCCACCAGGCTTCATGTCCGGGATATCGCATGATCATCGCCAGCGCGCCTACCCACCAGACAATGGCAGTCAGCAATATGCCCCAGATCAGTGGCTGAAGCTGGCCATTCAGGATGAATTGCAAAGGAGCAAAATAATAACTCGCGATCAGTATAACGGTATACGTAACAGCAAAAAGCGTCGCCAACTCTGGGGAAGCAAAACGCCCCCATTCCCGGCCAGCCAGAAAAAACAACAATGTGGCCAGGAGTGAAAAATACTCAACCGGAAGATAAAACAGCCAGCCAATTGCCAGCGGGATTAAAATTAAGGCCGTTATAATTCTTTGTTTCAACTAAAGATATCCCTTTTATTATACGTTTTTGGCTGATGACACCAGCCATTCCTTTATTTGATCGCCAGTACAACCAAAACGGCGTTCACGGGAAACGAACGAAGCAATGGCTTCCATAAATTGATCTTCACCAAAATCCGGCCAGAGCACAGGGGTGAAAAATAGTTCGGCATAAGCTATCTGCCAAAGTAAAAAATTACTAATCCGATGGTCACCACCTGTCCGGATTAACAGGTCAACATCAGGAATATCTGCCATAGAAAGATGCTGAGACAATAATGATTCATCAATTTGTTCCGGGAGCAGACCACCCTGAGCAACTTTTTCAGCGATCTGCTGACATGCCTGAACAATATCCCATTGCCCGCCATAATTGGCCGCTATGTTAAGCGTCATACCCGTGTTATTTGCTGTCAGCGCTTCTGCATCATGAATTTTCTTTTGCAGCCGCTCACTGAAGCCATGGATATTACCTATTACACGCAGACGGATATTACCATCATGTAATTTACGAACTTCGCGCCCCAGCACAAACATAAACAATTCCATCAGAGCCGATACTTCAGACTCAGGACGGCGCCAGTTTTCGCTGGAAAAAGCAAATAGTGTCAGTGCCTTTATTCCCATACGGGAAGCAATAGAAACAACCTGACGAACGGAGGCTACACCGGCTTTATGGCCTGCAACACGAATTTTCCCCCGTTGTTGCGCCCAACGTCCATTACCATCCATGATAATAGCGACATGCTTCGGCATAGATTGATTAGCAATCTCCGAGATGGCATCCGGTAATGTCATGATTCCTCCATATAAAAAAGGCGCCATGCAGCGTGCTGCACGGCGCCCGTACTATACCTGATTAGCTGCTTAGATTTCCATTAGCTCTTTTTCTTTAGCGGCTAACAAGTCATCAACCAGTTTCACAAAGCTGTCAGTCAGCTTCTGAATCTCTTCCTGAGCACGACGATCATCGTCTTCAGAGATGTCTTTATCTTTCAACAGTGCTTTCAGATCAGCATTGCAGTCGCGACGAACATTTCGCACCGAAACACGGGCTTGCTCTGCTTCTGCTCGTACTAATTTGATCAGGTCTTTACGACGTTCTTCAGTCAACGCAGGCAATGGCACACGAATAGTCGTACCTGCTGATGATGGGTTTAACCCCAGATCAGAAGTCATAATTGCTTTTTCAACCGCCTGAATCATAGAACGGTCAAAAACGGAAACTGCCAGGGTACGTGAATCTTCAGCAACCACGTTGGCTACCTGACGCAATGGAGTCGCAGAACCATAATATTCAACCATGATCCCATCCAGTAATGCCGGTTGTGCACGACCAGTACGGATTTTTGACATATGAGACTTAAGTGAATCAACACTTTTAGTCATGCGATCTTTTGCATCAGTTTTAATTTCATTGATCACAATCTGTATCCTTTTTCGCTTGATTTGGCAGACGCATCATATTAAAGACTTTATAGAGCCAAAACGAAAGTCTGATTATTTATTTTTGTGATGGATCAAAGTGCCTTCGCGTTCACCCATGATCACCCGACGCAGTGCACCTGGTTTATTCATGTTGAATACACGGATAGGCAGATTATGGTCACGAGCCAGAGTAAATGCCGCCAGATCCATAATTTTCAATTCTTTGTCCAGAACTTCGTTGTAATCCAGTTCTGAATACAGTTCCGCATCAGGGAATTTCACCGGGTCAGCAGAGAATACGCCATCTACTTTGGTGGCTTTTAATACAACTTCCGCTTCAATCTCAATGCCACGCAGACAAGCAGCAGAGTCGGTAGTAAAGAATGGGTTACCTGTACCGGCAGCGAAAATTACAACACGTCCGTTACGCAACAGACTGATGGCTTCTGCCCAGTTGTAATCGTTACAGATACCTTGCAGATTGATAGCTGACATCAAACGGGCATTTACATAGGCGCGGTGCAGTGCATCACGCATTGCCAGACCATTCATCACGGTCGCCAGCATACCCATGTGATCACCTACTACGCGGTTCATACCGGCTTTTGCCAGACCAGCACCACGGAACAGGTTACCGCCACCAATAACGAGACCAACTTCGACGCCCAGTTCGATCAATTCCTTGATTTCCTGCGCCATACGATCCAGTACAGCAGGGTCAATACCAAAACCTTCAGCGCCTTGCAGGGCTTCGCCACTTAGTTTCAGTAGAACACGTTTATATGCAGTTTTCGGATGAGTGCTCATTGCTCTATTTCCCGCTCATAGAAAGACCGCGACATATGTCGCGGTCTGTATTTAGCCGATGGTTCGATTAACCTTTCATGGCAGCAATTTGTGCCTGAACTTCAGCAGCGAAATCAGTTTCCTGTTTTTCGATACCTTCACCTACTTCGAAACGGATAAAGTCCTGAACATCAGCACCTTTCTGTTTCAGCAGATCAGCAACGATCACGGAAGGATCTTTAACGAATGGCTGACCAGTCAGAGAAATGTCACCGGTGAATTTCTTCATACGGCCTTCAACCATTTTCTCTGCGATTTCTTTTGGCTTGCCAGAGTTAATCGCGATATCAACCTGGATTTCACGTTCTTTAGCAACAACTTCTGCAGAAACGTCTTCAGGTTTAACGAATTGTGGGCTGTTAGCAGCAACGTGCATAGCCAGATCTTTAGCCAGATCAGCATCACCACCAACCAGTTTGGTGATAACACCAATGCGGGAACCGTGGATATAAGTAGCCAGGTTGTCGCCTTCTGCGATGACGATGCGACGCAGGTTCATGTTTTCGCCGATCTTAGCAATCAGGTTGTTCAGAGTAACCTGAACAGATTCGCCATTACCGAAGTCTGTATTTTTCAGAACTTCCAGATCAGCGATTTTGTCTGCCAGTGCGATTTCAGCTACTTTTTCGCCCAGAGCACGGAAGCTTGCATCTTTAGCTACGAAGTCAGTTTCGCAGTTCAGTTCGAGCATAACTGCTACATTGCCAGCTGAACGGGCAATGATGATACCTTCAGCTGCGATACGGCCTGCTTTTTTAGCCGCTTTCGCCTGACCAGATTTACGCATGTTTTCGATGGCCAGTTCAATATCGCCATTCGCTTCGGTCAGCGCTTTTTTACAATCCATCATACCTGCGGCAGTACGTTCACGCAGTTCTTTAACCATTGCAGCAGTAATATCTGCCATGTCATCCATCCTCAAATTAGGTAAATGCCAGTTACAGCAAAAAGGGGCCACAGGGGCCCCTCAAACCTGTACGATTCGTGTCAGGGCCTAACTAAAATTAGTTAGCTTCAACAAAACCGTCTTGTTCAGCCTGAACAACGATATCTAATTCACGTGCAGTTTTGATTGAATCAGCAGCAGCGTTCAGATACAGCTGTACAGCACGGATCGCGTCATCGTTACCTGGAATGATGTAATCCACGCCATCTGGGTTTGAGTTGGTATCAACGATAGATACAACTGGGATACCCAGGTTGTTAGCTTCTTTAATAGCAATATGTTCGTGATCAGCGTCGATTACGAACAGAACATCAGGCAGGCCGCCCATGTCTTTGATACCGCCCAGGCTCTTCTCCAGCTTTTCCATTTCACGAGTACGCATCAGCGCTTCTTTCTTGGTCAGCTTTTCGAAGGTACCGTCTAGTGACTGAGCTTCCAGATCTTTCAGACGTTTGATTGACTGACGAACAGTTTTCCAGTTAGTCAGCATACCGCCTAACCAACGGTGGTTCACATAGAACTGCTCGCAGTTAGCTGCGGCTTCTTTAACGGCTTCGGTTGCGGCACGTTTAGTACCAACAAACAGAATTTTGCCTTTTTTAGAAGCAACGCTGGACAGGTAGTTCAGCGCGTCATCAAACATTGGAACAGTTTTTTCCAGGTTGATGATATGTACATTGTTACGGGCACCGAAGATGAACGGCTTCATTTTTGGGTTCCAGAAACGAGTCTGGTGACCGAAGTGAACACCTGCCTGCAACATGTCGCGCATAGAAACTTTAGCCATTTTATTCCTCTTTGGGGTTGGGCCTCCACACATCCCTCACTCCGACCATGTAGGCACCCCGGAGCGGGTTATAGATGTGTGTGTGGTATTTAAGATTAATTGATGAAATCGGAGAGCTCTCCGTTCGGGCGGCTTTATACCATAAAGGCGCTTGCGGCGCCACTTTAAATAGGTAAAACCATGCGTTTTAGCATGAACAATAAAGGAACATTGCTGTTGTTGAGACTAGCACTCATTTTCTATTGTCTATAAAATCGGTGAAACATTATACCTGTCGATCGGTTACAGGTTTTCAGTTCAGAGAAATATTATGTCCATCATTATTAAAACCGCGGAAGAAATCGAAAAAATGCGTGTGGCCTGCCGGCTGGCGGCAGAAGTACTGGAGATGATCGCTCCGTATATGAAAGCCGGTATCACCACTGAAGAACTGGATAATATCTGCCACGATTATATTGTGAATGTGCAGAAAGCCATTCCGGCACCGCTGAATTATCACGGTTTTCCTAAATCAACCTGCATTTCAATCAACCATGTGGTCTGCCATGGCATCCCCTCTCCGGATAAAAAGCTGAAAGAGGGCGACATTGTGAATATGGACATCACAGTGATCAAAGATGGCTATCATGGTGATACGTCACAGATGTTTATCATTGGTAAAGGCAGCATCATGGCAGAACGTTTGTGCCGTGTAGCGCTGGAATGTCTCTATCTAGCCATCAAAATGGTCAAACCTGGTGCGCGCCTGGGTGATTTTGGTGCGGCGATCCAAAAACACGCTGAAGGACATGGCTATTCCGTCGTACGTGAATATTGCGGGCATGGCATTGGTAAAGGTTTTCATGAAGAACCACAGGTTCTGCACTATGGTAAAGCCGGTACAGGCGCCGTCATCAAGGCTGGCATGTGTTTCACCATTGAGCCAATGATTAATGCAGGCAAACCGCAATGCAGCGTTTTAAAAGATGACTGGACTGTCGTTACCAAGGATCGCAGCTTATCCGCCCAGTGGGAACATACTTTGCTTGTTACCGAAGATGGATGTGAGGTCCTGACTTTACGTAAAGATGAAGCACTGGAGCGCGTATTGCACCATAGCTGATTTATCCCCGGCTCCGCAGTGAAGCGGAGCCTAACCCTTTGGAATTGCTTATGCTTCCGGAACAACTGAACCCAGATGCCATACCCGACGAACAACTGACCATCCCCCGCTGTAAAGAACTGTTATCCCTCCTTCAAGCCTGGTTACAGGAACAATTTGAAGCGCAGGAAGATGTTCTGACGCTGGTCGCGGCCCGTTCTGAATTTACTGATCTTCTTCTGTCCCGCCTGTGGCAAAAATTCGGTCTGGATCACCACGCATCTCTGGCATTAATTGCCGTGGGTGGTTATGGTCGCGGCGAGTTACATCCCCATTCCGACATCGATATTCTGGTATTAAGTCAAAAGAACATCACGCCTGCACAGGGTGAATCCATCAGCCAGTTTTTAACGTTGTTGTGGGATTTACGTCTGGATATCGGCCATGCGGTACGAACGCTGAAAGAGTGTATTCAGCAAGGGAAAGAAGACATTACCGTCGCAACTAACCTGCTGGAAAGTCGCCTTATTTGCGGTTCAGTTCCGACATTCGAAGCACTGCAGGAATCCATACAGCCACCTAAATTCTGGCCAAGTGATGCCTTTTTCCGGGCCAAGCGCGAAGAGCAGATGTTGCGGCACCAGCAATTTCAGGATACGGCTTTTCTGCTGGAACCGGATGTAAAAAGCAATCCGGGTGGTTTGCGTGACATTCAGATCATTACCTGGATTGCCCGTCGTCAGTATGGCGCAATGTCGTTACAGGAAATGACCAGCTTTGGCTTTCTGAACAAAGCGGAATATCTGGAGTTACAGGATTGTCAGAATTTTCTGTGGCGGGTGCGTTTCGCATTGCATCTGGCGATTCAGAAAAATGATAACCGGCTGCTGTTTGATCGGCAGCGGGTGGTAGCCAGAATGCTGGGCTATCCGGGTGAAGGTAATGCACCGGTTGAACAAATGATGAAACGCTTCTTTCAGACAGTGCGTCATATCACTGAGCTGAATGAAATGCTGTTACAGTTGTTCGATGAAGCGATCCTGGGGAATGAGTCAACTAAAACCAGACTGCTGAATGAAAACTTCATCGTGCGCGGTACACATATTGATGTGCTGGAACCGGCAGTTTTCATAAATTCACCGCATACAATGCTCGAGCTGTTTTATCAGATCGCTGAAAATCCGGAAATCACCGGCATCTATTCTTCCTGCCTGCGTGCGTTGCGCGATGCCCGCCGGAGTCTGATCATCCCCCTGCAGGATCTGCCGGAATGCCGCGAGCGCTTTATGGCTATTTTGCGCCATCCCCGCGGAATATCGCTGCCTTTCACTCTGATGCATGAACACGGGATCCTCGCGGCTTATTTACCCCAGTGGAATCAGATTGTCGGGCAGATGCAATTTGACATGTTCCATGCTTATACGGTGGATGAACATACCCACCGTTTGCTGAAAAATATTTATCGCTTCCAGCAGACTGAACGCGCCAAGTTGCACCCTTTGTTTTTCGAGACTTACAACCGTCTGAATAAACCGGAACTATTGTTTATTGCCGCACTGTTCCACGATATAGGCAAAGGGCGTGGTGGCGACCACTCTGAATTAGGTGCAAGCGATGCACGCAATTTCTGCGATCTGCATGGGCTGGATCGTTACGAAGGGCGTCTGGTCGCCTGGCTGGTTAAAAACCATCTGTTGTTCTCCGTAACCGCACAGCGCCGCGATATTTATGATCCGGATGTCATCACCGAATTCGCCCGTGCAGTCCGGGATGAAGAACATCTGGGATATCTTTACTGCCTGACCGTGGCAGATATCTGTGCGACCAACGATTCATTATGGAATGACTGGAAAGGCACGCTGCTGAAAGAACTCTTTTTTGCCACTCAGCGGGCATTGCGACAAGGATTGGAAAGTCCGCCGGATATGCGCCTGCGTATCCGTGAAAATCAGCGCCAGGCCATGTTGATCCTGAAAATTCAGGGTTATAACGAATCAGAAGTGAATCTGCTCTGGCAACAATTTAAAGCGGATTATTTCATGCGTCACGGCCCGGAACAGATTGCATGGCATACCCGGCATATACAGGATCATGTCCGGGACGGAAAAAATACACCGCTGGTGGTATTTGGTAATCACAAAACCCGTGGTGGTAGTGAAATATTCCTTTACTGCCATGATATGCCTAATTTGTTTGCCACCGTGGCAGCAATTCTGGATCACAAGAATCTGAACATTCACGATGCCCAGATTATGACGTCCAAAGAAGGCTTCGCCATGGATACCTTTGTCGTGATGGAACCTAACGGTGATCCGGTCGTAACCGATCGTGTACCGATGATTATTCAGTCTCTGGCGCAGGCATTAAGTCGTCCGGGCTATGCTTTGCCACCATCTCGTCCATTATCGCGTCGTCACCGTCAGTTCCAGGTACCGACCCGGGTAACCTATTTACCGGTTAAAGGTGATCATAAGTACAGTCTGATAGAACTGGTGGCGCTGGACAGTCCGGGTGTACTGGCTCGTATCGGTTCAGTATTCCAGGAATGTGAACTGGAAGTGCATGCGGCCAAAATCACGACTATCGGGGAACGTGTCGAGGACTTTTTCAGCCTGTCACGCAATGATGGTTTGCCATTAGCGGATGATGATAAGAAAAAGCTGGAAGAAAAACTGATAGAAAAACTAAATCCATCCGACGAAATGTGATAAAAAGAACCGTTTTTTTAGGGAGAGAAACATGTCTGATTTACAACATATCATTGACGACGCATTCGAGCGTCGCGATAGCATTACTCCAAACAGCGTCGATCCGATTGTTCGTGAAGCGGTGCTGCAAACTATCGACATGCTGGACGCAGGTCAGATCCGCGTAGCAGAAAAAATCGCCGGAGAATGGGTGGTGCATCAATGGGTGAAGAAGGCAGTTTTGCTGTACTTCCGCATCAATGATAACGCTGTACTGCAAGGTGCCGGCACTCAGTATTACGACAAAGTTCCGTTGAAATTTGCTGACTACACGCCAGAACGTTTCAAACAGGAATCGATCCGTGTTGTTCCACCAGCAACCGTACGTAAAGGTTCTTTCATTGCCCGTAACGCAGTGCTGCTGCCATCATACGTCAACATTGGCGCATATGTTGGTGAAGGTTCTATGGTTGATACCTGGGCAACCGTTGGTTCTTGCGCTCAGATCGGTGCGAATGTGCATCTGTCTGGTGGCGTTGGTATCGGTGGTGTTCTTGAACCACTGCAGGCTGGCCCGACTATCATTGAAGACAACTGCTTCATCGGTGCCCGTTCTGAAGTCGTTGAAGGCGTGATTGTAGGTGAAGGCTCTGTAATTTCCATGGGCGTATTCATCGGTCAGTCTACCCGTATTTATGATCGTGAAACCGGCGAAATCCACTACGGTCGAGTACCACCAGGATCTGTGGTTGTTTCCGGTTCACTGCCATCCAAATGTGGTAAATACAGCCTGTATGCCGCTGTAATCGTGAAGAAAGTTGACGCCAAAACCCGTTCCAAGGTTGGTATCAACGCTCTGCTGCGTAGCATCGACGACTAATTTCGTCTGTTTTCGCTGGTTATTTTGCATAACGCCCCTGTATATGGGGCGTTATTTTTTGGTGCCAGCTCACAGAGTTAAACAGAGTTTTGTGTCAGCTGTAACCGTTCTCTGGAAAAGAAAATATATATCCCATACAGTAATAAGTTCGGGTTATATCCTCTTTTTGTTGTAGAGAATTATGTCACTGAAAGCTATTGCTCAGGAATTAGGTATTTCGATCACCACAGTCAGCCGTGGTCTCAACGGCTATAGTGATGTTGCGGAACACACGCGTCAGCTGATCATGGCAGCAGCCGAAGCACGGGGTTATTTACCGAATGCCTCAGCCCGTCGTTTGAAAACCGGCAGAACCGATGCGGTTGGCCTGGTTTATCCGATGGTTACCGCCGCACTGTATGATCCGAATCTGCTGGATATTGTCGCCAGTATCACCAGTGCCTTTGCGGATTTTAATATTGATATCGTCATGGTATCGGATCAGGAACATCACGGGCATTCCCCCTACGTTAGTCTGATAGAAAGTGGCCGGGTCGATGCGCTGATCGTCATGGACGTGTTAGACGAAGATCCCCGTATCAATTATCTGCAATCACGCGGCCATAAATTCCTCTCCTTCGGTCGTTGCAACACCAGCAAGCCATATGCCTGGATTGACTTTGACTGCGAAGCCGGAAGCCGCCACGCTGTGCGTTATTTATTAGAAAGAGGACATCAGCAAATAGCTTTTCTGGGTGGTAATGATCAACGGGCATTCGTCAACCAGCGCAAAGACGGTTTTATTAAAGAAATGCAGGCTGCCGGTATTCCGCTACCTGAACACTATATTCTGCAATTCGCCCGCAATCGCCGGAGCGGACTGGCGGCAATGAAAGAAATTCTTGCATACAAGGATCGGCCTACCGCTATTCTGATAGATAGCGGTATGCTGGCCGATGGTGCAATCATGGCAACAGAACAAGCAGGACTGGTACCCGGGGAAGATATCTCTTTTATTACCTATGATGATTTGCCACCGGATACACTTTCAAATTGTCAGATGACAAGCATACAACTATCCACTTCCGAAAAGAAAAGCAAGCAGATTGCAGCTATGACGCTCGCTCTCATTCAGGGTGAAAAACCAGAAAATCTGCATGTGCTGTGGGAACCTGAAATTGTCGAAGGCAATACCGTAAAAGATCTGCGCCTCGCTTTCTGACTCCCCTATTATTCCATACCAAAACGTTAACCAGCTCGCATTTCTATTTTCCTGATTGATGTCATTTTGCGTTCAATCACAAATCCAAAACGTTTCGGTATTGATCCGAAACGTTTTGGATTACCTTCACTCCATCAGAATTACCGTTTAAACCGATTCCATGACGGAGTATGCGAACAATGAAGGAAAACGTAGTTCATCTGCAAGGCAAGACGTCTGATCTGATTATTCAGACCTCACCTGCCGTTGAAATTTTATATTGGGGCGACAAAATTTCCGGTGTCGATGCGGCGGCGATTCAGGCAGTAAGACGCGCAGTACCGAATGGTCGTCTGGATGTTGACACTCCGGTGACGATCAGTCCGGAACAAGGCCGTGGCGTATTCAGCAGCCCGGGTATGGAAGGTCACCGTCAGGGACTGGACTGGTCTCCGGTATTCAATTTCAAATCGATCCGGCAGGACAACAATAATCTGCTGCTCACCACTGAAGATCCGATTGCTGGTTTGCGCCTGGTGTGTGAATTGAATCTGGATCCAAAAACCGATGTATTGCAGGTTCGCCATACCTTAACCAACCTGAAGCCTGAGAATTATCAGGTGGATCGCTTCGCGGTGACCTTACCGTTGCCGGAACGTGCTGATGAGCTGATGGCATTCCATGGTCGCTGGGTTCGTGAATTCCAGCCGCACCGCGTGAAAGTCAAACACGGTGGTTATCAGCAGGAAAACCGTCGTGGCCGTACTTCTCATGAATATTTCCCTGGCTTGATGCAGGGTGCTGCCGGTTTTAGCGAACAACAAGGTGAAGTCTGGGGCTTCCATCTGGCGTGGAGTGGTAACCATCGCCTGCGTTCTGACGTGAAAACCGATGGTCGCCGTTTTGTACAGGCGGAAGCACTTTATTTCTCCGGTGAAATCGTTTTGGCGGAAGGCGAAAGTATCAGTACTCCATGGGTCTATGCCACTTACAGTGCTCTGGGTCTGAATGGCATGAGCCATGCGTTCCACCAGTTTGTCCGTGATCAGATCGTGCACTTCCCGGAAGACAAACCACGTCCGGTACATCTGAACACATGGGAAGGGATCTATTTTGATCACGATCCGGAATACATCATGCAGATGGCCAGCCGGGCCGCAGAGCTGGGTGTGGAACGTTTCATTATTGATGATGGCTGGTTTAAAGGCCGTAACAATGATCTGGCCGCATTGGGTGACTGGTATCTGGATACCAAAAAATATCCGAATGGTCTGGAGCCAGTCGTCAGCCATGTCCGTGGCTTAGGTATGGAATTCGGGATCTGGGTTGAACCGGAAATGATCAATCCGGACTCCGATCTGTTCCGTGCACATCCGGACTGGTTACTGGCTGTTGACGGCTATCAGCAACCGACCGGTCGTTATCAGTACGTGCTGGATCTGCAAAAACCGGAAGTTTTCGATTACCTGCTGGAACGCATGGACAATCTGCTGGGCAGCTATGACATCGCTTATGTGAAATGGGATATGAACCGCGAAGTCGTTCAGCCGGGTCATGACGGTTATGCGGCACTGGATGGTCAGACGAAAGCACTGTATGACCTGTTCGATGAGCTGCGTCAGCGTCATCCGAAAGTAGAATTTGAATCTTGTGCGTCCGGTGGTGGTCGTATCGATTATGAAATTCTGAAACGCACTCACCGCTTCTGGACTTCTGATAATAACGATGCGCTGGAACGTCAGCATATTCAACGAGGGATGAGCTATTTCTTCCCACCGGAAGTGATGGGCGCGCACATTGGTGGTCGTCATTGTCACTGTACCCGTCGCACACACAGCATTGGTTTCCGCGGTCTGACTGCACTGTTTGGTCATATGGGTGTCGAACTGGATCCGGTCAAGGAAAGCGCCGAAGAGCGTGCCGGTTTTACCCATTACATTGCACTGCATAAACAGATCCGCCCATTGCTGCACAGCGGCAAAGTGGTACGTATCGATCACCATGACGCTGCACTGCAGATCAATGGCGTGATTGCTCAGGACCAATCCAGTGCGGTGTTCCTGTTCAGTCAGCTGGCGATGCCAACTTATACTCTGTCCGGCACTGCCCGTTTTGATGGACTTGATCCGGCAAAACAATATCGTCTGACGGTATTGGATCAACCGGCCAATCTGCGTACCGGTGGCATTATGAAAAAACTGCCATTGTGGCTGGAAGAGGAAACCACTCTGAGCGGTGCCTGGTTAGCAAAAGCCGGGATTGCTCTGCCGGTGATGGATCCGGAAAGCGCTATGTTAATCAAATTGGAAGCCGTGTAAGCGCCACGGCGCTTACCCAAAAAATCAAGACCTGTATACGGAATAAGTGCAGTGCCGTAGCAGCTTCAGGTTAGAAAGAGAGAAATCTCACTCAGATAAGTAAAAACAAGGACAAGTGAATGAAACAACACACATTCAAAGTCAGCTTATTGTCACTTTGCGTTGCAGGTGTTCTCGGTATGGTGCCTCATGCCTTTGCCGCAGACGCTGAACCAGCCGCGTTACCGAAAGGACAACCCTTCCCAGGACAAGGGAAAGCGATGTTGTTGTCGCAGAAAGATCTGATGGAATACAAAGCGTTGCCTTCTTATTCAGAACCGGAATGGGTGAATAAGCTGGTTAAAGAAGGCAAGCTGCCAGAAGTGAAAGATCGTCTGCCTAAAGAGCCGATGGTATTCAACAGCAAAGGCATGCCGGATGGTCCGGGTGTGTATGGTGGTGTATTCCGCATGGTTAGTGGCGGTCGTCCGGAAGGCTGGAACTACAATGCCGGTAAAAATTCAGGCTGGGGTGGCACTGAATATACCGTTGCAGAATGTCTGACCCGTACTGGTCCGCTGACTACGATCAAAAAAGAAGAACAGACTCCGCTGCCTAACCTGGCAAAAAGCTGGGAATGGTCTGACGACGGTAAACAGCTGACTATGCATCTGATTGAAGATGCTAAATGGTCGGATGGTAAGCCATTCTCATCCGATGACGTGATGTTCCTGTGGAATGACAACATTCTGGATCAGCATGTTACGGCATGGGCGAACGCCGATACGTATGGCAAAGGCACCACGCTGGAAGCCGTGGATAAAAACACCATTCGCTGGACCTTCAAAGAGCCGCGTCCGACCCAGTATCTGTACAGCATGGCGTTCTTCCGTATGTGCCCGGGACCTGCGCATGTGCTGAAGCAGTTCCATCCTAAGTACAACAAAGAAGCCACTTACAGCAGTTACGCCAATGCCTTGCCTGCGGACAAGGTTCCTGTTGTCACTATGGGTGCCTGGGCGCCGGTCTATCACAAAGCCGATCAGATGATCGTGCTGCGTCGTAACCCTTACTACTGGAAGGTTGACGAAAAAGGTCAGCAACTGCCTTACATGGATGAGCTGCGCTTCAAACTGTCTACCTGGACTGATCGTGAAGTACAAACCGTCGCCGGTAACGCTGATTACGCCAACATGGAAAACCCGACCAACTACGTTGAGTCGATCAAAAAATCCAAACAGGCGGACTCACCGGCACGTCTGGATTTCAGCCCGCGCTTCTTAGGCTGGTCGCTGTTTATGAACCTGTCTGAAGATCTGGGTGCGACCGATGAACGTGAAAAAGCGATCCGTCTGCTGAACCGTCAGCTGAAGTTCCGTCAGGCCATCAGTCATGCGATTGATCGTAATGCGTTAGGTCAGACCATGGTGCGCGGTCCATTCTCACGTCCGTATGCCGGTGGTCTGTATCCGGAAGGTATGGTGAATGATGGTTCCGTTGTGTACTACGGTTACAACCCGAAACTGGCTAAAGAGCTACTGGCGGATGTGGGCTTACAAGACACCGATGGTAACGGCATTGTGAACTGGACTGACGGCCCGACCAAAGGTCAGGACCTGGAAATCACCATGGTGACACCAGATGGTCCGGGTGAAACGTCACTGTCGGAAGGTTTGGTATCCATGCTGCGTGAGGTCGGTATCAAGGTGATCCCTCGTCCGATGCAGGGTGCTCAGGTTGATGCCGCTTTAGGTGCCAGTGCTTATGACTTCTTTATCCGTCGTAACGATAACGAATACATTCAGCCGGTTCAGTTGGCCGAAGCGCTGGCCCCGGTACACGACCAGACTCCGTACTGGCATAAAGGTACCAAAGCCAAGCCACAGAATCTGCTGCCGTTTGAAAAAGATCTGGTCAGCCTGATCAATCAGTTCCAGCACGAGCCGGATCTGAGCAAACAGCTGGAAATTCTCAACAAATACAACAAGGTATTCACTGAGAACGTCTATCACGTTGGTCTGGTTTCTGTTCCGGGGGCGTTGATCCTGAACAAACGTCTGAAAAACGTACCGCCAGGAACGCCAATCATGAGCTTCCAGTGGGCAGAAGATTCCATTATGCGCGAGCGTATCTGGATCGATCCGAAATCTGCTCCGGTTGAAGAACTGATGCCAGGCAAACTACCTGAGTAATCGGTAAATCAACACGTTGTATACCCAAAGTAATTGGAGTTACAGCTAGGCGACAAGTGAATGAATCCCCATGAGCATAGAAATGCTATGTGATTGGGGTGAAGAACGCTGTCAACGACGCTGTAACTTCAAGTACGAAGGGTGGAGTTAACAAACCGGTCACAGAATGTCGTCGTGACCGGCCGTCAACAAGGAATGCACTATGTTCGGTTTTATCATCAAGCGCTTGCTGGCTGCGATCCCTTTGCTGCTCATCCTCAGCATGATTTCGTTCTTTCTGATTCAGATCCCTCCGGGAGATTATGCCGACAGAGTAAAAAGCCAGGCAGTTACCATGTCCGGAATGAGCGAGCAGGATGCTCAGCAAATGGCGGACAAATATCGTGAAGAACACGGTATGAATGACCCGCTGCCGGTACAGTACATCCGCTGGGTCGGCAATATTGTCACCAAAGGGGATTTCGGCGATTCTTATACTTATAACAAGCCCATCAGCCAGTTGATCATGGATCGTCTGCCGATGACCTTGCTGATAGCACTGATGTGCCATTTCGGTTCCACCGTGATCGGTACTTTGCTAGGTATTTTTGTTGCCACGCGGCAATACAGCATTGCCGATACGCTGGTGACTATCTTCGCGTTCATCGGCATGACAACACCCCGTTTTGTACTGGCGCTGATCATGCTCTATCTGCTGGTGTTCCATTTCGGTTCTACCAACGTGGCCGCACTGTTCTCGCCTGAATACACCATGGCACCCTGGAGTCTGGCTAAATTCGGCAACCTGCTGGTACATATCTGGCCGGTGCTGCTGGTGGCTATCTTCGGTGGTATGGCGCAAAACCTGCGTGTGATGCGTTCCAATATGCTGGACGTCATGCAGGCGCAATATGTTGAAACTGCCCGTGCCAAAGGGCTGTCACCGATGCGGGTGCTGTTCCGTCATATCGTGCCGAATGCACTGCATCCGATGATCATGTTCCAGGGTGTTGCCCTGCCCTACATGATTGCCGGTGAGCTGGAAATCGCGATTGTATTTGCCCTGCCAACCGTCGGCCCATTGATTGTCCAAGCCATGCAGGATCAGGACGTCTTCGTCGTCGCTTCATGCATGCTCATCCTGGCTACCACACTGGTTATCGGTAATCTGATTGCCGACATTACACTGGCCTTGCTGGACCCTCGTGTCCGTCTGTCCTGATAAGAGGGTTTTATCGTGGAGAACACTATGCAATCTGAAATCATCCTGGAACAGGATCCGCGCGAACGGCCAAAATCAAACGACGAACGTTATCTGGCTCTGGTTTGGCGTCGTTTTAAACGTAATAAATTAGCGCTGGTTTCCATGTGGCTGATTCTGGCCATGCTGATTCTGGCTATCTTTGCCTCTTTCTTTGCCCCGCAGGATCCGGCGCAACGCAGTAATGAAGATGTGTATCTGCCGCCACAGGGCATTCATTTCTTCAGCGATGACGGTTTTTCGGTGCGTCCGTTTGTTTATCCGTATGAAACCACCTTTGATCCGGAAACATTTGAACCAAAATATGTACAGAACACTGAGAAAAAGGTTTATCTGCAATTTTTCAGTGAAGGCTGGGAATATTCATTCCTCGGAATGACTTTCAATACCCATCTGTTTACCGCGCAGGACAACCAGAACATCTACATTCTCGGCACTGACGGGATGGGTCGTGATGAGCTGAGCCGTATTTTCCATGGTATGGGCGTCACCTTGCTGATGGCGGGTTTGATCACCTCAATCTGCGTGATTGTCGGTAGTCTGGTTGGTATTACTTCCGGTTATCTGGGCGGTAAAGCGGACTTGTGGATCCAGCGTGTGGTTGAGCTGATGCTGGCTTTCCCGGAGTTGCCGCTGTATCTGTCAGTGATTGCGATTTTGCCAAAAACTGTGTCGCCACAAACCACCTTCATCCTGTTCGTACTGCTGCTGGGTTGTCTGAAATGGGCACAGCTGGCGCGTGAAGTGCGCGGTAAAGCGCTGGTGTTACGTGAAATGGACTATGTGAAATCAGCCATCGCTGCCGGTGCTTCTGATGGTCGGATTGTGGTGCATCACATTCTGCCAAACGTACTGTCGCATGTGATCGTCGTTGCTACCGGCATGATCCCGACCTTTATCCTGACGGAAAGCTTCCTGAGCTTCCTCGGCGTCGGTATTCGTCCGCCAATGATCAGTCTCGGTTTGTTACTGAATGCTGCCCGTGATTATCAGGTACTGGGTTCTTACCCATGGCTGCTGGCCCCTGTCGGTTTCATTCTGGTTTCAGTATTAGTTTTCAACGCTGCCGGTGACGGTCTGCGCGATGCGGTTGATCCGTACTCAGGTCGTTAAGCGAGGATTTTAAGATGAATGAACAAACCCTGTTAGTGAACGCTGAAAACATTCAGGTCGATTTCAGAACCGAAGGCGGTATTGCCCAGGCAGTACGCGATGTTTCCTTCAAAATCTACAAAGGTCAGACGGTGGCGCTGGTGGGTGAATCCGGTTCCGGTAAATCCATCTCCGCCCGAGTACTGATGAAATTACTGCCGAAGAGCGCGATTGTCGGCAAAGATACCCGCATCACCCTGCATGGCGAAGACATGAGCCAGTATGACGAGCAGGATATGCGCAAAATCCGCGGGAAAAAGATCGGCATGATCTTCCAGGAACCGATGACCTCGCTGAACCCGATCTACACCGTGGGAGATCAAATCGGCGAAATTATCCGTGAGCATAACCGCGCGATGTCCAAACAGGAAATCCGTGAGCAGGTGCTCTCTCTGTTGACTGAGATGCAGCTGCCGGATCCGGAAAAACGCATTGACCAGTATCCGCATCAGATGTCCGGCGGTCAGCGTCAGCGCGTGATGATAGCCATGGCGCTGGCAAACAAACCCGACCTGCTGATTGCGGATGAACCGACAACCGCACTGGATGTAACGGTACAGGCGGAAATCCTGAATCTGCTGAAACGGTTGCAGGAAAAATTCCACATGGGCGTGCTGCTGATCACCCACGACCTGACTATCGTGCGCAAATATGCCGACTGGGTGTATGTCATGCAGCACGGGAAAGTGGTGGAAAACAATGAAACTGAAAACCTGTTTACGACGCCGACCCACGCTTACACGCAGCATCTGCTGAACTCCGAACCGAAAGGCACCGCACCGGCCGTACCGGCTGAAAACCCGGTGATTCTGGAAGGAAAAAACGTACAGGTTTCTTTTGTCACAGAACCAGGTAACTGGTGGTTACGTCGCCCGGAAAAACGATTCAAGGCAGTAAAAGGATTGGATCTGACGCTACGCCGCGGTGAAACCCTCGGTATCGTCGGTGAATCCGGTTCCGGCAAAACCACGCTGGGTCACGCGATTCTGCGTCTGATTGAGTCGGAAGGTGAAATGATTTACGACGGTATCACGCTGCATGATCGTGACCGCAAAGCGATGCGCCCACTGCGTAAACGCATGCAGATTGTATTTCAGGACCCCTTCTCGTCGCTGAATCCGCGTATGACCGTGCGTCAGATCATTCAGGAAGGGATGATCATCAATAACATCGGTACGGATGATGCCGATCGTGAACAGCGTGCTATTCAGGCATTGCAGGAATCCGGTCTCGCGCCATTTGCACTGGATCGCTTCCCGCATGAATTCTCCGGTGGCCAGCGTCAGCGTATTGCGATTGCCAAAGCGATTGCGATGGAGCCGGAATTCATTCTGCTGGACGAACCAACCTCAGCGCTCGATCTGTCCGTTCAGAATCAGATCATCCAGCTGCTGCGTCAGTTACAGCAGAAACATAATCTTTCCTACCTGTTTATCAGCCATGACTTACGTGTGGTACGGGCTTTATGTCACCGGATTATGGTGATGCGACACGGAGATTTAGTCGAAATGGGTGATACCGTCACGGTGATGGATGATCCAAAAGAGGAATATACAAGACGACTGATCCGGGCAGCATTCGAGGTAGCTGCCTGATTACAGAAAAGAAATTGTATATACCGGAGGAAAGCATGTCGGATTATTTACCTAATGATGAACGCTATAGCCAGATGCATTATCGCCGTAGTGGCCAGAGCGGACTGAAACTACCCCGTATCAGTCTGGGTTTGTGGCATAACTTTGGCGATACCGCGGTTCAGGACAACGCGCGAAAATTAATCCGGCATGCGTTTGACTGCGGCATAACGCATTTCGATCTGGCCAATAACTACGGTCCGCCACCGGGTTCTGCCGAAGAGAACTTTGGCAAGATCCTGAAACAGGATTTCTGTTCCCTGCGTGATGAACTGGTGATTTCAACCAAAGCCGGTTATCCGATGTGGACCGGTCCATATGGTGATGGTGGCAGTAAAAAGTATCTGATCTCCAGTCTGGATCAAAGCCTGCAACGTATGGATCTGGATTACGTGGATATTTTCTATCACCACCGCCCCGATCCGAATACGCCGCTGGAAGAAACCATGGCTGCACTGGATCTGATTGTGCGTCAGGGTAAGGCACTGTATGTCGGACTTTCCAATTATCCGGCAGAGCTAACCAAACGGGCATCGCAGATCCTGAAAGCGCTCGGCACGCCCTGCATCATCCACCAGCCGAAATATTCCATGTTTGAACGCTGGGTAGAAAACGGCTTGCTGGATGTACTGGCCGAAGAACAGATCGGCGGTATCGCTTTCTCACCGCTGGCGGGTGGCTTACTGACCGATCGTTATCTGAATGGTATCCCCGACGATTCGCGGGCCGCGAAAGATGGTCGTTTCCTCAAACCGGCTGATATTACCGATACACGCCTGAAAGTGATTAGTGAACTGAACCATGTTGCCTATCTGCGGGGGCAAAAATTATCGCAGACGGCATTGCAGTGGGTTCTGCGCCAACCAGCAATCACCTCAGTATTGATTGGTGCCAGTAAAACCAGTCAGATTGATGACGCGATTGCTGCCCCTCATTTCTGTGAGTTAAGCGCGAAAGAACTGTCACGGATTGAAGAAATTCTGGCGGCAGGAAACGCGTAATAACTGCATTTTCCGGAGTTATAAAATGCAAGATCCGACGGAAATAAGCCCATTAAGCTGGCTACAGGCCGATGAAGTATTAAGTGTGGAGTTCCGTCAGCCCGGCGATATGCCGGGCTATCACTGGCATCGACAGGTGGAAGTGAACATTCCGTTTGGCGGCCCGGTCCGTTATCTTATCAATGACCAATTAATCCAACTCCCGGAAGGACATATCGGCTTGTTCTGGGGAGTGATCCCTCATCGCCTGATTGAGTGTGAAAACTGCACTCAGATGGGGGTCATCAACATTCCGCTGTCCCGTTTTCTGGGTCTGCCGGTTGATGATCTGCTACTGAATAAAGTCCTGCATGGCAGCGTCGTGATCTCAACCGCAAAAGATTTGTTTGGTTCACACGAACTGCGTCGCTGGCACAATGACAGTCTCTGTCATTCGCACGGTTTATATCAGCTGATGCAGGAAGAGATCACGCTGATGATCAAACGCGTGGCTGTCTCCGGCTGGGAAGAACTGCTGCACACCTCCCCCGGTAAACTGCACAGTCTGCAGATGAATGAACGTAAAATCCGCTACATCCAGCAGATGCTGAGCTTTATTGCCGAACATTATCATGAAGCGATCCGGGTTAACGAAGTAGCCGCAAAGGTGCAATTACACCCGAATTATGCGATGAATCTGTTTAAGCAAGTGATGGGTTATTCCATCAAAGATCACATCACCATGATGAAAGTGAACCATGCCCGCGCGTTACTGGCGGAAACCAATCGTTCAATACTGGATATTTCACTCACCACCGGCTTCAGTGCCATGAGCCGTTTCTACGAATCATTTCATAAACTGGTCGGCGTAACACCACACCAATATCGCCTGAATACCCGCAGCAATGCCGGTGCACTGCTACTACCCATAGAAAAAGAGACAGCATAATGCTGTCTCCTCTTCCCTGCCTGCCGGTCATTACAGACGTGCAAATTTAGGTAACCAGTCACCGTGCGCACGGCGCAAGTCATCGACCAGATCATGGATCTGATCTAAATCCAGTTCGGCACTGGTATGCGGATCCAGGTAAGCGGCATGATAAATATATTCCGGATTTTCCGTCATCAATGCTTCCACTGTCAGCTGCTGTACATTGACGTTGGTGCGCATTAACGCTGCCAGTTGTGGTTGTACGTTGCCGAATTTCACCGGTTGCACACCGTTGCGATCCACCAGACAAGCCACCTCGACCGCACAATCCTGCGGCAGATTATCGATCAACCCGTTGTTCAGCACGTTACCGTAAATGACGGATGGTTCACCGGTCGCCAGCGAGTTGATGATGGAGGCAGCATATTCACGACTCTGCTTGATTTCGATGTCATGCTGCGTTTCGATGCGCTGCAGCTCTGCCGCCCAATCCGCCATCTGTTTTTCACAGCGGCGCGGATATTCATCCAGCGGAATATTGAATTTCTCGATCAGATCGGGACGATCCCGTTTAATAAACCACGGTGAATATTCGGCAAAATGTTCGCTCGATTCCGTTACGAAATAACCGAATTTACGCAGAATTTCATACCGTACCCGGTTACCATCCGGCACTTTACCTTCCGCCGCCAGCGCTTTCAGACGCGGATAGAGATCTTCTGTTGAGCCATCCGGCAGACGCTGCGTAAATTGGTTATAAAACGCCATATGGTTGATACCGGCACAGGTGTAAACCAGATTCGCTGGCTCAACACCCAGATCATGCGCCAATTCTTCCGCCGTTCCCTGCACAGAATGGCACAGACCGACATACTGGATTTCCGGCACCATACGTTGTACCGCCAGACTTAAGATCGCCATCGGGTTAACGTAGTTCATCAGCAACGCATTGGGGCACAATTCCCGCATCTCACGGGCAACATCCACCAGTACCGGCACCGTACGTAAGCCACGCATGATACCGCCAATGCCTAATGTATCCGCGATGGTCTGACGTAAACCGTATTTTTTCGGAATATCAAAATCAACAACCGTACTGGGTTTATAACCGCCAACCTGAAACATGGTGATAACCACATTCGCGCCCTGTAATACTTCACGGCGATCCAGACTGGCGCTTACCGTAGCCGGAACCTTCAGCGCGGAAATGATCTGTCGGGCGACCAGTTGTGATTCCTGAAGGCGTTTGCTGTCGATATCCTGCAAAGCAATATGGGTGGATGTTAAGGCAGGTTGCTGCAGCAAATCGCGCACGATATTACGCATGAACACCGTGCTGCCGGCACCGATAATAGCGACTTTCATAGAGTGACTCCGTAACGAGAGGGGCTTGATGTGATGCTTAGTATCAAGCCCGACCGCCCCTCGGGTCACTCCACGTTACCGGCGACCTGTTCCCAAAAACTAAGTTAGTTCAAAAAAACCAAGTCAGTCCAAAAAACAAGTCAGTCCCGAAAATCAAGCCGCATCCGCAGCCCGTGTCTGTCCATGCCATAGTAATCAGCCAGCTTTGCTGAAGTTTGCAGACCTGATTGCTGATACAACGTCCGGGCGGCTGTATTCTCACAATCAACTGACAGATAGAGAGACTTCAGATGCCACTGTTGTGCTAACGACTGTGACAGATGCATCAGCCAGCGCCCCAGCCCTTTTTGACGGTGTAACCAATGCACGGCCAGAGAACGGATCTCCAGCCCCTGCCAGCCCCGATGAGGCAACAGGCAAAGATAGGCCACCAGTGTTTCCTGCTGAAATAACAGAATGGTGCTACATGAAGATTTTGCAATCAGATAACGCCAGCGCCGCCGGCCAAATGCCAGAAAAGGATTAAAACAATACCGTTCCATATGCAGTAATGCAGGAAGATCAGACAGCTCGGCGATTTTGCATTTTATACCGGGAAGATGAGGCGGGTTCTGAAAAAAATAAGCCAACGCATCCAGGTCGCGTTGGCATTTTTTACCGGACTGATTCATATCAGCAATGAATAATTACATAAAAACATTAACTATTTATTGGTGAAGGCAGTGGTTCGCCGGTGATTGGATGACGCGCTTCCAGAATATCGTTGCGTTCCATCAGTTTAGAAATCAGCTTGCTATCCGCCTGCTTCACTTTCTCTTCGGCCGGTGCAGCTGAAGCTGTTTCTACCGGTGCTTTTTTCTGTGCAGGCTTTTCAAGTTTCAACTCTGCAGATGCGGGTGTACCGTCCTGAATAATGCAGATACGCTCATGATATTCTTCATCGATACAATTGCTCAGTAAGCTTTCAGCATCAATATCGTTGGCAATAACGGTGATATTAGCATCCGGCATCTTTTCAATGTGACGACCTAACAACCAGGCCAGATACATTTCAACGTGATGGCCGCCGGTTCCCTTGGTAGTCAGTAATTCTACCGGTGAACCGCACTGGGTCTGGATCCGCAGCAACTCTTTTACAAACTCAACGGGCAGAGTCTTCTGGCTGGCGCTAACCACGATTTCAATTTTATTAAATTTAGTTAAATCCAGATCCAGGCATTTGTTTACTGCCTGTTCAATAACAATCAATATATTTTTCAGCATACCCGCTATCCTTTATTATTCATAACGTAACAGAAATCACCCTCTGCCAAGAGGTAGCCAGATTATAGGGCTTAGATCATTAGTTCAATGCTACATTCGGAACCTTTACAAGAAAATTGCAGTTCTTGTGATCTGTGCTCAACCTTGGTTTATTTTTTTGCTCAAAAAACACACAGGGCCCGCGATGGGCCCTGAAAAATCATATAGACTGTAATGTCTATTCGACATCGTAAGCCAGGTTTGGCGCCAGCCAGCGCTCAGCCTCAGCCAGAGTCATTCCCTTACGGGCCGCATAGTCTTCAACCTGGTCTTTTTGTATTCCGGCCACCGCAAAATATTTACACTGCGGATGACTGAAATAGAAACCAGATACAGCTGCTGCCGGTAACATGGCATAGGAATCGGTCAGCTTCATACCAATTGCCTGCTCCACGCCCAGTAACTGCCACAGCGTACCTTTTTCGGTGTGTTCCGGACAGGCAGGATAACCCGGTGCCGGGCGGATACCCTGATAATTCTCGCGGATCAGCTCTTCATTGGTCAGATTTTCATCCGCGGCATAGCCCCAGTATTCTTTACGCACCTGAGCATGCAGGTATTCAGCAAACGCCTCCGCCAGACGATCGCAGACCGCCTGAATCAGAATCGCATTATAGTCATCGCCGGCAGCTTTATACTGCTCTGCCAACTCGGCTTCACCAATCCCACCGGTTACCGCAAAACTACCAAAGTAATCAGCAACACCACTCTCTTTCGGTGCAATAAAATCGGCCAGACAGTAATTCGGGAACACTTCGCCATTACGGGCCTGCATCACTTTATTGGTCTGCTGACGCAGGAAATGGAACGTCTGCGCTACCTGACTGCGTGACTCGTCAGTGTAAATTTCAACATCATCACCCACCCGGTTTGCGGCAAACAGACCGATAATGCCACTGACTTTAACTTCACCGGACGTCTGTAAACGATCCAGCATCGCCAGGGCATCGTGATAGAGACGTTTCGCTTCTTCGCCCACCACTTCATCTTCCAAAATCCGTGGGAATTTACCCGCCAGCTCCCAGCTCAGGAAGAATTGCGTCCAGTCGATATAGTCGCGCAGTGTCGCAATAGCGACATCGTCAATGACCTTGACGCCCAATTGTTTGGGTTTCGGCGGCTGATAATTCTGCCAGTCGAGTTTCAGCGCATTAGCACGAGCTTCTTCCAGCGTGACCGGTGGTGTACGGGGTTGTTTACGGCTGTGCTGTTCACGCACCAGCACATATTCCTGGCGCAGACGCTCAACAAAAGTGGCTTTCTGTTCCTGACTGAGCAGATTCTGCACCACACCGACGGCACGGGACGCGTTGGAAACATAAACCACAGGCTCACTGTAGTTCTGTTCAATTTTCACGGCAGTATGCGCTTTGGATGTGGTCGCGCCACCGATCATCAGTGGGATCTTAAAGCCCTGACGCTCCATCTCTTTCGCGACATGGACCATTTCATCCAGTGACGGAGTAATCAAACCCGATAAACCGATAATGTCGGCATTCACTTCGCGCGCTGTTTGCA